>CAVTFE010000001.1:0-94896 GCA_963733745.1 uncultured bacterium
TGACCGCCTCGCTTGACATAGTGAACGGTGGGCGCTATTGTATGCGCATGGTGAACACAGCGCGTCCAGATTTCCATGAGGCTTGGTATTACCGGCTTACCCTTCGGCGGGTGAGTCGCGGAGTGGCGCGCATGTAACCAGGGCGACAGACACCAGCGCACGTCGAAGGGTAAGCAGAGGTCATCTGACCTCTGCTTTTTTGTTGGTCGCGAGAGCCCACCGTGCCACAACAAACGATTGAAGGAGGAGAGGTATGAGATCGAGGGGCGTCCGTGGCGCGACCACCGCGACGGCCAACACACGCGAGGCGATTTGTTCCGCGACGCAGGAGTTGTTGCGGCGACTCATTGAAGCCAACGAGATTCCAATGGAGGAGATCGCCAGCGCGTTCTTCACCGTCACCGACGATCTGGATGCGGAGTATCCGGCGCTGGCGGCGCAGAGATAGGATGGGGCTATGTCGCCCTTCTCTGCGCGCGTGAGATTGCAGTCCCGGGAGGCTGGCTCGTGCATTCGCGTGCTCCTCCACGTCAACACCGAGAAGACACAGGAGCAGATACGCCATGTATACCTGCGTGAGGCGGCCATCTTGCGTCCAGCATTCGCATATGAGTTAGAACGCACAGCAGTCACTGGAATAGCATTGGAGGGGCGCCAGAATGATCGTTGTCATGCGGACCAACGCAACGGAGGAAGATGTGTCGCGCCTTATCCTTGCTCTACGTGAACGCGGGTTGACGCCGCATCTTTCGCAAGGGGTCGAGCGCACTATTGTCGGCGTTCTTGGGCCTGTTGGACCCTACTGGCGTTCCCAGCCCGGTTGGCGTGCTCACGCCCGAGCTGGGCGCACAACTGGAGGATTGCTGGCGTGGAGTCGGTCTTGCCCGTCTCCAAGCCCTACAAGCTGGCGAGCCGTGAGTTTCATCCAGAGTCCACCGTCGTGCGCATACCTTCGCCAGCGGGCGATGTCTGTGTTGGCGGCGCAGAGGTTGTGATGATGGCTGGCCCCTGCACGGTCGAGAGTGAGGAGCAGTTGCTTGCCGCCGCTCATGCCGCGCGTGACGGGGGGGGCTAGCATCCTTCGCGGTGGGGCGTACAAGCCCTCCACCTCGCCGTATGGGTTTCGTGGCCTGGGCGAAGAAGGGCTCGAAGTTGCTGGCAAAGGCGCGCGCGGAGACTGGACTGGCCGTCGTCACCGAGGTGATGACTCCTGCCGATGTCGCGCTGGTGAGCGAATACGCCGACATCCTCCAGATCGGCGCGCGCAACATGCAGAACTACTACCTCCTGGATGAGGTGGGACGGACACAGACGCCCGTCCTGCTCAAACGTGGGATGGCGGCGACGATTGAGGAATGGCTGCTGGCGGCGGAGTATATCTTGGCGCGCGGCAATCCCAATGTGATGCTCTGTGAGCGCGGCATCCGCACCTTCGAGCCGTCAACCCGCAATACGGTGGATATCAACGCGGCGCCGCTGATCAAGCAGCTCTCGCACCTGCCGATCATCGTGGACCCAAGCCAGGGAACGGGCAAACGCTCGCTGGTTGGCGCGGTGTCGCTGGCGGCGCTGGCGGCGGGAGCCGATGGCCTCATCATCGAGATTCATCCACATCCCGAGGAGGCGCTGAAGGACGGCGCGCAATCGCTGACCCTGGAACAGTATCGTGACCTCATGCCGCAGGCGCGGGCAGTGGCGCGGGCGGTGGGGCGCGAGTTCGTAGCTCCAGTAGCGCCCGATTCAGCTTGGCGGTTAGAAGCGATACTGCGTTCATGCGCGGAGGCGCAGCGCACCATGACGACAACTCAGGAGCCATTTGAGCGTGTAGCGATTCTCGGCCTGGGACTGATGGGCGCATCGCTCGGCATAGCGCTGCGCGCGGTTGGAGTGGCGCGGGTGGTGACCGGATACGATGCCGTTCCAGGCGTCGCTGAACACGCGCGCGAGCGTGGCGCAATTGACATTGCCTGCGCTGATGTGTCCCAGGTGGTTGCCGGAGCAGATCTGATTGTCCTTGCCGCGCCGATACGGGCGGCGCCTGACCTATTCACCGCGATTGCGCCATATCTCACGTCTGGCGCGCTCATCACGGACCTGTGCAGCGTGAAGGCGCATCTTGTCGCGTGCGCCGAGCGTTCTTTGCCAGACCCAAGTCACTTCGTTGGTGGTCATCCGATGACTGGCAGCGAGCGATCTGGCGTCGAGGCTGCTCGCGCGGATCTCTATGAACGCTGCGTCTGGCCACTGACGCCAATCGCGTACACCGCGCCAGAGGCGATCGCGCGTCTCTCGTGGATGATTGGCCGCCTCGGCGCGACACCTCTCCTCCTCGCTCCTGCCGAACACGACGCCGCTGTTGCGCTCATCAGCCACCTTCCGCGCATAGCGGCGACTGGGCTTATTCTGACGGCGGCGCAGAGCGCATCTTGGCCCGTGGCGCGAGAGTTAGCGCCGGGAGGATTTCTAGATACCACCCGTGTCGCGTCGGGTGATCCCGCCATGATGCTTGACATCTGCGGCGCCAGTACTGCCGCGCTCCTCACCAGCCTCGACGCCTACATCGAGACACTGCGTTCACTTCGCGCCCGGATTGCGAATGAGGATGTCACACTCGAAGACACGTTCGCCAGCGCCAAACAGACACGAGACGGCTGGTTACGAACGCGCGGCCATCCAAGCCATTCTGAACCAGACGCATGACGCAGATGATGCAAGAGGAAAGCGTAGTTCGAGAGGGGTTTGAGATCGTCGGCGCATGAGCCGTGTATCAGCCTCAGCCAGTATTTCACCTTGCTACACAGGGGTTGCGGTGTTATACTGAATGGGAACTGAAAACGAACGTGCGTTGAAAGTGGGGGTTCCCCACTTTTGTTGTTTTTGTGTTGTTTTCGCCGTAATGATAGCGAACTCATAGGGTAAGAACGACGACATCGAGCACCGCAACGCTCGCCAGAAGAGGCTGCCGTATCGGGAGGCGTGGAACGAAGCCACGCCTTCCTTCATGTATGCGCCGGGCGGAATGCGCCCGAACCGCTTGCCAGGAGTATAGCAGCGGGATTGGAGGGGATCAATGAGGAGCGAATTTCAGGCGGCTGTCGCGCAGCTCATCCATGAGAAGGGGTTGCCGCAGGATAAGGTGATGGCTGCCGTCGCCAATGCGCTGTTGATCGCCTATCGTAAGGGTACCGACGGTGGCGAGAATATTCGTATTGAGGTCGAGGAGAACGGCGACGTCATGATCTGGTCGGCCAAGCGCGTCGTCGCCAGAGTAGAAGACCCCACGCGCGAGATCTCGCTCGGCGAGGCGCAGCGCCTTCAGCCACATGCGGCGCTCGGCGAGGAGATGGATGTCGAGACGCCGGAGATCTTCAACAAGATTCCCGCGCAGTCGGCGAAGCAGATCGTCCTGCAGCGCATTCGCGAGGCCGAGGTTGACTATCTGCTGGAGTCCTACAGCGACCGCAAGGACGATCTGGTGATCGGCACGGTGATCCGCCGTGATGATCGTGGTGGCGGCTACATCTTCGATCTGGGTAAGGTCGAGGGGTTGCTGGAGGACCGCGAGCAGATTCCTGGCGAGCGCTTCAAGCTCGGCCAGCGCGTCCGGCTGTACCTCTTCGACCTACACAAGGGCGGCGGTCGCGGCGTACAGGCGCTGCTTTCGCGCACGCATCGCAATATCATCAAGCGGCTGCTGGAGCTTGAGGTGCCGGAAATCTTCGAGGGCAATGTCGAGATCAAGGCCATCGCGCGCGAGCCAGGAAGCCGCTCGAAGGTCGCCGTCTGGGCGCGCAAGGAGAACATTGATCCCATCGGCGCGTGCATTGGCGTGCGCGGTAGCCGCATCAATAACATCATCAATGAGTTGAATGGCGAGAAGATCGACATCATCCAGTGGAGTCCTGACCCGGCGCAGTTCGTGGCAAATGCGCTTAGCCCGGTGAAGCCGCTGAACGTCGAACTGCGCGAGGACGACCACACTGCGCTGGTGACGGTGCCCGAGCGGCAACTCTCACTGGCGATCGGGAAGGAGGGGCAGAACGCGCGTCTGGCGGCGAAGCTGACTGGCTGGCGCATTGACGTGATCCGTCCCGATGAATCGCACGCCGCGGAGTCGCAGAGCGCCGTCGCGGCCAGCGCCGATCCCGACGAGGAATGAGCAGTCTTATGACAAACGAACAAGGACAGCGGCCCCAGCGCAAGCGTAAAGCTGGGCCGAAGCCACGCCATATCCCGCTGCGCACGTGTATCGCCTGCGGCGAGTCGCGCCCCAAGCGCGAGTTGATCCGCATTGTGCGCACGCCCGATGGGCATGTCGTCCTGGACCCGACGGGCAAGAAGTCGGGTCGCGGCGCCTATCTCTGCGCCAAACGTTCGTGCTGGGAGCCGGCGCTGCGCAAGGGCAAGCTGGAGCACGAGTTCGGCGTGACGCTGACGCCGGAAGACCGCGCCGAACTCGAAGCCTACGTCGAGACGCTGCCTGTCGAGGAAGCGCCGGCGCCGGCCAAACCGAAAAGAAAGCCACGCACGGCGCCTGCGCAGGCGCCAGGTGACGCCACGCCCTAGTGTGTAGTATCAATGGGCCTTATTCTCAGGCCCGGCGCGCACGCTGGTCGGCGAAGAACGCCAGTAGCTCGTCGGCGTCGCGCGTGTTGAGCACGTCCTCTTTGGTGAGCCAGCCTTTGCGAGCGATGCCCACGCCGTAGCGGATGTTGCGCAATCCGGCCGGAGTGTGTGCATCGGGGCATATTGGGATGCGTATACCGCGATCTTTCGCGTAGTGGAGGTAGCGCCAGTCGAGGTCGAGCCGGTGCGGATCGGCGTTGATCTCGATGGCGACGCCAAGCTCGCCTGCGCGGTCGATCACCCTCTCCAGGTTGGGCGCGTAGCCCTCACGCTCCAGCAGGATGCGCCCTGTTGGGTGGCCAAGAATCGAGCAGTAGGGGTTCTCAATCGCGCGAATCAGCCGTTGTGTTTGCTCCTCCGGCGGCAAGTTGAAGAGGCTGTGGATCGAGGCCACGACGAAATCGAACGACGCCAGCGTCTCCTCGTCGTAGTCCAGCGCGCCATAGCGCAGGATGTCGCACTCCGTTCCCTTGAGGATACGAAACGCGCCCGCGTACTCGGCGTTCAATGCGTCGATTTCCTGCTGCTGGCGACGCACAGCCTCCGGACTCAGCCCTCCGGCGTAGGCGGCGGTGCGGCTGTGATCGCAGATGCCGAGGTATGACACGCCCATGGCGCGCGCCGCCTCGGCCATCTCGCGGATCGTACTCTGGCCGTCGCTCCAGGTGCTGTGGACGTGGAGGATGCCCTTCAGGTCAGCCTCAGTGACCAGTTCCGGCAGGGCGTTCTTGCGCGCCGCCTCGAACTCGCCGCGATCTTCACGCATCTCGGGTGGGATGAACTCCATGCCAAAGATGTGGTAGAAGTCGGCCTCGTCCTTGCACGCGATCTTCTCCTCGCCCTTCCAGATGCCATACTCGCTGATCTTGATGTCCTGGCGTTGCGCGTGGGTGCGCAGCGAGACGTTGTGCGCCTTGGAGCCGGTGGAATGGTGCAGAAGGTAGGGATATTCCTCGTCGAGGACGAGGCGCAGATCCAGCGCGATGCCTGAGCGCAGGACGACGCTGCTCTTGGTATCACCCGTCCCAATCACCGACGCGACTGCTGGCAGACCGAGCAGATGTTTCATGATCGGCTCGCGGTCGCTTTCCTGCGCCACGCTGCCGACGACGTCAATGTCGTGAACTGTTTCGCGGCGGCGGCGAATGCTCCCTGCGACCGCCAGGCGTACGACCTGTGACAACGCGCGCAACTCCGCCGCGACGGCCTCGGCCTGCGCCTCCGCGATGTCGATGCGGAAGCGATCCTGGTGCTGTTGCAGGAACTCTATGCCCTTGAGGATATTCTCCTGCGACTTCGCGCCAAAGCCGCTGACCGAGGCGATCTTGCCCTCCTGCGCTGCCTGCTGCAATTCCTGCAATGTGCTGATGCCCAGTTCGCTGTTGAGCTGGCGGACGCGCTTGGCTCCGAGGCCAGGAATGCGCGTCATCTGGCGCAGGCCGACGGGAATCTTCTCGGCAAGCTCGTCGTGAAAGCGGATATGTCCGGTCGTGAGCGCCTCGTTGACGCGCGCGAGGATAGTCTTGCCCAGTCCAGGTGTGTTGGCGAGCTGCCCCGAGCTCGCCAACGTCTCGATATCACCTTCCAGCGCGCCGACAGCCCGCGCCGCGTTCTGATACGCGCGCACCTCGAAGGGATTGCCGCCGTCAAGCTCCAGCAACGTCGCAGTCTCATCCAGCAGCCCCGCGATCTCGTTCTTGTCTGGCGGCGCGCGACGGATTGAGGTCTCGTCACTAGCGCTCACGGATTCAGCGGCCTGGTCTTCGCTGGTGGCCTCAGTTGACGTCTTCTTCTTCGGCATGGTCGGGCCTTTCCGTCAATGCTGGATCAAGCGTGGAGAGGTCGTAGATCGGCGGTTCGCGCGCCGGCAACTCGAAGGGGTGCATGCCTTTGAGCTTTTTGGCGATCCAGCGCTTGCAATCGAAGTGCGCCGCCATCCAGGCGACCAACTCCTTCTCGATCAGAAACGCGTCCCACGTCTCTTCATCGGCAAGGTCATCGTCGTCGCGCAAGGTTTTGCCGCAATAGACGCAGCGTAGGTCGCCAGCCCGCGCCGAAGCTTCAAGCCACCGATAGAGAAACACGTGATAGTCGTCGAGCGTCATTTGCTCAATCGGCCTGCCTGGATAGCCTGTCGCTGGTGGACAAGGTGGGAGATAAGCGTCGTCATCATCGGGGCCGAGCAGGATCAGTGGCGCGCGCACCTCCTCGACGGCCCGTCCGTCAGGCTCGGCGACGATACGAGCGCGCAGCAAGCCCTCAGCCTGAAATAGCGCGTGAAGTCGCTGATCCAGCATGGCGCCTAGTATCTCCCAATCACTTTGATTTCTATGACCTGATCTGGTTCCAGAGTCACTCTATCACTCCCATTGCGCGCCGGACAAACGGAAGAGGCGCGCCGAGCGTGCTATACTGGCGTGGCTTTAGGTGGCTCTATTGCTCCAACACGCTTCAATGGCTCGCGGTTGCGACAAATCGCGCATGACGATTCGCGCATGCGGAAAGGTGTATATCTATGCAGCGGGAACGCATCAGTACGACGGACGCGCCCGGAGCGATTGGCCCCTACAGCCAGGCGATCGCGACGGGCAGCTTCGTCTTCTGCTCTGGACAGGTGGCGCTGGAACCCGCCAGCGGCGCGCTCGTAGAAGGTGATGTGCAGGCGCAGACGCGCCGCGCGCTGGAGAACCTCAGCGGCGTGTTGAACGCAGCAGGCAGCTCGCTGGCGCAGGTCGTCAAGACGACAGTCTTCCTTGTCTCGATGGGCGATTTCGCGGCGATGAACGAGGTCTACGCCGAGTTCTTCCCTCGCGACCCACCGGCTCGCTCGACTATAGCCGTCGCCGAATTGCCCAAGGGCGCGCGCGTCGAGATCGAGGCTATCGCCCTGCGCGGATCATAAGGCAGTCATAGTGGCGTCTGCGGTATACTATCAGGTGGGCGTTCACATTTTGCCCACGAGATGCTGCCGCACATAGAGGATATGGATCATATGGCCACGCGCTCGCGTATTCGACTCAGCACGATGGAGATCATGCTGATTGGGACGCTACTTGCGGGCCTGGCGCTGGCCTTTCTACAGGCGCGCTGGGAAGAGCGCCATACGCGCCTCATCGAAGAGATCGGCGACGGACACTAACATCACCAGCGTCGCCTGACTCGCGTGTTTTTCAGGCGGCGGGTTCTGTTGAGACGCCAAAATGTGGCGCACGCTGGTTGATGAGGAGTTCCGCACGAGATGAATGAGACCGATCTGGAGCGCAAACTGAGCGCGCTGGAGCAGCGCTACCAGGAACTGAACGATATCATGGCGCAGCCAGAGACGCTGGCCGATCCCTCATTGCTACAGCGCTATGGCCGCGAACATGCCAGCATCGAAGAGGTTGTCTCGCAGTATCGCGCCTGGCGCGCTGTGCGTCAGGAGATTGACGGCACCGAACAGATGATCGCCGAGGGGCTGGACGAGGAGATGCGCGCGCTCGCCTATGACGAACTAGAGACGCTGAGGAAGCGCGAGGCTGAACTCGTCCGCGCCGTGCAACTCGCACTCGTTCCCAAGGATGCGATGGATGACCGCAACGCCATCGTCACGATCCAGGCAGGCGCTGGTGGCGACGAAGCGGGACTCTTCGCCGCCGATCTCTATCGCATGTACATGCGCTACGCCGACATGAAGCGCTGGACCGTCGAACTGTTGAACTCGAATGAGAGCGGCATCGGCGGCTTCCGTGAGGTTGTCTTCGAGGTACATGGGCGCGGCGCGTACTCGCGACTGAAGTTCGAGGGTGGGACGCATCGAGTGCAGCGTGTGCCCGCTACCGAGGCGCAGGGACGTATCCATACCTCCACCGCCAAGGTGATCGTGTTGCCGGAGGCAGAGGAGATTGAGGTCGAGATCAAGCCAGAAGATACCCGCGTGGATGTGTACCGTTCGACGGGGCATGGTGGCCAGAGTGTCAACACCACCGACTCCGCGGTGCGCATCACGCATCTGCCTACTGGGCTGGTCGTGACCTGCCAGGATGAGAAGTCGCAGCTCAAGAACAAGGCCAAGGCGATGGGCGTTCTACGCTCGCGGCTGTGGGACTTGGAGCAGCAAAAGCGCGCATCGGAGCTTGGGCGAGGCCCGCCGCTCGCAGGTGCAGACTGGCGACCGCAGCGAGAAGATACGCACGTATAACTTCCCGCAGGATCGCGTGACCGATCATCGCATCGGGATGACGCTACACAACCTGCCCAAGATTCTCGACGGCGACCTCGACTCGCTCATCGACGCCCTCAGCGCGTCGGATCAGGCGGAGAGGCTCGCCACAATGTTCGAGGATCAGGCAAGTCTCGTCGGCGCAAGGCGCTCGTTGGATGACTAGCGTATCACGCGATTCTGTTCAGACAATTCCGCATCCACAGTCGATACGCACGGTCTTCTTGGATGTCGGTTTTACGCTGCTCGCGCCGCACCCGTCGGTCGTCGAGATCGCCGTCTCGGTCTGCGCCTCGCTTGGATGCGCAGTGAGCCGCGAGCGGCTCACTGCGGCGCTGCCAGAGGCCGAGACGACCCTGCGCGCGATGGCTGCGGAGAATACCGCGCTCTGGAGCGATGAGCGGGCGATTCGGCGCCTCTGGACGGCTTATTTCACTGTCCTGCTGGGCGCGGCGCTTCCTTTGGATCAAGAGAGCGAGCGCGAGCGGCTAGTAATAGCGGTGGTCGAGGCGTTCGAGCGCGCCAGCAGCTATCGCCTCTATCCTGATGTGGTTCCTGCGCTTCGTCGCTTACGGGAGCACGGTCTGCAACTCGGCGTGATCTCCGACTGGGGCATCGGACTGGGATTGATCCTGCGCCATCATGATCTGATCGACTATTTCGACTTCGCCGTCGTCTCGGCAGCCGTCAGACACTCCAAGCCCGATCCGGCGCTCTTCCAGACAGCGCTGGCCCGCGCCAACGCGATCCCTGACTACGCCGTTCACGTCGGCGACGCCTATCTGCTCGACGTACTGGGCGCGCGCGCGGCCGGCATCACGCCGGTGCTACTTGACCGAGAGCGCCGTTACGATGCGGCGTTGCTCGATTGTCCGGTCATCTACGACCTGTATGGACTGCTGACGCTCCTGGAGATTCCGCACTACTCCGCCGAGTGACGCTCAGGATTGAGCGTCCATGTCCGGCGATGTCTGGAGATGCGCCTCCAACTGCAGCTCAAAGTTGGGGTTGAAGCGCGAGTCACACTTGCCGCAGGAGGTCGGGCGCGTGTATTTGCGCACACGATAGTATTCCTTTCCGCACTCGGGACAGATATACAGGTAGCGATAGGGTCGCGCCGCTCGTATCGCTGCCTCGCGCCGTTCGGTCTCCTCGCGCAGTTGGACACGTAGCGCTTCTGGATCGCGTCCGGTGATCAACGCCTCGTCCAGCGCGATGGCATCGTTGCCGTGACAGCGATGCCGTCGGGGCTGCCCCTGCACGCGGTCACGCAAGTGAATCAACTCATGCGCGACGGTGACCTCGGCGCTGGCGGGAAGAAGCGTTGGCTCGATGAAGATGAGGTGACGGAAGTTGGCGGCAAGCCCAGTTGCCGTGATGAGACGGTCTGGCGGCGTCTCGGGGTTGTCCCAGAGCGACGGCGAGTAGAGGTGAATAGGCTCTCGTGAAGACATAGACGCGCTGCGTGTCGCGGTATGGGAGCCGTCATAGTCGATCTGCGCCGCACTGCTGGCCAAAGAAGACGTGAGAGGAAGATAGCAATAGCAGCCGAGCGCGAATGAGTTGAGCCGCCGGCCGGTCCAGCGAGCGAACTCCTTACGACTGTCGGTGACGGCCAGATAATAGGCCTGGCTGACGGGGATGCGCAGCTTCTGCCAGTAGATCTGGAGCCAGCGGGCGATATCCTCGCTGGCGTGTACGAGAGGGAGGTGCGGTATCGGTTGGAGGGACGGGGATGCGGCCCTGGGAGCGCTTCCGAGTTGTCTTCTTCATCAATTGTTCTGAGGCCAGCGATACTGCGCGCTGACCACACCCCTCCATTCCAGAGATGATCGCGTTCCAGATAACGAGGAACAGGGACAAATCACGAGACGTTGCGTGTCCTGGATGCTGAGGCCACGCCATTGTGGCGGGTGAGAATGAGGACGTGTTTGGGGGCTGCGGAGACCGCTGACCACATGAGGCTGACGATCCGTCGCGACATAGTTGTAACGCGAAATCGCTGCGACGGTAATTCTCCTGGCTTCGTCGCCCTGGCGGGCTGGGCGCTCTGTACCGTTCGCGGCCCCTCATTATGTTGACCACGGCCTAATTGGCTTTTGGCGCGCGACTTCATGTGGTATACCGGCGAGGAGATGGGCCATTGTGTCGACCAGTGTGTCATCTGTCATCAAGGGGTTTGCATGGATCAGGACGAGCCGGGCGCGCCAGGTGATTCACCTGAGCAGGCGCTGGAGCAGGGTACTGGCTCGACAGCGCGCCTGATCTGGAATCCGTTCCTGGGCGTGTATCTCGCGCAGTCGCCCGTGCGCATGCGGCGCCGGGAACTCACGAGTGAGTGTCCGTTTTGCGCCGACCTGACCAGCGGACGTGTCGCGTCGGGAACGCAGGCGTGGATACGCCCGAATGACTTTCCACCGCTGCTTCCGCCACAGGGCGAGGCGTATATCCTGATCTACAGCGCTGACCACCATCAGACATTCGCTGGCCTTGATGTCGCTGGCGTCGTGCGTGTGATCAGCCTCTGGCGTCAGATCTACGCCGATCTCTCTGCTCGCTATCCGTGTGTGATGACGTGGGAGACCTCGGGTGAAGCGATTGGACAGACGCAGCGCCATCCGCATGGGCAGACCTACGGCCTCTCGGTTCTGCCGGATGTCATGGTTCGGGAAATAGAAGCCGTTGAACGCTCGAGAGGGATGGAGCCGGATGTCCCTTCTGCGCCGAATTGCATGCGGAGGCCGAGGGTCCACGCGTAGTGCTTTCGGGCGAGAACTGGCTCGCGTTTGTACCCACCTACGCTCGCTATCCTTATCAGGTACACATGCTGCCGCGCGACCATTTTTCGTTGGTTTCTGGCGTTGACGACGAAGTGGCGACTGAGGAGCTGGCGAGCATGCTCCTGCGCGTCATTCGCGCATACAACCGAGTCTTCGAGGCGCCGATGCCCTATATGCTGGCGCTCCACCAGCTCGCCGACCCACGCTACCATTTCCACATTGAACTATTGGCGGTTGGGCGCGCGCCGGGCAAGCTCAAGCTCGCCGCCAGTTCCGAAGCCGCCTGGGGCTTCTGGCTCAACGATTCGCTGCCGGAGATCAAAGCCGCCGAGTTGCGCGCGGCTATCGCGGAGGATGCGCATGACAGCGAATAGCGAGTCCGATTTGCCGCCATCCGCGCGCGCGGCGCTGGCGGTCTATCGGGAACGGTTCGGCGCGACGGGGGCGCAGGGACCACTCACCGTCGCCTGGGGACCGGGACGCGTCAATCTGATCGGCGAGCACACCGACTACAACGAGGGCTGGGTTCTCCCGGTGGCGGTGGATCGCGCCGTTGCCATCGCGGGACGGCGGCTGAACGTGCCTGAGATCCAGTGCGTCTCGGCGCACCATCGTGGGTATGTGCGCTTTCCTGTGCCAGTAGACGGTATCGAGGCCGATCAGCCGGGGCGAACGCGCGGATTGCCACTCTGGGGACGGTTCATTCGCGCGGTGCTGGCGGAATATTCACTGCTCCCACAGACTGGGCCGCTAGCAGGTTTCTCTGGCGCGATCGCCGGCGATGTGCCGGTCGGCGGTGGGATGAGTTCCTCAGCAGCGCTTGAGGTGGCGGTCGCCACGTTTGTCGCTGCTCTTGGTGGACCTGACTTGCCGCTGATGCAGGTAGCGCGGCTATGCCAGCGTGCGGAGTGGCGCGCCGCAGGAGTACGCGTCGGTATCATGGATCAGGCGACGTCGTGCCTGGGGCGGAAAGATCAGGCAATCCTGCTGGATTGCCGCACCTATCACTTCAGCTATATTCCCGCGCCCTTCGAGGATACGTCGCTGCTGGTCTATCATACTGGCGTGCCACACAGCCTCGCCGCGACGGAATACAACTCGCGGCGCGCGCAGTGTGAGGAGGCCGTGCGCATCTTGGCCGATGCTATACCTTCGCAGTCGATAACCACATTGCGTGACGTCACTGGCGCTGACCTTGAACACTATGGCGCCAAACTTTCCGATCTATTGCTGCGCCGTGCGCGCCATGTCGTCGGCGAGAACGAGCGTGTGCTGGCGGCGGCCGAGGCGCTGCGCGTGGGCGCTTTGATGGCGCTTGGCAGGTTGCTTTACGCCTCGCACGCCAGCCTGCGCGACAACTATGAGGTCAGCTCTCCAGAGTTGGACGCCATCGTCGAAATCGCCAGCAATGTCGAGGGCGTCTACGGCGCGCGCATGATGGGCGCGGGCTTCGGTGGGAGCGCGCTCATCCTCGTGCGGTCCGACGGTTTGGGGGCGCTGCTGCGAACACTGGCGACCGAGTATCCACAGCGTACAGGACGCACAGGCCAGCCGCATATTTGCCACATCGCGGATGGCGCTTCGTGGCGAGTCGAGGGCGCAGATCGCGCTTGACACTCCAGGGAAGCGCCTCGTATAATACCGCGCACGCTCGAAAGGCAGACGCTGAACAGCCACGGGTTGCTGGCTGCTTCAGGGCTGCCATTTTCTACATTGGCGACTGTTTTTTGGGATCGGCGCGTAAGCAGGCGTGATAGCAGGCGAGGAGATAGCGCTATGGCGACAAACACTTCTAGTAATAGTGGACGCTCCACATCGGGCCAGCAGGAACGCGAGACAATCTTGCTGACGCCTGAGGGATATGAGGAGAAGAAGGCGCGACTGGAATTCCTCAAGAAGCGCCGCGAGGAGATCGCCGACTACATCCACGAGGCCAAGGAAGCCGGAGATATCAGCGAGAGTAGCGCCTATGAGGACGCAAAGAATTCCCAGGCGATGAACGAGGGCGCCATCCTCGAGCTGGAGCACATCCTGGAGAACGCTGAGATTCTGGAGGCGCCGGTCGTGGTCGATGGCAAGAAGATCGTGCGGCTCGGCTCGACCGTTGACCTCGAGACAGAGAGTGGCAAGGCGCGTACCTTCCAGCTTGTCAGCTCCGTCGAGGCGGATACGCTGAGCAACAAGCTCTCGGATCAGTCGCCAGTCGGCAAGGCACTGCTGGGCAAGACTGAGGGCGACCGTGTCGAGGCGACGACGCAGAATGGCACGGTTGTCGTCTATACCGTTCGCGCCATACACTGACCGCCCCGCGTTCGCGCCATATTTTGGATCAAGCCGGCTGGTTAAATACCAGCCGGCAATGTTATGTCGCGCGATTCACCGCTGATGCCCCTACTTTCGGGTCACTGCCCGCGTCCAGAGTGGCTAGGCTGCTTGCTGCCGTTTCCGTTCTATGCCTATACTATAAGAACCTCTGTTCTAGAGATGTTCCACTTCCCCTAGTCCTTTTTAGGAGTTCCATATGACGAGCAATCGTGATGAGGGCGCGCTGCTCTGGTTCGACGACGACAGCAAGCGCCCATTGCAGCAGAAGATCCTGGATGGCGTCGAGCGCTATCGGGAGCGCATGGGCTACGAGCCGACGCAGGTTCATCTAAATCCCGCGCAGGCGAAGGCGCTCGAGGAGACAATGCAAGCCCCAGCCAAAAAGCGCGGCAAGCCTGTTGCGCCTCCCCTGCCGGAGCTACGCTTGCGTCTGCTGCCCACCGAATCCATGCGTCCGCACCACTTCCTGATTGGCATCGGTCCCGACGACACACACCGCAAGGCGCGCCGACCTTCGGTTGAGCGGCAAGAGCCAGCGCTCGCAACCCGTGGCCGCCCTCGTCGGCGTTCCGACTCCGCGCGTATCGCCAGCTAGCGCGCCCATCCACTGAACGCGCATCGTACCAGATCACCTCGTGGTAGCATGCCCCTTGTGTCTATTGTTCGTACGGGAGCTACTCACGAGGACGGCGATGATCGAACGCTACACGCGGCCTGAGATGGCCACGATCTGGTCCGAAGAGCACAAGCTGGATACCTGGCTGCGGGTTGAGATCCTGGTCTGCGAGGGCTGGGCGCACGAAGGCGTCATCCCCGCCGATGCGATGGAAGTTATTCGCAACGCCAGCTATGACCTTGAACGCGCACAGGAGATCGAGCGAGAGACGCACCACGACGTGATCTCGTTCCTGCGCTCGGTCCAGGAGCGTCTCGGACCAGCGGGCCGCTTCATTCATCTAGGACTGACCTCATCTGACGTAGTGGATACCGCGCTCGCCGTGCGCCTGGTCGAGGCTGGCGATTTGCTGCGAACGGCGTTGGATGATCTCACGAAAGCAGTGATTGCGGCGGCGCGGAAGTACCGCAACATGCTCATGATCGGGCGCACGCACGGCATCCACGCCGAGCCGACAACTTTTGGCTTTAAACTGGCGGTCTGGATAGATGAACTGCGCCGCGCCCACACTCGGCTCGATGCTGCAATAGAAGACATCGCGGTAGGCAAGATTTCCGGCGCAGTCGGCACGCACGCGACAGTACCGCCAAGCGTCGAAGAATATGTCTGCACGCAACTTGGTCTGCGCGCCGATGCGGTATCCAGCCAGATCGTACAGCGCGACCGCCATGCGAGCTTCAGTGCGACGCTGGCGCTCATCGGGTCGTCGCTGGAGAAGATGGCGCAGGAGATCCGCCACCTGCAACGCACGGAGGTCGGCGAGGCGTTCGAGCCATTTGGCGCGGGACAGCAAGGGTCGTCGGCGATGCCGCACAAGCGCAATCCCGAAAAATGTGAGCGTATCTGCGGGCTGGCGCGTATCCTGCGCGGCTTCAGCGTCACAGCGATGGAGAATGTTGCGCTCTGGCACGAGCGCGACATCAGTCACTCCTCCGCTGAGCGCATAACCCTGCCGGATGGCTGCGCGCTGCTGCACTACATGCTCTGGCTCTTCACCGACGTGATGGCGCATCTCGAGGTGGACGAGGAGCGTATGCGCGCCAATTTGGACCTCACGAGTGGCCTGATCTACTCGTCGCGCATCCTGCTGGCGCTGGTCGAGCGCGGAATGGATCGCCAGACAGCCTACAAGCTTGTCCAGGCTGCTGCGCAAAAGGTCTGGCGGAACGAGGATGAGGGCGCAGGACTGCTGGCGATGCTGAAGGCCGAACCCGCCGTGATGGCGGTCATCTCGCCTGAGGAGTTGGACGCGCTGGCCGATCCGCGCGCTTATCTGACCTACATTGACACGGCGTATCAGCGGCTGGGACTCGACTGAGCGCGAGTGACCAGAGGGTGGCGGGGCGCGTTCGACAAGTTGACGGCCTGCCTACAAAGCGTGTCGTTTAGCCCGCTTACGTTCATGGCAACGTGGCGCAAGAGCCGATTTCAAGCGGCTTCGCGCGGTGTGACGCGTTTGACACAATTTCGCCATCCATGGTACATTATGCTTTGGCGTGCGCGAAAGTACGTGTACGCTCCCCCTTCGCAGCATCACACCATGACCACTCCTGAGAGGACCGTTGAGTGCCTGACTATATGCCGATCCTCATCCTGATGGGGCTGGCGTTTACCTTCGCCGTCGTCGTGATCCTGGTGACCTTCGTGCTTGGTCCCAAGCATCCGACGCCGGAGAAGCTGGCGCCATACGAGTGCGGCATTCAGGAGATCGAGACGACGCAGCGGCGCTTCCCGGTCAAGTATTTGGTGACGGGCATGCTCTTCATCATCTTCGACATCGAGGCCGCCTCTATCATCCCGCTCACCATTCTGATGCGCCAGTTGAAGCTGCTCGGCTTCATCGAGATGGCGATCTTCGCGGCGGTCCTCATCATTCCCTTCGTCTATGTCTGGCGTAAAGGCGCATTCACATGGGAATAGACAACACGAGCGACATTCAGGCGCAACCCTCGCCTAACGAGCCAGCGCGCGTGAATCCCTGGGCGCCGGTCCAGTTCTACACCAACACGCAGACGCAGCGCGGCCCGCGCATGACCGATCTGCCGACCGGCGGAAACATCTTGCTGACGCAGGTGAACAAGCTGATTGACTGGGGACGTAGCTCCAGCCTCTGGCCGGCGACGTTTGGCCTGGCGTGCTGCGCCATCGAGATGATGTCGGCGAGCGCGTCGCGCTGGGACATCTCGCGCTTCGGCGCCGAGGTCTTCCGCGCCAGCCCGCGCCAGGCGGACCTGATGATCGTGGCGGGACGGCTCTCGGTGAAGATGGCGCCCGTGCTGCGGCAGATCTACGACCAGATGCCCGATCCCAAATGGGTGCTCTCGATGGGCGCCTGCGCGTCATGTGGCGGCGTGTTCAACAACTACGCCATCATCCAGGGCGTGGATAAGATCGTGCCGGTGGATGTATTCGTGCCTGGTTGCCCGCCGACGCCGGATATGCTGCTGCATGGCATCAACCTCCTGCAGGAGAAGATCCGCAAGCATATCCCCAATCCGCCCGATCCGCTGGCGCTGACCGGCGTGAAGTATCTGGGCAGCGAGGACTGACGCATGGCTGACGAGCAGGAGCAAATGGCAGAGGCAGCGCCGGTGGATTCACCGACCGTGGCGTTTCTGCGCGAGCGCTTCGCCGACGCCGTCGTAGATGTGAGCGAGCGGCTCGGCGAGACGACGGTCATCGTGCGCCCGGGCACTATCGTCGAGATCTGCCAGGCGCTGCGTGATGCCCCAACGCTTCAGTACAACTTCCTCTCGACGATCACAGCCGTAGACTGGCTGGAGCGCGAGCCTCGTTACGATATTGTTTACCACCTGATGTCGCTCTCATCGGGAGCGGTCGTGCGGCTCAAGATTCAGGTGGGCGACGACGAGCAGCCACAGCCGGAGGCTTCGTCGGTGACGAGTGTCTGGCCGGCGGCGAATTGGTACGAGCGTGAAGTCTACGACCTCTTCGGCATTCGCTTCGCTGGGCATCCTGACCTTCGGCGCATCGAGATGCCGGACGATTGGGTGGGCCATCCGCTGCGCAAGGATTACCCGCTGACCGGCATCCAGTTGCCAGAGCCTCACTGGGGCGGGCAATTGCCGTTCGCCGACCCGCTGCCAGCCGAGATCGGGCAGCAGACGCTGCGTGAGTCGGGGCGCGCCGGCGATGTCGCCAGCGGGACTGCTCCTGATGCGGCTGACGCGCTGGAATAGGTGGAGCAGATGCGGCAGGTAGAAGAAGAGCCACGTGCGCTCCAGCTCGATCAGAGCGAATCGCTCGACGGCGGGCTGCGGCGCGACACGATGACGATCAACATGGGGCCACAGCATCCCTCGACGCATGGCGTGCTGCGCCTCGTGCTAACGTTGGATGGTGAGACGATCCTCAAGGCGCGCCCGGAGATTGGCTACCTGCACACCGGCATCGAGAAGACCGCCGAGTCGAAGAGCTACTTCAAGGCGTTGGTGCTGACCGACCGCATGGATTACCTCGCGCCGCTCTGCAACAATCTGGGCTACTCACTGGCCGTGGAGAAGCTGCTCGGCGTCGAAGCGCCGCCGAAGGCGCAGTACGCGCGCGTCGTCCTGGCAGAGTTACAACGCATCGCCAGCCACCTCGTCTGGCTAGGGTCCAGCGCGCTGGACCTTGGCGCGCAGAGCGTCTTCCTCTATTGCTTCCGCGAGCGCGAGTTGATCCTCGACATCTTCGAGTTGTGTTCCGGCGTGCGCATGATGACCAGCTACATCATGCCAGGCGGATTGCAGGCCGACCTGCCGCCAACGTTCGAGGAAAAGGTGCGGGCGTTCCTCGACATCTTCCCCAAGCGGCTGCGCGAGTATCACGACCTGCTGACGAATAACCAGCTTTGGATCGATCGAACCAAAGGCGTCTCGGTCCTCACCGCTGAACAGGCGATCATGTTTGGCTGTACCGGCGCGACGTTGCGGGGTAGCGGCATCGCTTACGACGTGCGCAAGGCGTATCCCTACGGCGGCTACGAGCGCTTTGAGTTCGATGTGCCGGTCGGAAGCAACGGAGATGTCTACGACCGCTACCTCGTGCGCATGCTGGAGATGGATCAGAGCATCAAGATCATCCAGCAGGCGCTGGACGGTATGCCGGAGGGGCGCTGGCAGGTGGACGATCCCAAGGTCGCGCCGCCGCACAAGTACGAGATCTCGTCCAACATGGAGTCGCTGATCCATCATTTCAAGCTCTACACGGAGGGGTATCGCGTCCCGGCGGGCGAGGTCTATCTGCGCACGGAGTCGCCGAAGGGTGAGCTTGGCTTCTACATGGTCAGCGACGGCGGCGCGAAACCGTATCGCATGCACGTGCGCGCGCCGTCCTTCGCTAATCTGCAGGCGCTGCCGCTGATGATCGAGCGGCAGTTGCTCGCGGATGTGGTGGCGGCGATCGGCAGCATTGACATCGTGCTCGGAGAGGTGGACCGCTGATGATCTCAGACGAGGTGAAGGCGCAGATGCGCGAGATCGCGGCGCGCTACCCACAGCCGCGCTCGGCGATGCTGCCCTGTCTGCACCTCGCGCAGCAGGCGGAAGGCTACATCACCTCCGAGGGCGCGCAGGCGGTGGCCGAGGCCGTTGGCGCGCGCATGGACGAGGTCGAGTCGGTCGTCTCATTCTATTCGATGTACACGACCAAACCCTTAGGCGCGCACGTCATCAAGGTCTGCACCAGCGTTTCCTGCTATCTGCGTGGCGCGGACGCGCTGCTGGCTCGTCTGGAAGAGCGACTGGGCGTGAAGAAGGGGCAGACGACACCTGACGGCCGCTTCACCGTCGATATGATCGAGTGTCTGGCGGCGTGTGGCATGGCGCCAGTGCTTCAGGTGAACGGCGAGTTCGTCGAGAACGTGAAGCCGGAGCGCGCCGACGCGCTGCTGGATCGCCTCGAACGCGGTGAGGGCGTCGGCGACCTGAGTAGCCGCTGGCGGCTGACCGAACAAGGCGGCTTTACGACGGCAGGCTCGATGGAGAGCGCGAGTGGCGGCAACGGCGAGCCTGCGAAAGAGAACTCCTGATCTATGACAATCAACGCGCCCAACTCGCAAGAAACGCAATCGCTGCCGCTCGGCCCATACCCGCGCATCGTGACGCACGCCTTCGACGTGCCAGGCATCGATCAGCTTGATGTCTACCGCACACATGGCGGCTACGAGGCGCTGGCGAAGGCGCTGCGCGACTTCCAGCCAGAGGAGCTGGCCGAGGAGGTCAAGGCGTCGGGACTGCGCGGGCGCGGCGGCGCGGGCTTCGCCACCGGCGTCAAGTGGGGCTTCCTGCCCAAAGCGAGCGCACGGCCACGGTATCTGTGCGTCAACGCCGACGAGAGTGAGCCTGGCACCTTCAAGGACCGCATGATCATGGAGGTCAGCCCGCACCAGGTCGTCGAGGGGACGATACTTGCCGCCTACGCCACGCGCGTGCGCCACGCTTTCATCTACATCCGTGGCGAACTGCCCAAGGCTTATCAGCAGGTCGAGCGCGCCGTGCAAGAAGCCTACGCGGCGGGACTGCTTGGAAAGAATATCCTCGGCAGCGGCTACGATCTGGAGATCACCGTGCATCCCGGCGCGGGAGCCTACATCTGCGGCGAGGAGAGCGCGCTGCTGGAGTCGCTGGAGGGCAAGCGCGGCTATCCACGCCTCAAGCCGCCGTTCCCGGCGATCGTCGGTCTCTATGGCGGCCCGACGGTCATCAATAATCTGGAGACCGTCGCCAGCCTGCCGGCGATCGTGCGGCTTGGCGCGGCGACTTATGCGCAGTATGGCACGGAGAAGAGCAAGGGGACGCGCGTCTATTGCCTGAGCGGGCATGTCGAGCGGCCCGGCAACTACGAGCTGCCGCTGGGGACGCCGCTGCGTACGCTGATCGAGGACTTCGGCGGCGGCGTCTGGCATGGCAAGAAGCTCAAGGCGATCATCCCTGGTGGCTCATCTACCAACTTTCTGAAGCCGGAGCAGATCGACACGCCGCTGGATTTCGAGTCCATTCTGGCGGCTGGCTCGATGCTCGGCTCGGCGGGCGTGGTCGTTCTCGACGAGGACACCTGCATCGTCGGCGCGGTGCTGCGCATGACCGAGTTCTACCGCGACGAGTCGTGCGGCAAATGCACACCGTGCCGCGAGGGGACGTACTGGCTCGTGCAGTTGCTGGAGCGGCTGGAAGAGGGTCATGGCAAAGAGAGCGACATTGATCTGCTCAACGATATCTGTGACAATATCGCGGGTAAGTCGTTCTGTCCTCTGGGTGACGCCGCTACCAGCAGCATCGTCAGCAGCATCAGGCTGTGGCGCGACGAGTACATCTATCACGTCCGCGCGCACGCCTGTCTCGTAGGCCCAGGCGCGACCCGCCAGCCTAGCGCGACGGCAGTGTGAACAAGCATTTCCCCTGCAACTCCCTCCAATCCCCACGGGCTGATTTAGAAGATGTAAGGCGCGATGGCTGAGCAACAGGAACTGGTGAATCTGACAATCGATGGGCGGCCTGTACGCGCGCCAAAGGGCGCGGTGATCTGGGCGGCGGCGCAGCAGTTGGGCATCGAGGTGCCGATCTACTGCTACCACCCGCGCATGGACCCGCTCGGCGCCTGTCGCATGTGCTTTGTCGAGGTCAAGGGGATGCCGAAGCTGGCCACCGCCTGTACGACGACGGTGAGCGAGGGCATGGAGGTCTGGACCGACACGCCGAAGGTCAAGAAGGGCCGACAGGGGACACTCGAGTTTCTGCTCATCAACCATCCGCTCGACTGCCCAATCTGCGACAAGGGCGGTGAATGTGACTTGCAGGACTTCACGCTGCGCCATGGGCCGGGTGACAGCCGCTTCGACGTGCGCAAGCGCCACTTCCCCAAGCCGATTCCGGTCAGCGAGAACATTTTGCTCGATCGTGAGCGCTGCATCGCCTGCCAGCGCTGTGTGCGCTTCTGCCAGGACGTGGCGATGGAAGACGGCCTGGTGATGAAGGAACGCGGCTTCAAGACCGAGGTCGGCGTCGAGGAAGATGCGCCGTTCGACTCGATCTTCTCCGGCAATGTGGTCGAGATGTGTCCGGTCGGCGCGCTGACCGCGAAGAACTATCGCTTCGTGACGCGCCCTTGGGAACTGCGGCGCACGGCGACGGTCTGCGGCAATTGCGCGGTCGGCTGCAATGTCCGGCTGGACGTGCGCGTGAACAAGGCGCTGCGCCAGTATAGCAGGCCGAACGACGACGTGGACGACGGCTGGCTCTGTGATCGTGGCCGCTGGGAGTTGGACGCCATGAACAGCCCGGAGCGCCTGACCACGCCGCTGCTGCGCAAGAACGGCGAACTGGTTCCTGTCTCGTGGGATGAGGCGCTCGGCGTCGTTGCCAGCACGCTGCGTCAGGTCATCTCGACGCATGGCGCGCAGGCGCTCGGCGGCATCGGCTCGACGCATACGACCAACGAGGAGTCGTATCTCTTCCAGAAGCTGCTGCGCTCGCTCGGCACGAATAATGTCGACCACTATCATGGCATGTTCCTAAAGACCGGGTCTGACGGTACGCCGTGGGTCTGGACGGGCTCGCTGGCGGGGCTTGAGAAAGCGTCGCACATCGTCCTGCTCGGCGCTGACCCGTATCATCGCCAGCCGGTGCTCGACCTGCGCATCCGTAAGGCGATCCGCAAAGGCGCGCGTGTCTACGTCGTAACGCCGGGGCCGAATCGTCTGGATAGACTGGCGACGAGCGCCATTCGCTATACTGCGGGGCAGACCGGCGCGGTGGCGCGCGCGCTGCTGGGCGTGACGCTCGCCGAGGGGCTGGCGCGAGGCGAGTATGCGGCCTCGCATGCAGATGAACTGGCGAAATGGCGTGAGACGAATGGATCGGTTGAGGATGCGGTCAGAGACGCAGGTGTCGAGATCGAGGCGCTGCGGGCGCTGGCGCGCGAGATCGCCGGCGCGCAGAGCGCGATGATTCTCTACGACGAGCTGGCGACACGCGAGCCGACCGGCGCAACGCTCGCCGCCGACGCGCTGTTGCTGGCGCAAGTCACCGATAATTTTGGCCGTCCCGGCGCGGGCGTGGGTCCGCTGTTCGAGGACAACAACTCACTCGGCGCGCGTGATATGGGCCTATTGCCGGATCACACTGCCGGGGTACCAGTCCATAGCGGATGAGATCACTCGTAGCGCGGTTGGCTCCTTGTGGAATACACAGCTATCTGCAGAGCCTGGGCGCGACTACGACGCGATGCTCTCCGGCGGCGTGCGCGCGCTCTTCGTTCTCGGCGCTGATCCGGCGCGGCATGCGACCAACAGAGCAACTGGCGCGAATGGAAAAGCTCGATGCGCTGATCGTGCAGGATCTCTTCCTGACCGAGACGGCGAAGCGTGCGATGGTCGTGCTGCCGGGCCTCTCGTATGGCGAGAAGGACGGCACGTTCACCAACCTCGACCGGCGCATCCAGGTCGTGCGCAAAGGAATGACCGAGTTGCCGGGCGCGCGCGCCGACTGGGAGATCCTGACGACGCTGGCGCGCATGCTGGGCCTGAGCTGGGCATATCTCTCGCCCGCCGAAATCCTGCGTGAGATCGGGCGAGTCGCGCCGATCTATGCGGGCGTCACACGGCGCGCGCTCGGCGAGTCGGGCCTGCAATGGCCGTTACGCGCGGGCGAGGTTGGCGTGGATGGCCGTAAGACCATAGTGGGCAGCGAGACGCTGATCTGGCCGCCTGCGAGGCGCGACACGAGAAGATCCGACGCCAGTGTGGCTGTAGCGGCGAGCGGAGAGGAGTAGCGGCGTATGTCAGATCTTGCCTGGATGATCGTCGCCGCCGTGGTCAAGAGCGCGATTCTCATCGTCGCGCTGCTCACTGCCTTCGCCTACATGACGCTGATCGAGCGGCGCGTGCTTGCGCGCTTCCAGCGTCGCGTCGGACCCAATCGCGCCGGTCCATTTGGCCTGTTTCAGCCGATTGCCGACGCGCTCAAGATGGCCTTCAAGGAGCAGATACTACCGACACGCGCCAAGCGCCTCGTCTTCCTGATGGCGCCTGCGCATCTCCGTCTTCATCGCGCTGATCGCCTTCGCCGTGATTCCGCTGGGCAGCCCAACGGCCTGGGGCGATACGCCGCTGGCGCGCGCCTGGGCGCCGCTCATCGCCGATGTCAACGTCGGTATCCTCTATATTCTGGCGGTCTCGTCGCTGGCGGTCTACGGCATCGTGCTGGCGGGTTGGTCGTCGGGCAACCACTACTCGCTGCTCGGCGCGCTGCGCTCGGCGGCGCAGATGGTCTCCTATGAGGTCAGCATCGGCCTGGCGCTCGGCGGTGTGCTGATGTTCGCCGGGACGCTGCGCATGGTCGGCATCGTCGAGGCGCAGGTCAATCAGGGCATCTGGTTCGTGCTCGCGCAGCCGCTGGCCTTCCTGCTCTACGGCATCGCCGCCATCGCCGAGGTCAACCGCGCGCCCTTCGATCTGCCCGAGGCCGAGCAGGAACTGGTCGCGGGCTACCTCACGGAGTTCAGTGGGCTGCGCTGGAGCCTCTTCCAGATGGCCGAGTACATCAACATGATCACCGTCAGCGCCGTGCTGGCGACGCTTTTCTTCGGCGGGTGGACGCTCGGCGGACTGGAGGGCTGGCAGGGATGGCCGTTCATCTGGTTCGTCATAAAGGTGGCGTTCTTCCTCTTCGTCTTCATCTGGCTGCGCGCGACGTTGCCGCGCATCCGCTACGACCAGTTGATGCGCTTCGGCTGGCAGGTCCTGTTGCCGCTCGCGGTGCTCAACCTTCTGTTACGGCGCTGGCTATCGCGCTCGACTGGCCCTGGTGGGTGACTGGGCTCTTCGGTCTGGGCATTATCCTGATCGGTGCGGTTGATTTCGTTCACGCGTCTGCGTTCGCCGCGCGGGCAGCGTCCCGTCAGCAAGGTGGACGACACGCTGGGGCTGGAGCTACCCGCCTCGGTCCGGCTGGTCAAGATTGAGGCGACGCGCGTCTGATACAGAGCGAGCCGGAGCGCTAAATTAGCACTATCTCCTGAGAGGAGCGCGATAGATGGGCATGGATATGTTGAAGGGGCTGGCGACGACCCTGCGCGAGCTGGGCAAGAAGCCGACCACCGTCTCCTATCCCGAAGAGAAGCGCGAGTTGCCCGCGCGCTACCGTGGCCGGCATGTGCTGCACCGCTACGAGAACGGGCTGGAGCGCTGTGTGGGCTGCTTCCTCTGCGCCGGGGCGTGTCCCGCCGACGCGATCTACATCGAGGCGGCGGAGAACACCGAGGAGGAGCGTGTCTCGCCGGGCGAGCGCTACGCGCGCGTCTTCGACGTGAACCTGCTGCGCTGCATCTTCTGCGGCTACTGCGAGCAGGCCTGCCCGACCGGCGCGATCACGCTGGAGAATATCTTCGAGCTATCCGAGACGCGCCCCGAAGACTTCATCTACCACAAGGAGCGGTTGCTGGAGCCGGTGGGCAGCGCGACACGCGGCTCGATTGAGGCGTGGACGCCGCCCGCGCCCGGAGGAGACGCCGACACGCCATTCCCGCGCGCGAAGGCTACTTCGATGGCCTGCCAGCCTCGGCGGCGAGCGTCGGCCAGGGCGACCTGCCAACCGCCGAGCAGCCGTTGCTGGATGGTCGTGTGGACGATCCCGCCGAGTCTGAGGGGCCAGAAGGGCTGGCGCCGGGCGAGGAAGGACGGGACGCATGACATTTGAGCAGGTCTCGTTTATTGTGCTGGCGGCGGTCGCGCTCGCCTCCGGGCTGGGCGTGATCCTCTTCCGCAACGCCGTCTACAGCATGCTCAGCCTCATCCTCAACCTGCTGAGCCTGGCGTTCTTCTTCCTCATGCTCAATGGCATGTTCATCGCCACGATTCAGGTGCTGATCTACGCAGGCGCGGTGATGGTGCTCTTCCTCTTCGTCGTCACGATGCTTACGTCTGATAACGCGAGCGTGGGTGGACGCGACCGGCTGCGCTGGCAGTGGGGCGCGGCGTTCTTCCTCGGCGGTGATCTTCGCCGGATCGCTGAGTCTCGCGCTCTTGCAGGGATCAGTGGCGCGCGACGCCTGTAGTTTCGATCCGCAGGGCTGCCTCGCGGCGCAGGTGGCGAAGAACGGCAACACCGAGACCTTCGGCGCTGGCGCTCTTCCACGCCTATTCGTTTCCCTTCGAGGTGACGAGCGTGCTGCTGGTGATCGCCGTGCTGGGCGCGGTGGTGCTGGGCCAGCGCGCATTGCGGGCGGGACGCGAGGCACCGATGGAGCAGAATGGCGCGACGGAACATGAGCCAGAGGAGGTCGCCAATGCCCGTTAGCGCCTACCTGATCGTCAGCGCGCTGCTCTTTACCATCGGCGCGGTCGGCGTGCTGGTGCGCCGCAATCCGCTGGTCATGTTCATGTCCATTGAACTGATGCTCAACGCGGTGAACCTGAGCTTCATGGCGTTCGCGCGCTTCCTCAACTCGGTGGAGGGCTGGATGTTCGTCTTTCTCGTGCTGACCGTCGCCGCCGCCGAGGTGGTGGTTGGTCTGGCGATCATCGTCTCGATCTTCCGCACGCGCCGCAACATCGACGTGGATGAGCTGAGCCTGCTCAAGGGCTAGAATGTAAAGGCGACACGAACCGCTATGGTCAATCTGACTCCCTGGATACTGGCCGCGCCGCTGGTGGGCTTCCTCGTGCTGGGAATTCTTCGGCAGCGCGCTGCCGCGTGTGGCCGTCTCGGTGATCGGCTGCGGCGTGGTGGCAGTCGCCTTCCTGCTGTCGGCCTGGCAGTTCATCAGTATGCTCGGCGTCGCGCCAGACCAGCGGGTCTCGGTGGTCACGCTGTGGACGTGGCTGACCTCAGGCTCGGCTCGATATCTCGTTCAGCCTGCTGCTCGACCCACTCTCGGCGATCATGCTGCTGATCGTCACCGGCGTCGGCTTCCTGATCCACGTCTACTCCATCGGCTACATGGCGGATGATCCGAGCTACTGGCGCTTCTTCGCCTATCTCAATTTCTTCATCCTGGCGATGGCGCTGCTGGTGGCGGCCGACAACTTCCTCTTCCTGCTCGTCGGCTGGGCGGGCGTCGGGCTGGCCTCGTTCCTGCTCATCGGCTTCTGGTATACACGCTCGTCTGCGGTCGCCGCCGCGCGCAAAGCCTTCGTCGTCAACGTCATCGGCGACTTCGGCCTGATGATCGCCATCTTCCTGATCTTCGGCGCGTTCGGCACGCTTAGCTATTGCGGTGTTCTGGTGTATGTCCGCATACCGGCTCTCCACGCTGCGCGTTCTGATCGGGCACTCGCAGGCTTCCTCCGATCGATACCCTAACATGCTTCTCGCCATCGCGCATGCTTCCTCATCGTCGCCGCCATCGCCAAATCGGCGCAGTTGCCACTACACGTCTGGCTGCCAGACGCGATGGAGGGTCCAACGCCGGTCAGCGCGCTCATCCACGCCGCGACGATGGTGACGGCGGGCGTCTATCTCGTCGCGCGCGCGTCGGCGATCTTCACCGCCTCTCCTACCGCGCTCGTCGTCATTGCGGTGATTGCGGGCGCGATCGGCGCTCTTCGCGGCTATCGTCGCCTGCGTCGCAGACCGACATCAAGCGCGTGCTGGCCTACTCGACGATGAGCCAGCTTGCCTACATGTTCATGGGTGAGGCGGTCGGGGGTTACTCGAGCGGTATCTTCCACCTGACGACACACGCCTACTTCAAGGCGCTGCTCTTCATGTGCGCGGGCGCGGTGATCCATGCGCTCGGCGGCGAGCAGGATATGCGCAAGATGGGCGGGTTGCGTGGCGGTTGCCGCGCACGTTCTGGATGTTCGTTATCGGCGCGCTCTCGCTGGCGGCGATCTTTCCCTTCTCCGGCTTCTGGAGCAAAGACGCGATTCTGGGCGACGTGCTGCAGAGGCGATCAACACCGGTCGACTCGGCTGGTATGCGCTCTACGCCGTTGGACTCGTCACGGCGGCGTTGACCGGATTCTACATCTTCCGGCTGATCTATGGCTGGTCTTCGTGGAACGTATCGTGGCGGCGCGATCGCGGTTCACGGCGCGCATGGCGCGGCGGCTTCCGAAGCGCAGGCGCGACGGCGACCCGCTAGCGCAGGTACACGAGGCCAGGGCCAGTCGATGTTTATGCCGATGGCGATCCTCGCCGTGCTAAGTCTCATTGTCGGCGGCTTCTATGGCACGCCGTGCAATGACAGGATAGGCGAGTTCCTCAGCCCGACGGTCCACAGCGTTCCCGGATTACCAACCAGCGATCCGCGCTTCTGGATCGCTGACGCCGTCGGCCTCGGTGTGGCGTTGATCGGCATCGGCGTCGCCTGGCTGCGCTACGGCGCGAGGCAAGCTTCGCGTCTCAGAGCCGCAATCGCGCTGCCGTCGCGTTCGCAGAAGCGGCTAGTGCATCGACGCGCTCTACGAGCGCGTAATCGTGCGTCCAGTTGCTGGCGCTTGGACGCGCCTGCGCACGGTCTCGAGGATGGCGCGCTGGACGGTGGCACACGTGGCGTTGGCTGGCTCTTCGCCGCAGGCGGCCGCGGCCTGCGCGCGCTGCAGACAGGTTATGCGCGCAACTACGCGCTGGCGATCTTCTTCGGCGCCGCGCTGATCCTGCTGTACTTCATGATCTTCCCACAACTGCGCGAGCGCGGTGAACGGATAGAGAGACGATGACGGATTTCCGTTGTTGAGCGATAGCTGTTTCCTGCCGATCGCCGGCGCGATCGTGGCGCTGGTCTCTGCCACGGCTGACCGGCTGGGGCTGGTCGCTGCTCGTCGGCGCTGCTCGATCTGGCGCTACGCTCGCGATCTTCGCGCAGTTTCCACGAGTGGACAGCAGGCTACCAGATTGCCGAGAGCAAGCGCTGGCTGCCGGAGGCGGGCATCAACTGGACGCTTGGCGTGGATGGCGTCTGAACCTGTTCCTGCTCATCCTCAACGCGCTGCTCACGGTGATTGCCGTTGCCGCGTCGCAGCGGGTCGCGCGTGACGGTGACCGCGTCGCGCCAGTATTTCGCGCTGATGCTGCTGTTGAGCGGCGGCATGCAGGGCGTCTTCCTGGCGACGAACCTGGTCCTCTTCTACGTCTTCTGGGAAGTGATGCTCGTTCCCGCCTACCTGCTCGTGGGCATGTACGGCGGTCCACGTCGCGCCTATGCGGCGATCAAGTTCGTCCTCTACACCGCCGCCGGCTCGCTGCTGATGCTGGTTGCGCATCATCGTCGTCGCATCTCTGTGCAGAACGACCGTGGCGCAGGCCGTCACGCTTCGATCTGCCGAAGCTGATCGCGGCGGGTGTGCCGCACGGACGCGCAGCTCTGGCTCTTCCTGGCGTTTGCTGCGGCGTTTGCCGTGAAGGCTGGGCTCTTTCCGCTGCATAGTTGGGTGCCGGACACCTACAGCGAGGCTCCGACGGCGGTGGTCGTGCTGATCGCCGGGGTGATGGCGAAGACCGGCGCATATGGCTTCGTGCGCTTCTGTCTGCCGCTCTTCCCCGACGCGGTGCAGCAGGCTGACGCCGTGATCGGCGATCCTCGCGGTGATCGGCATCCTCTACTTCGCCTTGCAGGCGCTGGTGGCCACGACATCAAGCGACTGCTGGCCTACGTCAGCATCAGCCACATGGGCGTGATCATCCTCGGCGATCTTCGCGCTCAACGTCGCAGGCGTGTCGACGGCGCGGTCATGCAGATGGTCAACCACGGCATCATCATCGCGGCGCTCTTCCTGATCGCGGCGCCATATCGAGGCGCGCACGGGCACGCGGCGAGCTGGCCGACTTCGGTGGGCTGGCGAAGCGCCTGCCCTGCTGGCTGACGGTCTTCCTGGTGTCTCACTGGCGGCGCTGGGCCTGCCCGGGCTGAATAGCTTCGCGGGCGAGTTCCTGGCCTTCCTGGGCGCGTTCCAGTGCGAACTGCGTGTTCGGCGCTGCTGGCGACACTGGTGGTGATTCCGGCGGCATGGTACATGCTGCGCTTCTTCCAGGGTATGATGTGCGATCCCCGATGTGAAGCCTGACTGCGAGCGCGGCGAGCGTGCGCGACATCGGCTGGCTCGACTGGGCTGATTCTCGCGCCGCTGCTCGCGCTGATCGTCTTTCTCGGCATTGTTCCCGAGTATCCTCACCGCGCGCATCGAGCCGTCGCATTACCTCGCCGGTCATCCACCAGCCGCGATACGATGGCGTACACCGGCTGGCGCGCACGTACGCGCTTCCAGTCGCACGCCTGACATTCGCTTGAGTGGAATGCGGCAGGAGGCGCACACGATGACCTACACCTATGTTCCCGCCGACCGCCGACTGGCTGCGTATCTTGCCGGAGTTGATCGTCCTCGGCGCGGCGCTGCTGGTGCTGATGGTCGATCTCGTCTGCCAGGCGCGGCGCAAGGCATGGCTGTACAGTCGTCGGCTTGCGGGCGTGATTGGCGCTGGCGTGGCGACGGCGTGATGTTCACGATGGGAACGGCCAGGACGCCTTCTTCGGCATGGTGCGCTCGGACTGGACGGCGCTCTTGCGTATCTCGTCATCCTCTTCGCCGCCGCGCTTGGCATCCTCTTCTCGCCAGGCTATATCGAGCGCCAGGAGCATCACCCACAGGGCGAGTATTACGCGCTGCTGCTGCTCTCGACGCTTCGGCATGATGCTGATGTCCGGCGGCGGCGAACCTGATGATCGTCTTCGTCGGGCTGGAGGTGCTCTCGCTCCCGCTCTACGTCCTCTGCGCTATCTCTGCCGCGCGACCTGCGCTCGCAGGAGTCGGGCATGAAGTATTTCTTGCTCAGCTCGTTCGCCTCGGCCTTCCTGCTCTATGGCATGGCGCTCACCTACGGCAGCGTCGGTAGCATCGAATCTCGCCGCGATCCGCGCCTTCATGAACAGCCATCCATTCGCCTCGGATCAGCGGCTATGGCCCGCTGCTCGTCGTCGCGCATTGGCCTGATGGCGGTTGGCTTCAGCTTCAAGGTCTCGGCTGATACCGTTCCAGGCATGGACGCCGGATGTCTACGTCGGCGCGCCGACCTCGGTGACGGCCTTCATGTCGGTGGGCACGAAGGTCGCGGCGTTCGTCGGCACGGCGCGCGTCTTCCTCGACGCGCTTCAGCCGCTCCGGCGCAGTGGCAGCCGATCTTCTGGGCGTTGCCATCCTGACGATCGTCGGCGGCAACCTGCTGGCGGTCACGCAGCGCGATGTGAAGCGCATGCTGGCCTATTCCAGCGTGGCGAATGCGGGCTACATGCTGGTCGCCATCACCGTCGGCCACACAGCAGGCGTACGCAGCGCTGCTGTGTATCTGGCGACCTATGCGGTGATGAACCTTGGCGCATTCGGCGTCGTGCTGGCTGGTCGAGCGCGCGACAAGACAGGCACGACGCTGGATGACTTCGCCGGGCTGGGACGCAGGCGGCCAGCTACTCGCGGCGGCGATGGCGGTCTTCCTCTTCGCCCTGGCTGGTATCCCGCTCACTGCTGGATTCGTCGGCAAGTTCTCGGTCTTCTACGCCGCCGTGCAGGGCAGTCACCTCGATCTGGCGCTCATCGGCGCGGTCGCCAGCGTGCGGGCATGTTCTACTACCTGCGCGTCATCTGGGCGATGTATTTCACCGAGCCAGAAGGCGCAGTTGCGCCGACAGCGCCTGTCGCTGAACCGACGCCAGCGCCTGACGAGCAGGCCGTAAATGAGCCTGCATCTGCCGACGGTGGCGCCGTCGCTGTCGCCGAGCGCATCGCCGTCGCCACATCTTCCACAACTCAGGAGCAAGCCACTACGGAGGAGCCTGCTACGATCTTATCATCTATCGGGCTGGCTATCGCGGTCGTCGGCGTCTTCGCGCTCGGAATCGCACCGTGGCTGGTGACGCCGGTTGCGGCTGAGGCTGCACGCATGCTCTTTGCCGGGCGCTGATAGCTAGCGCCGCCGTGCTGCGGGCGTCGTGTCAGACGTGATGCGATCTTTGCCAGCAGCGGGCAGCGGATCGTAACGCCCCTTGCGACTGTTGCGCCAGACGGTTCCGATGTCGCGGATCATCGTCAGCGTGTCGCGCAGAGGAGAGACGCGGCTATCAAGACCCGTAGCGCCAGGGAACGCCGATCTCGCGTAACTGGTAGCCATGCCTGCCGCGCGATGAAGAGCATCTCCACGTCGAAGCCCCAGCCGTCAATCGTCAACTGCTGAATGACGTCCTGGGCAACGTCGCGGCGCAGAAACTTGAAACCGCATTGTGTATCCTCGATGCCGGGCAGCAGGAGCCATTGCACGAGGCGGTTGAAAACGCGGCCCATGATATGCCGGTACTCCGGCTCGCCATAGCGGTGCGCGCCAGGGGCCTCGCGCGAGGCGATGGCGATGTCGTACTCGCCCAGCGCATCGGGCATAAAGCGACGAAACTCCGTGATCGGCATCGAGAAGTCGGCATCTGCCAGCGCGATCTGCTCCCCAACTGCCTGCGCTATGCCCAGCCGCACCGCCGCGCCCTTGCCTGCATGCGCCTGTCGCAGGAGCTTCAATGCTGGCCAGTCGCGCTGGGCCTCCTCGACTACCGTCGCCGTGCCGTCTTCGCTGCCATCGTCGACGACCAGCACTTCTGCGCTTAGTCCACCAGCGTTCAGGAAGGCGTGCGCTAGTTCGAGGCTGGCGGGGAGCCGGTGCGCTTCATTGTAGGCGGGAATCACGATGGAGAGAGAGGTAGGCTGCTGCGCGTCATCTGCCATGGTTCGCCGTTCTCAAGAGAGTGCTATCAGGCGCGACGGGATGAGCGCGCTCTGTAGGGCGCAGTCTAGCAGACGAGAAGGCGGGTCTTCAAGGCGTAGCCAGTGTGGGGCGCTGTTCGGCCCGCTGCTCGGCCTGCCTCCGGAGCGGAGTCGAATCGTTTGGTTCCCTGCGGGCGCGGGAGCGAGCGACACGTCCGGTGGCCGCGATTGGCACGGCTGGAGTGGTGGACGTGATAGGCACACGCGCGATACCCTCAGCGGCGCCTCTCTTGCGACGCGGCTCGCTGCTCGTAGCAGTAGTCGGCGCAAGCACAATATCAAGCACTTCGTCCATCGTCTCCACAGGCGCGAAGTTCATGCGCTCGCGCACATAAGGAGCCAGCTCATCGAGGTCTTTCAGGTTGCGGCGCGGCAGGATCATGACGACGATACCCGCGCGATGCGCCGCCAGCGCCTTCTCTTTCACGCCACCGACCGGAAGCACACGACCACGCAAGGTAATCTCACCAGTTAGCGCCACGTCGCTGCGCACAAGCCGTCCGGTGAGCGCTGAGATGAGCGCTGTCGCCATCGTCACGCCAGCCGACGGCCCATCCTTGGGAATACCTCCAGCGGGCAGGTGGATGTGCAGGTCGTTCGTCTCGTGGAAGCCCTCTGGCAGTCCTAGCGTTGCGGCGCGAGCGCGAGCATACGTCAGCGCGGCCTGCGCCGATTCTTTCATTACGTCGCCAAGTTGCCCGGTCAGGATCAGATTGCCATGCCCAGGCACAGCCATGACCTCGACCGTCGTGAGGTCGCCACCAACCGAGGTCCAGGCGAGTCCTGTCGCCACACCTACCTCGTCGCGTTCCTCTGCCTCGGTCGGGAAGTGCTTCTGCTGGCCGAGGTATGAGGGCAGATTGCGCGCTGAGATCGTCGCCTTCGCGCGCGAGCCTTCGACGACGCGCCGCGCCACGCGCCGCATCACCGCGCCGATCTCGCGTTCCAGGTTGCGCACGCCCGACTCGTACGTGTATTCGCGGATCATACGCCGCAACCCATCGTCGGTGATCTCGATGCGCGAGGCGCTCAGCCCTGTGTCGCTCATCTGACGCGGAACCAGGAAGCGCCGCGCGATCTGTAGCTTCTCTTCCTCGGTATAGCCGGGAACCTCGATGATCTCCAGCCGGTCGCGCAGAGGTCCTGGAATGGTGTGCAGGACGTTGGCCGTCAAGATGAAGAGCGCCTGTGAGAGGTCATAGGGGACCTCCAGATAGTGATCGCTGAACGCAGCGTTCTGTTCTGGATCGAGGACTTCGAGCAATGCGGCGGAAGGGTCACCACGGTAGTCCGACGCCAGCTTATCGACCTCATCCAGCAGGAAGACTGGATTGCGCGTCTCCGCCGTCTTCATCGCCTGGATGATGCGACCGGGCAGCGCGCCGACATACGTGCGCCGGTGTCCGCGAATCTCCGCCTCGTCGCGCACGCCGCCGAGGGAGACACGCACGAAGTTGCGGCCAATCGCCTCGGCGATGGAGCGGCCCAGCGAGGTCTTGCCGACGCCAGGCGGCCCGACGAGACAGAGGATCGGCGCACGCCCCGTAGGCGCGAGCTTGCGGATGGCAATGTACTCCAGTACGCGCTCTTTGACCCGTTCGAGGCCGAAGTGGTTCGCCTCAAGCGTCGCCGCTGCACGGCTGAGGTCGAGATGGTCGCGGGTCGCCGCCTGCCAGGGAACCGAGACGAGCCAGTCGAGGTAGTTCGTCAGCACGGTATGTTCAGGCGACATAGAGGGCATGGACTCGAGCCGGCTCAGCTCTTTGAGCGCCCGCGTCTGGACCATCTCAGGCATGCCACAGGCGAGCACGCGTGCGCGTAGCTCATCACGCTCCTGCGCCGCGGGGTCGCGCTCGCCCAACTCGCGCTGCATGACCTTGATCTGCTCGCGCAGGAAGTATTCACGCTGGCCGGTGTCCACCTCACGCTGCACGTCGTCCTGTATCTTGCGCTCAAGCTCGATGACATGCAACTCGCGCTTGAGCAACTGGCAGACTTTCTTCAGGCGCGCGGCGGGTTGGAACGTTTCTAGCATCTCCTGCCGCACGGCGAGCGGCGCGTCGAGTTGGGCTACGAGGAAGTCCGCGAGTGGCCCCGGCGCTGCGATGTTGAACGCCTGGAGCAATATCTCCTCGGTGAGCTTCGGATTCAGCTTGACAGATGACTCGAAAAGACTCAGCGCCGACCGCCGCAGCGCCTCGAGCTGGTCAGTGACTTCCAGCGGCTCCTCGAATGGCGCGCCGTGCGCACGCCCGTATGGAGACTCCTGCGTCCAGCCCTCGATGCGGAAGCGGCGCAGGCTCTGCACCTCGACGCTGCGCGAGCCGTCCGGGAGCTTGAGCACACGCGTGACGGCGCACTCGGCGCCCACAGTGTAGACATCCTGCGGAGTCGGTTCGGTAATCGTCTCGTCGCGCTGCGTGACGATCAGCAGCAGCCGGTCACGCTCAAGCGCGGCCTCGACGGCGAGCAGCGCAGGCGCGCGGTCGACGAAGAGCGGCAGCGCCATGTGGGGAAGGAGAACAGCATTGCGGACGGGGAGGGCAGGCAACTCGCATACGTGCGCACCAAGAGAGAAACTCTGAGCGCCCTCGGTGAAGAGCGACTCATACTGTTCGTGGATCGCAGTGCGCGCAGCGCGAACGCGCCGGGACGGTCTGCGCGGGTGGTCCATGAAGCCTCCTGGTGGCTGCGGTTAGCTCCTCGGCGCACAGGTATATCTGTGGAGAACTGACCAAGCCAATCGAGCGATGACGACCAGCGCCAGCCTGCTCACTTCAGTATATCGCACGATCTGCGCAGGTACAAATGTACGACTGCGCCAATTGTTGATAACTGCCGCTGAGAGAGGCGTGAGCGCCCGTCTTTGCTACAGACGCGCGAAGACACAAGATGAGCACACCTGTGCGCCAACTGTGTACGGACGGTGTACAGGCGGTCTTTTATGGCTTGCCGCTGAAAGCCAAAAGGATAGCTATGGGCGCCAACTACGGGAATCGCCGCTATACAACGGCGCAAACAGGCTGTACTATTAAGGATGTGTGATATAGTACCTCTGGGTATTTCCGTCTTGTCCGGGGCAGTGGGTGTGGTGGTGAGGCTGTCGCCAGCTTACCCGTTCTCTCTTGCTCGTGGGACAGTGTGACCGGTGGACCACAGGGTGAGGTTGAGGAAGGGAGCGGTAGGCGTGGACATGACGTTTCCGCGTTGTCGCAGGTGTGGGCAGGGCGATCTGGTGCCACTCTCGGATTTCGGGAGCCAGGGCGCGCCGATTCACTTCAAGGCATGGGTCTGCAGCAACCCCGAGTGCCTGTTCAACATCAAGATACGTAACGGCGAGATCATCATCAACGAGCCGGTGGGCGACGGCTCGCAGCACGCGCACTCCTACCGGAGCATGCGCGATAATCAACGCGATAATCAGCGAGACCCGCAGCGACAGCCATAGTCTGTGACGGTGAGCGTATCCTGGGAGCGGCTAGCGCCACACCATGTGATGCGCTCATTTTGCGCCCACGAGGCCGTCACGGATACGTTGTGATGACGTGTAACGGCGCGCATGGACTAGCGTACATATTCCTGAGCGCACGGCATCGCACATAACAACCATTCGCACAAAGGATGACACGGTGTTCAGACGCATACGCGAGAATTTATTTGGCCAGCCAGAGACTCCAGCCGAGGAAGAGGCGCAGCCAGACATCGACGAGCAGCAGGAAGAAGCGCAGGATGAGCCTGAGCTAGTAGATAACGCGCCAGAGGCGGCTCTTGTCGATGATCTTGATGACGATGATCATGACGACGATGCGCAAGCGCCGGACGAGCCGGTGGACGAGCCGCAAGTAGAAGATGCGCCGGAAGAAAGCCAATCGGAGCGGCGCGGTAGCTTCTTTCGTAACCCCTTCAAGCTCAGCCTTGGTCGCACACGCCAGCTCTTTGGCCGCATGAACGAGACGCTGGAGGCGGCGGACGACATCACCGAGGACCTCTGGGACGATCTGGAGGAGACGCTTATCACCAGCGATGTCGGCGTCGTGACGACCGAGCGATTGCTCGACACTTTGCGCGAGCGTGTCCAGGTTGAGAATCTCACGCGTGGCTCGCAGTTGCGGGACGCGCTCAAAGAGGAACTGACGCTGATGCTTGGCGCGCCGGAGCCGCTGGTTTTCTCCGACACGTCGCCCATCACCGTTCTGCTCGTCGTCGGCGTCAACGGCGTGGGTAAAACGACCAGCATCGCCAAACTGGCGAACACTCTCAAGAAGCAGAAGCATCGTGTGCTGCTCGCGGCAGGCGATACCTTCCGCGCCGCGGCGACTGAGCAGATCAAGACATGGGGCGAGCGCATCGGCGTGCCGGTGGTCAGCCACCAGCATGGCGCCGATCCAGGCGCAGTCGTCTTCGATGCGATGGAGGCGGCGCAGGCGCGCGGGACCGATGTGCTGATCGTGGACACGGCGGGGCGGCTGCACACCAAATACAACTTGATGGAAGAGCTGAAGAAGATCGTCCGCGTCCTCCAGAAGTACGACCCTGAGGCGCCGCACGAGGTACTGCTGGTGATCGACGCGACGACGGGGCAGAACGGCTTCATGCAGGCCAAGCAATTCGTGCAGGACGCTGGTGTCAGCGGCGTGATCCTGACGAAGCTCGACGGCACGGCGCGCGGTGGCATCGCGTTCGCCATCGCGGCGGAGCTGGGTCTGCCGATCAAGTACGTCGGCACAGGAGAGCATGTCAATGATTTCGCCGAGTTCGACGCCGACGAATTCGTGGATGCGCTGTTTGATGAGGCCTAGACCCCGTTTCGACCGTCTGATTGTTGACTAGCTACGGCATCTGGGGGAAGATAGTGTGGCCAGTTTTTCTGGATGGGTCCGCCGCCTGCTCGGTCTTGACGCCGAAGGCGACACTTACGCGCTGATTCCGACAAAGAGCGACGCCGCTTCTGGTGAGCCGCTAGCGCTGGTCGTCAGCGAATCGTCGGCGTCGCTCGCGATCATGTATCAGGATGTGCTGCGCAAGGCAGGCATTCCGGTACTCGCACGGGAATGGGGCGGTGGCAGCGCGCTCGTCGGCGGTGTGCCGGTGGGAATGAGCCTGTACGTTCCAGTAGACCGCGCGGAAGAGGCCAGACAATTGCTTGGCGTCGATGACGACGAGGATTATGAAGGCGTGCAAAACGGCGAGGGAGGGCAGACGCCATGAAGGACGAGACGGAGTCCGCGCTCTCGAATGTAAACTCGAACGGCGCGCATCCCGATGGAGGAGTAAAGGCGCTTCCGCAAAATCTCGCGGTGAAGTGTCCGAACTGCCGTGAGGTGTTGGTCGGCAAGGATTGGGAGAAGAACCTTCACGTCTGCAGCAAGTGCGGCCATCATTTCCGGCTGAGTGGGCCTGAGCGTATCGAGTTGCTCCTCGACGAAGGAACATTTGAGGAATTCGCCGCCGATCTCGCGCCAAGTGATCCGCTGAACTTCGTGAGCCGCTCGCAATCTTATCGGACGAAGCTGGAGACGCAGCGCGCCAATACCGGGCTGATCGAGGCGGTGGTGGTCGGACGTGGCCGGATCGAAGGCATGCCGCTTGTCATTGTGGTGATGGATTCCCGCTTCATTGGCGGCTCGATGGGGACGGTCGTCGGCGAGAAAATCACGCGCGCGATTGAGATGGCGGCGGATGAGCGATTGCCGCTGCTGATCTGCTCCGCTTCCGGTGGCGCGCGCATGCAGGAAGGCCTGCTCGCGCTGATGCAAATGGCCAAAACGTCCGCCGCGCTCGGTCATCTTGCTGACGCTGGCAGCCCGTATATCTCGCTGCTGACCGATCCGACGACGGGCGGCGTATCGGCCAGCTTCGCCTTCCTGGGTGACGTGATCCTTGCTGAGCCGGGCGCGCTGATTGGCTTCGCCGGGCCACGCGTGATCGAGCAGGCGATTCACCAGAAGCTTCCCAAGGATACAAACACGGCGGACTTCGTGCGCGCCCATGGCATGATTGATGACATCGTCCATCGCCGTGACCTGCGCGCAGTCCTTGGCCGGCTGCTGCGAATCTACGGGCAGTGCGCGGAGGTTGAGACGGTTGAGCAGAGCGCTGCGAGCAAGTAACTGTACGAGTGACCCTAGCGCGGTAGAGATAGTGAGGCCAGCGACGATGGCGTACGATCTGGAATTCGAGAAGCCTCTCGCCGTCCTGGAGCGACAGATTTCTGAGCAGGAGAAGAAGGTCGAGGGCGCGCAGCGACGCCCCGACAGGCACAAGCCAGGCGAGCTTGATGCGATGGCCACTGAATTAGCTCACCTGCGTGAGAAGCTCATCCAAGAGACTCGCTCAACCTACGCCAAACTCTCCCCTTGGGAGCGTGTCCAGGTGGCGCGACACAAGCATCGACCCTACACACGCGACTACATCAAGCTCATGTGCGAGGACTTCTTCGAGTTGCGTGGTGACCGCCATTATGGAGATGACCGCGCGATTCAGGGCGGCGTCGCCTGCCTGAATGGGCGCGCCGTGGTGATTCTTGGGCACCAGAAGGGGCGCGACACCCGCGAACGGATGGAGTGCAACTTCGGCATGGCGCATCCCGAAGGGTATCGCAAGGCCATACGGCTGATGCGGCATGCTGAGCGATTTCATATGCCAGTCATCACACTCATCGACATTGCAGGCGCGGCGATTGACCTGGAGGCGGAGGAGCGCGGCATCTCGGTTGCCATCGCCGAGAACCTGATAGGCATGGCGCGGTTGCGCACGCCGATTCTGTGCATCGTCACCGGTGAGGGCGGCAGCGGCGGCGCGCTGGGCATCAGCGTCGGCGACCGCATCCTGATGCTGGAGCACTCGATCTATACCGTCGCTTCGCCCGAGGCGGCGGCCTCGATTCTCTGGCGCGACTCCACATTCGCTCCCAACGCCGCCGAGACGATGAAGATCACCGCGATGGATTTGCTTGAACGCGGATTGATAGAGGAGATTGTGCCGGAGCCGCTCGGAGGCGCGCATCGCGATCTCGGCGAGATGGCGGCGATTCTCAAGGACACGATCACGCGCAATCTCGACGAGTTATGCGCCCTGCCGATGAACGAACTGCTCCAGGCGCGCTATCAGCGCTATCGCGCGATCGGCGAGACGTCGCACGCTCTTGCGCAGGCTGCGGGCGTTTCATGACCCTCGCGCTCATTGGAGCATCATAGCAGCATGAAAAAGTGGGAGCAGAGGACTTCTCCCCTGCTCCCACCAGATGCGCCGCCCCATGTTTTCGTATAGCGAGAGCCATAGCGAAAACGTATCGAAGGATGCGACGGCGCAAGCGAAACCGTCAACCGTCAGGAGATTAGCCCTCGGGCTGGAGGCGGGCGCGATTGCTCTCGCCACCCTTCTTGCCAATGCGCGCATAGAACTCATGTCCCTGGCGCGCCTTGGTGGTCTCGCCACCCTTCTTGCCGATCTTGGCGTAGAAATCGGAGCCGTGCTCACGGCGTACCGTATCTCCGCCCTTCTTCCCGATGCTGGAGAAGAATTCACGGCCGTACTTGGCGCGAACGGCCTCACCGCCGCGACGCGCCTCCGCTGTGCCGGGTTTCGGACCACGCTTGCCCGGCGTCTTCATCTCTGCCACAGTCTCATGCTCCTCTCTCGAGCGAGTGACTTCTGGCGAGGAGGCATGGTTTCCTGATCACCGCACTCAGTGTCAACCTCCTACAAACGAGGATTTTGACTCTGATATGAAGATGAACGCTCTACAACGCGCCACTCACCAGGCTGTTCGGTCGAAAGCGCACGGTAACCCGGCGCTTTCAAGGTTTTTACGCCCCGATTGCCATCGGGTTGCAGTTTGATGGTACCACGGTTTTTTCCAACCGTCCAGTGTGAGTTTTCTCATTCCTCGATCACACGGCCTCAGCCTAGAAAACATAACGGCTCACCCGCATTACCTAGCGGCCTGGGAGGAGTAGATACATTTCTCCTATGCCATCTACGGCTGGGTTATACTGCCATGGGTCTGGTACCAGGACGTTCGCATATCCATTGGAGTTCCTCTGGGAGCGCCCGTGACGACAAAATCACCTCGACCGGCGCTGCCCTCTATACCAGTACGTGTCGCGGTCTCGATTTCAGATGAACTGCGCGCGTCTATCGACCATACGGTGCGCACAGGCGACAGAGCGACTGCCGTCGGCGCCACACCTGCCACATGGTATGCTCTCCGGCTGCGCGCGCATGACCCAGTGTTGCGTCCCTCCTTTGACCGCTTGCTCGCGCCTGACGCGCTCCAGGAACGCTTGCGTCCGCATCCCTACCAATTGCGCGTGGTCGAGCAGGCGCTGACGATGACCGCGACGGGCGTGATCCTCGCTGATGAAGTGGGGCTCGGCAAGACGATCGAGGCAGGCCTGCTGTATACGGAACTGGCGTTGCGCGGGTTGGCGCAAACCGTCCTCATCCTCGCTCCCAAGAGCTTATTGCCGCAGTGGCAGGAGCAATTGCGCGAGCTCTTCGACGCCGACTTCACACTCACTGATGAAAAGCGCTTCAGCGGGTTCGAGTCGGAGCCACGCCTGATCTGTTCATTGCAGCAGTTCGTGCGCTCCTTCGACAAACTGCGCGAACGGACATTTGACCTGGTGATCGTTGATGAGGCTCATCTCCTCGCTAATCTTACCTCGAAGCGCAGGCAGGCGGTCGCTGCTCTACCTGGGCGCAAGCGGCTGCTGCTCACCGCGACGCCCGTCGCCAACAAAGTAACCGATCTATACAGCCTGGTTGATCTCGCGTCTCCAGGGCGGCTGGGAACACCGCGCGAGTTCGAGAGCACTTACATCGCCGATCCCGGAACGGCGCGCGCGGTCAAGCCGTACAAGGTCGAGGAGCTACGCGCAGTCGTCAATGAGGTCATGCTGCGGACGCGCCGCGCCGATACGGGCATCGCCTTCGTTGCGCGTACGGTCGAGACACGTTCTATTCTCCCCGCGCCAGCCGAGGATGCCCTTATCACCGATGTCACTGCCTATCTGCGCGCACTCTACCGCAGAGGAATCACGAATCGCGCCAATCGCGGCGTCGTTGTACGCGAGATCATGGCGCTGCAGCAGTCGCTATCCAGCAGCCCACAGGCGATTGAGCAGTCATTACGCAAGCGCGCGGAGCGCCATCCTGATGAGCGTGGTGAACTGCTACCACTTGCGGATCGCTGTCATGGCGTGACGAGCGCGAAGGAGCAATTGTTCCTGGAGACGTTGCGCGATTTGGGACAGGAGCCAGCGCTGGTCTTCACGCTCCGACTGGAGACGGCGGCGCGGCTGCGCGCGGTAGCCCGTTCCGCCGGGCGCTCCGCCGAGACCTATGTGGGCGCGTTGAATCGCGCTGAGCGCCAACGGCTAGTGCGAAAGTTCAACGCTGGCGCCCTGACGACGCTGATCGCCACCGACGCTGGCGCCGAGGGCTTGAACCTGCAGGAGCGCTGTCGCACGGTCATCAATCTCGACCTAAACTGGAATCCGATGAAGATAGAACAGCGCATTGGGCGTGTCCACCGGCTTGGCCAGACTCGTGAGGTGCGCGTCATCAACATGGCGCTGAAAGACACTATCGACGACTACGTGGTGCGGCTCCTCTACGAGAAGATCAACCTGTTTACGCTGACCATCGGCGCGCTGGAAACGGTTCTGGCCGAGACGCAGGATGACGAGCTTGACCTGGAGGAGCGGCTGCTGGAGATCTTGCTGGAGCATGATGACCACTCCGCTATTCGTGAGGGCGTGCGAGCGCTAGGAGATGAGATGGCGAGCGCGCAAGGGCGGCAGTTGGAGGCGGAGGCGCTGACCGCAGAGGTGCTGCGATGAGGGCGCCATGGAGCCGGCGCGGCCAAGAGTCTCGTAGCGACCTAGTCATCAAGTCTGCCTCGTCAGAGCGCAAGTCTCGGTGGAGTTGGCGCTCGTTGCTGCCCGGTAGGCGTGAGACGCCTCCTATCCACGGTCCCTGGCTACGGCTCTCGCGCGATTACTTACTTGCTCAGGGCGCGCGAATTCTGACCGAAGAAGCGTCCCGCATTGTCGCTGATGTGCCAGGTGGTTCCCAGATTGCGTACACCGACATGCAGCGCCGCGACCAGGATGGCGACTTTCCGCTGGTTCCCGGCAGCGCCGCGGCGACAGAGATGATCGCGGCGATTGAGACGCGCTCGCGGTTCGGGGTGTTGCGCCTGTCCCCAGCTAGCGACGCTCTCGCGCTCGCGACGAGCTTCTCGGCGCCAACCACTGAAAAGAAGGGGAGATCACAGGCAGGCGCTGGCGGCTCGCATGAAGAAACGGCCTCTCCACAGCAGGATGGTGGACTGATCCTCCATTGGGAGAAGCCACCGGCGCATACAAGCATTTCCCGTTCATGGGAGTCTGCCAGCGCCGAGATTGAGCATCGCTTCACTGGCCGCGATCACTTCGGGCGTCTTGAGGATACTCTGCGCGTCACGGCTGATCCTACAGGTGGCGTAGAATATCCGGTTCTCGACCTTTCGCAGGCCACTGTTGCGCAATCAGCGCCGCTGACCCCTACTGACCGCGATGTGTTGAAGGCCGTACTTGGCCAGATGGATGAGCGGTTACGTCCAGACCTGGAGGCCGCCGCAGGCTTCCTGCGCCTGCGCTCCCAGACCGAATACCGGCGACGAATCGAGACAGCGCAAGGCATCGCCGAACGCGCTCGGCGTGAGCAGCCGGAGGAAGTGCGGCAGACGGAACAGGCGCTGAAGCAAGAGGTTGCGGCCATCAGCGCAGTCTTCGCCGTCGAGGTTGAGGCGTCGGTAACGGCGGCCTGGGTCATCCACTCGCCGATGGCTGACGTCATCTATCACCTGCCGGGTGGAGCAACGGTTGAGGTAGCGCTTGATCTTGGGCGCGCTGCGGCTGAGCCACTCACCTGCTCGGTCTGCCAGCAGGCAACGCGCGAGGCGGCCATCTGCGCGCATGCGCACATTCTCTGCCCAACCTGCCGCGATCTGACGCCGGGATTATGCGGACTTTGCAGTGGCGCTATATCCTCCAAGCCGGCAAACCGTAGCGGCGCCCGGCAGGCGACGCGCGCTGGTCGCAAGGATGCTTCGCCTGCAGTGAGCCTCGAAGGGGTGGCGCGCCTGGGGCCAGCGATGTGGCGAGCGTGCGCTGGCTGGCTTCTGGAGCAGCAGAGCTATACCCTGAACCCCGCGACTATTGATGCGACATCTGCCTGCTGGCGCGGGGTGGACGCCGATGGGGAAGAGGTATTCATTCAGGCGCTCAGGAGCGCTCCCTCGCATGTCATTTCGGAGCGTGATGTTGTGGAGACGGCGCGACTCGCGCACGAGCAGCGACTGGAGCGCGCGCTCTTACTGGCCGCCGGCTCGCCAACGCGCGCTGCTAGTGCTCTGGCCGAGGCCCGCAACGTGCGTATCGTCGATGGGACAGCATTGCGCGCACAACTCAGCGCTCTCGTCGGGAGCGTGGATCACCAGCAGGCGACTGCGCAGGCAGAGACCAAGGCGCGTGCGCGGGCGGCAATTGGCGCCCATGCGGTGATGCAGAAGGCGCTCACAGCTGCGGCCAAGCGCCTTGAAGCAAAATCGGCCAAGCCACATGCGCCCATGAGCGCAACACTGGCGAAGGCGCGTGACCAGCTTCGCGCGGCGCGAATCGCGGCCGATCAGGCGTTTCTGGCATGGGAGACGCTGCTCGCTGATTGGCTTGGATCCTTCGGATCAGCGCCAGCGCATGACGGGACATTGCCACTACTGAGTGATGCGAGCGAATTCGCGGCGCTGCGCGAGCGGGGTACTCACCTGGGAGGCGTGCTCGCCGATCTCCTGCGTGAACTGGCCGCGACGCCCAGCGATGGCGAGATGGGTTATAGCGCCTGGCGTGCGGCGGTTGTCGAGGAGGCGCGACTACGCTGCGCCGCGCTGATCGCAAGATTGAAGACTGTGGATCCAGCGCAGTGGGCCGATTTTGACGTGGCTCGCCCTCCAGCGTCCGAGACAGACGCGCTGGAGGCTGAGATTGCCGCCCGGCGCGCCTCGGCCAGGGCGGATAAAGCGCAGTCGCAGGTCACGCGACTCACCGGGTAGCGCCCAAGCGCCTCTTGCGTTTTTGTGCGCCATGGCGTACGCTCACTGAGACAAGTCAATCTGTTATGGCGTCGAACGAGGAAAGTACGCGACTTCAGAGCGCAGAGAGCCGGTGGTTGGTGCAAACCGGCGTCTGAATGCACGCCGAAGCTCCCTCGTGAGCCGTGCGAGTGAACCGCCTAATCTGTGTATGATTTGGGCGTCGTAGCGCGCGCCGGGAACTCCCGTTAGCGAGTCGGGGCGTGTTTGCGCTCCGGAAGGTCATGGCCGCAAGGCTATGGCGAAACAAGGTGGTACCGCGAAGGTAAGCTACTGTGCGCCTTTCGCCCTTGAGTGGGCGGGGGCGTTTTTCGTGTCCCCCCGCCGTCAACTGGCGTTCGCCAGCAATTGAGGTCTGGAGGGAGCGATGATTTCCAGTTCGAGACAACGCAAGAGGGCGAGCAAATCCTCTTCGAAGTCGCAGGCGGCGAGCGATGCGCCACGGCGAGCCAGAGGGCCGAGCTACGACGTTCGCGCGATCGAGGCGAAGTGGCGCGAGCGCTGGGAGGCGAGCGGCCTCTACCATGTCGATCTGCGCGCCGCCAAGCGGCCCTACTACAACCTGATGATGTTTCCCTACCCGTCGGCGGAGGGATTGCACGTCGGCAACATGTATTCGTACATTGGCTCCGACATTCAGGGACGCTGGCGCGCGGCTGCAGGGCTTCGACGTCTTCGAGCCAATGGGCTTCGACGCCTTCGGCATCCACAGCGAGAACTTTGCCATCAAGCAGGGCGTGCATCCGCGTGCGCTGACCGAGCGCAATGTGCGCCGCTTCCGCGAGGAGCAACTGAAGCGCATCGGCGCGCGCTTCGACTGGAGCGCCGAGGTCAACACGACCGACCCGCGCTACTACCGCTGGACGCAATGGATCTTCACGCAGCTCTTCAAGCATGGGCTGGCCGAACGCCGCAAGGCGGCGGTCAACTGGTGTCCGAAAGATAAGACCGTCCTGGCCGACGAGCAGGTCATCAATGGACGCTGCGAGCGCTGCGACAGCCTGATCGAGCGGCGTGAGCTGGAGCAGTGGTTCCTGAAGATCACCGCCTATGCCGAGAAGCTGTTGCGCAATCTGGAGACGCTGGACTGGTCCGAGCGCGTCAAGACGGCCCAGCGCGCCTGGATTGGCAGGTCCGAGGGCGTCGAGTTCGCCTTCCGTGTGGCGGATCACGCCGATCGTGAGATTCGCGTCTACACGACGCGGCCCGATACGATCTACGGTGTCACCTTCGTGGTCGTCGCGCCGGGGCATCCTGCCGCGCTGGACCTGGCGTCGGAGGGGCGGCGGGAGCAGGTTGTGGCGTATCGCGCTAGGCGCGCAGTCGCGTCGGGCCGCGCTGGATGAAGAGGAGGGGCGCGATGTTACAGGCGTCTTTACGGGTAGGTACGCGATCCACCCGCTGACCGGAGAGCGTCTGCCTATCTGGGTCGCCGACTACGTGCTGGCCGAGTATGGCACAGGCGCGATCATGGCGACGCCTGCGCACGACGCGCGCGATCTGGCCTTCGCGCAGGCGATGGGCCTGCCAGTTCGCGAAGTAGTGCGCCCAGAAGCCGGCAGCCCTCCCTGGGACAGCGACGAGGCGTATACTGGGCGCGGCGTGGTGGTCGCGTCAGGTGAGTTCAGCGGCATGCCGTCGGACGAGGCGGCGTGGGCGGTTGGCGAGCGACTGGAGGAGATGGGTGTTGGCCAGCGCCGGGTGAACTACCACCTGCGCGACTGGCTGATCAGCCGGCAGCGCTACTGGGGACCGCCGATCCCGATCATCCATTGCCCGACGCATGGCGCTGTTCCTGTGCCTGACGACCAACTGCCCGTGCTGCTGCCGGAACTGGAGGATTACGTCCCCAAGGCGACAGGAGACTCGCCGCTGGCGCGGATTCCGGAATTCGTCGAGACGACCTGCCCGATCTGCGGTGAACTGGCGCGGCGCGACACGGACGTGATGGACAACTTCCTGGATTCGGCGTGGTACTACCTGCGCTATCCCTCGTCGCACGACGACCAGCGCGCGTGGGATCCCGAGATGACGCACAAATGGCTGCCGGTGGATATGTACATCGGCGGCGCGGAGCATAGCGTGCTGCACCTGATGTACGCGCGCTTCATCGCTATGGCGATGCACGAACTGGACTATCTGGACTTCGAGGAGCCGTTCACGCGCTTCCGCGCCAACGGGATCATCACCAAAGATGGCGCGAAGATGAGTAAGAGCCGTGGCAATCTAATCAACCCCGATGAGTATATCGGATGCGTACGGCGCAGATATCTTCCGCGTCTATCTGCTCTTCATGGGGCCGTACGAGGCGGGCGGCGACTTTAGCGATCGCGGGATCGGCGGCGTCGTGCGCTTCATGGATCGTGTCTGGCGGCTGATCACTGCCAGAAGCGAGCCAATGCGCGGCGGCGAGCCTTCAGGCAGAGGCGCGTCGCGCCATGCACAGCGCGATCAGGCGCGTTACGGAGGATATCGAGGCGCTGAAGTACAACACAGCCATCGCCGCGCTGATGGAGTACACACGTACGCTGGAGGGCGCGCCAACGGCGACGCGCACTGAAGTCCGTACGCTGCTGCAACTGCTCTCGCCCTTCGCGCCATTCGTGACCGAGGAACTGTGGGAGCGCATCGGCGGCGTCAGGGTCCATTCATGCCCAACCCTGGCCGGAATTTGATCCACGGGCGCTGGCTCAGGCGACCGTTGAGGTTCTGGTTCAGGTGGATGGGAAGCTGCGCGATCACATATGGATTCCCGCCGACGGCGGCGAGGAGGTTGCGCGTGACGCTGCGCTCGCCAGCGAGAAGGTCCAGCGTGCGATGGATGGCGCGAAGGTTCGCGGCGCCAAGTACGTGCCGGGCCGCCTGATCAACATCGTGACGAAAGGGTAGCAAGAAAAAGAGGGCGGGAGCTTGATCTTCTCCCACCCTGCGCGCGCCTGGCTGCCAAATGTGCGAGCTATTCGCTGTCCATCTTGATCCAGCCCTTCTTGAGGGCGTGGACCACCGCTGCCGTGCGGTCGTTGACCGAGAGCTTCTTGAGGATGGAGGTGATGTGGTTCTTGACCGTCTGATCGCTGATGCCGAGAGACTTGGCGATCTCCTTGTTGCTGTTGCCCTTGGCGATGTAGTCGAGGATTTCGATCTCGCGGTTGGAGAGCGGTGAGTACAGCGGCTGGACCTCTGGCGGCTCTTCGGCGGTCATCTCGCGGAAGGTGCGCAGCACGCGGCTGGCGACGGTTGGACGCGAGAGCACGTTGTCATTGATGATGTAGACGCCCTTGCTGACGTTGCGCACAGCGGCTACGAGATCCTCCGGCGTGACCCCTTTCAGCAGATAGGCGGCGGCGCCGAGCTTCATGGACTGGAAGAGCATCTCCTCGTCCTCGAAGGCCGTCAGCATGATGATGGCGACGCGGGGCGAGGCGTGGCGCAACTGGCGCGCAAGCTCAAGCGCGTCATTGGTAGAGAGCAGCGCATCAATCAGCACAACGTCCGGCACGACCTGCTTGGCTAACTCCAGCCCCGCGCGGCTCTCGGACGATTCGGCGATGATGACACAGTCACCGGCCTGTTCGAGCGCCACCCGGCATCCCTGGCGAAAGAGAGGATGCTCGTCGATCAGCATCACGCGAATGAGTTCGGTGGGCGCGCCGTTCTGCGCTGATTTCGCTGGGATACGCTCTGTGCGATCAGTGGTCGCCATATGTCTCGCTCCTCGGTGGCAGGGTGTGCAGTCTGAATGTGTCTGCGATCCGCGTGAATGAGAACACGCGCGAGTGGAAGACCGCCGGAAAGGGGAACCGGCCAGATAAGGCGTAGTCTACACTATACGCATAGTGACGCCATTGCCAGGAGAGTACTATACCTCACGCAGGAGCAGCGCCGCACGGAACGCGATGCAGTGGGAGATAGGACTTTTGGTCGGTTTGCCGGCCCTGAGCCAGGTTCTGAATTTATGCTCGCGCAGCCGCGCGGATACGGCTCGCCGCCTCGTCCCGGCTGAGCCGCCCTGCGGCGAAGTCGTCGAGGATTTGCTCGATGCTTAGCGCGGGCTGTGGCGCTCCCTCCGCTGTTGGCGCGGGCGCTGCCGATGGGCGCGCCTGGAGCAGATGCTCACTGCGGGCAGACCAGAAGTAGATGCCGGCGATTGCCAGCCCGACCAGGAAGATCGCCACGCCGACGCGTGTCACATCCTCCCAACTTGAGATCGGCGCGCCCAGCGCTTGGGAGCCGAAGGCGAAGAGCGCTGTCGCGGCGCCAATCGCTCCGGCGATGATCCCGCCAGCCAGCAGCGCCAGCACCAGGGCGCGTCGTGGACCGATGGCGTCCGTGCGTGCCGTTAGAACGCGCAGGTACAGCGAGACGGGGATGTACACGACACCAGTAAGGATGAGCGAGATGGGAATGGCCCAATCAATCGCCGCTACAGACAACCCGCTGGCGATCTCCAACAGTCGCCAGATGGCAAAGCCAATTCCAAACCAGAATGGCACTGCAGCCTCAAACGCTATGATGGCGATGATCGAATGATCGGTTGTCTCAGCCCCCATGCGCGCCGCGCCGCGTTCAGATCGTAGCCACCACAGATAGAAACTACCAATCAGGAGACCGACGAACAAGATTGGCAGGACATACCCCTGAGCGAACTGGACGAGCTGGAAGGGATCACCAAGGGCGCTGCGTGTGCCGAGATAAATCAATCCAAACAAGCCTACCAGGACATATGCGATTGCGTTGAAGAAGCCCAGGAGTTGGTACACCTGTCGTATCGCTGAACCATTGTCGTCGCGGCTGAGAAGCCAGTAGAGAGCAAAACCTATGCTAATGAAGAGAACAGCAGCCCACTGTCCTCCTGCATTGTATTGAATGAAGCAGTATGGATCGAAACTGGTGAACTGATCACAGTTCTGGTTGCCGACGAAAATGAGGTGAAGCAGACCTGATAGAGCGCCTACCGTCGTACTCGCAAAGTAGCCCAAAATTATCAGTTGCAGCTGATAGATGTGGAGCCGCTGAAAGATGATCGGCGCGCCCTGCCCAGGAGTCGTTCGTATGCGCTCGAGATGGACGACCACTCCGACAAATAGCGCCGCAATGCCAATGGAGAGCGTTGGAATGACAAAGTAGGATGAGTATTGCCCTCCAATGTTCTGAATGGCTCCCCCAATCAACGGCACGGCGATCCAGATGGAGAAGAATTGCGCGGCGTTGAGGAAGAACGAGCGAATACCGCCTGGACCAGCGGCGGGATCAGTCTCCATGTCACGGCGGATGAGCCAGTAGTGCGCGCCACCCAACATGCCCGCGATCAGCCAGGCCACGCCCGCAAACAAAATCGAGCGGGTGATTGTGGCGCTGTCTGGGCGCGGCTGGTCGCCAGCCAGAGACGTCAGGGCAAGGAGCGTGTTCAGCACGAAGCCGATGCCGACCGCTGCGAGGACGAGCATGGCGATGAAGACGATGTAGTAATAAAAGCGCGCGAGACTGCGAACTGCCATGCAACTTTCTCCTCGTGCTGGTTCATCCTGGGCTAGCGCGTTACAAACGAGCGCGGACCGTCTGCGCACAGGCGTCGTGTACGACTGCGTGCAGCTCACCGGCGCATGCTCGGCTCAAGTATACCTGATATCCGCGCGCCTGTACGGTATTACATCATCCACCAAGGAGAGGACGTGGACAGCGGCGTATTGGTTCCCATGTGGGGGACGCGAGATCTTGGCAAGAACCGGCAAAAGCCCCTGCCTTGAGGCATGGGGATCAAAGTCAGGTGGCGCTCGGGGGCTACGAACGTCCGTTAGTTGCCACTTTTAGATGCCACTTTTAGTTGCCACTTTTGCGCCTATCAGACAGAATAAAATGACATGGAACAGCAGACACTACGCAAGACCTTCAAGTACAAACTCAAGCCCACTCCCGAACAGGAGCGGATGCTTGATCGTGCCGTTATGCTCTGCCGCCATGTCTACAACGCTGCTATCGAGGAACGCCGGGAAGCATGGCGGATGCGCGGCGTCTCCGTCAGTTACTACCAACAGAAAGCAGAACTTCCCGGCATCAAAGCCGAGTTGCCCGAATACGGCGAAGTCCACAGCCAGGTCTTGCAGGACGTAATACAGCGGGTAGAGCGCGCCTTCCACTCCTTTTTCCGCCGGGTGAAGGCGGGCGAGACACCGGGATACCCCCGCTTCCACGGTCGCAACCGCTACAACAGCTTCACCTATCCCCAATACGCCAACGGGGCCACGCTGGACAACGGGTTCCTGGTCCTCTCCAAGATCGGGCGCGTTGCCGTGCGCTGGAGTCGCCCGCTGGAGGGGACGTCCAAGACGGTCACCATCTCGAAGGAAGCAGATGGCTGGTATGTCTGCTTCTCCTGTGCAGATGTGCCAATACAGCCCCTGCCGTACACAGGGCAGGAAACAGGCATAGACCTCGGAATCGAAGCGTTCGCCACCCTTTCAGACGGAACACGTATCTTTTCCCCCGGTTGGTACCGCAAAGCCGAGCGGGCGCTCAAGACCGCACAACGGCGCGTCTCACGGCGCAAGAAAGGCAGCCACCGGCGGCGCAAGGCGGTGATATTGCTGGCAAAGGCGCATCAGACGGTGCGACGCCAGCGACAGGATTTTCACCACAAGACGGCGCTCCAACTCGTTCGAGAGAACGACATGATCTATCATGAAGACTTGCAGGTGGCCAATATGGTCAAGAACCACCATCTCGCCAAGAGCATCAGCGATGCGGGGTGGAGCGCGTTTCTCGCCCTCCTTGCTTTCAAGGCAGCATGCGCCGGGAAGCGGGTAGTCGCCGTGCCGCCTGCGTTCACCAGCCAACGGTGTTCTGGGCCAAGCTGTGGCATTGGGGTCTCCAAAGGTCTCTCTGTTCGGTGGCACAGGTGCCCGGAGTGCGGGACGAGCCTGCATCGAGACCACAACGCGGCAAGGAACATAGAGCGGCTCGGGCAGAGCCGTCGGGGAGGCGTGGCGTTGGCCGCGTCGGAGAACAGAGAATCCCTTCGCGGAGTGTCAATTTAAGCCGATGGGGTGATAGCCGTTCTGCTTATCGCAGATGTGGCCTTCCTGCATCGGGCGGCCACAGAGCGGACAGCGCGGCCTGCCCGCGCCGAGCACATTGGTGATATCGGCGCTGGCATCGGCGATCTGCGCACGCGATGCGGCAATTGAAAACTCTGGCTCGAACTCATCCGCTGTGTCGAGGTCATTGCCGAGGAGCGATTCGACGGACGATGCGCGCAGGAAGATCAGTTCTTCTTCGGGATCATAACCAATCTGCAATTGCCCGACGACGAACTCGACGGCGGCCTGTTCGGGAAAATCCGCTGGCGCACTGGGTAGCGGCGCAGGATCAGCCGACGCTTCGCGCCGAAGCGCCATTCTGCCCGAAGCGTGGGCGAGCAGTCGCTCCATGGCGATGGAGAGCGCCTCCAACTGCTCTTTTTCCATCCAGAGGGAAGCCGTATCGCCGCGTCGCCCACGCGCATATAGCCTGAAGCGACGCGCGCCCGGCTCTCCAACCGCCTCGGCGCCGAGTATCTCCGCGCGCCCAAAGTCACGCATCATCCCCGACATCTGGCGCTCCTGTTCCCTTGGTGTCATATATGCGATGTGCGTCGAGCGCACGCGAGAAGGCTGGCTAGAATACTGAGGCAGTGTAGCACCACGACGCCGCGCGCGGCAACCGTTGTCAGCGCTGTCTAGTGAGGATATAGCCCCGCATGCGTGTCACGCGTCAATCGGCGGCATCCCGCGCGCGCTCACGCGCCTCAGCCGCATAGAGGCGCGAGCCGATCCACGAGACGACGATGCCTAGAAGTAGCGCCGGAATTCCCACGATGAGTAAGGCGGCGCCCGGCCGGCCACCAAGCTGATCTGAAATCCATCCCACTCCCGTAGTGGCCCAGATATCGCCTAAGAGGTGCGAGAGCAGCAACGTGACCGCGATTGCGGAGGAGCGCAAGAGTGGCGGGGTAGCGTCCTGCACCGCGGCCGTGAGTGGGCCAACCTGCAGGTACAGCGCCGCGATGGCGATGGTAGCGCAGAGAATGAACACTGGCAGGGACTGTGTCAATAAAGCGATCACGAGCGCTGGCAGCGCGATGGCCGATCCGAAGGCGCCGATCAGGACGCGCGCGCCCTCGAAGCGCTTGCCCAGCCAGTCGGAGACATTGCCGCCCAGCAACACACCCGTCAGGCCGCCAAAAACTCCGACGACGCCGATCACGAGCGCCTGCGTGGAGTTGTCGAGGTGAAATGGCCCCTTGGGGTTAGTGAGATAGAGCGGCAGAAAGAACAGCGCTGGTGTCGTGACGACAAAGTAGACGGCCTGAATGATGATGACAATCCGCACTGTCTTGATCGAGAGCGCCTTGTTGATCTGCTGAAGGAAGCCGTTGAAACCGCCCTCGAATTTCACGGTCGCATGCTGGTGCGCGTGCCCGGATTCAGCGCCAGTATCCGTCTGATGGCTCTGATGCTCTTCGGGAGAGACGTCTGGGCGGTCGGCGACGAACCACATGATGACACCGAGCGCGAAGCCTGGCAGCGCCGTGATGAGAAATAAGGCGCGCCATGCGATGTCGGGATTGAGCAGCTTGAGAAATAGCGCGCTCAATCCGTAGGCGAGGACCGCGCCGACGATCTGCCCCGACGCCCAGCGACTTAGGACACGCGCGCGATCTTTGGCTGGGTAATACTCGCTCAGGAGCGCGGTTCCAGCCGGGTAGTAGCTCGCCTCCCCGACGCCAACTCCGATGCGTGTGACGAACAGGCCTGCGGTGTTGCGCGCAAACGCCGTAGCAGCGCTGAAAAAGCTCCAGACAAGCACTCCCAGCGCGATCACCTTTGCGCGCGACGCGCGGTCGGCCAGCACTCCGAGAGGAATACCGGCGACGATATAGACCAGGAGAAATCCCGTCCCCAAGGCGCCGTATTGGAAATCGTTGAAGTGGAACTCATCCTTGAGAACCGGGCCAACGGCGGCCGCCACCAGGCGGTCGAGGTAATTGACCACGTTGATGGCGAACATCAGCCAGAAGACGGCGCTCGCGGTGCGGATCAAGCCCGGACCTGGCTGGAGCATGCGCGGCATCCGGCTGCTCGCGGTGGGCGGCTCAGACGTCCCTTGATTCTCGACCAGCTCCTCAGAAGCCATGATGCGGGCCTTTTCCTCTCATATTCCTCTATATTCCTCTTATATTCCTCTCATACATGGATGATAGACCATTGGCGCCCCGCCTTGGACTACCCGCCAAGGTGAATCAGCGCGAAGCGATCCCAGCCAGCGTAATCCGCGCCGATGCGAATGCGCCCGTTGGGGAAAGCCGATCGTGCGAGCGCTTCAACCGCGTTGCGTTGATTGTACCCGAACTCTACGCCGATTGTGGCTTCGAGGTTGACGTATTTGGGAGCCTGCGCGAAAAATCGGCGCAGGAGCGCAAGGCCATCCTCGTCGCCGTAGAGAGCGAGTTCCGGCTCGTAGCGCCGCACATCTATGGCAAGCTCTCCCTGGTCATGGCGCGCGACGTATGGCAGATTCGCTAGCAGCATATCTACGGGTTGGGGCAACGCGTCCAGCAGGTTGCTCTGTAGAAACGTGATCCGCTCCGTAACGCCCAACCGACGCGCATTCTCACGCGCGAGATCAAGCGCATCGGTCGAGATGTCGAGCGCGTAGATCGGCGCCGCCTGTGGCTCCAATCGCGCCAGCGAGAGCGCGATCGCGCCTGACCCGGTTCCCACATCCGCCACCGAGGCCGTTTGCGCGTGATTGCCAAGGCGCGCGCGTAAGTCAGCAAGCGCCGCCTCGACGAGCAGCTCGGTTTCGGGGCGGGGAATGAGCGCGCGTCGATCCACGGCGAAATCCAGTCCCATGAACTCTCGGTGCCCAACGAGATATGCCACCGGCTCGCGCGCCAGCCGTCGCTCGACGAGATTCGCGAATGTGGCGGCCTGTTCCGACGCAAGCTTGCGCTCAGGGTAGGCTAGAAGCGTCGCGCGTGACACACCTAGCGTGTGGGCCAGCATTGTCTGCGCGTCGAGGTCCGGTGTATTGCCGATTGCGCTGGCGCGCAGCCGTTCGACTCCCCAGGCCAGCGCTTCGCCCCATGTGGCGCGTTTGGGCAGAATGTGCGTCTCACTGTTCCTCGACATAGGGCGGCGCCAGTGTGTCTCTAGAAACCTATAGCAATCGAAGTGTCGCTTGTCAGTGGCCCGTCAAATGGCTTCTGCAGGCCTTGCTGTTGCGTCAGCTTGTTGAAAGCGTTGTCGCGCTGGCTGCGCAATTGCGTCGAGTCACCAGTTACGAGCGTGTTGTCATTCGTCGGCAGATCCACTGACTGCGCGTTGACCTTCGAGGTGTCAACGTACACCGTCACTGTCGTCGAACTGGTGCTTTGCCCGTTGAGATAGACCTGCGTGCCGGCCTGTTTTTGCACGAGCAGTGAGTAGGAGCCATGCCCATTGGCGTTACGGGTATACGCGTTCGGAGTATACCAACTGACATAGACGTTCTGGGTATGCTTGACGTCGTTCTTGTAATCATTGGTGTCGCACTCTTTCTTCTCGCGGCCGGAGTCGAAATCGGCGTAATTGGTCGCCTTGCCGCACATGACGAGAAGCCCACCGAGCACCATTGTCCGTCCAGTGACGTCGCTGTTCGTCGTTGGCAACAACATGGCGTGTTCCGGAGAGCAATCGGTAATTACCATATTGTAGAAGCCGTTATCGTCCCCGCAACTTGGAAAGATGCGGGGCGTGAAACCCGCAAAGCCCAGGATGGTTGCGTCGCCGGGCATATACACTCGCTCGATGGCCTGATAATCTACCGAATCGGTCGTGCCGTTGTAGATATAGCCCTTCTTGTCGAAGGTCGTCGCGATCTGCAGATGATGGATCGCGCCGCCGTTTGGTAGTAGCGTCACGACATCCGTCTGATGCTGCGTAACATACATATTCGCCTTGTTGCCGCCGATGTTGGCGTCATTGACGAACACGCTGTCACCGGAGCCGCGATTGACCTCGGATGCCAGCCCGAGTTGCTCCAGGAGGAGTTCGGCGCGTGGATCGGTCAAGTAGACCTGAAGATCCTTGTGCTTGATCGCCTGGGCGACGATGTTGAAGAGATCCTTGAGCCTGCTCTTATCGAGATGCTTGACGCGGTCGAGCAACTGTATCGAGAGCTGGTGGGTGAAATCCTTGCGCTGCGCGCCCTGTATCTGGCCGGCAAGCTCCTGCTGGCTGTGAATCGTCGCTTCCAGGTTATCCGGCGTGACGGTGATATCCTTGCCATCAGTTCCCTGCACCGTCAGGTTGCCAGTGATGGTGAGCATATCTTCGATCAGCACCGGTGTAAAGGCGACAACGCCGGCGATCGGGCCGTTGTTGGGGATCTCATCTTTGACATACTGGAATGTCTGAATCGCGGTGCGCGCGTTGGTCGGGAAGTCCGGTGACAGGTTGGAGTCGCGCAGGCCCCAGTTGAAGTCGCACGAACCGAGGCTCTGATACGGCCACCACCAGTAGTAATCAGGTGGTCGCGGCCCATTGTCGACGCACTCGGGATACTTATTGGTGTCCTTGGCGGTGTTCACTTCTGGACTATGGAAGTACTTTGTATCCAGGGGATACACGTCGTGCAGGCTCAGCGGATGATCCTTCGACTGCTTGCCGCCTTCGAGGCTGAGGATGCCGTAATTGCCCTGGAAGCCGCCACCTGGGCGCAACTCGCTACGGTCAAGTGAGAGCACGATATAATTCGCCGCCGCGCCGATTCCAAGCAACCCTGGCGCGGCGTCGAGCAGCGATTTCATCTCCGTAAATGCGTCTGGCGCCACCGTCAGTAGGGCAAGCAGTTTCCCATACTTTGAATCAGGCTTCAGTTGAGCAGGGAGCGCGGACTGATCGAGATGTTGATAGGAAGCGAGCGCGTCGGCCACGCGCGCCTCGGCGCCTGCGAGTGAGACACGCGCGCGCTGGATATCGTCGGCGTTGATTCCCTGGCCATCAGATGACAACGCGCCGCCAGTGAGCGGACCTAATAAGGTTTGCGCTACATCGATGCCGGTTGTGCCAGCGGCCGTCAGGTCATAGCCAATGCGTATGAGGAGGCGGTAGTTTCGCACAGTAGGACTGACAGAACTCAGCGGCGCGGTCGTCAGGCCGACGACGCCGTCGATCTCGTAGAGGTCCTGCTGTATCGCGTTCAGGTGATCCTTTGCCTCGCCGAGCTTACTCACGCTCAACAACGAGGAGGCGCCACCGGAGAAGAGGGATTGCAGGCTCGCCGCGTGGTAGGTGGCGTCGCTGACATCATAGCCGAGCCGGATGATTGGAATGAGTGGCGCCAGGACGCTGAGAAACAGACCAATCAGGAAGACGATGACGAGCGCCGCCGCCGCGGGGCGCCGACGCATGAGAATCTGTAGTCTGGCGCGTCGACTCAATGCGGAGTTTGGTGTAGCGATCATTGCGAGGGTCGCGAGTGGGCCAGAGCGCTGGTCGTCGTAGTCCGCTCCACGCCCTGGCGCCCAGAAGCCACTATCCGCGAAGCCATCGCGACCACCAGCGTATTCGAGACTGGGTTGCATTGAGGTCGCCCAACGGGTGTCCCACGTCCCCGATTCCCATCCGACATCGTCCTCGTCGTCGTCCCAGCCCATGTTGTCGTCGAGACTGCGCCGTCCATTGCCAGCGCGCGGGTATGCGCCTCTATTACCGTTTGATCTGGGTGGACCGGACTCCTCGTAGCCGTTGTAGCCGTTACGGTGTGATCGCGCCTGCTCTGGCGCGTCTGGATCGGGTGGCAGGTCAAAAGGCGCGGCGTCGTGCTGATCCCAGACCTCAAGTTCGTCGGGCGAGAAGTCGCTCGCCTTCCATTCGCCCGCGCGCGGCGCGCGTGGACCCATGACGGTAGCGCGCAGATTCTCGCCTAAACGTCGCGCGCGGGCGAGCAACCCATTGTCTCCGTGCAGGCCCTGCCCGTCTCTGCGCGGTGGCGGAGAATCATGATAGCGACTCAGCAGGCCGTTTCCCGCCTCATTTTGCGAGGGACGAGAGGCGTTGGCGGCTCGTCCCCCATTTCTTCCGCTCGAAGCGCTCTGCCGTGGTGGCCGTCCGTATCGCTCGTTCCGGTCATCCATGCGCGTACGTCTTTATCTTCCTGATAACTTCGGCTCTGCCCGTTGGCTCCTCCGCAGCGCTGTGGGGGAGCGCCATCTGACGCTCTGTGATCATTGACGCTTTATCTTCAAGAATTGTTGCAGACAAATCGTCTGTAGCTCGCTCGACCAGGCGCTGCCCGGCGCCTGACTCTGTGAGCCGCATGCCAGCCGAGGCTACCACGCTCTGACGATGCGCGTCAAGCTCTCCAGCCGCTTCAGGCTCTACTTCAAGACCCACTCACGCAGTCGCCAGGAAATGCGCTTCTGGATCCTGCGTGGTGACAAAATGCGCTGGAGACCCCAGGAAGGTCATCGGTCGCACCGAGACGATGCGCATCTGCTTGCCCGGCGTCCGCGTCGTGACAAATCGCTGGACGAGCAGGCCGAGCGGACGTGAGAGCACAAGCGCCGCAGTCGAGGCCAGCAGCACGTTGCTGAACGTGTTATAGGGCTTGCGCAGTCGCGCCACCGTCATCGCCGAGAATCCCGTGAGCATACTGGTCACAGCGAGGTTTGTGCCACAGCGCTCATGGATCGCCAGTTCCGGTTCAGCGCCACGCAGCCTGGCGAGCGCCTGCTCGGCGATAGGGCGGATCGCTTGCGTGGGAATCTCGCCAAAGATGAAGAATCCCTGCGCGAACGAGATGCCCGAGAGCCGACTTTCGGGATAACGCGAACTGAGGAACGCGATGGTCGCATGTTCCAGCGCGTGATTCTGGCGCACCGCGGGGCCAAGTAGCACCTGTTGCGTCAATTGCTCAAGAGGGTTCATGTTGAATCGCTTCCAGATCGGCGCCTGCTCACGAATTGAGAGCAGCCACAGTTGTCATGGAACTACCTTCTCCAACGATTGAGTATCGCATGAATCCTCTAAAATGTCATCCTTGTGCGCAGGTCCTCAGGGACGCCATCAGGTCCACCAAAGGCGGGTGAACAGGACCATCTGGAGGTCGCGTTACCGCCAAAATGCGCTGCCGTTGTAGGCTAGTGTAGGCGAGCGCGTCAGGCATATTCATGCTTCATTGCGCCATTGACACGCCTGTTACTCACGAGACATCTCGCGCGTAACACCTATGTGGACTCGAACAGATGTCCCAAATCACTTGCTGGTAGAGAGTCAGCCTGTGCCAGATACCCATCAAATGATCCCAGGCTCGCGGCGTCATGCTCAGCACATCGTCTATGAGTTAGCGCGCAGCATCGAAGAGCGCGACCGGCTCACATATGACCACTGCCGCCGCGTAGCAATCTATGCCAACCGGTTGGCGCGCGCGCTCGGCTGGGCGCGAAGCGCAGCGCGAGACCTTGCGCTGGCTGGGCTGGCGCATGACCTGGGCAAGACATGGATCGGCAATTCCGTCCTCCATAAGGATAGCGCGCTCTCTCTGGATGAGCGGCTGGAGATGCAGCGTCATCCGGTCATCGCCGCGCGCATCCTCGAAATCTATGGCGCTCCAGAGTGGCTCTCCGAGGTGGTGCTCCACCATCACGAGGCATACGAGGGCAACGGTTATCCAAATGGGTTGGTCGGCGACCAGATTCCAGTGGGCGCGCGAATCCTCACGGTCGTCGATGTCTTCGACGCGCTGACCTCCGCGCGCCCCTACAAAGCGGCGATGAGCGTCGCTGAAGCGCAGGACTGGATTACCAGCCATGCGCCATCACATTTCGACCCACAGGTCGTCGCCGCCTTTACGGCGCTCCTTGAGGCTTCGCCCAAGTTCATGATCGCGCCTCAGCAAGAAGCGCCAGAGCCGCTCGAAATACCCCCAGGCATGTGATGCGCGTCCGGCGCATTGAAGATCGCCGCCACATAGCGCCAATTTCCGCTGGCGCGCAACTTTCTTGTGGCTTGGCGCTACAATGAGTGGCGGTCAACGCGAGTGCTCGTGTGAAAACCCGGCAGACTAAAGCGTCTCATAAGCGCTGGGCGCTATGAACCAGTAACACGTGCGACGAGCGGAATGAGGGCAGGACTATGGCAGTGACGCCTGATGGCGTGCAACGCGATGGGGCGCGCGCGCCCGAACTGCAGGCGAGCGATGCGCAGGCGTGCGCGAAGGTGGCTCAGGGCATCGTCGAGAACATCAATCGCGTGATCGTCGGCAAGAGCCAGGTCATCCGGCTCCTGCTGGTTGCGCTTCTCAGCGAGGGGCATACGCTCATCGAGGACGTTCCCGGTCTGGGAAAGACGGTGCTGGCGCGCGCGCTCGCCCGTTCACTCGACGCCACGTTCGCGCGCATCCAGGGTACCGCCGATCTGCTGCCCAGTGATGTCACCGGCCTGAGCTTCTACAACCAGAAAGTCGGCGAGTTTGAGTTTCGCCAGGGGCCGCTCTTCGCCAATATCGTGCTGGCGGATGAGGTGAACCGCGCGACGCCGCGCACGCAATCGGCGCTGCTGGAGGCGATGCAGGAGCGACAGGTGACGGTTGATGGCGAGACCATGCGCCTCCCGCGTCCATTTCTGCTGATCGCGACGCAGAACCCTATCGAGCTAGAGGGCACCTTCCCGCTACCGGAGGCGCAACTCGACCGCTTCCTCTTGCGCTTGCGCATGGCGTATCCGAGTATAGATGAAGAGCGCGCGATGCTCTTCCGCTTTAAGGAGACCGAGCCGCTCGATATGCTGCGCCCCGTCGCCAGTGCAGAGACGCTGATCGGCATGGCCGAGACCGTGCGGCGCATACGAGTCACACAGGACGTCGCAGACTATGTGCTCGCAATCGTGCGCGGCACACGCGAGCATCCAGCCGTTGAGCTTGGCGCCAGCCCACGCGCCTCACTCGCGCTGTTCCGCGCCAGCCAGGCCTACGCCGCCATTCATGGGCAACTCTACGTCAAGCCGGATGACGTCAAGGCGCTCGCTAATCCTGCGCTGGCCCACCGTCTGACGCTGACTGCGCAGAGCCGCGTGCGCCAATTAGATGCGGAGCAGGTCGTGCGCGATGTGCTGGAGCAGACGGCGGCTCCAGTCGAGTCGTTGGGCTCCGACAATCGTTAGGTGGATGGCATGCAGTCGCGGGGAACGGCTCCGAGAGAGTCACGCGCATATCTGAGCGCGGTCATGGGCGGGCAGAACCGCTACACGCTCGGCCGCGTACGCCTGGACGCCGACGCGACCGATGAGACGCTGCGGGCGAGGCGCCCACTCTATCTTGTTGGCGCGCTGCTCATCCTCACGAGCCTGCTGATCCAGATACCACTCGTGTTCGTGGCGGGACTGCTGGTCCTGGCGCTAGCGATTGTACCAGAACTCTGGTATCGTTACGCGCTGCGCCGACTGGTCGCGTACCTGGAGCTTGCGACCGAGCGCGCCGAGATCGGCGACACGGTCCAGGTCAGCCTGGTGATTGAGAACCGCAAAGCGCTCATGCTCCCCTATTTGGAGATTGAGACTCAGTTTCCCGACGCGCTCCCTCTGATAGGCCACATACTGGACATGGCGCCGGTGTCGGAGCGGGCGCTGCTGCGCAACATCTATTCGCTGTGGGCGTACCAGCGCGTTGTACGGCGCTATCGCGTGCGCGCGCTTACTCGCGGTGTGTACACATTCGGGCCGATGCGACTGCGTGTGAGCGACCCGTTTGGCTTGCTGGAGCGCGAGCATACACACAGCGCCACCGCGACGCTGATCGTACATCCGCTCATTGTGCCGCTGGAGCGCTTTGGGCTGCCCGCACACGCCCCGTTTGGCGAGCGGCCAGCGCCGCGTCGCCTCCTGGAGGACCCGCTGCGTGTCGCAGGCATCCGCCCCTATCAGCCTGGAGATGAGCAGCGACGTATCCACTGGAAGGCCACGGCGCGCCTTGGCTCGCTGCAGAGCAAGATTTTGGAGACCTCCACGCGGCATACAGTGCTCATCTTCCTCGACATTCGTACGTTCACGCAGATCAGCAAGGGCTATGCTCCAGATCTCGTGGAACTGGTGATCTCGGCGGCCGCCTCGGTGGCCAACTGGGGGCTTGAGCAGGGCTACGCGGTCGGACTCGTCTCGAACGGGACGCTTCTCGCTCCAGAGCTGGATACTCTCACCGGCGATGGGCAACTAGTCGCCGACGATGAGAATACCGACACACGGGAGCGCATCGCCAGGGCGGTCGCCCGCGCAGGAGTGGCGCATCGCCTGCGTATCGCGCCGTCCCCACGCGGCGAGCAGCTGCCACGCCTCCTCGATGGGCTGGCGCGCCTGCTGCCATATTACGGCGGGCCGATGCAGCCGCTCCTCGCCGCGGAGGAATCTTCCCTGCCCGCTGGCGCGACCATCGTCTACATCGGCGCCGAGACACTGGTGGATGTCCCAACGATTGTCGCCTTGCGCCGGTTCAAGTCCATGGGGCGTTCGGTATCGCTGTTGCTGACCACACCGGATCTTGCTGAAGGCGGCGCGGGACGCGAGGATCTCTTTCTTGCCGATCTCGACGTGCATCGCATTGGCGGGGGCGCCGAGTGGCGGTCTCTCTCCGCCGACGCGCTTGGCCCCGGTCCATTGCGTCACGCGTCTTCTAGTCCTGCGCCTGGCATAACGCCTGACGAACGGCGCGCATTCTTGCAAGGAATTCATACCGAAGGGTCTCACCTAGCGCAGACAGTAGACAAGGGGAACGCGACGGATGACAACTCCGACACGCCAGGCGTCCAGCGGAGCGAGATCTCCACGCGCCGGCCGCTTTCTATTCGCTGAGGCGGCCGCGCCGGTCTGGCTGGCGTTCGCGCTCCTCGCGCTGGAAGTGATTCCGGTCTACGCCTGGTTAGTGGTCATCGCGGTCTATGCCGGGGGGGGCATCGATCAGGCGGCTATCCCACTGTGGCTGCTGGCGCTAACGGCGCTGGGCTACTGGTGGATCGGGAGGCGTTCGGCGCGCTGGTGGTATGGGCTGGAGACGCTTTTTGCCATTGCGCTGTGCATCGGCGCATCGCTGTTGGCGATTGTGCTCGCGTATTTTGCCAGTTCGCCAGCCACTGTTCTTGACCTCTCCTGGCTCACCGGGCCCGAAAACGACCTGATTGCGAATGGCTCGGCGGTGAGTCGCGCTGTGCTGATTGTCGGCATCTTCGCGTATCTTGGCTGGCGCGCCGTCTCCATCGGACGGCGTCCATCCGACGTGAGTGGCGCGAAGAGGCGTTTCACCTTTAGCTTCGCAGCGCTCGTCCTGGCGAGTGTGGCGCTAGTCGCCCTCCCCGCAGGGCAGCGTTCACTCGTGGGAGGATTGCTCGTGCTGTTGCTGCCGGCGGACGTCTTCGCTGGACTCCTCGCCTCGGCCCTTGCGCGCAGGCAGGAAGCGCAGGCTGCTCGCGCGGAGAGCGCGCAGATAGACAGCCGGCGTTGGATGGGCGCTGCGCTCATCTTGAGCGGATTAGTGGTGCTGATCGCGCTCGCGCTCGGCGCGCTGATCAATCTGGATGGGATCTCTGCGCTCCTCGGCCATCTGGGTCCAGTAGGACAGTTTCTAGACAATGCGCTCAACGGGACAATCCTTCTGCTGGAGCGCATATTCTCCACGCTCTTTAATGGTCTCGCGGAATGGCTCCGGCAGCTTATCCGCTCCGGCGGACGAGCGACTGTCCAGCAACCGCCGCAACCTTCGCGGCCAGGTCAAGGCGTCAAGGATAGCAATCTGGACCAATGGCGTTTCCTGGTGTTGGCGTTGATGTCGGTCTTTGTTTCGCTGGCGCTGATCTTGCTGGCCTATGGTTTCATGCGCCTCCTGCGCCGCGAGGAGGAGGCGCCGCCTGATGACGACATAGATGAAGAACGTAGCGCGCTGGATGGAGGCGCGCTCCTGCGCGAGCAGATGCGCGATCTTCTGGGTCGCTTCCAGCGCGGTCCACGTGCCGCGCCTGATCCGCTTCCTGCTGGCAGTATCCGCAGTCTGTATCGAGACGTGCTGGCGGCGGCGGCGAAGCGCGGGTTGGGCCGGCTCAAAGCGGAAACGCCCGATGAGTTCGCGGCGCGGCTGGCTGGCGCGGTAGGCGATGGCGCCGAACGGATCGACGTCGCAACGCTCACCGACGCGTATGACACGGCGCGCTATGGCGAGCATGAGCCGGAGCGCACAGAAGCAGATACGCTGCGCGATGCGGCGCAGCGCCTCACGCGCAAGATCGCCGCGCCTTAGCCCGATTCAATCCGCGTCGCTTGACCGCTGCCGATGTGTTCCTTCACCCGTTCGGCCACATCGCGCGTCATGCCCTCCACCGCCGCGATCTCTTCCACTGAGGCGCTGGCGATCGCTCGTGCGGAGCCGAAATGGCGTAGCAGCGTCTTCTTGCGCTTGGGGCCAATTCCGGGTATCTCGTCGAGCACGGAGCGGAAGGTCTTTGTCTCGCGCACCTGGCGATGATAGGTGATGGCGAAGCGGTGCGCCTCGTCACGCACGCGTTGCAGCAGGTACAGCCCCTGCGACGCGCGCGGCAGAATCAGCGGCTCAGGCTGGCTGACGAGATAGATTTCCTCGTAGGTGCCGATGCTGCCGTGGTTCTCCTTGGCGATCCCGATGACCGGCACGCGCACATCCAACTCACCGAGCGCGGCGACGGCGGCGTTGAGTTGCGGCTTGCCGCCATCGACGATGATGAGATCGGGCTGCGCCGCCCAAGGATCGCCAGCCAGATCACCGCTCGCGCTGTTCCCGTCGGGCAACGCCTCCAGTTCAGATTCGATCGTTTCTGGATCGTCGCCGTTCTGCGCCTGTTGCGCCGCCAGCGCCTGCGCCAGCCGCTTGAAGCGCCGCCGCAGCACCTCCTGCAGGCTGGCGACATCGTTCTGCCCTTCGACGAGCTTGATCCTGAAGCGCCGGTAGAGCGCCGAGTTGGGCCGGCCATTCTCGAAAACGACCATCGAACCGACGGCGCTGGTTCCCTGGATATTCGAGATGTCGTAGCACTCGATGCGATATGGCGGCGCGGGCAGGTTGAGCGCGTCGCGTGTCTCCTCCAGCGCGAGCGCCGTCTTCTGGCTGTCCGAGAGCCACTTGATGCGCTGCTGCTCGAGCGCCTCGCGCGCGTTCTGCGCGACCATCTGTAGTAGGCGCAGCTTATCGCCGCGCTGTGGTGTGGTGAAGGTCACAGCGCCGCCGCGCTTCTGCCGCAGCCATGCGCGCAATGTCTCGGCGTCGTCCGGCTCGCGCTCCATCACCAGCTCGGCGGGGATGAACGGGGCCTGATCGTAGAATTGCTGCAGGAACGAGGCCAGCGTTTCCTCTGGCGACGTATCGCGCGTGCCCTGCATGATGAAGAACTCGCGCCCGACGAGTTTGCCGCCACGGAAGAAGAAGACCTGCGCGCAGGTCTCGTCGTCCTCGCTCGCCAGCGCGATCACGTCTTGGTCTTCTGGCCCGGTGGTGTTGATGATCTTCTGTTTGGCCAGCACCTGCTCGACGGCGCGTACGCGATCACGCAGCGCCGCCGCCCGCTCGAACTCCAGGTTCTCCGACGCCTGCTCCATCTCGCGTCTGAGGTCGTCCAGCGCCTCGTCATGCTTGCCCTCGAGGAAGAGGACGACCTGGCGAATCACGGCGTCGTACTCCTCGCGGCTGGCGCGCCCAACGCACGGCGCGTTGCAGCGGTGGATGTAGTATTGCGTGCAGGGCCGGTCCAGACGCTTGAGCTTCCATCCCGGCGGCGGATTCTCCTCCTCGCCACGTGGCGGCGCCCAGGTGGAGGCGTCGTAGCGGCAGGTGCGAAATGGGAAGACCTTGTTCATCAAGTCCAGCGTCGAGTCAACTGCGCCAGAATTGGTGTACGGACCGAAGTAGCGATTGCCGTCACGTTTGAACGCGCGCACGCGGTAGACGCGCGGAAAGTCTTCGGTCAGCGAGACCTTGATGTATGGGTAGTTCTTGTCGTCGCGCAGCCGCACATTGTATTTAGGCTGATACTGCTTGATGTATTCGTTTTCGAGGATGAGCGCCTCGATCTCGCTGCCGACCACGATGTAGTCGATGTCCGCGATCTTGGCGACGAGCGCGCGATTCTTGGGGCTGAGTTCGCCAGGATCGCCGAAGTAGGAGCGCACGCGCGAGTGCAGCGAGGTCGCCTTCCCAACATAGAGCACATGGCCATCCGCGTCTTTGTGCAGGTAGATGCCGGGCTTGTGGGGAAGCGAGTCGAGGATGGATTGTAGGCGCTCGGAAAGCTCACGCATGAGGCGTCCTTCACCAGTGAAAAGCATCCAGCCCCAATGGTCCGGTTGTTGACCGCAAGGGGGCGCAAGCGTATTATACGCTCAGAACGCTGTGCGCGCGGCGCGCCTGGAGGAGACCCGGCGGCGCTTTTGGCGTGTTAGTGAACATGCCAACGCTCTTCGACGTACTTGATCTGACATACCTGTATTCCTGCATCGAGCGATTCTTGTCCAGAGGGAGCGACCTTCGTCATGCCAAACTCTGCTACTAAGCGCGCGCAATCGCGCCAGGCCGCGCGTGTGCAGCGCGCGCACCAGACCGAGGTGGCGCAACCAGTTGTGCGCCGCGCGCCAGCGGCAAAACGCAAGCGAAACCGGCCAACGGGTTTCGCCGGATTCCTGAGCCAATATCGGTGGGCTATCTCTTTCGTGCTGCTGCTGACGATAGGAATTGGCGCGTGGGTGGTATACGCGAACCACCTCGGCCCATTCGCGCCAAAGCCCTTTGTCGCCAAGTGTAATCTCGCGACACATATGTGCGACAAGCCGACGATGACGCTTGATCCGACCAAGGATTACACCGCGACGATCAAGACGGCGAAGGGCGATATCGTCATCCACCTGGATGCGAAGAACAGCCCGCAAACTGTCAATAACTTCGTCTATCTGGCGAAGCAAGGCTATTACAATGGCTCCTACTTCTGGCGCGTCGAGACCCCTGGCCAGCCCAGTCCGCTTGATCCATCTGGGAATCCGTCCCAGTTATCACTGATCCAGGGTGGCTCGGTGCAGGATGATGGCGATCCGAACAAGTCCTATCCTGGCTACACCATCCCCGACGAACTGACGACCGCGAGTAATGGCTATACGCCAGGCGTCGTCGCGATGGCGAACCAGGAAAACCTGACACTGGCGGCGCACAGTTCTTCATCAACACGGGTGACAACACGCAATACTTTAACCCGGCGTACTCCGCCTTCGGCGAGGTGACCTCTGGTCTTGATGTCGCGCAGAAGATCGAGCCTAAGGACAAGATCGACTCCGTGACAATTACGACAAGCGCGTTGCCCACACCGGCGCCTACCGGGACAGCGAAGTAGCAGTCGCTCCGCTGAGTTGAAATGACCCCTTACCGGTAATTCGGTGAGGGGTCATCTGCTATGCGCTCGGATCATGCTTCTGGCGCCGCTTCCTTCTCCATGCGCTCTGGCGCGTCCATGCCAATGAGCGCGAGCGTGCGCGCCAAGGCGGATTGCGCCGTGCGCAACAGTAGCAGACGCGCCAGGCGTGTCTCGCGTTTCACGTCCGAGCCTTGCTTGAGGATGGGGCAGTTGTCGTAGAACAGGTGGAAGCTATCAGCAAGCTCCGTCGCGTAGCGCGTCATGTGGTGCGGCTCAAGTGTAAGCGCGACGTGCTCGATGACCTCTTCCAGCCGGAGTATCTGCCGAATGAGGTTGAGTTCGTACGTCAGTTTCGCCTCTGGATCGTCCAAGAGAACCTCGATAGTGGCGTGCTCGAAGTCCGGCGCCGTGTAGCCCTGCTCGGCGGCCTTGCGCAGGACACCCGCGGCGCGCGCATGGGCATACTGCACCGATAGCCCTGGATTCTCGTCGGTCTGCTTGCGGGCCAGTTCCAGATCGAAGTCGAGGTGGGTGTCGTTGGAGCGCATCAGATAGAAGAAACGGGTCACGTCGGCGCCCACCTCGTCATACAACTCGTCGAGCGTGACGACGTTGCCAAGCCGCTTACCCATCCGCACCGATTTGCCATCCTGCTTGATATTCACCTGCTGGTACATCAGCACATGCACATCATCCAACTTATGGCCGAGCACGCCTGCCGTTGCCTTCAGCCGCCCAATATAGCCGTGATGGTCAGGACCAAGCACGATGATGGCGCGCTCGAAGCCGCGCTCGAACTTGTCGCGCATATAGGCGACATCGGAGGCGAAATAGGTGGGCGCGCCGTTGGATTTGCGTACGACGCGATCTTTGTCGTCGCCAAAGAGGGTCGTTTTCGCCCACAGCGCGCCATCGCGCTCCTCGAGGAATCCCAGCGCATCGAGCGTAGCGATGCCGTCGTCCAGCGCGCCTGAGGTTTCGAGCGAGGCCTGGTTGAACCACACGTCGAAGTCTACCTTCATGTGGGCCATCGTCTCGCGGATATCTTCCATGATGACCGCCGCAGCCGCCTGCCCGATGCGCTGTGGTCGGTCCTCTGTGTCATCCTCAAGGAGACGCTGCGCGCCACGATCGAGCATGCGCTCGGCGACCGTCTCGTAATAGGCGCCGAAATATCCGACCTTTGTTCCCTTCTTTGGGTCAACTGGCAGGTCATCGTGGACTCGCGCGGCCTCCTCTTCTCGGCCCAGTCCCAGTAACAGGTAATACTCCATTGAAGCGCCGAGCTTGTTCATTTGCTCGCCTGCGTCGTTGAAGTAATACTCCTTGATGACATCATAGTTGGCGGCGCGCATCGCGTTCGCCAGCGCATCGCCGATGAACGCGCCACGACCGTTGCCAATGGTCACAAGGCCGGTGGGGTTGGCGCTCACGAACTCCAGGTTGATCCGCTGCCCATGGCCCACATCGATCGATCCGAGGCTGTCGCCGGCGCCAAGGAGTCGTGGGACGCGCGAGAGTAGCCACGCTGGACTGAGGTAGATGTTGATGAAGCCTGGCCCAGCCACCTCGACGGACTGGACGAGGTCGTACGCGGGGACAACGCTAACTGTCTCGCGAATGTGATCCGCGATCTGTTCGGCCATGGCGCGGGGATTGGACTTCTCGCCAGTGGCGCGTAGCGCGGCGGCAAGCTTCATAGCGATATTGGTGGCGTAATCTCCGTGGGCGGCGATCTGTGGCCGGTCGATCTCGACCGGTGGCAACGGAACATCAGGCAGATCGCCTGATTCGCGCAGGCTGACGACGGATTTGGTGATGATATCGGTGATGAGGTCGCGTAACATGGATGTCTCCAGACTCATTTAGTGGCGCGCAGGCGAACACGAGAAGGCCAACGCGTAGGCGTTGGCCGAGCACACATCCATCGGTCCACGTACTGCCTGACGGCGCTGTATAACTTGTTTATCGTTGCTTACCGTCGGGAACGCGCGGCGCGGAGCGCGCGCTCTTTGTCCCCGACATAGATACGCAAGATATATTCGAGCGCGCCCAGGTCCTCGAAGGTGTGATCCTGCCCGACGACGACCATCTTGCCGGTGCGATCATCGACAAAGGTCAGCTTCGGCTGAACCCGCGGTGTACGAGTAAGAAAGGTGCCGATGAGGAGGTTCATCGAGCGCACGTACTGCAAAGGGTCTCTTGCGTGATAGAAATCCTCCCGTGTTCGCGACTTCGCACCGACCAGGCGGAGGTCGGTCACGTGCTCCATCGGCGCATGAACGACGCCGCTGGGTGTGCGCTTGAGGAAGTCATCTGGCGTCATGACAAGCAGGTAGCGCCCGGCAAGCCGCAGCCGGTTGATGTCGCCAGCCATGAGCGCCAATCCGCCAAACGCCATGACCGCGAACAGGAGCAGCAGGCAGATCGTGAGACCAATCTTCCAGGCGCCCTGGGTAAAGTTATCTGGAATGGTCGCATACAGACCATAGCCAAGGAGGAGGAAACCGCAAACTGAGACGAATGTCTGCCACGCCACCTCGCGGAAGACGAGTCCCCGGCGCAGGGTCCAGACATGCCAGTTGGCGGGAAATGAATTCGATTCGGCGGTCGCGATGATCTCCTGTGGCTCCATAGAGTCCTCTCCTTGCGCCAGGTCATGACATCGGCGCCACACGGTCCCCGGAATTATAGCACACTAGATGTACGCTTTTGCTCGTCGCCTTGTTGGCGGATTCGCGCAGCGCAAGCGCGCCGGATGGTAAAATGACGTTGCAGCGTGTACGCGATTTTCACCGCCGCTGCGCTCATGGCGCATTGCCTACGCGGCCAACGAGGTGACTCTGTAGGGGAGACGAGACCTGCGCGTGCGTGACGCATCACTTCCACATCTGACCGCGACGAGACTCCTGGCCTGGTGGAAGGAGGTCTCATCAAGAGAATCAGATCAGCCGATACCGCTGGACGACATTGTGCGCCGGCTTGGCTTCGCGGTGGCGACGTACCATGCCTCGGCGCATCCTGGCACACTTGGATACCTGGAGCCGGGTGAGGATTTGATCTTTCTGCGCGCGGGGCTGCCGGAGCCGGTCCGCCGCTTCACCCTTGCCCACGAGCTTGGTCATGCGCTGATGCACCGTCCTTCAGCTTCTTTGGGTGCGATCCAGCCATTCGAGTGGGTATGATGACGCGCCCTGCGCCGAGACTGATCTGAATGGCGCATCAGGTGACTGGGAACTGGGCGATGAGGCGTTGCGTCCAGGGCAAGCGTATAGCGCCCGCGCGCGCCGCGAGGCAGAGGCGAATCAGTTCGCCTCCGAGCTCCTTCTCCCTGCGGATCTGGTCCGCATGGTATATGTTGACGCGCACAGAGATAAAGCAAGTATACGCGCGCTGGCGCGGCGCTTCGCTGTTTCAGAGGATGTCGCGCTGCGCCGGATGACCGCGCTGCTTACCCTCGACTTCGCGGACGTGGAGACAAGCCATCCCGCAACAAGCGAGAAGGCTGAACGACCAACTGTTGAACTCGCGGCAGAGCAACGCGCCGCAGCAGAATCAGCGACGCCAGCGCTGGTCATTGCAGGGCCAGGAACAGGCAAAACGAGTACGCTCGTCGGACGGATCGCCTGGCTGATCCGCGAGCAACACGTGGAGCCTGAGCGCATTTTGGCGCTGACGTTCTCCAACAAGGCCACGCGTGAGATGCGCGAGCGCGTCGGCCAGATCATCGCTACTATGACGGACGAACCTGAGCAAGCAGATGAGATCGATGCGCTGCGTAGCATCGTTCGCATGCCGACGATCAGCACGATTCATGCGTACTGCGGTGAACTCTTGCGTCGTTATGGTCAGCTCGTCGGGCTGCGACCGGACTTTCTCCTCGTCGGTCCGACCGACGGCTATTTTTTGCTGCGCAGCCTCGTCGGGCAGTTGCCACTCACCTATTATCAGCCAGTGACCGCGCCATCGCACTATTATCCCGATCTCCTGGCGGCGATCTCGCGCGCAAAGGACGAGTTGGTCGGACCTGCCGAATACACCGCGCTCGCAGAGGCGGCGCTCGAGCGCGCTCTGACGGCGGAGGATCGTGTGCGGGCGGAGCGCGCATGCGAGGTCGCGCACGTCTACACCGCCTACCAGGCCGCGCTCGACGAACGGGGTGACGCCGACTTCGGCGACATCATCCGCCTCGCGGTGCGCCTTCTCAGGGAACAGCCGGACGTACTGGCTGAGGAGCGCGCGCAACGGACGCATGTGCTGGTGGACGAATTTCAAGACATCAACCGCGCGATGGGTGTCTTCCTCCGCACGCTAACCGCAGAGACGGGCGCGCTTTGGGCCGTCGGCGACGCCGATCAGGCGATCTATCGTTTCCGTGGAGCCTCCCCAGCCAACATCCAGCGGTTTCACGATGACTATTCAGGCGCGCGCGTGCAGCGCCTCCGCCACAACTACCGGTCAAGAGCGCCGATACTGGAAGCGGCCACCAGCCTCGCAGAGCGCTACATCCCTGCGGCGGAGCGCCAGCCACTGATAGCGACACGAGGGGCTGGCTCCGAGATAGTTCGCCTGGCGACGGCGCTCGACGAAGACGCTGAACTCGAAGGAATCGTTCAGGCGATCCGCGCGCGGCTCGACGGGGGGCGCTCGCTGGCCGAAATCGCCGTCTTATGCCGCACTCGCCGTAACGCGCGCAAAGTCATCGCGGCGCTGGAACGCGCCAAGATACCGACACGAGTCATCGCGCCGTTGCTGGAGCAGGACGAGATCAAACGCATCCTTTCCGTCGCGCTTCTGGTGACCGACAACAGCGGGACTGGTCTCCTGCGTGCGGGTCAACTGGCTGCGCATCTCATACCGCGCGAGGATGCTCTCCATCTCTTTGAGCTTGCGCGTGAGCGTGGCGTCGCGCCACTGGCGCTTGTGCGCGACGGGTTAGACGATGTTCCAGAGATTTCGCCTGAAAGCCTCAAGGCGCTGGAGCGTCTCGCCGATGTGATCACAGCGCTGCGTTTGGCCCCCGATGTAGCGACGGGACTGGCGCGCTATCTCTTCGAGTTGACGGCGCTTGGGCAGGATCTGCTAGCTGGTGTAGCCACTGGCGACGAGACAGCGCAGTTCCGCGCCGCGCATATCGCGCGGCTGTTGTCGCTGGCGCGCACCTTTGAGGATCAACGCAGCGCCACACGAGAAAACACGACGCCTCCGCGTCCAGGAGATGCGCGCTGGGCGGAGTTTCTGGATTACCTGCGTGTGCTCACGGAGTTGCGCCAGGATGCCGCCGGCGCCGAGGAGATGGTGGCGAGTGCCGATGAAGGCGTCTGGGTCCTGACGGTTCATGCCAGCAAAGGGCTTGAGTTCCCAATCGTCCTGCTGCTGGGGCTGGCAGAGCGCCGTTTTCCGGTACAGTCTCGGCACGATTTCACGCCGCCGCCGCCGGGCATGATCGAGAGCAACGAGACAGCAGATGATGACCCGCATCTCGTCGAGGAAGCCTGCCTCTTCTATGTAGCGCTGACACGCGCGCGCGATGAACTGGTCTTGAGCGTCGCCGAACGCTATGGCGCCGTCAGCTATCGTCCCTCCCGCTTCCTTGCTCCGATTGAGGCGAGGCTCGGCAAACAACTCGCTCACGAACTGTGGGATCGGCCGCATTCAAAACAGTCGCAGGCTCCCGTGCGGCGTTCGGTTGGCGCCAAGAGCGCTGGTGAGCGAGAGCCACTCACTGCGTTCGCGCTGGAGACGTATCAGCGCTGCCCGCGGCAGTACGCCTATCGCTATGTGGACCAACTTCAGTCGCACGGCGCGAGCATGACGGCGCTGCAAACCGCTCTCAAGCGATCGCTGGACGCTGTGCGTGAGCGCGCTGGAGCGGATGACGCCGATCTTGCGCTCGAAGAAGCGCTGACGCTCTTTGAGTCGGCGTATGAGGAAGCGCAGAGTGGCAGGCGCGAGGACGATCCCTATGCGCCGCTCTACCGGCGCTATGGGCGGATTGCGGTGGAACGCGAATGGCAGGCGCTCACCACTTCTGAGACTGAGTTGGATGGAACCGCATCGCGTGTGGCCGAGCATGATCGTGAGGTCCAGATTCGGGTGGACGACGACGTCATTCAGCTGACCATTGACCAGGTGGAGCATCCAGCGCGCCAGACGGCGGGCGGTCCGCGCCAGCCTGACGGGGCAGAGCTTCGTTATGTGCGCCGCAAGCTCGGCGCCGCTGATGATCGTGGAGGACTGCGCGAGTATCTGTACACGCTCGCCGCCGAGCAGCGCGCGAACGGCAAGGTTCCCGCTCAAGTTGCCCAGCGGCGCGTCGCTACTGGCGAGATAACGCCGGTGACGCTCTCCGAGCGCAGGCGTACAACCCTGCGGCGCGACCTCCAGTCGGTACTCGATGGCATCCATCGGGAAGACTATCCAGCGCGTCCCGATCCACGCGCCTGCGCCGCCTGTCCATTCCTGCTCATCTGTCCGTCGTGAGAAAGGCGATCTTCATGCACGACCCAATCGCGCCCACACAGGAGCGCAATCCCGATTGCTATATCGACCACTTCGCACATAAATTGCCGCATCGCGACGAGGCGAAGCTGCGTCCCTGCGGACATCTAGCCTGCGATCCGCATACCATCACCTATTTCGGGCGTGGGGTTGAGGGTGACGCGCGCGAGGGCGACTACTGTATGGTCTGCTACGAGCGCGCGTTTCCTGGCCTCTGCCCCGATCCCGTCTTACGCCAGGCGGTACACGAGAGCGCAGACTGACGCTCAGCCAGTATAGGTGATGCGATAGATGCGGCCACCGGTATCGTCGCTGACGTAGAGCGCGCCATGCGCGCCGACGGTCAGCCCCACCGGACGCCCGAGCGCCTTGCCGGAGACGAGCCAGCCAGTGGCGAAGTCTTGCGGCGGTCCGCTGACCTTCCCGTTTCCGTCCAGTGGGATGAAAACGACTTTGTAGCCGGTCGGGACACTGCGGTTCCACGAGCCATGAAAGGCGACGAAGAGACCGCGATACTGCGTAGGAAAGCCATCGCCCTGATAGAAGGCAAGTCCCAATGGGGCTGAATGCGCCTGCATCTTCACCAGCGGCTGCGCCACTCCATCACATGATCCCGCTTTGCCGAAGTCGGGATCGATCACGTCGCCTGCATGGCAGCGCGGCCAGCCAAAATCAGCGCCATCCTGGAGCGCGTTGACTGTTTCCGGCGGGGTGTCGTCACCCATTAGGTCGCGCCCGTTGTTGGTGGCCCAGACCTGTTTGTTCCAGGGATTCACCGCCAGCCCAACCGCGTTGCGCAGTCCTTTGGAGAAGAGCCGCCCGCTAGTGCCATCTGGCTGATAGACCCAGACGGCGGCGCGGCGCGGATCGCTCTCGTCGCAGACGTTGCAACTGGAGCCAACGGCGACGTAGAGCTTGCCATCTGGACCCACCAGCACAGTACGGGTGGTGTGCTGTCCGCTGGCGGGCAGGTCAGGAATGAGCGCCGTTTTGTCACTTGTCTTCAGCGCGGAATCGAGGCTGAAGCGCGTGATGCGGCTCATCTCGCCAATGTAGAGTTTGCCATCCACGTAATCTACGCTTGTTGGCTGGTCCAAACCGCTGGCGATGACAGTTTTCTCCGTCGCCTTGCCAGAGTGATTGGGATCACGCAGCGCGACGATATTCCCCGACCCTCGCTCTGTCACCAGCAGCGCGCCATCTGGCCCGACGGTCATGAAGCGCGGCGCGTCGAGTCCGGAGGCGAAGACATCGGCGCGAAAACCGGCAGGCAAGGTGAGGCTGGCGTCACCCGCCTCGGTCGGAACGAAATAGGTTCCGGTCAGCAGCGATTTGATCAGCTCGCGTTGCGTGAATGCGCCAACCGCGAGCAAGATCGCGATAAGCGCGGCGCTGATCAGCGCGATCTGTGTCCTGCGCCCACGCTTTCCCCACCAGGCGATCATAGCGACTCCGACTCAGTTCTGCAGGCCGCTGACCACGCGCGCGTACTTATCGGCCAGCGCCTGCGCCGAATCGCGCGAGCGCGCCTCCGCCAGCACGTGGAAGAGCGGACGGTCGGCGTCTGGCAGCACCAGCACCCATTCCTCGGCGCCGAGATCGATCTTTACGCCATCAATCGGCTCCTCGCGCCGCTCGCGATACTGCTCGCTCAAGATACGCATCACCTTGCCCTTGTACTCCCACGGACAGTTGACCTGTGTACGGATGAGGTAGTAGGGTGGCAACTGCTCGACCACCTCGGATAGCTTGGTGTTGAAGCGCGCGAGGGATTCGAGCAGCTTCATGAGCGCGAACATGGCGTCGAAGGCGGGATGCAGCTCAGGGAAGACGAAGCCCCCCGCGCCATCCCCGACCATAGCGACGCCCTCGGAGGCGGCGGCGGTCGTCAGCGCCTGCGGCATCACCTTAGTATAGATGACGCGCCCCTTGTGCTTCTCGGCGACGGTCTCAACCACGCTCGGCGCGGTCACCGGAACCGCGACGGCGCCGCCAGCGCGGCCACGCAGGATGAGATCGGTCATCGCCGCGAGGAGCTTGCCACCTTCTAGCGTCTGCCCGCGCTCATCTACAGCGAAGAGACGTTCGCCCGCCGTGTCGATGCGCACGCCCAGATCGGCCTTCAGCGTGCCGGTGATCGAGGCGAGCACCTGCATGTCACGATCCAGCTCCTCGGCGGTGCGCGAATAGCGTGTCGGGTCGCGTGTGGCGTTGAGGGCGATCACGTCGGCGCCGATCTCGTTGAAGACGCTCGCCATGACATCAATGCTCGATCCATGCGCATAGTCCACCACGAGCCGGTAGCTGCGCTTACGCATGAGGTCGAGATCGAGCGCGCGCAGGAACGCCGTGGTATAGCGTCCAATGACGTTCGCGGCATAGCTGATCGAGCCGATGTCGTCGAGATAGACGCGGCGGAAGTCTTCGCGGAAGAACAAGTTCTCGATCTTGCGCTCGGTGTTCTTGCTGATGTCCTGACCCTTCTGATCGAAGAACTTGATATCCACTGTGCGTGGGTCGAAGGGCGAGAGCCGCACATGGACGCCGCCGACCGCATCGGTCGTGCGGACGTAATGCCGGGCGACCGGGAGTGGCACGGCCTCCAGGTCGGAGACGTTTATGCCTGCGGAGGGCAGACCAGAGATGATCGCGCGCTTAATCATGCGTGGGGTCTTGTGCGCGTCGCGGTTGATGCAGACGACCGAGCCTTTTGGCAGGACAGCGCCATAGGCTGCGCCGAGCCGCGCCGCGAAGTCTGGTGTGATATCCACATTGATCAGGCCAGTGACGCCATAGCGGCCAAAGATCGAGCGGCGGCCCTGCGAGCCCCAGATGATGCTCGTAGAGACGACGGCTCCAGTCTCGATCTCCTTGTTCGGCCAGATCTTGACCCCTGGCTGGATGATCGCGCCCTCGTTGACCACCGAATGATCGCCGACGACCGCGCCCTCGAACATCACCGCGCGGCTTTTGATGCTGTTCGAGGCGCCAGCCAGCGCGCCGCGCATCTCCGCGCGTTCGCCGATGTACGAGTTGTTCAATACGACGCTGCGGTCGATCTGCGCGCGCGTGTCCACGATGGTGTACGGCCCGATAACACTTGGGCCGTGGATGATGACGCCTTCACGAATCTTGGCCTCGTGTCCCAGGTAGACTGGCCCGAAGATCTGCGCGCCAGGGGCGACGTCAACTCCCTCTTCGGCGTAGATGCGCCCGCCAATGTCGTTCCCCGGAATCTGGAGCTTCACCTCGCCCTGGAGCAAGTCCGCATTGGCCTGCATGTAGCTTGCCAGGTTGCCGATGTCGCACCAGTAGCCGTCGGCGATGTAGCCGAAGATGGGATCACCCTTCTCGAGCATCAGTGGGAAGAGATCCTGGCTGAAGTCGAAGACTTTATCTCGCTCGAAGTAGCTGAAAATCTTGGGGTCGAGCACATAGATGCCAGTGTTGATCGTATCGCTGAAGACCTCGCTCCAGCTCGGCTTTTCGAGGAACTTCTCGATGCGCCCATCGTCGCGCGTGATAATGACGCCGTATTCCAGCGGGTTGGCGACATGCGCCAGTGTGAGCGTCGCCATTGCCTTGCGTTCACGATGAAACTTGATGATGTCTGCGAGGTTGAAGTCTGTCAGGGCGTCACCGCTGATGACCAGGAATGGCTCGGTCAGCAACTCTTCCGCGTTCTTGACGCTGCCTGCTGTTCCAAGCGGCGACTCCTCACGCGAATAGGAGATGCGCATACCGAGCTGTGAGCCGTCGCCGAAATAGTCTTCGATTGCGCTGGCCATATACTGAACGGTGACGACGACATCGCGGATGCCGTGCTGCTTGAGCAGCATGAGGATGTGTTCCATCACTGGTCGCCCGACAATGGGCGCCATCGGCTTGGGACGCGTGACGGTGAGTGGGCGCAGGCGCGAACCTTCGCCGCCTGCCATGACGACAGCTTTCATCCGTTGCGCGGAGCGGCTGGCCATTGTCGCCCCGCCCCTCCTTTTCCGCCCCTCAGATCAGGCCCACATGAGGCTCTGACACGCTCCACGGAGAGAAAACGTCTTACGCTGGGCCAACGCCGAAGCAGGTTGCGCTATCTGATGACGGAATAGCACAACCACAGTGCAGTGCGCTGGCGTGGTAGCTGGCTCATGCGTCGAGAGCGCTGACGCCACAGCACATGTGGTCAGGCAGCGGAAACGCAGGAGAGCAGCGGCAGTTGTTGTATGGGGAGGATAGCGCTATCGCCGAATCGACCACACGCTATCTCTTCTATCCTACCACACATCCTGCCTTATAGGCTGCCTGACGTGGTCTCTCTGCGGCGGGCTACGATAGGGTGATTGAATTAGTTTAGCGACGCGCGATCCTGCTGGCCATCAAGCCGTTCAACCGGCAACGTCCACGGCTGTTCACGCGCCGCTGCGTTTTCGATCCTTGTCTGCAAGGCGACGAGTTTGAGCGCCTCGTCGACGGTAAAGCCTGAGTCGAGCAGGAGGTCAACCAACAGATCTTCATACTGATGCACGATGCGCCTCCTCACCGTTCCATATCGCTATTGGAGCGCGCTCAGGCGATGCGTCATGATAAAGAGTTTGCAGGCGCAGGTATGCCGCCTCGTTCTCTTCATCAGATGAAGATAGCAGTTCGCCTGAGGGCTTCAGACGCTTGAAGGATGCGCCAGTGGCCAACGGGCTGCTTACGAACATGCGACGACGACCACCGACACCTTGTATACGGCGGTGTGGAACAGGAGGTAGCACAATCTCCGTGCGCTTCAACGGGAGGCATCAAGGCCTGAAGGCTTTTCCGCGTAAGGGCGCGCCTCGCTCAACGCGGATCTAAGGCGCGAGCGAGGTTTGGCGACGTGGCGGCGCGATATTCATGCTTGCGTGGCGTCACGCCGAGCCTGCGCAGCATGTGTTCGTGCGCGCGCCACTCCATCGCATCGTCGAGCGGCTGACGCATCACCGCAGCGCCGCGCTCGCCATACTTGCGGCCGAGCGCCAGTCCAAGGATATGGTCGGCGAAGTGCGGATTCTTGGGCAGTAGTGAGCCGTGTAGGTAGGTCCCAAAGACGTTGCGATAGACGCAGCCCTCGGCGTGATCCTCGCTGTTGTTGCCGTGCCCCGCCAGCACTTTGCCAAGCGGTGTCGCCTGCGGACCGAGATAGGTTCGGCCACCGTGGTTCTCAAAGCCCACTAGCGTACTCTCGCCCCAGGTAATCGCAATGTTGCCGATGCAGCGTGCGACCTTCTTGCCTTTGTGGATGGTCCAGGCGTCGAAGACACCGATTCCCTCGAGATCTGGTCCCTCGGCGGGATGGTAGGAGCGCGCCAGCAACTGGTAGCCGCCGCAGACGGCGAGGACAGGCATATCCTGCTCGATGGCCGCGCGCATCGACTCCGCCTTGACCTCGCGCAGGTCGCGCGCCACCTCGTCCTGCTCTTTATCCTGCCCACCGCCGATGAAGAGCAGATCGTAGGCGGCAGGATCGAGCGGCGCGCCGATGTCGAGCGGAACGGCGCGTAACGTGACACCACGCCAGGCGCAGCGCTGTGTCAGCGTGATGATGTTGCCCCGGTCGCCGTACATGTTCAATTGCTCAGGATAGAGGTGGCCGAGCGTCAAGCTCAGTCGCTCGTCGGTATCACCTGCAACAAGAGCGGGCGTCGGCAGTATGTCAGTCATCTTCCTGCTCCCAATACTGTGGCGCGAAGCCCTGGCGCGAAAGCTCACCACGCACGGCGAGCATCGCGGTGTAGGTAGGAATCACATACAGCGTCTGGCCGACCGGCGTGCGCTCCAGCGCGGCGGCGAGGGCCTTGCCAATGTCCAATTCGGCGGCGTCTGGCGCGCGACCAGCGTACTTCAGGCGTATGGCCAGGTCATACGCGCGCATGCCACCAGTGACGACGCTGGCGGCGATGGGTGCGCCGTACTGCTCGATGTCGGCGTCCCAGATCCACGAGACGTCTTCGCCATCGGCAGCGCGGTCGTTGAGCAACAGCAACAGATGATGCTGCGAGCCATCCGCGCTCATCGCGCGTAGCACCTCGTTGATGCCAGTTGGGTTCTTCGCTAGCAGGATGTGGCAGATACGCCCGTTGACCTCGATGCGCTCGGCGCGTCCGAACGCTGGTCTAAAGCGGGCGATGCCCTGACGTATCGCGTCCGACTGGAGGGAAGACGCCAGTCCAGCGGCGGCGGCGGCGAGCGCGTTGTACACGTTATAGAGGCCGGGCAGCGCGACGGTCACAGGCGCCGATCCATCCGGCAGCCACAGATCGAAGCGCGTTTGATCCAGACTCGCCAGCGAGACCACACGCGCGGAGACGGCTGGCTGTGGTCGAGCGAAATCGCACTGTGAACACGCCCAGTGGCCGACGTGGCTGTAGAAGCGGCGCGAATAGGTCAGCATGCCACGGCAGCGTGGGCAGGTGCGTGTGTCAATCGTCTGCACGCGCTCGGTTTGCTCGCTGATGTCCGGCGCATCGTCCACGCCGAAGTAGATGACCTTGCCAATGAAGCTATCGGCGAGCGCCGCTACCGCTGGGTCGTCCGCATTCAAAGCGAGCGTCGTCGAAGACGGGAGTGTCTTGAGCGAATCGCGCCAGCGCTCGGCGACCAGGTCGACTTCGCCATAGCGGTCGAGTTGATCGCGAAAGAGATTGGTGATGACAATGACACGTGGCTTGAGGTCCGCCACGACCTTGGGAAACGCCGCCTCGTCCACCTCGAAGACAAACGCAGCGTCGCCACGCTCGCGCAAGGCGCCCGCCACAGAGGCGCGGTTGAGCAATGCGGTCGCCACACCACGTGCGAGGTTCGATCCCTCACGGTTGCGCCAGACGCGCAGGCCGCCCTCGCGCAGAACGCAGCCGACGAGGCCGCTAGTGGTGGTCTTGCCGTTGGTGCCAGTGATCACGATGGCGCCGTGGCGCAGTTGCGCGCTGAGGTAGCTCGAGAGTTGCGGATCAATTGCGCGCGCCACCAGCCCTGGCAGACTCGTGCCGCCACCAAACTTCAGCCTGCGTGTGGCGACTCCAGTAGCGCGTCCAGCCATGACCGCCGCCGCCGCGCGAATGCGCATCCGCCGTGGCTTGCCGATGGCGGGTAGCGGCGCAGTGTCGGGCTTTGTATCTATAGATGGCGCGCGTTCAGTCATGATCGTGTGTCAGCTTTCTCTGGAGCTGATTCGAGCAACTCATCTATCTTCGCGGTGAGTGTCGCAATAGGGCACGGCTTGACAAAGTAGGCGTCCGCGCCGAGTTGGCGCGCATACTCCTGATGCTTCTCCGACGCGCGAGAGGTCAGCATGATCACGTGCGCTCCGGCCCCCTCACTTGAACCTCGTAGGGCCGAGAGAAACTCGAAACCGTCGAGTCGGGGCATCTCGATGTCGAGAATCACGACCTGTGGCGGCTCCTTCACCATTGCCTGCAAGGCGTCGATGCCATCGCGAGCGACACTCACGTCGAAGCCTGCGCGCGCCAGATCTTGCTGGAGTACGCGACGGATGGACGCGGAGTCGTCAACGATGAGTATACGCGGCTTACGTGGCGAGGGTGGACGCTGCGCCATGGGTGTTGGCAACGGCATGCTGGTCGCGCGCGCCAGCAAAGCGGGAACGTCAAGAATGAGCAGGATCTGACCGTCGGCAGTGGTTGTCACTCCGCTCACGACCTTGCGCCGCAGATGTGGCGCCAGCGCGCGCGCAACAAGCTCGCGATCCTCATGGACGCCATCTACCAGCAGCGCGATACGCTCGTGACGGTATTCGACGATCAAGGCCACTTGCGGCTGATCTGATTCGTAGGCGCGCCCCAGCAGACTCGCGAGAGGATACGCGGGCATCTCCGACACACTGTAGGCGCCGTTGGAGAAATCTTCTCCTGTCGCTGATAGTTCCACGATGTAGGGACGTGACAGGACGCCAGTGGGTTTGACCTGGCCCTTGCCAAGGCGCACGGTGCGCTGCACAAAGGAGAAAGGAATGGCGTAGCCTTGCCCGCCTGATGAAACGTGCAGCACATGGGTAATGCTCAACGAGATGGGCACGCGGATGCGGAACACACAGCCCTCACCTGGAGCGCTTGTGACCGCGATGGTTCCCTTCAGCCGCCGCAACGCGTCACGCACCTCATCCAGGCCGATCCCACGCCCGCCAACCATATCCGCCTGACCATACGTCGAGACGCCCGGCAGAAACATGAGGTCGAGCGTCTGTTCCGCAGATAGATGGGCCGCGGCGTCGCGGCGCAGATGGCCTGCCTTGATGGCGGCCTCTCGCAACCGCGCCAGGTTGACGCCTCGCCCGTCATCGCCGATCTCAATCGAGACCTCATTGCCGACGTAATGCGCGTCGAGCCACACCCTGCCCTCTTCTGGCTTGCCAGCGGCGCGCCGCTCCTTCTCTGATTCGATCCCATGCGTGATCGCGTTGCGCAGCAATTGCAGCAGCGGCTCCTTGAGGAGATCGCTGATCTCGCGGTCGATCTGCGTCGCCTCTCCGCGAATGTTGAACGCGATGGTCTTCCCTAGATCAGTCGCCAGGAGCCGCGCCGCCAGTCGCAGGGTCAGCACGATGTCGTCGAGCGGGACCAGTCGCATCTCGATGACTTCATGTTGAACCTCACTCATCAGCGCCTCTTGCGCCTCCACGATGCGCTGGAGCTGGCTCATGACCGAGCGTAGACTGCTGTCGAGCGTCGTTACATCATCGACCGCCTCACGCATAACGCGCATAGAGTCGTCGAACTGCTGCGCGCGATCGCGGCTGGGCAGACTCATCTCTGCCTGCGAAGTGAGTGGTATTGCGGGCGCGCCGGGAGGACTGGCGCCAGAAATCCGTGGCGGCTGCAGATCCTGCAAGCGCTCCGCCAGCGCATTCAACTTGCTGAGCGCCTGCCCCATCTCTTCCTGCAGGCGAGAGACCTCATCACGTGCGCCGGCCATCGTCGTGCGGTTGATAGTCAGCGTGTTGACTCGCGCCATCAGTTCATCCAGCCGCCGCACATCAACCCGCAGTGTGAGATCCGCGTCGGTCGGTGATTGGTGATCCTGCTCGACGGTTTCTCGGCCGTTCGACTGTTCACCGGCGAGGGATGGAGCCGGAGTGGGCGGCGTTGGGCCGCCGGCGACCATCGCCGAGGCGCGCAACCTGGCCGCTGTATCCACCAGTGTCGGGTCAGGCGCCTGGGCGCCTGCCTCCTGGTCGAGCGCCTTCTGCAGCAGGCCAATGCACTGTAGCGTCGCGACGACTCCCCACGCTCCCGCCGACGCGCCTTCTATCCGTAACGCTTCAAGCAATTCTTCGAATTCGAAGGCTACTTGTGCGAGCGGGCGCATCTGCACCGTTCCCGCCGACCCACGCAGCCTGTGCGCGATGCGTTTGGCGGCGGTCAGCAGGTTCTCGTCTCCAGGAACGCGTTCGAGTTCGAGAGCGATGCGCTGCAGCTCTGTGATCAAGTCCTGCGCCTCGCCAAGAAATGTTGTTCGCAAGGAGGCAGGTATGCGGTCAAACTCCTCTGCGGTGGGCGGGGCGACGGGGAGGCGCACGAGGGTAGGTGGCTCGATCTCAGAGACTGCTTCAGGAACGCCCTGCGGAGCGCTTAGCGCTTCGATGGTGGGTTCTTCGGCGGAACTGTCTGCGACAGGTTCTTCCACAAGGGGAGGATCGCCCGCGAGCCCTCCCAATCGGCCGATGATCTGCTTCAGCGCCACCTGTTCATCGCCGGATGGCGCCGTGATCACTTCCGACTCTTCGATGACGCCTTTCCGCCCCAGGAGGTAGAGGATTACCTGCTCGGCGACGGTGACGAGCGCGTCTTGCGCGTCTGGAGTGGTGGGCGCCTCCGTCATGGCGCGTTGCGTCGCCTCCGTCACCGTCGCGCAATCCTCGACGCCGCATGACCGCGCAATCACGGCGATCTCACTCGCCAAACGGGCAAAGTCTGAACGTGAGCGTTGCGCTCGATACTCCGTGTCTGCTGACCGTATAGCCCCTAGCGCCGACCACAACAGGTGAATCAGCGCCTGTGATTGCCTGGTGAACCTGGCAGCCGTCTCCGCGTCACCCATCGGAGGCCACCTCCGAATTGGTCAGCGCGTTGATGGTGTCTGTCAACAATGTGTCAAGCGCAACCAGCGCAAAGCGCGTCTGATGGATCTCTGGCGCGAGCAGGCCGAGACGGTAGCGAGGCGCGATCGCGCCAAAGGCTGGGTGCTCCACCAAGTCGCTCAAAATCTCGTGCGGCCGCAGGGTCAGAATATCTCCAATGCTCTCCACGAGCAGCGCCAGCGATCTCACTCCCGTTCCGACCACGATCGCGCGTTCACGTCCGGTCAGCGCCGAGTATGTGTCGTATGTGGAAGAGGCATTGCTAACGCCAGCATAGACGGTCAGGAGCGGGCGCATATCCGCGGCGCCCAGGATTTCGGTTCGCAACTGGAAGACGCCAAGGAACCAGGCTGGGCTGTCTGGCAAGCTGGCGATCACAGGTATCGAGTTGAGGGCTTCACGGATCGCGGCGAGGGGAGCGGCGCAGGCGACCCCATCGCAGGAAAATGTGAGGAACTCAGGACTATACTCACTGGGCATGATAGATGAATGCATCATAGAGGAGCTCTGTGCTCTGTGGGGAAGAACGTAATTGGAGGACGACATCCTGAACTCCGTTGGGCGAGGACCCAGCAACCCTTGCGCCCGAGCAGTTTCATTATTCAGCAGGGAGGACACCAGAAAACAAGGATACCACGCGCGTACAGGGGCAGTCGATTGGTGTAAACATACGTCTCACGCATGCACACCGCTGCTCAACATCCTAGTTTGAGCCAGATGTGTCGATCCCGAGACGCTGGCAGACGAGCGCGGCCAACTCGCTCGGCTTGAATGGTTTGCTCATAAAGTCATGCGCGCCCGCCAGGCGACTTCTCACCTTATCAAGCATGCCAGTATGCCCAGAGAGTATGATGATTGGCATATCACGGTGCGCGCTGTGCAGCAGATCCGCCACCTCGTAGCCAGACATACGCGGCAAGTCAACATCGAGAAGCAGGAGATCAGGGACTAGCGTCTGACCCTCCTGCAACGCCCGCATCGCGCTCATGCCGTCGGCGTAGGTGACGACCTGAAGGCCGACACGCGCCAGCGTATATTCGATGATGGTACGAATGACTTGCGAGTCGTCGATTGCCATGACGATCGGTCTGGACTGGTTAGACATTTTCCCGGTCCTAATTCAGGTAGTCGGGGCTCGGCGTCCTCTTCCCCGGTATAGTGCGTCATGAGGAGCGCCGTCAAGTATGCGCTACCATTGTCACCCGCATGTGTCACCCGCATGTGTCACCCGCATGTGTACCGGTCGTACATGTGTCACGATGTGTCACCGAAGTGGTGTGGGGTCACGAACAGTGGATGTCAACGAAATGGCTGTGGACTCTGCAGCGTCTGGAAGAGCGCCTCCCACGCCTCCTGATTCTGGGAGCGGTCCTGTGGAGAGGCGACGCGCGCGTTAATCGCCTCGAAGGCGGCGCGCAAGGCCTGCTGCAATGTCGCCGACGCTATCTCATAGAACTCGGAGCTGTCGGTGATCGATCCTCGTGTGGCGCCTTCAAATGAGCGGCGCGAGAACACGGCGAGGTCGTCGAGATCGATCTGGTTATTCTCTAGATTGAGCGGATGGCCGGAGATCTCCAGCACGCCGCTCCGTGCTAGAAGGGATCTCAACGTGTCTGGACCAAGTTGCAGGCCGTTCTCGGCGTATACACGCCCCAGGGCGCGCATGGTGCCATTGATGTAGCTCGCGATACCAACGAGATGGTCAGTCGGTGTACGGCGCTTGAGCCAGTCTTGCTCGAACTCGATCAACAGGCTGAAAAGGTCGAAATCGTGCATGCTCAGGCGCGCGGCCCCTTCGGGGAGTCCAGGAGCGCCCTGGCTTCCGAGCGGCACCAGCAATCCCTCGCGCACCAGCGGTTGCAGGACGCGCGAAACCTCCAGTTCGGGCATGTGCAGCGTGGTGGCGATACGGCGGGCAGTGCGCTGTTGATTGACACGGCAGAGTACGCGCCAGGACTGGGGATGGAAGACAAGTGGATGACCTAGTGGCGGGTCAAACACCATCACGACATGGGTGTTCATGCCATCGGGAAGGAACTGGAGTTGGTCCTCCCACTCGTGCTCATATCGCAGCACCTCAAGCGCTGCATCTTCCGCGCTGATGACAATGGAAGCGACTCCTTGCGGAAGCACCTCGTTAGGATGGAACTCGTAGTCTCCGCTACGCCAGAGCGCAAGTTCGCGCACTGTCCAGAGAACTTGTGTCCGTAGCGCCTCATCTAGCTGCTCTGCGGAGAGGACGCCCAGATCGATCAATCGTTCGCCTATACGCTTGCCAAAGGGATCTTGCGTCTGTTGCTGATAGACATGTTCCAATTGTGTCGCGGTCGCGTAGTTAAGTTGCTGTAGCACATGCCCCAGCGTCAGCGCCTCGGTGTCGATCTCGGTCGCGCTGACAAGCGCCCCGTTTTCGAAATAGATCAAGCCTGCGCGCCCATCGTCGCGCCGCAGATGCAGCGCGCCTGTGCTGTAGCCCAGGCCCATCGCCTGCAACAGTTCGACGACGCGGAATTCCTCGAGGCGGCCTCGTAGTTGGTTTACATTCGCCACATGCGCGTTCCAGTTTCTTTTCTGCTGCGTCGTGAGGCAGTTGCTGTCCGCGCAATTATACCGTTGTGGGTCGCAACCTCACAAGGCTCCCTGCCGTCGCACACCACTCGCGTCGAGACCGCGCGCGAGTTCCTCAATTGTACGCCCTGCGACGGGATGGCGCTGACCTGGAGCGATCTCCGCCAGCGGAATCAGCACGAACGCGCGCTCCAGCATTGCGGGATGTGGAATGATCAACTCTGGCGTTGTGAGGACCACATCGTCGAGGAGCAGAATGTCGATGTCAATCACTCGCGGACCATAGCGCGGACCGTGGACACGGCCAAGATCACTCTCTATACGCTTGAGTGCGCGCAACAGTGAGAACGGGTCGAGTGACGTCTGGCCCACGCAGGCGAGGTTGTGGAAGAGCGGCTGATCTTCGACGAGAAGGGGCTCCGTCTCATAGATCGATGAGATACGCTCTACATGCAGAAACTCAGCGAGTTTGCTGATGGCTGCGCGCAGATTCGCATCGCGGTCGCCGAGGTTGCTGCCCAGCCCCAGGTAGGCGTTGCGCATGGGCGCGACCTCTGCCTGTCCCTCTTGCTCATTCTGATGGTGTTCGGTCATCTCATTACTCTTATCTGGTTTGACGGCGCATCATGGCCCCGCTATACTCGTGTGCGTTCAGATAGACGATGATGTGGCGTCGGCTTCAAGGTTCGAGTGCCGTGGGATGTAAGGGGAAGAGCGTGAACCGCTCGGTCCATTGGGCTGGATGCGCCCTCATAGCGGTGTGGACGCTCATTGTCCTGACGAGTTGTGGCGTCTCCAGCGCGGCTTCACCACAATTTAGCGGCGGAACCTATGAGAGTCCGCCGCAATATCACTTCAAGCTCTCCTATCCCAACGGTTGGAAGGCGAATATCATCGCCGACGCTACAGGAACGCCTGTCGCTAACCCTGTCTTTCCCTTAACAGTGGAGATCACCCGTTCCTCAACGTCGCAGGCTATCAGCTCAATCGTATCGAATCTGACCGTCGCCGTGCTGGACTTGCGTGACCCCCAACTGGTGGATAAAGATCTCTTGAAAGCCGTGACGACCCGTTCAGCCAATCCAGCGTACCATGCCGTCAGCCTCGCCGGGTTAACCGCCTACGCGACTACGCCGCTGCAGCAGACATTTCCCAATGGCGGCCAGACGATTACCCACGTCGATTACTACCTGCTCGTGAACAACATCGAGTATCACATCAGCACCGACGCCGTCTCCGGTGACAAGGCTGATGACGATCTGGCGAGCATGCTCGCCAGTTTCACCTTGACCTGATATCCACGCGCTGACAATTGGCTACGACAGGCGCTCGCGCTTCTCCGGCATGGCTCCATGCTCGCGCAACCGCTCGACCAGCCAGTCCTCAGTGCGTGCCGGCACGCCGAGCTTCTCTGCCTTCGCCACCTTGCTGCCCGGAGCGTCGCCGACGACGAGATGGTCGAGCGACTTCGTCACAGAGGGCGCGATCTTGCCGCCAAGCGCCTTGATCGCCTGTTCGGCCTGACCACGCGTGAGCTGCGAGAGCGATCCGGTGAGCAGGAACGTCTGGCCAGAAAAGGGCAGCCCATCGGTCGTGGCGCTACCATCATCCGTGACCTCCATTCGCAGTCCGGCGGCCTTGAGCTTTTCGATGAACTGGCGGTGCGTGTCGACCTGGAGCCATTCATAGACGCTATGCGCGATCTTGGGGCCGACGCCGGGCAGCGCGCTGATCTCCTCCTCGGTGGCATTCAGCAGCGCATCGGCTGAGCGGAATCCCTGCGCTAGCGACTCGGCGGCTTTTTCGCCAACGAAGCGGATGCCGATAGCGCAGAGGACGCGCTCGAATGGTTGCCTCTTGCTCGTCTCGATGGACCGCAGCAGGTTCTCCGCGCTCTTCTCCTGGAAGCCAGGCAGCGTCAGCAGTTGCTCCTTGGTCAGGTGATAGAGGTCTGCTACGTCGCGGATCAGCGCTGCCGACAAGTCGTTCGGCGATGGCCTCCCCAGCCCGCGAATATCCATCACTGCAGCGAAGTGGATAACGCCTCTAGATGCCTGACGGGGCACTCGGGGTTTGGGCAGTAGGTAACGGCGCCGTCATCGCCCGAACTACCGGCGTGTCGCAGACCGGGCAGTTCGTTGGGAAGGTCCAGGGCTGCTCCGTGCCATCGCGCAACTCGACCATCGCTTTGACGATGCCGGGGATCACGTCGCCATGACGCTGGACGACGACCGTGTCGCCGATGCGCAGATCTTTGCGCCTACCTCGTCTTCGTTGAAGAGTTGCGCTGAGGTAATGGTCACACCGCCGAGCTTGAGCGGCTCGAGGCTCGCGATGGGCGTCAGCTTGCCCGTGCGCCCAACTGAGACAATGATACCAAGCAGCCTGGTGTTGCCCTCGACTGGCGCGAATTTGTAGGCGATAGCCCAGCGTGGGTCGCGGCCGACCGAGCCAAGCTCCTGCTGCTGCCAGCGGTCGTCGATCTTGATCACCGCGCCGTCAATGTCGTAGCCAAGATCGAAGCGCGCCGCGGCGCGCTGGTCGGCGTAGGCCTGCGCCTCCTCGATGGTCTCGACACGGGTCGCCAGCGGGCTGACCGGGAAGCCCCAGGCGCGCAGGTAACCAAGCAGATCGGCCTGTGTCGCCGGCTCATCAGCGCCTTCCAGGGCGCCCATATGATAGGCCAGGAACGAGAGTGGTCGTGACGCCGTGATCTGCGGGTCCTTCTGGCGCAGTGAGCCGGCGGCGGAGTTGCGCGCATTGGCGAAGAGGCGCGGCGTGGTTCCCGCCTGCTCTGCCTCATCTGCTAATCGCTGGTTGAGCGCCTCGAAGTCGCTGTGGCGCATATAGATCTCGCCGCGAATCTCGACGGTTTCTGGGATTGGCGCGCCCCTATCTGCGTTCAGCTGCTGTGGGATCTCGCCAATCGTGCGCACATTTGCAGTCACATCCTCGCCAAGGGGCCGTCGCCACGCGTCACAGCAGAATGAGCTTGCCCTTTTCGTAGATCAGATTCATGCTCAGGCCATCGATCTTAGGCTCACAGACATAGCGAAAGTGGCGTTTGGCGAACTGGCGTCGCGCGCTGCTGCCAGGCTTGTAACTCCTCGTGCGTGCGCACGTTCGCCAGGCTGAGCATCGCCGTGCGGTGGCGTACTTTTGAAGCCCGGGCGGGCTCGCCACTGACATGCTGGGTCGGCGAGTCGGGGGTGATGAGTGCGGGATAGCCTCTTCGATCGCCCGCAATTCGCGCATCAGGTCATCATATTGGGCGTCAGAGATGATGGGGTTGTCTTGCTCATAATACGCGCGATCGGCCTCACGGATGCGCGTGCGCAGGGCGTCTGCGCGCTGCTCCGTCTGATTCTCCTGCTGCTGGCTGTTTGCCGCGTCGGTAGCCATGGCATTGTCCTTTCCGATGGCGGAACCTGGTGACTGACGAGCGCAGTGTGACGACTCCCCGCGGCTAATGCCGGGGCTTCTCAGTTCCTCCGGTGGGCCGACCGGCTCCCGTCCCTGAAGGCGGGCGATCTACCGCCTGTACGATGTTCTTGGCGGCATTCACATCGCGATCTTCGATCAGCCCGCAGGAGGGGCAGATATGGGTGCGTACGCTCAGACTCTTCTGGACGTACGCGCCACAGCGGCTACACTGCTGCGTCGTAAAGCGCGCCGGGACTCGGATCATTCAATGTCTATCTCCTTTGGCGCGCCCCGTTTGTTGAGCAACATCAAAGACTCTCGATAGCTCTGAAGTGTTGCGAGATGCTCATTGTCGGGAACGGCGTGCTTTGCTTTCGCGCTGAGCGCCTCCTGAAACAAAATGGCGATCTCTGCGCGGTCACGTTTGATACGCAACCAAGGCATAACCATCTGTAAGAAGCTGGACGCTTGTAGTGAGCTAGCGCGCCAGCGAAAGATTGGCTTCCCTTTGGCAGTGTAGGTCTCCGGTTGGAGTGACTTACGTCCACCCACCGTCGATTGTATCCAATCAATGAGATCCTTGTCCGTATTTGTAACAGAAATTCCAACCAATAGAAATATCGCCCGTTCCGCATCTTGCGCAAGATGAAGACGCTGCCCTCGCCATCAAATAAACCAGCGAGATAGGCCAATGTCTCTTTGTCCATCAGCGCGGATCCTCACATATAATGCAAGGTAGTTGTGCCTTGTCATTATATTGAACCGGCTCACCAGCAGTCAAGCCGCCACATGATCTGGCGTGCCAGCACGACGCTTCGCCTCAACGCAAACGGGCTCAGCCTTGTCCGTGAGGATCGCGAGAAACGCGCTCCAACCAGCGTCGTGAATGCTCTTAGCGAGATGGTGGTTCTGAGCCATGCCCACCACGTTCAGGTCTTCAACACCTATGCGGCTGTAGCGCTCCGCGGAGCGCTTGGCCACCTTGAAATGAAAGTCCCGTCGCTGGCGACTGATCTTGAGGTGCTGGTACGCGACCTCGCGGCTCGCCTCGCGGCTCACCTATAGCGGCTCGCCTCGCGGCGGCGATGACTGCCCCTCTTTGCGCCGGCACAGGGTGCGTTGCGCATGGGCGAGGCGCTTCTGCCCTTTGCGATAATGGCGCGGGTTCTCGACCATGCCGCCCTCGGAGTCCGCCAAAAATGCTTTCAGGCCTACATCCAGCCCAACAGCTGAATGGTCGCATGCGATTTGCTTCAGGATGCGGCGGATGCCCTCCTCATACTGTGCTGGTGGTCTCGCAGACGATCAACGTGTACCAATGGTTATCCGCTCGCAGGTTCAAATGCGCCGTGACCGGTGTGCCTACGAGCGGACGATGCAGCTTGATCTTGAGCAATGTTGCCCAGCTTGGCGGGCACATGCAGATGTTTACCTTCCTCATGCAGCCACACATCGCGGTGCGCTTCATACTGGCGGAGTTGGATACTATGCCAGCGGTTGGCCGTCTTGAAGCGAGGAAAGCCGCCAGGGCAAGCCAACTTCTTCATCTCAAGGAAACGCTGGAGCGGGCTTGCTGAGGCGGTCGGTCAGGGTCTGCACGGTGGTGGCGGGTACACTTCTCACCGCCACGTCCCTTGAAGCGCGCCGTCAAGTCATACTTCGTCGGGAAAGTGTCGTCTGTCTCATACTGCGCTTTGAGCAACTCAAGCATCTCGTTGTAGATGGTTTGCGACTCCATGAGGCAGGCCATCACCTGCTGGCGCTGTGTGATCACTAGGATACAGCCGAGACTCGAACGTTCTCATATCCTGATTGTCTCACGATAGTGCATGGCACTTAAAGCGCCTTTAGGCGTTCCTACTTTCACCCATGCTCAAGCCAGGTATCCACAGCCTCATCAGCGCTTCTGAGAGGCTATTCTTTTTGGCCTATCTGGCAGCGACCATTGGCGCAGGCGCGCTTACCGGTTACCCTCATCCCTGCCGGACCAGGAGCGCGCCCGGCACGATACTCACGTCGAAGCGGTCGGCGCGCATCACCTCGCCATCGAGATGCGCGTAGATCGGCTGCGCCGCCTCCATCGTGACGGCGCGCACGCGCAGCCTGCGGACCTCCGTCTGGTCGGTATGCTTGCCCTTCTCCACCATCGGCAGCAGCCGTAGCGCTCGGAACTGTGAGGGCTTCCAGATCAGGCAGAGGTCCAGCATTCCATCGCGCGGGTCAGCTCCCCGGATTGATCTTGAAGCCGCCACCAGCCGTCGGGCCAAGGTTGACTGCCGCCATTGCGTAGAGCCGTCGGTCGTGGTCCTCGCCATCTATGGTTACATGCAACTCCGGGCAGCGGTTGTAGTGGAAGAGGAGTTCGGTGAGACTCGCGGCGTAGTAGAGGGTGTGGCCGCGCAGGAAAGTCGTGCGCTTCATGCGCTCGGCCGTGGCGGCGATGTTGGCGTCGATGCCGACTCCCAGCGAGTTGAGGAAGGAGCGGCCATTGACCAAGCCGACGTCCATCGGTTGCGCCGCGCCGCGCAACGCGATCTCCAGCGCCTGTCGGTGGTCGCGCGGCAGGCCGAGCGTGTGCCACGCGTAGTGCGTGCCGTTGCCACAGGGTACGATGCCGAAGCGCACCTGCTGGCCCGACGAGATGACGCCCTGCGCGACCTCCGCCACCGTGCCATCGCCGCCGACGGCGACCACGTCTCGCCCAGCTTGCGCCGCTTCCAGGGCCAACTGCTCCGCATGGCGCGGCTGCGTCGTAAAAACAAGCTCGCCACCCTTGTTCTTCTTCAACTCCTTCTCCAGCCAGCGCCGCAGCGAGGCTCCGCGCTTGCTCGCCGGATTGAGGATGACGATGGGTGGCATCGGGGCAGAAGCCTCAGGAACTGGGGTGGAGAGTTCGGAGGTAGAGAGAAATTGCCAGGCTACAACACTAATGCCCTCTTTCGTGCCGTGTCGCACGGCCTGCGCTGGGGAGGCGAAAATTGAACGCAGTGTACAGCCCATGGCTAACAACGTAAAGGGGGATAATGTGTTTGGGGTTGAGTTGGCCTTGCTGGATGAGCGTTGATTTACTATGGCGGCGTTGGGGCTATAATGACCAGCAGGACACGATATGACCTTCCAACGGGGATTGATATGACGCTGGTGAACGTCGCGAAGCGTGAGATCAATTGCAAGGTCGTCTACTATGGCGCAGGCTTCAGCGGCAAGACGACGAATCTGCAGTTTATTCATACGCACTCACCGCTGGCGGCGCGTGGCGATTTGATGGCGCTGGCGACGGACCGCGAGCGGACGCTTGCCTTCGAATTCATGCCGCTGGACCTTGGCGCGATCCACGGTTTCCAGGTGCGCTTCCATCTCTACACTGTGCCTGGCCAGGTGCTGTATGAGACAGACACGCCGGGCAGTGCTTGAGGGCGTGGATGGCGTCGTGTTCGTCGCCGATTCGACGCCAGAGAAGTTTGATGAGAACTATCAGAGTCTGGCGGAGTTGGAAGGCTATATGCGCGCCATGCGGAAGGATCTGGACGACTTCCCCAATGTGATGCAGTGGAACAAGCGCGACGCCCCACGCGCAGTGCCTGTGGAGACACTGGAGACCTATCTCAATCGTCGGGGTGTACGCAGTTTCCCGGCGGTGGCGGTGACAGGTGACGGTGTTTTCGCAACGCTGCTGGCGATCTGTCGCGCGGTCATGGCGCGTCTATAATCAAAGAAATGGTCTGATCAGTCGAAATTGCGATGAAACGGATGCAACCTGTCAGGTAGCGAATCGTAGAACGCACAGGCCAATGAAAGGATTTGTCGGCTTTGACCGAACAGCGCGCAGCCGCTATACTCAAGCGACAGCGCTTCTGCCCGGGTTGGAGCGCACCCCCAGATCGAAGGAGAGCCACACATGAGCAGTGAGAGCACCGAGGTCACCCAGCCGATCCAGCCGATCCAGCCAATCCAACCGAAGGCAAATAGCCCTGTCGCGCGCCGGGCGCTTCTCGTTACCGCTGGCCTTGGCGCCTGCGCCGCAGGGGCGGCCGCCACACCTTTCATTGCCGGCAAAGTCGGCGAGTTGACTCAGGACGCAGCTAATCAAGCGCTGCAGGATGGCATCCAACAGGGACGTGAGGCGGTATTGGCCGAGCTATCACAACTCGAAGGCGTGACGCTGGACGGCGCGATTGCCATCGCCGAGTTGACGAAGCTCGCGGTAAACTACATCGCCGTGCCTGTCTCCAAACTGGTCGCCGGAGTCGGGACAGTCGCGTTGCAGGGCTTTGCTGACGCGCTCTCGACCGCCCAGGACGCGCTCGGCAAAATCGGGCAGCATAATGACCAGATCGACCGCCTTCACGATCTGGTGCTGAGCTGGAAGAGCGCTCTAGGCCTCGCGCCCACTATCCTGAGCGACATCACTATCAAGGATATCAATAGCGCTGAAACATATCTCAAGGCGCTTGACCAGAAGATCAAGACCTCGAAGACACGATAGCACTCAGGGGTGGCAGCGTGACGGGTTGCGCGCCGAACCCGGTAAAGGTCAACACGACGCGATCGCGCTGCGGCCGGTCATCGTCGTGGACCGCATCCGCGCGCCAGAGCGTTAGCTGCGCGCCCAACGCGCGCAGGGTATCACGCTGCTGCTCACGGGTGAACGAGCCTGCGCGCTCGCTCACTAAGCGCGCCCATTCCCGCATCTCACTCGCGCCGAGCGCATACGCGCGCTCGTCGGCGGCTTCGCGGACAAGCTGCTCGCGCTTGACGTGCTCACGCGCTAACTGGGCAGAGAGGTCGTCTAACCCACTCGTCAATGCGGCGCGGCTCGCAGCGGCGCTGACCTCGCTAATGGCCTGCGTCAGTAACACGGAGTCGTGGAGCGATGCGATCTGCGCGTCAGCGGCGGCGAGGCGCGAGGCCATGCTGTCGCGCCCCTGCTTGCGCGCGCGCTGCCAGTCGGCGAGCAGACGCGTTACGTTCTTCACATCGCGCAGCCGCGCCACCAGCATCGCCCCATGCGAGCGGGTCGAGAATGGGCGCGTTCATCGCGAACCCAGCGCCAGGGCAGGGCGCGCGGCAAATCACGGTCATGCCCGCGCAGCGGTAGCGACGAGGCGTCGCGCCGTCCGCCTGTTTGCGCGTGTAGATGCTCAGAGCGTAGCCGCAGTGCCCGCAGTAGGCCATGCCGCAAAGAGAGTCGCGAGCGGGTCAGGGTTGCGACCCAGCGCTCTCGGCCTTGTTCTGCGTCAGTCGCGCGCGTGTGCGTGCGGCAAGGTCAGCGTCAATCAGCGCGGGGCACGTCTCAGGCGGCAACGGGACGCGCTTGGGGTCGTCTAACGCGCGCTCACGCGTCTTGTAGACCTTGCGCGTGACGCCCGTGTCGGCGGGGC
>CAVTFE010000002.1:0-173452 GCA_963733745.1 uncultured bacterium
AGCGCTGGTTGGTCAGGTGTGATACACTGCGAGCGCAAAGTAGGAGGACTGCTCGAGAGGAGCCCATGCGATGCGCAGGCCGCGGAAGCCGACCCCACCAACCACGGAGGCGATTGACCAGTTTTGTGCTGGCTTTGACGACCTCTTCGCTCGCTACGAGGAACGACGTGCGCTGCGGCAGTACCTGATTGGGTTGCTCTTGCCGCGTGAGCACAACAAGACGCTTGTCGAACTCGCCGCAATCGTGCCAGACACCAACCGCCAGGCTTTGCATCATTTCCTGCACGATGCCCCCTGGGACAGCGAGGCGCTCAACCGGCGACGACTCGAACGCTGGCAGGCGCATCCGTATTTGGGACCCCATGCGGGCGGTGTCGTGATCATCGACGAGACCGGGGATCCCAAGCGCGGGCATTGCATCGTCTTGGCCGCCCAGCAGTACCTGGGCAAACTGGGGCATGTCGCCAACGGGGTCGTGGCAGTGACCAGTCAGTGGACGGATGGCACCCGCCATGTGCCCCTGGGCGTGAAGCCGTATCGGCCCGCGAGTCGACTCCCCAGGGCCGCAAAGATCCCGCCTTCCACACCAAGCCGGCGCTGGCGTGGCAGCTGATCGAGGAGGCGCGTGCGGCCGGCATCCCCTTCCGCCTGGTGGTCGCCGACTCGATCTACGGTGAGAATGCCGACTTGGAGGCCAAGCTGTTCGGCGCCAAGATCCCGTACGTCATGGGGCTCAAGCCCTCGCATGGCACGTGGCAGCAGGTCGACGATCCCGCCAACCCGCCGGCGTTCACCCCCGCTGAAGCCGCGGCACGCCTGCCCCTCGACGCCTGGGAGCGCACCGTTCGTTTCGATAGCCATGGCAAGGAGCTCGTGCGCTACATCGCCGAACTCCAGTTGGGGACGAGCTATGGCCCGACCAAGAGCGTGCGTCTGATCGCGGCCACCCTGGACCCAGCGCACTTAAAGCCCGAATCCACCTGGTATCTGACCACTTCCTTGCCTCTCGCGCAGGTCAGCGCCGAGCAGGTCTATGAAATCTACCGGCTGCGTGACTGGATTGAGCACTACTACAAGCCGGTCAAACACGAGCTGGGGTGGGCGGATTATCAGGTGCGCCCTGAGCGAGCGATTGTCCGCCACTGGCAGTTGGTGATGCTCGCCTTCACCTTCAGCTTGCTCGTGGGGACGCTGCCGGAAGGAGACCCCAGCGCGCTGGACGCCCCGTTGGATGCGACCCTCCCCGACGCCGACACACCGCAGAGCGTGCCGGCTGGGGGAAAAATCAGGGCCACCGCGCAGCGTCGTCAGGTCCACGGAGCGGGTCGTGTGGAACGCGACCCTGCGGCGGGTGCGGGCGTGGCTCTGCCCCTGGGCTCGGCTGCAGCTCTATTGGAGACGCTGGTCGAACGCCGCCCCACCGCCCGAGCTGGCCGCGCTCCTCGCCCATCGCCGCTCGCTCCCTCCCACTTGAGGCTCCTACTTGACCAACCAGCGCTAGTGCATGATCAACTGGCCTTGTCCTGAATCGGGTCAGGAAGCGAGAGGTGCGGTTCATGCGGGCAGCGATGATAGGCGCACACGCGGTCGGCGACCTCCTGCGCGCTGAGCAGGCGCGTCGGCTCGACAATGGCGCGCTTGGCATGCACCCACTTGGGTTCGATCGGGTTGAGCCAGGGACTCTTCACCGGCAGATAGCAGGCCAGGATGCGCACCCCCTGCCCGCGCTGCTTGACCTGCTGGTTGTGCGACCGGATCCAGGCGCGCACGGCTTTACTGACATGCCAGGAGGCGTTGTCCCAGATCAACGCCCAGACCGGGACGCCCAGCGCCGCCAGTTTGGGGCAGCACCAGTCCAGGAACTGGATGGTGATCGCACTCACAGGTCGGCCGGCGACGAAGCGCAGCCAGACCGCTTCGTCCTGGCCGGCACGGCGCACAAGCAGGCCATAGCAGGCCAAGGCTTTCGGGTCGGGATCGTCTTTGGCGACCGTCTGTTCGATCAGACGCAGCGGCTGGTCCGCCCAACTGTGCAGCTGGGGCTGGGCCAGCCGACTCCACCAGACCTCGTCGGCGAAGCCCAGCGCCCAGTCAGGCTGCGCTGCGGCCAGCGCGATCAGGCGGTCGCGGCGCCTTTTTTTCGGGCGTACGCCGGATCGGGGCTGGTGATCCAGTGCTTGGCGCGTTTCCAGCCAATGCCCAGGCGCAGCAAGCGTCATCCGGATGGCTTCGCCCGTCACCAGGTGGTCGGTCAGGCCCTGGGCGAAACTCACCTCGGCGGCCAGATCCAGCGTCCAGACGCTGGTCGCATAGCCGAAGTCGCGCGGGCGGCGATGCAAGAGCGCGCGCAACTGCTCGGCGCGCTCGCCCGGGAAGGCCCGTGGCGGCGGCTGGTGCGGACGGGAGGAGCCCCGCGGCAACGCCGCCCGCCCCAGCCGATTGAAGCGATGGAGGAGCTGGCGCACCGTTTTCTCGTCGCAGCCCACCACCGCCGCGATCTGGGGGACCCGCTCGCCACGGGCGCTGGCCAGCACCATCTGGCAGCGACGCACCACCACGCCATCCGACGAGCGCAGACCGGTTTTCAGGGTCGCGCGCTCCTCGTCGGTGAGCGCGCGGACAAAGATGGGAGTTCGCATACCTCCCAGCATACCCCATTCCGGCCTACCTTTACTGAGATCGCACTAGGGCCCGTCAGTGTTGACACTCTTGAACAGCGGCATGCCCCTTCTGCTTCCTGGGACCTCACTCCAGTCCTTCACCGCAGATTACGGGGAATGTTCGCCATAGCCACGGCGCGAGAAATACCCAACACTTAACGATGCGCACACCGGTGACGCTATGGATGCTTAACGTTCCAAAGTGCAGCGCTTACCCTTTGCAATCACCAGCGCATTGAAAGCAGCCGATCACATGCGGTCTATGAGACGTCATGCGGCGGTCACTCGTCACTACAGGCGCATCGACGCATAGTCAATGCGGTGCAGCCAGATGCAGGGTGGCGACGATATCCCCGCTGGGGAGGGTGTGATGCAGGACGAATCGAACAAGGTCAGGGCGGAGGAATCAGGCGCGTCGGAGACGTCTGTCGATCAAGTGACACCAGTCTCCACACAGACATCGCCTGCGCCTGAATCAACGTTACGAGCGCGGTGCCAGCGCCAGGCGCGAAGCGATCACTGAGGGACAGCCGGCTGTGGGTCATCCTCGGCCTGTTGCTGCTCTTCTTCCTGCTGCTGCCGCTGCTGGGCGCGGCGAGCGGCTTTGGCAGCGACAGCCGCACGCTGACCAACGCGCAGAATGATATGGTCAGCCTGGTGCAGAAGGTCAATCCCGCGGTGGTGCAGGTCGTATCCAAGCGGGCAGTCGTCGGCGCAACCGGCTCGGGAGAGATCTTCACGTCAGATGGCTACATTGTCACCAACAGCCATGTGGTGCATGGTTTCTCTGACTACTCGGTCGTGCTCGCTGACAACCGCACCATTCCTGCTCGTCTCGTCGCCGATGTGGTGCAGGAAGATCTCGCGGTGCTCAAGATCACGGCTGACAACCTTACCCCGATTGCGATTGGGGACTCCAGCACGGTGCAGGTGGGCGATTTCGCCTTGGCGCTGGGCAGTCCGTTGGGGCTGCAGCAGTCGGCGACCACTGGCATCATCAGCGCGCTCAACCGCAGCGGCACCGAGCTGACGGCGGAGGGGCCGGTGACATTGCACGGGATGCTGCAGACGAGCGCGCCGATCAATCCCGGCAACAGTGGGGGAGCGTTGGTGAATGCGCAGGGGGAATTGATCGGCATCCCGACGCTGGCGGCGGTGGACCCAACCTCGGGGGCGGCGGCCAACGGCATCGGGTTTGCGATTACCTCCAACCATGCCCAGGAGGTCCTCAAGCGCTTCGAAAAATAGGCGGCGGAGAAGTCACCTACCGACCCCTGCAGTGGCCGCTATCCAGACGCTGCTACTCGCTAAGGCGCGCGATCACCCGTCGGCTTGATTCCCTGATGTGAGGGGAACCGCAGCCAAGAGTAGCAGGCGCGCCGCGTAGTCACCCCGTAGTCACACCGTAGTCACGAGTCACCCCGTAGTCAGAGTCACACCGTAGTCACCACCGTAGTCACACCGCAGCCACACCGCAGCCACACCGCAGCCACACGGAGTCACCGGTAACCGGTAACCGGTTCTCGCCCGTAGGCGCCTATCCGTAGGCGCCTATACTGTGGGCGCCTATCCTGTATGCGCCTATACTGTAGGCAACAGATGGCACGCAGCCGCACTCCAGGCGACGCTTGCTGCAGATGCCGTCTGCGCCGGGAAGGAGTCGGAGCCGATGACATTCCCCACCAACGCGCCTCAAGGCGACCAGCGACGCCCGCAACGCTCACTAGGCGCAGCGCAACCTCCCGAGCAGGCCGTGACCACCCCCATCTCGCCGGATGAGATCGACTTCTCGCGGCTGATGGAAGAGCAGTTCCAGCTTGCGCTCGCCGAGGACGAGGAGCAACGCGCCCAGCAACGCGCCCAGCAACGCCGCCTGCGCCTCTATATCATCATGGGCATCGCCGCTGCCGTCCTGATCCTGGCGTTCGCGGTCGTCGCGACGATCTTTGCTTGGTGGCCGGTGGTCCTCGACATCGTCCTGATCCTCGTCGTTCTGCTCAACGGGGTGTTGCTGGGGTTTCTCGCCTGGGCCATCATCACGGTCATCCGCACGATCCGTGAGATGCGCGCCGAGATCACGCCGCTGATCGCTTCGCTGGCGGATACAGCGACGACCGTCCAGGAGACGGCGAAGACCACAACCGGCCGGTTTGGGTTCGGCCCCGTCGTGCGCACGGCCACCCTGCTGATGAGCGCGGCGGGTGTCGCCAGGACCCTGCTTGGACAGGGGAACACTCCGACGCGCGCGGCGGCGCGGCAGCAGCGGCGCGAGGAGATCGACCAGCAGATCGCGGCGCGTACTGCGCAATCGGCAGCGCAGACACCGAGGAGGACGCAAACCTCATAGGCACGGCGACGATTTTGCTGTGGACCCGGAGACGTAGCGTGCTCCTGGAAGCCTCTTTGTGCACAGACATGGATCATGCTGATCCAGATCCTGGCGAGCCGAGCCGGATTGGCGGATTTGCCATGTCACCCTTCGCTCGCCAGACGCGCATTTGTGACACAATGCCTCCATGACAGGTCGTGGTGATCTGCCAACAATTGCCTGCCCGATCATGGGCGAGAAAGGGATGACATGTCGACCCTTCTAGTGCTCAAGTTCGACACTATCGGTGGGGCCGCGCAAATGCGGGATCGGATGTTGGCGCTGCAGAAGCAGCAACTGATCACGGTCGAAGACGCCGCCATCATGTGGCGGGAGACCGATGGCAAGCCCAAGTTACGCAGTTGAATGACATGGCGGGTGTGGGCGCGCTGGGCGGCGCCTTCTGGGGCATGCTCTTCGGGTTGCTGTTCTTTATTCCTATCCTGGGATCTGGCAGTTGGAGCCGCGACGGGGCCATCGTTGGCAGCATGAGCGATGTGGGCATCGATGACAAGTTCATCAAACAGGTCGGCGAGTCGATTACGCCAGGCACCTCGGCGCTCTTCCTCTTGACGAGTCATGCGGTGTTGGATAAGGTGCTCGAGCAGACCAACGACCTCAAGTATGAGGTGTTGCAGAGCAATCTCTCGCAAGACGATGAGGACCGGCTGCGGGCCGCCATCGACGATACGACGACGGCGCAACAACCGATGGAGCCAGCGATAGTTCTCCTGTAGTCAGGGCCAGTGTAGTCACCGCGCCACTCTGGATGATTCCACAGGAGAGGTCTTTTGAGGTTACTGCCACCACAGACAGTGCCTCGTTGAGAATCCCATTAGGGAATGCGACCCAGCTGACACCGCCTCCGCCGATAGCGCCAGGTCAGACAGCTCTCGTGCGGACAGCATGTCTGCAGACGCCACTACGGCAGAGAGTGCCAGTCCAGAAAGTGTTCCTGCAGACATGAGCCCCAACGCGGACGTCGCTACTGGGGAAATCTCCCCTGTGGAGGGCGTGACTGCAGGCACAGCAGCAGACACAGCTGTGGCCAACTCGGGAGATACTGCTGCTGCGGACGTCACCCCTGCGGACGTCACCCCTGCGGACAACACTGCGCAATCCTGATGCGCAACTCTCTTGGATGTGGGTGCCGTCGCTAAGTAGGTCACCTTTGACGTTTTGAGGAGGCAAGACTGGCACGTCGGATTGCGTGAGACACGCGTAGTCTCTGTCGATTAACCTCAATGCGTCAGCGGCCATCCACTTAGACATGCCCCCATGTCGTGAGCGCGCTCTACACGCAGCTGGAGCGCGCTCATTTTGACAGCGCATGAGAAATTACCACTCCCGTGGGCCGCTCTGGCAGGCTGGCGTGGTATCAGCCTCGATCCGATGCAGTGCTGCGGTCCGCTCCATGCTTTGCGTGGACCTTCTTGCCCTTCTTTGCTTTCTTATCGAGCTTGTCGAGGCGTCGCTCGAGCCGGGCGAGGGCCTCCATGAACACATCGTGATTGGTCACTTGGTAGCTGGGGTCGGACTCAGCCAGGTGTGGCTGGAGGCGCTCCCTGACCGCCTGGACGCGGGCATACTCCTCATCGGTGAGTTTCACGGTGAGCTGGTGTGTTGCCTGGTGGGGTGCTTGGGACATGCGGGGCCTCTATTCTCTTCTGTGATCTACCTATCGTCAAGGCCATAGCGAGAGAAAAGCGCGTCTGATTCAAGAAGAGCACCATGCTGCAAGCGGCATGTTGACCCTATAGAGCTTGGTGAAGTAGTCAGCAAGGAGTTGCTGCACGCCACCCTTCTCCTCCGCTTCCTGCGCCAAGGCATCCAGATGTTGTAGGAGCAGATCACCCATCGAGAACGCATCTCGATGAGAATGCTGGGACGGTTTTGAACATGCCCACCCAGCAGCTATCCAGCATGGGGGCCTGAATAGGCGCTGAGATGATCTCCACTTACGGCTTGTCGGGTGTACTGCTGAAATCACCGCTCTTGGCGGTGTTGTACTGTGTCATGACATCGTCCTTGGCCTGCTGGTAGAAATCCTGGCCGAGGGCGAACGCTTCGCTGTAACGCGCGCGCAGTTGCTCGATGAGCGGACCAAAGCGCTCCTGGATCCGCTGGCGCAGGTCAAAGCCAGCCGTCTCGCTCTGGTCGCCCGCCGCAGTGTCGCTCGGGCGCGGCAGAAACAGGATCGCAAATGCGACGCCAAGCGCCACACCAACCGTGAGACCAAACCAGAATCCTCTGCCCGATTTCCGCTGCTGTCGCATCTCATCCCTCCCGTGTCACATTCGCATCATGCCTCACCCCTCTCTGACGATTCAGCATGTCTGCTCGCTACGCTGTAGACATGCCTCCATGAGGTGCGAGCGCGATTCCCTGTCGTCGCTCAGCGCATCGCCACCTCTTGTGCAGTTGACATTGAGACGCGCATATGACCATATGACTCTATTACCTCTACAAGCAGTTGCTAAGCATCCTGTGCAATGGCGCAGGGTGGCATAGCGCTGCTGCCGAGTATGTCCAGCCTATGGACGACACGAAATGAGGCGTCTTCTGAGTCATACCAGTCTGGCGGGTCCGCGACTTGGTATCGTCGTCGTCACGCGCGGGACGAATCTGAACAGCTTTCTCGACGCCGCGCCCATCGTCTTCGGCACCGTATCGGTCTCCTCGTAGCAGTGGCGCCGCTGTGGAGCGCCAGGAACCGCGCACGCAGGTCGTAACGAGCCTGCGCGTCAAGCACAGTTGTTGTCTGATGTCGTCGACGCGTCAGGCGTACATGCGCTGGGAGCCTGACAGCCATGCCAAAGCGCAATGAAGGGGCGGCAAGGAGTATGTCAGAGGCACGGACCGAGCAGGGCACAAACCAGTCATCTAATCAGGCGTCATCCAGCGCTTCGTCGAAGCGCGGCACGGAAGTCACGACAGCGCAGGGAAAGACCAAGATCGAGGATGCGGTGGTCGCCAAGATCGCCGACCTGGCGGCGCGTGAGATTCCTGGTGTGCATGACCTGACGCCGTTGAGCACGAGCAAGATGCTCTCAGGCATGGCCTCGGGCCTGGCGTCGCGCGTGACCGGGAGTGGCAGCGCAGGGGCCACGCAGGTGGTCGATGTCGTCGTGGGGGAGATCGAGGCGGCCGTCGATCTGGGGATGAGCGTGGACTACGGAGTGAATATTCCCCAGGTCGCCGACGCCGTGCGGAGCAATATCGTCGGACGGGTGCAGGCGATGACGGGGTTGATCGTCAAAGAGGTCAACATTGATGTGACGGACCTCTACTTCCCCACCATGGAGACGCAGGGCAAGACGCAGGTCCAGTAGCGACGCACACGCTCCGGTCAAGAGCTCCGATCGACGTCAGCCTCCGATCACGAGCTCTCAGAGCCTGATCACGAGGCGCTTCTTGACCAGCCAGAGTCCCTGTCGGGAAGCGCTGGCGTGAGGCGTGTTGAGGGAGAAGGGCGGGGACAGGGGAGAAAGGTGGCGCACGATGCAAGGCGCAGGGCCTTCCGCAGGGTCGTCCCAACCGGCGCAGGACACTGACGCGCTGGACGCGCTGGACGCCAAGGCGCTGGACGCCGAGCGCTGGATGAGCCAGAGGTCGTCTCGCGAGAATACCACGATGACGTGGCGCTGGCGCTGGCGCTCGTGCAGGCGGCGCGCTCGGTCGAGCAGGTAGTGGATGTGAGCGCGGGGCGCTACGGCACCGCTGTCACCTATGGTCCAGGACAGCGTGTGAGCGGCATCGTGGTGCGCCGACCGACACCGTCCGCAGGAAGCGCGGCGCCATCGTTGGTCGTCGAGGCGCATCTGGTGGTCGCCACCGCCGCGGTCACCGTCCTCGCCGCTCCCCCCTCGCCGCTCCTCCCCTCGCCGCTCCCGTCCCCACGACTCCCAAAACGGCGCGGGAGAAAGGGCAGCGTCCGCAGGCGACGAGCGCGCGGGGGATGCCGGGTGTGCCGCGAGCGCCGGTCCTCTTGCGCATCGCCGATGAGGCGCGCCGCGTCCTTGCCGCTACCCTGCGGCGGTTGCGGCCCAATGAGCAGTGGGTGATCAACATCACCATTGATGACCTGCGCGATACCGACGCACACGACTCATCGCGCGTACAGTGATCGCCCGCGTCTGGTCTTGCGCTCCTGGTCTGTCGAGCGTGGTCTGTCAGCGTGGTCTGTCAGCGTGGTCTGTCAGCGTGGTCTGTCAGCTCGCGCAGGCAAGGCGTCGCCTGACCTGCGTCCTGACCTGAGGAGTGACCTGAGGAGTGACCTGAGGAGTGACCTGAGGAGTGAAGCGTCGCAACCGCGCACCAGCGGATGGGAGGAAGCAGATGGCGACGGTGAATCCCAGTAGGGTGAATCCCATTCATGTGTTCAATCGCATCCTGCTCCTGCTCTTGGGAGCGCTGGCGGTCGTTGCCGGCGTCATCGCCCTGCTGCTGCTGCTGCCGGTGATCCACCCGAGGGACGTCAGTCCTGGAGGGTTCCTGCAAGCTTTCTGGCAGGGGATCGCCAATCTCGCCGGCGCCGCGGCCACGGCCGCCGTGATCGGCGCGATTCTGCTGGCGCTGATTGGTCTGGCGTTGATCGTCATCGAGTTGCTCCCGGCGCCACGCGAAGAGCAGACCTATGTGGTGCGCAAGGATGGCTTGGGCACGGTGACGGTGGCGCGCAAGAGTGTGCGGCAGGTGGTGCAGTATGAAGCCGCCCAGATCGAGGGGGTGCGGGAGGTGCATCCCGAGGTCAGCAACGGCGCTGATGGCCTCCACATCGTCGCGCACGCCTCGCTCGCCCCCGATGCGGCGGCGCCAGCGGTCGGCGAAGAGTTGCAGGTGACCATCAAGGAGGCGGTGCAGCGACATCTCGGCCTGCCCGTGGCCGAGGTGCAGATTCATACGCAAGTGCAGGCGCTGGACACACGTCGGCGTGTCCGCTAGCCGGTGTCCGCTAGCCGTCTCCGCTAGCGTGTCCGCTAGCCGTCACCGCCTGACGCGTCTGAATGTGGGTGGAAGGAAAAGGGAGAGCGATGTCAGGACAGGTAGCTGGGATCTTTATTGGGATCGCGCTGGGCGTGGTCTGGATCACGCTGGGCTTTGGCGCGGTCGCGCTGTGCGTGGTGCTGGGAATCGTGGGCTGGATCGTCGTTGGCGCCGCGCAGGGAAGCATTCGGTTAGGCGATGTCGCGCAAGATCTGCAGGGCCGCCGCCGTTCCGCCGAATAAGGCATGGTCATCTTACCTCTCCTGGCGTTGTCGCGGGTGGAGAGCTGGCCGCAGGCAGCGGCGATGTCGTCGCCACGCTCGGCGCGGACGCTGTTGCTCACGCCGCCCGCGCGCAGCAGATCGCGGAACGTGCGGATCGCCTCGCCGCTGGGGACGAGGTAGGCGGCGGCGGTGCGGTTCACCGGGATCAGGTTGACGTGGCAGAGCTGGCGCAACGGGGCCAGCAGCGCCGCCAGTTCGCGCGCGTGCTCCGGCTGGTCGTTCACTCCGGCGAGCAGAACATACTCGAAGGTCACCTGGCGGTTCGTGCGCGCGACGTAGGTCCGCACGGCGTCCAGCACAGCCTCGATGGGATACTTGCGCGTGATGGGCATGGTTTGCAGGCGCATAGCGTTGTTGGGCGCGTGCAGCGAGATGGCGAGGTTGACCTGCTCTGGCTCCTCGGCCAGTCGCAGGATGCCAGGAACGACGCCGACGGTGGAGATCGTCATGTGGCGCGCGCCGAGGTTCAGCCCCTCGCGGCATGTTGAGGATGCGCACGGCCTTGAGTGTGTTGTCGTAGTTGTGCATCGGCTCGCCCATGCCCATGAAGACGAGGTTGGTGACGCGCTCGACGCGCTGCCCGTCCGGCGCGATCCATGGACTGCGTATGGAGGTCGCGGGCGAATGGACCACCTGCGCGACGATCTCGCCAGCGGTGAGGCGGCGGTCGAAGCCCATCTGCCCCGTGGCGCAGAACGTGCAGCCATATGCGCAGCCTGCCTCGGTGGAGACGCAGACCGTCGCGCGGGCGCGGCTCTCGCTCGTCGCGGGATAGAGCATCAGCACGGTCTCGATGAGCCGCCCGTCACGCAACTCCAGCAGCAGCTTGCGCGTGCGCCCGTCCTTCGAGAGCAGTTCCGTGCGCACACGTGGGCCGTCAATGCTGGCCTCGGCGCGCAGCCGTTCACGCAGGGACGCGGGCAGGTTCGTCATCGCGTCGAAGTCGGGCGCAAGGCTGCCGTAGATCCAATCCGCTACCTGGCGCGCGCGGAAGGGTTTCTCGCTCCAACTAGTGAGAAGATCGGTTAACTCGGCGAAGCTCAGGCCGAGCAGATCGTGGCGTTCGGGCGCATCGGCGCTTGGCTCAGTTGGTGGCGTGGAGGTATCAGGCGTGGTCATGGAGGGCGATCTATCCCAATGGGTCGTTACTGGTCGTTGGCGCATGCTGGGTTGGATGTGAAGTGGGCGCTGGCGAGCGCCGGGTAGCCGCGCAACAGGTCGGCGGCGGGCATGGCGCGCTTGCCCTGTAATTGTATCACCGCGAGCGCGAGCGCCCCCGCGCCACAGGCCACCGTCAGCCCCATCTCCGGCAGGAGGTAGGCGTCCCCTGGCTTCTTCCCAGCCCCTGCCGCGCCGGGATCAACCATTCGCGCGCGCAGAATCTTCGATTTGCTGGCCATTCCAGAAGGTGTACGCGCCGGGCCAGGGATTGCAGGCGCGGACCTGCCGGGCAAGCAGGTCGGCTGGCTGTGTCCAGTCGAGCAGGCCGTCCTCCTTGCGCACGAGGCGGGTCAGCGTGGCGCGCGCGTCGTCCTGCGGCGTCAGGGTGATCTCGCCGGCGAGCCAGCGCGGCAGCGTCGCGCCCAGGAGGTCCGCGCCGATCTCGGCCAGTCGCGCGGTCAACTCGCCGGTGGTTTCGTCTGGTCCGATGGGCGTGGCGCGCGTGGTGAGAATCGGTCCGGTGTCCAGCCCCTCATCCATGCGCATGATCGTCACGCCGGTCTCGGCGTCGCCAGCGAGGATGGCGGCGGCGATGGGCGAGGCGCCACGGTGGCGCGGCAGCAGCGAGGCATGGACGTTCAGGCAGCCGCGCGGGGGCAGGTGGATGATGTCTGGCGGCAGGATCTGGCCGAAGGCGGCGACGACGATGAGGTCCGGCGCGAGCGCGGTGAGCAGTTCAAATGATTCAGCGCGGCGTAGCGGCCCCGGCTGGAAGACCGGCAGTCCAGCCCCCAGCGCGAGCTGCTTGACGGGCGAGGAAACCACCTGCCGCCCACGTCCTGAGGGCTTGTCGACGCGGGTGACGACACCAACGATCTCAATGCGGTCTTGCGCGAGGTCGCCAGGCGCGGCGCGCTCGATCAGCAGGCGCAGCGAGGGTACGGCGAACTCCGGCGTTCCCATGAAGATCACGCGCATGCCGTATGCCCTTCTCCTTGTCGCCTGGCCCCGCGCATTCTAGCACGTCGCGGGCGTGAGCCGGTGGTATACTGCGGCGTGGCCTATCCATGAATATGTATGTGAACAACCTGGCAGGCGAATGGATTCGCGCCTAGAGGCGTTCCGCCACGATGTCCGCGCAGGCAGACACCCAGAATTGCCGCAGGTTGGAGACCTGCGCAGGCAGGTCTGGTGGCCGCCAGGCCCAAAGGCGCGGTTTTAACCGCCAGCGTCATTCACGAAAGATACGGACTATTCATCACGATGCCAGATAGCTCTTTGACGCCAACAACAGACACCGGCGCGCTCGACGAGGCGCTGGCTGCGAAATACGCGCGACTCCAGGCGATTCTGCGCGAGATGGAGTCGGTGCTTGTTGCCTATTCCGGTGGGGTGGATAGCGCGCTGCTGCTCAAGGTTGCGGTGGAGATATTGGGGGAGCGCGCAGTCGGGGTGCTGGCCTCGTCTCCGGCGTACGACGAGGAGGAGACGGCGGCGGCGGTGAAGCTGGCGGAGGAGATGGGCGCGCGGCTGGAGCTCGTCGAGACCGGGCGAGCTGGACGACCCGCGCTACGTCGCCAACGATGCGAATCGCTGCTACTTCTGCAAGGTCGAGCTGTTCGACCATCTGGAGCCGGTGGCGCTGCGGCTGGGCCTGCGGACCATCGCCTATGGGATGAACCGCGACGACCGCGGCGACTGGCGTCCGGGACGGAAGGCCGCCCGCGAGCGTGGCGTGCGCGCGCCGCTGGACGAGGCGGACCTGGGCAAGGATGAGGTGCGAGCGCTGGCGCAGTATCTAGGGCTTTCAGTGTGGGATAAGCCCGCCGAGGCCTGCTACTCCTCGCGCATTCCCTATGGCGCGCCGGTCACGCGCGAGGCCTTGCTGCGCGTTGGGCGCGCGGAGCGAGCGCTGCGGGCGCTGGGATTCCGTCAGGCGCGGGTGCGCCACCACGACGACGTAGCGCGCATCGAGATCGATCCCGCCGAGTTTGCGCGCCTGCTGGACACCAGACCTGCGCGAGGCGATCATCCGCGACGTGCGCGCCGCCGGGTATACCTATGTCGCGCTGGACCTACAAGGGTATCGCTCCGGCTCGCTCAACGAGGCGCTGCTGCGGCGCGACGCCAAGAATGCAGGAGCTGGGGAGTAGACCTCGAGGAGCCGACCGGGTGGCGCATAGCAGTATCCCTCAGGCTTGAACGGAACACTCATGCGGCTATGCTCGTAGCCTTTCAGGCCGGCGACCATCACCTCGAAGAGACGCTCTGCGCGCGTGGCTCCCTCGGGGCCCGGCTCGACCATCAGCTGCACAGCAGGACACGCTGTGTTTGTAAAACGTGGTACTTCTTCCTGAAGCAGGTCCTCCAGCGCGTGATGGGCTATAGTCCGGTGCTGACGGGCATCGCCTTCTTACCGATGACCTCTCGATCTTCGCCATCTCACCCATCGTTCACGGCTCGATCCCGCGGCTAGGTCCCCGGCGCATCCGCATCGGTGGGGCGTCTCTGGTCGTGCTAGCCACGCACGCGCTCACGAGACTCGATGACATCCCCCTACGCGCCCGCGATCGCGTCCAGATGATTCGCTCGGCGTCGGCGTCGGCAGTTCGTTCCTGCCGCTGAGCATCATCGTCCTCTCCGGCGTCCCGGGAAGGGAGGCTGGCGCAGCCTCCGGGATGTTGCAGACAGTGCAGCAGGTAGGCGGAGCGCTTGGCCTGAGCATTCTGGTGACGGCATTTGGGACGGCGACGCGCGCGACGCCAGCACATCTGCTGGCGGGCGTAGCTCCTGCGATGCGCGCGGAGATCGTCTTCACCCACGGAGTTACGATCGTCTTCGTCCTTGCGGCGGTCTTCGCTCTGCTCTCGCTGCTCAATGGCATCTTCGTGCTGCGGGGGCCGTCGCGCTCCGAGCCTGCCCCGCAGGTCGCGCTGAGCGAGTAGTTAGCTACGCAACAGAGCCGCCTCCTCGCCAGGGAAGCGGCTCTTGCTGTGTCTCATTTGCTGGCAATCGCTCCAGCCTTGAGCGGTTTCAAGAGGCCTTTCTTGGAAGAGGTCCAATCCGCTACTTCACCGGAGTCCAGACCACGCCGTCTTTCGTGGTGAGGAGCTGCGTGTTGTTGCAGCGCGAGGTGAACTGCGCCGGACACCAGCCCTTGGCGATGACCGCCCAGCCGTCGTGATTCGCGTTCAGGGCGAGCGTCAGCGCCGAGCCGAGGTTTGTGTTCGCGGGGACCTGCTTCCAGCTCGCGCCGCTATCGGCCGTCGCGTATACTCCCGCGCCAATCGCCAGCAGGCCGTTCGCGTCATGCGCCGCGAGAATGGGCAGCGCGATACCGTCAGTTGATTGCAGAGGGAACGAGTAGACGCCTGTCCAGGTAAGGCCGCCGTCTTCGGTGCGGTAGATCTGCACGCGCTGCTCCAGGTTCACGGCGATCGCGCCAGTGGCTGCGGAGAAGAAGACCGGCGCGCCGATCATGATGTTCGCGGTCGCGGTGTCGGGCGGGAGGTCGAGCCGCTGCTCCGCCCAGGTCTGGCCGCCGTCCTGGGTGATATAGAGCAGGTTGCGAACGTAGTTGACGCGCCCGCCGATGATCCAGCCAGTGGTCGCGTTCAGAAATTGCAGCGCGCCACCGATGGGGGCCGGGTTGCGTGTCCAGTTGGCGCCGCCGTCGGTGGTACGGTAGAGGACGCCGGGGCGGTCGTTGGTGATCTCTGAGAGGCTGGCGAGCGCCCAGCCATCCCGCGCGTTGACGAAGGTCATCTGGAGCGCGCTGAGCTGGAAGGAGTTGAACTGGTCGAGCGCGACCTTGCTCCAGTTGGCGCCGCCATCGGCCGTGCGATAGACCTCAAGCGTGTCGTTGTGTCGCTCGAAGCGATGCCCAACCGTGACCCAGCCGGTCTTGTCAGTAATGAATACAGCGGCCACGAGGTCCTTCGAGCCAATGGACGCCTTGGGGGTGACGTCGTTCCAGGCGCCCTGCGCGTTGCGCACGAAAACATGGCCGTTCACTATCGCCGAGGGATACAGGCTCTGGCCGAGCGCTGGCGCGGATGCGGCCGGCGCACGTGTTCCGATGGGCCGTGACTGATAGTGGACGACCGTTGCGGCGATGAGGGTCAGCGTGGCGACGCCAAGCGCGCCGAGAGCGAGGCGTTGGCTCCAGCGTGGCGTCTCCGTCCATGTCACACGCGCGCGCTCGGCCACGGGCGCGACGAATGTCATGATCCGCTGGCTGATCTGACTCCAGCGCTCGCGAAGGCGCAGTGTCCACTGTCCATGCTGAAAGAGCCTGTGGTCCATCCTTTGGCCCACCTTCCATCCGCATCTACTTACTACTTGATGCGGCTTCATTAGGGGAACCGGCGCGCATCGCACAGCCCGCCGTCTGACCCCTACGACGCGCGTACTCAAGAGGCGGTCACCGGGTGTGACAGGTGGGTGGATGTTATGACATTTCCCGTATTTATGGGCGAACATGATCACGCCATGTGATTGTCGCCGCACTAGGCAGGGAGCGCCTCGAAGACGCTGAACTGACCAGGATCGCCCAGTGGAACAACCTTGCCGAGCCTCAATCCCGCTGCGGCGAAGAGGGCGCGATATTCGTCTTCGGTGCGTTGGCGGCCGCCGTAATTGACGAGCATTTCCAGATCAAGCTGCAGGACAGGCAACGACTGCTGATAGTCTTCGCTGATCACGCCTTCAACCACAAGAACCTTGCCTGTCGATGGCATTGCGCGGCGGCAATTGGCTAGTATCAACGTCGCACGCTCGTCGTTCCAGTCATGGATGATCTGGCGCAGGAGGTAGATGTCGCCTCCCTGGGGAATCTCGGCGAAGAAGTCGCCGCCGACAATCTCGCAGCGATTGGCGACGCCCGCCGCCGCAAGGATTGCGGACGCGCCCGCCACCACGTCGGGCTGGTCGAAGAGGACGCCGCGCAGCGCTGGATACGCTTGCAGGATCGTGGCGAGGAAGAGACCATGACCGCCGCCAACATCTATGATGCGCTCGACGCCAGAAAAATCGTAGACTTGCGTGATCGCCGCGCCAGAGCGCGCGGTATTAGCCGTCATCGCCTGTTGGAAGACAGTGGCGTCGTCGGGATGCTGGCGCAGATAGTCGAAGATCTCGACGCTATGGACATGTGGAAAGGCCATCTCGCCGGTTTGCACGCTATAGAGCAGATCGCCCCACGATCGCCACTTCGCCGAGTCCAGATGCATGAGCGCCATCGCGCCCATCGAGCCGGGGGTATCTGTGCGCAGGCCATGTCCCAGCGGCGTGAGGCGAAACTGGCGTGGCGAGGTTTCCTCAAAGAGGTCCATGCCCGCCAGCAAGCGCAGCACACGATACAGCGCATCAGCATGGGTCTCCGTCGCCTGCGCCAGGTCATCGATGGTTCTTGGTCCGCCGGCCAAGAGATCGGGGATGCCAAGCCCGACGACGACGGCGATGGCGCGTGAGACGCGATAGCCGCCAATCAGGCGGTTCAGCGTCTGGAACTGCCCAGGTGTGAGCGCGCGCTGAGGCTCGTCGTTCGTGTCCATCATAGACCTCCGCGAGAAACGCGCCAGATGATGACGCTGGTCTATGGCTCGAATTCGGGGCCGTATGTGCCGGAGGCGAGGATGTCGGTTCCCGACCACATGCGCTGGAAGACGCCGACGCCCTCGGCCTGGGTCATGATGCGCGGCTGGCAGCGGTCGCGGTCGATCGTGGGAACGAAGCGGACGCCGACGAGCGTACGGTCGCGCCAGTAGAAGTGGATGAGCATGCCCTCCAGCGTCGGGCGCGACCAGTCCTGGTCGAAGATGAAGTTGCCCATCGAGTAGATGATGAGCTTGCCCTTGTACTCCTCGATGCCCTGCGTCCAGTGTGGATGGTTGCCGAGCACCATGTCGGCGCCAGCGTCGATGGCGGCGCGAGCGAGCGTCTGCTGCGCTTTGGTCGGCACCTTGGTGTATTCGATGCCCCAGTGGAAGTAGGGGATGACGATGTCGGCCTTGGCGCGGGCGTTGGTGATGTCTTCTGTGACCAGCGCGGCCTTCGCGGGAGCCAGCCCCCAGGAGGAATCCGTCGCGGCGGGGCCTTGCGCCGCGACTTCGGCGTAGTTGTGATAGCCGAGCACCGCGAACTTCACGTTCTTGATGGTCTGGGTGGAGGGCGCGCGCGCCTCGGCCAGGGTATCGCCGCCGCCCATCACGCTGATGTTGGCGTCGCGCAGGTTCTGGAGCATGTCGCTGAAGGCGGGATGGCCGCCGGGGCCGTTCGCGTGATTGTTCGCCACAGTGAGCGTCTGGAAGCCGGCATAGACCAGCCCGGAGACCGCCTTCTGCTTCGTGACGAACGAGAAGGTGGCCGGGTCAGTGGGTATGGGTGTCATGTCGGTCACGGTGCATTCAAGGTTAGCAACGCGGTAGTCCGCGCTCTGTAGCTCGTCGTGGATGCCCTTATACGGGTAGCTATAGTCGTTATACGCGACCATCTTGTTATTGACGCCGCGCCCCAGCATGATGTCGCCTGCGACGACCATATCTACCGTCGTCGCGCCCGCCGCCAGCAGCGACTTGAGCGCGTTGGCCACGGCGCGCGTGTCGAGTCCCTTGCTCACCAACTCCTGGCTGACGGCCAACCGCAGCGTCAGCGCTGGGAACGCGGCCTTCGAGAGATCGCCCTTGCCCTGCGCGGGGAAGGTGTTGTCCACGCCAAGGTCGCGCACACGCCAGTCGGCGGCCTCGGTGGGCGCGAAGGCCAGCGCGCCAGGCTTGCCACGCACCGCTGTGATTAGCTCGTCCACGCTGGCGGCGGATTTGGCGTTCCCGGCGAGCGTGACGCCGGATGGCGCGTTCAGGCCCTGCGCGGCAAAGAGGGTGACGGGCAGGCTGTAGGGCGCGCCGACCTGGTTCCAGTTGCTGACATCCCCGGCGAGAAGCTTGCGCGCCTGATCCGCCGTGACGCTATCGACCGGGACGCGCAGGTGGGTATAGAGCGCGAACGGGCTGGCGCCAATGTCCACGGCGGTGTAGCCTTGCGGCGCGGCGCCATAGGTCAGGACAAGGTCGGGCGTCTGGGTGGCAGGTTCGGCGCTGGGAAATCCGGCGACGCCGCCGAGGCGTGCGGTCGCCGCCTGGACGAGCGCGGCGGGAACGGTGGCGTCCGCCGCGACGCGCACGGGGCGGTTGAGCGAGAAGGGGACGGGCGTCGGCTTCGTATCGAGTGACGGGAAGGGAGCGCAGGCCGCGAGTCCAGCCGCCGAGACCACCGCCACCGTCGCCAGCAATTCGCGCCGGGTCAGCCCAAGACGCGGGCGATCAGGCGCGCCCTCATCTAGACCGGCGCTCGGCGCGCCATTGTCATCCCCTGCCATGCCCCACCCGTTTCACTTCGCCGTCATCATTTGGCTTCGTCGAGTTCGCGCTCGGTCTCCTCGATGCCCTGCTTGAGATCGTCAATACGGTCCTTGCGCGCCTGTATCTCGTCGCGCAGGCGCTGCAAGCCTTCGATCCTGTCCTCGACGGCTCCTAATTGCTTGTTGACATCGTCAAGCTGCCGCTGGTTGAGACGCCGCGCCTCATCCAGCCAGTTCTTCATGATCGTCGTGTCGTTCGCCGCATCCCACTGCGCGCGCGCCTGTTCCGCCAGCCGCGCATGTTCTTTGTCGAGTTTAAGCGTTTCCTCGATCTCGGTGAGCGAGAGGCCAAGCAGATCACGCAACTGCTTGACACGCTCCAGTCGCTCGAGATCCTGGGAGCTGTACTTGCGGAACTTCCTTGGCAGGCGCGCGGGAGGGTCGACCAGCCCTTTCTGTTCATAGAAGCGCAGGGTCGGCTTGCTCAGATCGGTGCGCCTGGCGACCTCGTCGATGCTCAGCAGATGTGGCGCTTCATCCTGTTGGTTCTGTTCCTGATGAACGCTTTCCGCTGTCACATCTGACGCGTCTGGCGATACACTTGCGCGCGTATCGTCGTTCTTGTTGTTCTCATCACCCATAGGACATCACCATTCAGTAGGGGACAGAGGGAAACAGAGAGGAGTCGCGGGTCGGACAGTGAGGAAATGGGAGCGTATCCCATTTGATGCGAAGCTGGCGCAATGGTGTGATAGCGCAGAGTATCACAGTATCGAAATACGCAAGCAGTGTCAACGGTCGCTGGGCTGTTTGGGGGATCACCCCCTGGCCGGGTGAACACTACGCATTATACGATCGCGCTTGCGATGGACGCTACAGAGGGCTACACGGCGTGCGATACAATGGCGGTGATTGTAGGAGGGATGGGGGTATGGCGAAGCTGAACGATCTGCTGGGACGGGCGCTCGCCGTTCCGGGCGTCCGCGCGGTGGCGCTGGTCGGGCGCGAGGGATTGCTCATCGCGTCGGTGGGACGTGGAACGGAGCGATTGTTCGAGGCGCTGGGGGCGCTGGGAGCGAATGCGCTCAATCTGGCGGACGCGCTGGGACAAGAGATCGGTCAGGGATTGGTGGTTGGCGCGATCCTTGAGTACGAGCGCGGCATGGTCTCCGTGACGCCCTATGGAGAGTATGCGGCGGTGGTGACGTTTGTCGAGAGCGCCGCCAGCCTGGGTGGGTTACGCCAGGTCCTACGCGCCATCGAACAAGATGTCCTGATAACGCTGGACCAGTCATAGCCGCGTGTCAGGCGCGCCAGACTTACCGATTTCGCCGGAAGGCAACTTTTCGTTTGCCCTGCCCGTAGTGTAGGATGATCTGACATCAAAAGACCTTCCAGGGACTACCCCGTTCTTGCCCCCGGCCGCAACTTTGCGCGCGCTTCTCTCGTCGTGAGGCTACATGGGAACTATTCGCCGACGCAACTCTGAAGACATCCGCCAGCGCGCGCTGGAGACCGCCGCCCGCAAGCAGCAGGAAGGCTGTGAGTCGTGCGCCGCATCGTATCTCGATCTGGCGCGCGAGCATGGCGCGACCGAGACTGAGATCACGCGTGCGATGGGATTAGCGACGGAAGCGAATGGTGGTCTTGGTCGGCGCCGTCTCCTGCAATTCACGGCCTCGGCGCTGGCGGCTGGGGCCGCCGGAGCGCTGCTCCTGCCGGGTCGCGCCAGCGCGCGCAGCTCCATCACGCCATTCGCCTCCGATACTCGCGCCAGCTCGGTTCCAGGCTTCTTCGGAGTAGATAGCTGCACCTCGCCCGAACGGGGGCGCGTCTCGGGTATGCCGCTGGAATACTATGTTGGCGAGCTTGGCGCCACCCAGCACAACGCCGCGTGCTTCGACGAGAATACCGCCGCCTTTGTGACGCCCGCCTTCACACATGGCTACTGGGGCGTCTGCGGGCCGAACGAGGGTGATTCCGACCCGACGACCTATGGTCGCCAGCAGGCTGAGGCGGCGATCGAGGGGTGGAACAGCAATGTCAATCTCGGCGGTCGCACGATCTTCGCCGATGTCGAGAGCGGCTTTGGTGGGTGGGGCGCGCCCGCGACCAAGGACGATAACGTCGCGCTGGTCAACGCCTTCATCAGCCGCATCGCCGAAGAGGGCTTCATCCCTGGTATCTACATCAATAACAGCGATAAGGCGAACTGGTTCCCCAGCGACTACAAGCCGTCCGTCCCGTTTGTCTACTGGGTCGCGGGCGGGAAGCTGGCTGGCTCGATGTGCGCGCCGTGCAAGGAGGGATGCGATACCCTCGGCGACACGGCGGACGCCTGGAAGGCCGATACCCAGAACCTCTCATTCGGCGGCATGGCGTCGGTGGTGTGGCAGTTCTGGCTGAGCGGGATGGGCTGCGGTGGCGACTTCAATTACTCGCTGCAGAGCGGCTACTCGAAATTCACGCCGGTGACGGTGGAGGAGCGGCAGGCCGGGATCAAGGCCGCGACGCAGACACCTGGCGCGACCGCCACGCCATAACCCACGGCCATAATCCACAACCCACGGCCATAATCCACGAACCGCCCGACTGGTGGTTGAAACCGCGCCTATGGGCCTAGCGGCCACAAGACCTGCCTGCGCAGGTCTCTCGCGCTCGATTACACTATCCCATAAGGGCGTGACGCATCACGCTCGCCTGGTTGGGCTGGTCTTGTCCCCGACCGATACAATAGCTCAGGCGGAATATCTATCAGAAACTGTCTGAAAACGAGTATGAGGCAGGCAGCGGCGCCGGGTATGCTGGAGGATGGATACCTCGTACCTGCTCTATGCTTCTGATCTCACTGACGCGGAATGGACGCTGCTTGAGCCGCTCCTGCCGCCTGAGTCGCATGTCGGCCGTCCCCGTCTGCCACTCGCTGCGCACCATCCTCAACGCGATCTTCTATGAGTTGCGCACCGGCGGGGCCTGGCGGTTCCTGCCGCAGGAATGGCCGCCGTGGAAGACGGTGTATCATTACTGGAGAAAATGGCGGCTGGATGGGACGTGGGAACGCATGCACACGGCGCTGCGTGAGCGGTTGCGCGTGCGCTTGGGCCGTGATCCGCAACCGAGCGCGGGCAGCATCGACAGTCAGTCGGTGAAGACGACGGGCGTGGGTGGGCTGCGGGGCTACGATGGCGGCAAGCAGGTGAAGGGACGCAAGCGCCACCTGCTGGTGGACACCGAAGGGCTCGTGCTCGCGCGCCGACGTCCATCCCGGCGAACATCATGGATCGTGATGGCGTGAAGCTGGTCCTGCGCGCGAGTCGATCACGTACCCGAGTTCCGCGCATGCGGCATGTCTGGCTCGATAGCGTGGCTACAACGGCAAGGGGAAAGGCAAGGACTGGATCGAACAGACTTTGGGCTGGACGAGCACAGATCGTGGCGCATCGCGCCGCGCCGCAAGAAGGTCTGGATCCCATCGACGATGCCGCCCGAAGACCAGATCGACTGGTCCAAGTATCTGCCGCCGCCCGGCTTCCGGGTGCTGCCACGCCGCTGGGTGGTTGAGCGAACGTTCGCCTGGCAAGGTCAGAACCGTCGACTCAGCAAGGACTATGAGCGTCTCTGCACCACCAGCGAGACGCTCATCTACGTCGCGATGATCCGCCTCATGCTACGACGACTCGCTCGCTTCAGAGAGGATTTTTCAGACGGTTTCTCAGGCGCTGACGCGCCATGCGCTCAAACAGGATCAGAGAATGTCGAACGAGAGCCTTGCCATTCGCCGTGCGACGCCAGAGGATGTCGGCGTCATCGCCGAGCATCGCGCTCGCATGTTTCAGGACACCGGTCGCCTCGACGACGACCGCGCCGCGGCGATGATCGAGTTGCTCAAGCCGATCATGCGGCCAATGCTCGCCAGTGGTGAATACCAAGGCTGGCTCGTGGTGGCGGAGGATGAGGCGATCGCCGGTGGCGCAGGGGTCCAAATGCGTACGCTGTTGCCGCGCCCGGAGACGGATGTGGCGCGCGAGGCGCTGGTGGTAAATGTCTATGTCGAACCAGAGTATCGCCGCCAGGGTCTGGCCCGGCGCTTGATGGAGGCGATCCTCGCATGGAGCCGCGAGCAGGGCGTCGAGCGGATCTCGCTGCACGCCTCGACGATGGGCCAGCCGCTCTATGAGGCGCTGGGCTTTACGCGCAGCAACGAGTTTGTCATCTATCTGAGATGACTGCGCCTGTTCCGCTTGACATATGTCCGCTGCGGACCTAAATTGGAACGCATCGGAGACGACCAATTCTCTCATCCCCCTCACTCCGGCTGTGTTCTACATCTTGCTGGCGCTGGCCGCTGGTGAGCGGCATGGCTACCAGATCATGAAGCAGGTCAGGCAGGATAGTCAGGGCCAGCTAAAGATGGGGACTGGCACACTGTATGGCTCGCTCAAGCGCATGCTCGCCGATGGGATGATCGAGGAGGCGGGCGAACGGCCCGATACCAGCATTGGATGACGAGCGACGGCGCTACTATCGGCTGACCGACCGTGGGCGGCAGGCGCTCTAACGCGGAGTTGCGACGCTACGGCGAGGTGGTGGCGATCGCGCGCCGGCGCCGTCTCCTGCCCACGTTCTCTGGACGGAGCCAAGTCGATGAGCCAGCGGCGGAGCGCACGATGCGCTGCATGTCACCGGTGGCTCGTGCGCCTGTATCCAGCGGAACACCAACGGAGGTTTGCTCAGCAGATGCTGCAGACCTTCGAGGATCACTATCGTGACTGACGGTCGAGACAGGCGAGGAGAGCGCTCTGAGGTTCTGGCTTGGCGTGGCGGCAGATACCAGTTGGAGTCTGGCTTGGGAGCGCGGCGCGGCGATGAAAGACATGCTCAGAGAAAGGACAGCCCCAATGAAGACAGTGCTCGCGGTGGCCGCGACGACGGTCGGAATCCTCCTGTTGTTGGGACTACGGGTCTGGCTCTATCCGGCGGTGCTGAGCGCCCCGCACGGCGGAGGCTCCGCCATCAGCAGCGTGATTGGCCTGGCGATCCTTGTCGTAGTCTACGCGCTGGTCGCGGTGGTGATCCTGAGCGCTCGCTCCAGAGGAGCGGAGCGTTCGTCGGCGTTGCGGCGGGCGACGCTGCTTGGGGCGCTGGTTGGCGGCTGCGCGCTGGTCGCCATTGTTGTAGATACGCTGGCGGGGGCTGAGTCCACGCTCAGCCTGGTCGTGTGGCCTTTGGTGATTCTGGCGGCGCTGATTGGCTGGGGGCTGGCTGGCCTGCTCACCACACGCGCCGGCTGGTTCGTGGCGGCTGGGCGTCGTCGTGGCGCTATGGAGCGGCATAGTGAGTGCTCTGCTGATCGCGGCCGCAGAGGTGGCGGAGCACGCTGCTGGCAGTTGCCTGCAACTGGCGCAGAACGAACTGAAGCAATCCAGATTACCTCCACTGGGGCAGCCTGATGTGCAGAGCTATGCGATCGCATCGGCTCTTGCCCTGGGGATGATGGGGCCTGATCCTGGCGCCGATCGCGGCCAGCGTCGTGGGAACTCTCGGCGGCTGGCTTGGCAGGACGGGTGGCGTTGTCGCGGTGCGTGAAGGAACCGCTTCGTGAGACAACGCAGTCGTTGGCGTGGCAGCGAGTAGCGCGGCTCACCGCACTAGAGGGTCGGCGCGCTCGTAGGCGGCGCGTAACCTGGCGTAGGCGCGGGCAAGCATGGCGCGGACGGCGCGCGGAGTGACGCCGAGGCTGGCGGCGATGTCGCGTTCCTGGGCGTCTTGCCAGTAGCGCATGATGACGACGGCGCGCTGGCGTTTCGGCAGGCGCGCGACCAACTCGCGCAGGTCGGCCAGTTCGGCGGCGACCATGCCATCCTCCGGCGCCGCGAGTTGCGGCAACTCGTCGCCGGAGCGTTCGTCATCCTCAAAGCGAGCCGCCAGCCGCGAGAAGGGGATGGCGGTTCCACGCGAGGGTGTGCGCACGCATTGCGCGACCCAGTAGCCATTGCGCTCCATGAACGCCGTTGCGACGTGACGCTGCGCGAAGCTGAGCGCGCGGGTGAAGAAGATTTCCCACGCCTCGTCGTCTCCCAAAGCAATCTCGGACCACAGATGCAGCGTCAGCTCCTGGAGCAGGTCTTCGCGCACGCTGGCGGTCGATTCACCCTGTAACGACGGCGTGCGCGCGATAGTTCGAATCGCCCACTCGCGGTTGACGCGCTCGACGCGCCCAAGGAGCAGGACGAAGAGCTCACGAGCGGCTGACATATTGTTCCAGCGCATCGCCGTCCGCAGGTAGGAGACGAGGGCGCCGGAGGAGGCGGAGGTCTGTGGATCGTGCGAGCGCAGGCGTTCCCAGAGCGCGGGCGTTCCCCAGCGTGGCAGCGCAGCGATCTCGCGCGCCAGTCGCAGTCGTGCACGGTCGGCCTGAGAGCGCTCAAGATCATCGGTCGTTCCAGTGGTCATGCGAATGTTCCCGGCGCAGCGGGCTGTGAATAAGAAGCGAGTGGGCGCTGCGGCGCTGCGCACAGTATAAGGAAGCGGGAAGGCGGCGTCAAACCAGACGGACGATGGAGGCGCATTGCGCTCACGGACTCTCTATGGCACGATGTCTCCAGGTAGGAACGAGCTGGTTATCTCTCAGGAGGGCGCACATGGAACGGACACCAGATGATGAGAAGGGCGACGCGCTGCCGCTCGTGTACCAGGAATACGGACCGCGTCAGCAAGCGACGGAGGGGAAGAAGTCGCCGTTGCTCTTGATGCTGCATGGCGTCGGCGCGAACGAGCGTGACCTCTACCCACTGGCGCCGGAACTCGACCCGCGCCTGCAAATCCTCTCGCTGCGCGCGCCGTTGACACGTGGACCGAACAGCTACGCCTGGTTCACGGTCGCTTTCCTGCCCACGGGATACAAGATCGCGCCGGAGCAACTGGACGCCAGCCGCAAGCGCGTCGTCGAGTTCATTCACGCGGCCGTCACGCGCTACAACGCCGACCCGGAGCGCGTCTACCTGCTCGGCTTCAGCCAGGGCGCGATCACCTCGCTGGCGGTGGCGCTGACCGAGCCGGAGCTGCTGGCGGGCGTGATCGCGCTGAGCGGGCGCATCCCGCCGGAGGTCGAGCCATGGATCGTCGCGCCGGAGCGCATGGCGGGGTTGCCGGTCTTCCTCGCGCATGGCCGCCAGGATAGCGTGATTCCCTATGAGTGGGCCGAGCGCGCTAGACCTATTCTGGAGCGACAGCAAGTCGCGCTGGAGTATCACGCCTACGACATGGAGCATCAGATCGGGGCGCAGACGCTCGCCGACCTGACGGAATGGCTCACCGCGTATCTGGATGCGCCACGCCGCAAGGACAATGAGGGCGCGCAATCGTAACGTTAGAACAAGTACCCCAACAGATCAACAGCGCCATCGGGCCAGCGTGGAAGCGAGATTGGCTTCACCATCATACTATCGCCAAGCGACCGCGTTGTGATTCCCAGCGTCCGGTGGTCATCAATCATCATCCAGGTACACGGCGTCTCAATGCGCTGATACCCGTTCGCGGCATAGACGCGGTGGTCGTCGGCAAACAGCACAATAGCGTCGCGCTGGCTATCGCGCGCCAAGGCTTCGAGCAGGCGTAACATCTGCGTGGCCAGAGAGCGATGCTGGTAGCGCTGCGCCACACACAGATCAATAACGCCAAAGATCGTGAGGAGTTCTGTTCCGACACGAATGACGCGATGGTCCACGCCCATATGCCCGGCAAGCATTTCGCCGTCCCATGCAAGATAGCGAAAGTGCGGGCGGAGCTTGAAGTAGAGGCGATCCTGCGGGTAGCCGGGGAACGCGCCCTGTAACAAGTCGCATACCTGAGCAAAGACCGGCGACTCGATGGCGAATTCCTCGACGCGATCAATATGCATGGCGCCTCCAAAACTCCTGGCGATTCCACCTCGTTGCGCAGGCAGTATAGCGCATGCGAACGTACGGTATGTCCACTTAGCCGCGCAGGAGCTTCGCGAAGCGTTCGACGAAGGCGTCTAGCCCGAAGCAGCCTTCCACGACGCGGCGAGCGTTGGCTCCTATCTCGTCGGCGATGGCTGGATGCGCCAGCAGGTAATTGACCGCGTCGCGCAGGTCGTCGGGATCGTTGGGCTGGACGTACCAGCCGGTTGGCAGCGCGCCGAGCGTCTGGGCAAGCTTCGGCGCGGCGAGGAAGCCCGGTGGCGGCGCGGCGGCTCCGGAGCGCCAGTCGCGCACGACATCCGTCTGGCCGCGTGTTCGCGTGACGACGACGGCCTTGCCCATCGCCATCGCCTCCAGGATCGTCGTGATGCCGGCCTGGTTGTCCACGTCGCGCAGAGGGACGACGACGAAGCGCGCGCTGGCGTAGAGGTCGCGCAATTGCTGGTAGTTGTAGGCGCTGACCGTGACGTTCGTGGGCAGCTCAGATGACGCGCTGAAAGCGTTGTGGCGCGCCCAGTGGCTCGTCGCGCCGATGAGCACGTCCATGTCGAGGTCACGCGTGGCGGCGATCAGCGTCGTGTAGTCGCGGAACTCCAGCCCAGCGCTGCAGATCATCGGACGTGGGGCTGACGCATCAGGCATGGCGAGCGCGGGGTCCCAGAAGCGCTCGTCGGCGAAGTACGGTAGCAGGGCGACCTTCTTGGCGGGCACGCCGAGTGTCTCGACGGCGACGCGCGATTGCGCGGTGGAGTGGGTGATGAGCGTGTCGATGCGCTTGCCCGCGCCTAGCCGGAAGAGGGCGCGCTTGGGCACGGTGGAAAGATAGTGCGAGAGGCAGACGTGACGCGGTTTGTGAGAACGTGATCCGCGCAGGAGCAGGGCGAGCGGCAGCCCCGTCCCCTCGTTATCGGTGAATATCGTGTCGTAATCGTTCCGGCGCTGGAAGGCCGCCCAGGCGAGCGCCGCCTGATTTCCCACCGGGCGCGGTCGCCATGCTGGGCGTGAGCAGGTCGGCGCCGAGGGTGTCGCGCAGCGCCAGATAATCTTTGCGCGGCTGGCGTCTGGCGGCGATCTCGTCGGGTATGTCGGGCGCGGGATCGGCGGAGATCACGAGCAGGATGCGCGGCGCTCCCGGTCTGGTCTGCGCGCTCATGAGGGAATGCCTTGCATCGTCGCGCTCTTGCGGGAGGAGACGCTGCGCAGAGACATCCAGCACACGCGCGGCGTTGCGTCCGGCGTCGTCCACGCGCTCGGCCACGGCGCGGGCAGATGCGCCCATCTGGACGCGCATCTCCGGCGATTGCAACAGTCGCTCCAGCGCGTCGCGCAGACCATCGCGGTCGCCCGGCGCGACCAGCAGGCCCGTCACGCCATCCTCGATCATCTCCGGGATCGCGCCAACGCGCGTGGTAACGACGGGCAGTGAGGCCGCCATCGCCTCCGGTACAGCGAGCGGCGCGCAGTCGGCGAGCGTCGGGAAGACGAAGATGTCGGCCTCGGCGTAGAGGCGCTTCAACTCGTCGCTGTTGGGAGTGAGCGTCGTGTGGAGGCGCACGCCGGGAGGTGGCGTAATCGTCGTCTGCGTCACGATGTCCAGCTCGCAGCGCCCGGCGAGGTTGCGCTCGAAGCAGTCCAGCAGGAGACGTCCGCCCTTGCGCTCGAAGTCGCCGCCGACGAAGAGCAGCCGGGGAAGGCGCCCGCGCTCGCGGTCAGCCGTTCGTCGGGTGTGACGCGTGGCCACTGCGCCAGGTCCACGCCGGGCGCGATGACGTGAATCTTCTGCGCCGGGACGCCGTAGTCGTTCACCAGCGAGTCCTTCGCCCATGCGCGCCAGACGATCAGCGCGGCGGCGTGCGCGAAGGCGCGTTGGTTCGCGCGCAGCTTCAACGATTCCAGTGGGCCGCCGGAGGTATGGCCGTAGTACGCGCCGACAGCGTCGTAGTTGATCGGGCGTGGCGTCGAGCGAGACGACGATGGGGACGTCGCGCTGAAAGGGCGAGAGCAGCGCCGTCACCTGCGTGTGGTAGAGCAGCGCGTCGAACTGCGTCTGTTCGCGCGCCGCAGTGACTGCCCGATGTGCCAGCCAGCTTGCCCGGGCGGACCAGTTGCTGCGCAGAAGCGGGATCTTCGCCAGCGCGCCAGTTGGCTCGAAGTCGATGGGTAGCCAGGTGGAGGCGACGCTCGCGTCTTCTTCGACGTAGCGGCGCAGGTTGCGATAGTGTGTGCGATGCCCCAGCGTCTGCTCCATCACGAAGGCGAATCGGTCCACAAGCCGCTCCCGAGACACATGATCAGTCAGCCGCCAATAGCCATTCCTAGCCATTGTACGCTATGGCGCCGAGACGGCCATGAGCGGCGGCTGGTCACGGCGTCGGGCTGGAGAAAGCGAGAGAATCGCCTGCGCCATGCGCTGGTGATGAGAGTACAATGTGGACGCCGCACGATGCCCCTTCCAGCGGCGCTTCCCGATGATTCTCAGCCGCGAAAGAGGACGAAGATGACCTCAGAGCAGACTAGCAAGATGGATACCGCGACGATTCGCCAGACGATTCACGACCAGATCCAGTTCAACTTTCTCTTCGACGGCGACGAGGAGGAGTTCAGCGACGACGACTCGCTGGTGGAGAGCGGCGTCGTGGACCAGACGGGTATCCTGGAGATTGTGCTGTTCGTTGAAGAGACATATGGCATCGAGGTCTCCGAGGACGAGCTAACGCCGGACAACTTCGATACCGTCAATAACATCGCCGCCTATGTGACGCGCCGCCTGGCGAACATGTAGCGCGCTCGGAGGACCACGCCGTGGATGCGCCCGTCTCGTCTCTCGCCTTTCAGCCCTTCGACCGGGTCTCGATACTGGGCGTGGTGATGGACGGATAGAGCTGGGCGATCTGCGCGGCTGGCTGGATGCGGCGCTGGCAAGTGGGCGGCCACATCAGGTGGTGACGGCGAACCTGGATTTCCTCGCCATCGCGCGCAAGAATCCGGACTTCGCGCGCATCGTGGCGGGAGCCGATCTGGTGGTCTGCGATGGCAAGCCGCTGCAATGGGCCGCCGGGATGAAGTCGCGCGTCACCGGCAACGACATCGTGTTGCAGACGGCGCGGCTCTCGGCGGAGCGCGGCTACCGGCTCTTCCTGCTGGGGGCATATCCTGGCGTCGCCGACCGCGCGGCGGAGCCGCTTGCGCGAGCTGGCGCCTGGCGTCGTGATAGCCGGGACATACGCGCCGCCACGCTGGCCCTTTTCGCCGGAGCAGGACGCCGAGATCGCCGCCGAGATTCAGGCCGCGCGTCCGCATGCGCTCTTCGTCGCGCTGGGGCGCCGCGCCAGGACGAGTGGATTGCGCGGCATCCTGAGCTTGGCGTGCCGGTGAGCGTGGGCGTCGGCGGCGCATTCAACTTCCTCGCCGGGGAGACGCATCGCGCGCCGCTGTGGATGCAGCGCCTGGGCCTGGAGTGGGCGCACCGTCTGATCAGCGAGCCAGCGCGGCTCTGGCGGCGTTACTTGATCGACGACCTGCCGCTGGCGGCGTTGTTGTTCCTGCGGCAGATAACAGGGCGCAACCGGCGTCTGCCGCCACGCCAGGAGACGCTGAGCGCTCGCTGACCAGGAGGGGCGCGATGCCATTTGACCTCGCTGGCATGGATTTTTCTGGCGCGCTGGCCGTCGTCGAGTTGATCGGGCGTATCCTGGTTGGCGTGGTCGAGGCGCTGCTGATCGTCCCGCTCGGCTACGTGGCGATCCTCAGCCTGGCGGCGATTGTGGTGGCGCTGCGACCGGCGCGACGTATCACCGAGCCGCCCACGACGCGCTTCGTGATCCTGATTCCGGCGCACAACGAGGCTGCCGTCATCGCCAAGCTGCTGACGAGTCTGCGCCAGCTCGATTACCCGGCACGCCTCTTTACGCCGCTGATCATCGCCGATAACTGTACGGATGCGACCGCCGCTATCGTCCGCGCGGTGGGTGTGCGCGTGTTGGAGCGGACAAGCGAGACGGAGCGCGCCAAGGGCTACGCGTTGCTCTACGCGCTGGAGCAACTGGCTGCGGCGGGTGAGGTCTACGATGCCTATGTGGTCGTGGACGCGGATACGGTCTTCGCGCCGGCCTTCCTGCGCGAGATGGACGCGGCGCTGCGGCGGGGTGCGCTGGTGGCGCAGGGGCAGTATCGCGTGCTGAACGCCGGAGAGGGCTGGGCGGCGGGGCTGCGCGCAGTCGCCTTCGCGCTCATCAACCACGTGCGGCCGCTGGGGCGCTCGCTCTTCGGCCTCTCGGCGGGACTCAAGGGCAACGGCATGGTCTTCAGCCGCGCGGTGATCGAGCGCTTCGGCTGGGCAGCGTACGGACTGACCGAGGACGCCGAGTATCACGTCACCTTGATCAAGGCGGGTATCCGCGCCGCCTATGTTCCGCGCGCAATCGTGGCGGCGGAGATGCCCGCAAACATGCGGCAGTCGGGCAGCCAGCAGGAGCGCTGGGAGCGTGGGCGCATCGAGTTGGCGCGCGCGCACGGCCTGGGCATGCTCGGCGGCTTCCTGCGAACGGGCGATCTGGCGCGACTGGACGTGGCGGTGGAGAGTCTGACGCCGCCGCTCTCGCTGCTGGCTGCGGGCGTGATCTTCGCGCTGGCGGGCGCGGCGATCCTGCGGTGGGAGTTAGGTCTGTGGGTCGCGCTAGGGCTGCTCGGGGCGCTGGTCCTGCATGTCGCCGTCGGGATCGCGCTGGGGCGGCTGCCGTTCCGTGTGGTATTGAGCCTGCTGGCGGCGCCGTTCTATATCGTCTGGAAGAGCCTGTTGTTCCTGGGCGCGCTGGTGGCGCGCAGCGCGGGTGGCTGGGTTCGCACGCCGCGCAACGACGAGCAGGCGCAGCAGACAGATGCGACAGATGGGGCGGATGCGAGCGGCGCGAGTTCCGAACGGGCGGACACATTGGGCGCGCAGCGGTAGGCGATGGCGCGGTTGTTTCAGTTTGTGCCATTGTGTGTCATGGCTACCCAGAATAGCCCATCTTTACCATTTCTCTACGAATGTTCCTCCTATGGCGGCTTGTGCGTCACAGGAAGCAGTAGGATAATAGACGGCGATTGTCCGCTAGTTTCCGTGTCCGCTGGCGCCGATGAGGTTCCCCAGTGGACGGCGCGCTGGCGCATCCCTAACGTTCCTCAGCGAGGAGACCCCAAGCTATGCGCGACCGGCGCGCCACGACGGCCAAAACGAACGGCGCCATACAAGAGCCTGCGCTCATGACCTTCAAGGAGGCAATGGACTTCCTGCGCGTCAGCCGCTCCACGCTCTACCGGCTGATGTGGTCGGGGCAATTGCGCGGCTATAAGGTGGGGAGCGCATGGCGTTTTTATCATCAGGATCTGCTTGACGCGGTCGCGACGCCGGCCACGCAGCGAAGAATCGACAGCCAGCGTATGGCTGTTGAGGGGGAGTGACTACGATGACGCGGTTCCTCGTCAAGCTCGTGAAATACTGGTACCTGTACCTGATCCCGATACTGCTGATTCCAACGGCGGCGACGCTCTACGGCCTGAAGAAAGAGACGGTCTACGAATCAACGGCGCTGATCAATGTGGTAAAGCTGTCCTTTCTGACAGACTACCAGGCCAATACCGACAATCCGTTTGCGACACAGGCGCAGAATGTCGTCGATACCATGACCCCCTATCTGGACAGCCCCAGCTTCATGGCGAGGGTTGCGGCGCGTACATCCTTGAACACGCTCTGTGATCTTAAAACACAGGCCTGTCAGGACGCCGCCGTTAGTCGAATCGCTGGAAACGTGACCGTGAGCGCGCCTGGTAAGACGTTCATCAGCGTAACCGCCGACGATCATTCGTCTCCCGTGATAGCGCAGCAACTCGCGCAAGGTGTGATCGACGAGTTTAACGCGACTTACGCGCAAACCGAAAAGGATTACCTGACCAAGGCAGCTGACTACTACAAAAAGCAGGCCGATGCGCTCACTAAGACAGTCGCCGATGACACTGACGCCATAACAAAATATTTGGCTACACATCCTACCGCTGGCCTCGCCGATACCTTCCTTTCCGGCCTGAATGCTCAGTTGGCGACGGATCAAAGAAAGCTCAGCGACACGAATAACAACCTAGATGGTGTGAATCAGAGTATCGATGCGGCGAGCAATGGAACGCCATATGACCTCAGTCTGCAAGACCCGCCAACGCTGCCGAAGTCGTCGACGGTGAAGATCTCGAAGGTGCTGGTGTACCCCATTGGCGCGCTGGTCGCGGTGCTGGCGCTGCTTGCAATCATAGCAGGCATCCAGACGAAGCTGGATCGCAAGGTGTACAATCGGCAGGATATCGAGGGCATCCTCGATAAGCTGGAGTGGGACCCGACCGCCGTCGAGGTGATGCCAGTCATCAGCACGAATGGTGGGCGCGGGTCGATTAGCTGGGACGATCGGGAGAACAGCCCGGTGCCCGCGCTGATGACGCCGGTGCTCGCCGCGCTGCCGCGTCCCGCGCGCAAGCAGTTGCGTTCGGGGACGACACAGGCGCCACGACGCGAGAGTCCACCAGAATCCGCTCGCAGGAGCAGTTACATAGACGAAGAGCCGTAGCGCTTGCATTGTAGCGCTGGCGCATGTCGCGCCGCCCGCGGGTTAGATAGACACGCTTCACTGGTGATGCGCGGGTCTCCGCCGGAGACAACCTATTTTCACTAGGAGCAAGGATAAGTAAGGAGCGCCGCCGGTGTCGAGCGTGGTTGATGAAGAGGCGGATGATTTCGAGGAAGCGCCTCCCCAGGAGAAAGCGCGGTCGCGCAAGAAGCCGAAGACAAAGCCAAACCGGGAGAGCCGGGGGCTGGCCAAGGTGCCACGCGGCGAGGCGTTGCTTGAATACTTCCGGCGCATCTACCTCTCCGTGCAACCGCCAGCGGATCAGGGCCTCGTTCCATCGATAGGAATTACCAGCGCGGTCTCTGGCGAGGGGCGGACGACGATCGCCACTGGTGTCGCGGCGGCGATGGCGGCTGACCTCGATCGCTCGATCGTGCTGGTGGAGGTTGACCTCGCGCATCCTGGTGTTCACCAGTTGCTCGGCATTAATCCGGAGCCGGGACTGTCGGAGTACCTGCGCGGTGAGTGCGCGCTCACCGAGGCGGTGCATCAGATCTCGGATAAGCTCTTTGTGCTGCCAGCGGGGGATGGCGCGAAAGAAGCGCCCAACCTAATCTATCGTCTGGCGCGCGCCGATCTGCGCTCGCGTATGAGCGCGACGGACGCGCTGCTCGTGCTGGATCTGCCGCCGGTCTTTACCACAAGCTATGGCGTCCTCGCGGCTTCGATGGCCGAGGCGCTGGTCTTCGTCGTCCACGCCGGCAGCACCACCGACGAGCAGGTGCGCGAGTCGTTGACCCGGCTGGGAGAGAATACGGTGCGCAGCATCGTGGTCAACGGTTATCAGCCGCAGTTGCCCGGATGGCTGCAAAATCTCGCCGAATAGAGTCGAGCCAGAGCCGAGCCAGGGGCAGACTCGCGCTTCTCGATCGCGCCGGTAGAGAGACGCGATGATGTGAAGGATGGGACGTGGATACGACCTCGCGTGAACGCAATACGCCAAGCGATGAGCAACCGACACAGCGGATGCCGGCGCCGGGCGCGCCAGGCGTCTCCGATATGCCAACCGTTCCGCTTCCCGCCAGCAACGGGAGAGCCTCTACACCGCCAACACCCGATCCAGAGGGGCAGAAACGCGCGCTGATCCGCGTCGGTGGGGTCGAGTTGGATCGGCGAACACTGCTCATCGCGGGGGGAGGGGTTGTCGCGGGCGGCGCGCTCGTCGCCGGAGTAGGCAGCCTCCACATTCCCAGCCATCTGCGCACCTGGTGGTACGACTATCGCCATCCAGTCGCGAAGATCGTCTTCATGAACGGCCCCGAAAGCACCCCCAAGGACCTCATCGTTTTCGACGGCGCGCTGGCCGACAAGTGGACCGACACCTCGTGGGCGGACCAACGGACGGTTGGCGATAAGGATGCGCTGTATCAGAACAAGCCGAGTGTCTCGGTGGCGCTCACGAGCTGGCAGGGGTTGCGGCTGCAAACCGATCCGTTCGATACGACGCGCTATGTGTATCTGCAATGCTGGGCGCGCGGCGACCAGAGCGGACAAAACGTCATCGTCTACATTCTGACCGAGTCGCAGGCGCTCGTCGGCGGGCTGAATCTGGGCGCGCATACCAAAGAGGGCAGCCTGGACGCCAAACAATGGCGGCTCGCGCGGTTCCCGATGAGCGAGATGCAGGCTGAGGAGATCAGCGCGCGCGGCTTCGTCTTTCAGGCGGGCGCGCAGGAGTCGCAGGGGACGCTGTATCTGGGAGATATCCGCTTCGTCTATGATCCCGCCGCGCTGGACGCGAACGGCATCAAGAAGGCCTGGGCGTACGATCTGAGCACGGTGACGCTCGCCTTCCAGGATAGCGTTGACCCCACGAGCGCTGGACTGGCGAAGAACTACGCGCTGACCGGCGCGGGCGTCACGGGGTCGCTGGCGCCGCTCGTCGCCCGCTATCATCCCGCCCGCGCGACCGTGAGGCTCACCGTTCCGATACAACTCAAGGGCGGCTCGACGTATCAGGTCGCCGTCAACACCGACGCGCAGGCGCGCCATACGCCGGTCAAGATCACCTCCACGCCCCTGACGCTGACGGGGGATCTGGCGGTGAACCGCCATACGATCAATCCCGACATCTATGGCGTGGCCTATAACGAAGGCGAGCGCAGCATCACGCCCGCGCGCGATACCGGGGTGCGCGTCGTTCGCTGGGGCGGGCAGAACAAGCCGCGCTACAACTGGAAGCTGGGCAATGCGTTCAATGCGGCGCGCGACTGGGAGTTCCGCAATCTGGACTACGGGCATACCTCTGCCGCCGACCACCAGCCATCAGGACTCGCCGATCAATTTGTCGCGCTCAATCGCGCGAGCGGCGCTACGACGTCGTTTGTGGTTCCAACGCTGGGCTGGGTGGCGAAGAATACCGACAATGGCTCGGCGTCTACTGGCGTCCCAGCGAGTGGCGGGCCTCCTCTTCAGCCAAATGGGGACGCGATCTCCGGCTACGATCCGGCGGCAAATCGCAAACGCACCAGTGTGCCGTCGCGCGCGCGTCTGGGAACGCCGTTTCCCGCTTATCCCAACCTTGCCGACCCAACCGTGGCCCAAGACGAGTGGGTCAATCACCTGATGAAGAAGTTTGGACGCGCTGAAGATGGCGGCGTTCGCTATTATGAGTTGGATAACGAGCCGGAGTTCTGGCCCCTGATCCACACCGATGTGCATCCGGCGCAGCAGACCTACGAACAGATTCGCGACAATGTGCTTGACTACGCGACCGCGATCAAGGACGTGGACCCGAGCGCTGTGGTGGTGGGACCGAACATCGCCTACTGGCCGGACTATTTCTATCCGCCCATTGACGCCGGACCCAAAGGTTACTTCGATCATCCAGATACCTATCACGCGCACGGCGACATGCCGCTCTTCGCGTGGCTGCTGAATCAGATTCGCCAGCATGATGAGGCTGCTGGCCGCCGCTCGCTCGACATGTTTGGGTTTCACATCTACCCCGCGCAATGGGCCTGGGATGATTCGGAAGATTCTCCTTCCACGGCGGCGTTGCGCCTACGCACGACACGTATCTTGTGGGATCGCAACTATGTCGAGGAATCGTGGATCAAGGATAAGATGGCGGCTATCCCACGCATTCGTGATTGGATCAACAAATATTATCCCGGCACGAAGATCGCGTGTACCGAATATAGCTGGGGCGCGTTTGATAAAGTGACCGGCGCCGTCGCGCTGGCGGATGTGCTCGGCATCTTTGGCCGCGAAGGCGTGGAGATGGCGACCCACTGGAGAGATTTCACGTCCGACGAGCCAGCGTACACCGCCTTCAAGATGTACGGAAACTACGACTCGCACGGCGGGACGTTTATGGGGACGTCGTTCTCGATGTCCTCATCCGCCGATAGCCTGTTGACCTGCTATGCGAGCCAGCTCGATCAGGGGAGCCTGCTGCTGATGGTGGTCAATCAAAGTCCGGAGAGCGACCTCACGCCGACGATTCAGTTGCGCAACCTGGGCAATGCGCTGGGCGGCGCGAGCCTCAAGAGCGGCAAGGTCTGGCGCTACTGGCCAGACGACAACAAGGGTATCACCCAGGGACCGGACATCTCGCTCTCCGGGAGCGGCTCGACGCAGACGCTGACCTATACGTTCCCGGCGTATTCGATTACGCTGCTGCGGCTGGAGGTGTAAGCGATGAATTTCATGCTCGGGTTTCTTGTCGCCTGTATCGCGCTCGGACTATGGGGACCGAAGCGGGCGCCCTGGCTGAAATGGCTGGTTCCCATTGCGGCGGTGTTGCTCGTGGCGTTCTTCCTGCTGACGAGCCTGCATCGGGTCTGAGACAGTCTGATGTGATACGGATGCGATCTAATCGCCTCCTGATGAGGAAGCGATGGGGAAGGGTGAGATCGTGGCAACGAAGAAGCGCCCAACCGATATCTTCAAGAACTTGCGCCTCTTTTTCCTGGTGGTGGTCGGCGCGGCGCTCTTTCTGGAGGCCGAGGGTGGCACCAGCGATCCCTGGTCGGTCTGGGCGCGCCTGTTTCACGATCCATTCAGCGCGTGGCACAGCGACCTGAGCGCCTGGGGAGCCGATCACTCGAGCGCGGCCGTCGGTGGGAGCCTCTGGTTCTTCGACTGGAAAGATATCCGCCTCATCGTCAGCCCACTGGAACTGTTGCTGCTCGTTCTCGTCATCGCGATCTTCGTGCGCTCGCGCCTCGCGGGACAGCCGGTCAAACCGAGGCTGGGGGCGCTACGGCTACCGCTGCTGGTCTTTGCCGGCTGTGTGGCGTTCGGGGTGGTGAATGGACTGACCCATGGCGCACAGTTCAATATCGCGCTGTGGGAAGTGCGTGGCTTCCTGATGTTGTTCCTGGTCTTCTTCCTCGCGAGCATTCTGATACGCGAAGAAGCGCATGTGAATCAACTCATCTGGACGGTGATGATCGCGGTAACGGGACTGGCGCTGGAGAATACGCTGCGCTGGCTCCTCATCGTGCGTACTCTCAACGTCGCCGACGACCTCGCGTACGATCACATTGATGGTATCATCCTGAGCTTTGCGATCATCCTGTGTCTGAGCCTGCTGCTCATCGGCGGGACGCGCTCGCAGCGCGCCTATGCCATCTTCCTGCTGCCGCTGCTGATCTTCGTGATCGAGGTCATGCGACGGCGCGCGGCCTTCGCGGTCTTGTTTGTTGGGCTGGCGGTCCTCTTCCTGCTGCTCTTCAGGTTGCGCCCGCAGTTAACATGGAAGATTCTGGTCCCAGCTGTTCTCTTGACCGGAATGTACCTCGCCGTGTTCTGGAACAATTCCAGCCCAATTGGTCAGCCCGCGCGCGCGATCAAATCACAGATAGCCCCCGATCAACGTGACTTGCAATCGGACCTGTATCGGAATTATGAGAAGTTTGATATCATCGCCAATATTCAGTCGTCGCCTTTTGTCGGGCTTGGCTTCGGCGCTCCCTATCAACAGAAAGCCATGCTCCTCTACAAGGACTCCGTCGGCGCGCTCTGGCCATTCTTCCCGTATACCACCCATAACAATATTCTCTGGGTCTGGATGAAGGATGGCGCGATCGGATTCATCGCGTTCTGGTGGCTGCTGGGGAGCGGGGTCTTCGAGGGAAGTCGCGCGATCGAGACGCAGCGCGAACATTGGGAACTGGTCTCGGCGCTGCGCACCCTGCTCCAGAGCAACCGGCGTGGGCGTCGCCAGAGGCGCCGGTCGCGAGAATTGTTGCGCAGCAAGGCTGCGCGTTCGGCGGCGCTCGCCTATGCGCAGGGACGTTCCGCGCGCGAGAGGACGAAGCGCAGCGCACGGGGAGCCGGAGAGAATCGTTATCGGGGCCCAGCATGGAATGTGCCGACCTGGGAGCGCTCGGATGGATTGCGTACGCGCACGGCGCGCCGCTCTGGCGCGGTCGCGGGCCTGATCGCCGCGATCTGTCTGATCCCGATGCAGGTTAGCTTTTCGTATGTGGACCTGGGATTGAACAGCGAACGTGACCTGCTGCTCTTTGGCCTCGCGTTGGCGATCGTCTCGCATGCGCAGAGCATCCTGGGGCTGGATAAAGAGACGGCGCCGATGAAGGCCGCCCGCCCGCGTAGCGCCTCGCGCGGGACTCGGACGCCCGCGCCCAGTCGTGCGGCGTCGGGGACACGCACAGTTGGTGATACGCCGTCAGATGTTGGGGCCGACGAATTGGAGCGCGAAGCGCCCGTGGGAGGCGTGACGGTCACGGCTGAGCGTCCGGTAAGCCCTGGCCCGCCGAGCGGATAGCGCGCAGGCGATTGAACGACGGAACCGGGCGCGCCAGCATGATGTGGCGCGCCCTTGCATGTGGTATGGGGGACGTGAATCCCTCAGGTGTTACCCGATGTTACCCCAGGGCCTGCCACTGCTGATGCTCGCCGTCGAGGAGGGTTTCGATGTGATCGACCCACTCGGACACGTCGCGTTCACCAGTCGCGGGAGTGGGGGTAAACCCGCTCATCACATCGATCTCCGCCGAGAGACAATTCCGCATGTAGCGGTAACTTTGCTGCAGGTCATCATAATGGCGCGCCGCCACATAACCGGTGAGCGCGCCAGCCGTAGCCGCCACAAGCGGCCAGTAGTTCATTGCCAGGAGGCCAAAGGGAACCTGATCGCGTAGCGGTGTCGCATAGGCAAGCACCAGACCGGCGCCCACGACATAGGCCAGTATGGTGAGAAAACGGAAGGTGTTGCGGCGGCTCCGGAACTGGCGCGCGCGTTTGTTGTACCAGTCGCGCTGGTTGATCGCGCGCCCCTCGCGGTAGACCTTGTAGCGCGCTTCCACCGGGGCGTCTCGTAGCGCCGCCATCGCTGGAGTCAGCTCCTCAAGCCTGTCTACCTCTGGGAGATTGAGCTGATTGGCTTGCACGAACAGGTCGTTGATCTCCTTGAGGTACCAGCGGTTGGCGTCGGGTGGGGTGTCTAGCCCTCGAGTCAGATCCGCTGGAGTCGCGCGTGCGGCGTAGCGCCAGGCCAATGTGGCGCAACGCTCACCCAGGAAGCGCGATTCACGCCACTTCTCGCCCGGCTTGAAGAAATAGCGCACGAGGAGCGTGATCGCCGTGGCGAGCAAGGCGACCGCCGTGGCGAGTGACAATGGCGCGAACGTGACCCCAAATAACTGGATATTGGTTATCGAGCCTACCGCGCTCACGAGGTCGGCATTCTGGCCGAGGACGAGCGCAAGGGCGCCGAGCAGCACGAATGCGGCCTCGACGAGGGTAGACACGATAAACCAGCGCTGGTGCCTCTTCGCCGCGGTATCCGTCGCCTGGTACAGCGCAGGCAGGTTCTTTTCATTCAAAGGAGCCGGGCTAGCGATTCCCATATACCCTCCAGACGAGCGAATCGGACGTGCGCAGGACAGGACAAGCGCCGCTTGCCCGTGCGCTAGTGTACCATTGGCCCGGCGGCCTGACTAGTCGCCAGGATGTGGCGGAACAGCGCGCTACCGCGCGTCCGTGTTATGCTTGGCAATTTAGCGCGCCACGGCTTCTCGCGGAAACTACGGCGGCCCGGCGAGCCTGAAAAGAGAGGATGGCGCTATCCATGATTATCGTCGCGCTTGCCGGGCGCCGCATCGACGCTGAGGGCGCGCCGGTGCGCTTTCCCCTGAAACAGGCGCCGAGTGTCAAGGGACGGCTGACCAGACTCTTGCGCGCCTTGCAGCCTGACGCGCTTATCTGTTCTGCCGCCTGTGGGGCTGATCTGCTGGCGCTAGAGGCCGCTGCGGCATTGAACATTCCAGTGACCATCGTGCTGCCGTTCACGCCGGAGCGATTTCGTGAGACTTCCGTCGTGGACCGGCCGGGCGACTGGGGTCGGCGCTTCGACGCGGTGATGAAGCGCGCGGCTAATGGCGCGACCGCTGACCGCATCCATGTGATCGAACAGCCTGCTGGTGGAGATGATGACGTCTACGCGGCGGCGACCGACGCCATTCTGGACGACGCGCAGAAGCTGGCTGCGAAAGCGGCTGGGGAGGAGAATGAATTGGTTGCGGTCGTCGTCTGGGAGGGCGCCGCGCGGGGAGAAGGCGATCTGACGGAGTACTTTCGCCACAGCGCGCTCAAGCGTGGGTTCACAGAGAAGGTCATCTTGACGCGTCATCGGGAGCCAACTCCAGAAGCCACTTCGAGACAGAGCCGCATCAGGCGCAAGAAGTGACATGAGGTGAATGATCTCGCCAGACTCATCAGGAAGGTGACGAACGCGACTATCTGGCGCCTCCCAATCTCCTGGAGACGATCCGCGGCGATCTGGAGTGTGGCGAGGCGTCATTGTAGCGGCAATCGAGGATGCGATGCGGCGTCGCTCCACGCGCTCACTCCGTCCTGGTAAGTATCACCCGAGTTGTGAGGGCGCCACCGCGTTGGCCAGGGTGCGTTCATGGGGGCTTGCTATCGGCAAGGTGGGGAACACGCGCTGCGCCTCAGCATTCACTGCGACCAGAGCGCCAGCGTGATAAAGTACCAGCACGATGGGACCGCTGGGTTTTCCGGTGGACGGCTCCCTTTGACTTCCAGCGAAGACACAACCCAGCTCCGCCGTCGACGAAGCAAAGGACCACTGGAACTGCTGGTTGACGGTGGATTGTCCTGGCGCCGCCTGCAACGCCTCGCGGTAGTGATCACCAACACCACAGATGATTGGATCGACTCGTGGCGTCCCGATCACCGGCGTTGGCGGCTGCCACCGTCCGTCGCGCCACTGCGTCACCAGCGAAAGGAGCGTGTCGCGTCGCATCTCGTAGGCCGTAGCTGGCCCGGCCGGAATAGGCGCCTGGCCATCTGCGGTTGTGTAGCGCCAATTGAGGGCGACGAGCGCATGGATGATCCAGTCTGTGGAGGGGTCCGTCGCGACGAGGTCTGTGTTGCCACACACACTGTAGCAGTCAGGATCGCCGTTGATCGGCGTGGTGAGACGATACTGCGGCTCGACCATCAACGGCGCGGTGGCCTGCCTGATCTCCCAGCTCAGGTCCCGGTAGTGATCGCCCACCGCGATCATGCCGGAGCCGTAGGAGGCTGCCAGTGTAGTCAGCGCGGCTTGCGTCGCATCTACGAGCGCCTGGAACTGTGTGGGCGGCAAGTAATCAACACTTGCCTGCAAGTCCAGCAGTCGAGTCGTTGGCGCGGCAGGTATAAGTGAGGAGACGTCGTTGCTGGGATCGAGGGGACAGGTGTCGGCGAAGGTCGCTGGCACACTGACGATGCAGGTCAACGTGGGAAAAGGGGGAGCGCGATATTGCAGGGTATGGCGACCGCGAGACAGATGAAATGGCGCGCCGATCGTCGCGCCACTGGTGTCCGCGTGCAGCGGCGCGCTATGGACGTCAGGTCCAGGCTGGCCATCGATGAAGAGGCTGCCCCACGGTACCGAGTGTTCCCACAAGAAGAGGTCGTCTCCGGGTTCCAAGATGCGCATGGGCGTCAGGGTTGGGCCACCCAACAAGGCCAAGGTTGCGGTGCGATTTTCGGGAGGGATCAGGAGGAGCGCCGAGAGCAGCGCCGCCAAGAGCGCAAAGAGGCTAGCTACGATCAGCAGCCGCCGTCTGGGTGTGCGAGAGGGCGCAGCAGAGGTGTCAGCGCTGAATGAAGGAGGCGATGGCGTGACGACAGACCGCAACACCGAGGTGGGTGGCGCGCTCTCTTGTGGGCGAGCGGGCGGTGAGGTAGGCGTCGAGTCGAGCGCGCTCGACTCGACTTCCAGCGCCTCCTCGGGATCCAGCGAATCGGTCATGGGTCCTCGCACGTGGGTCTGTCTATGGGGCCACCGCGCTCCACGCTGAATGAGAGCGAATCACAGACCGAGAACCTCGGCAGCACGCTCAGTATATATCGTGACCTATCTCAGTACCACCGCAGTACACGGTCGCAGGACCCCCAAGGCGAGGCTCGTGGGCGACACATCTGGCGCAGCGATCTCGGCGTCATCAGGAGCGGAGGCGGCGTCACGCTCATCGCTATCAGCCGGATCTGAGGTGGTCGCCAGCGCACTCACCTCAACGTCAAAGTCGTCCATCTGCTCGCTCATCGCTTCTCCGCAGGCCGCTCGCACAACCAGACACAGCCCCATGCGCACTAGATAAGGGGCAGAAACCCCACAGATGATCGCGCACAACGTGGCATTGCACTGCTAGCCCATCCGCGCCGACTATAGAACTCTACAAGCTGCGACAATGAGGGTCCACCTTGACAGATTTGGAAGATTTTGTCATCGTATTTGCAGAGATTTGAGCGATTTTCTGGACGAAAGCCTGTTCCGTTGACACGCGCAACACACGACATCATGCCCGACCAGCCGGGAGATGGCTGGATCAGCATCGCGGAGGCGAGCCGTCTGCTCCAGGTGTCTGCCCCCACGTTGCGGCGATGGAGCGATGCGGGACGCGTGCCGAGCCGCAAGACGCTCGGCGGGCATCGTCGCTTCTCGCGCAGCGCCATCGAGGCGTTTGTTTCCGGCGCGGCAGGGATGGCGGCTCTGGCCACTATACACCCGCATGTGGCGGCGGCAGCCCCGCTGGACCGGCGTGAGCTCCTTAGTCAGGACTGGCGTCAGCGGGTGAGCGCGGAGCCGGGCGTCGCGCGAATGCGTGAGCTTGGCCAGCGCCTGCTCGGTCTGCTGCTCCAGCACGTACATACGCGCCTCAACGACGACCATTACCTTGCCGAGGCGAAGAGCGTCGGGATGACCTATGGCCGTGAGGCGGCGCAGGCGCACATCAGCCTGTCCGACACTGTGAAGGCGTTCGTCTACTTTCGCCGCGCGTGCGCGCGTCTCACCGCGCCGGCAAGCGCCGAGACGACCGAGACGACGCGCGCGGATCTTCTTGAGGCCGTCTCGCTCCACGAGCGGATCGACGGCTTCATGGATGCAGTTTTGCTAGGGGTGCTTGGAGGATTCGAGGGTGGCGCGCCAAACGGGCGCTCCGTGGCGCCTTGAGTGTGACCCAGGACCAGAAGAGAGATTCAGGAGAGATGCATATGACTGAACAGACAGAGCGTTCTTCCGCAGGGTATTTCGCGCACTTTCTCTGCTTGCGCGCCGATCCGCTGTGGCGGCGCCTCGCCGAGGAGGAGCGGGCGCAGGGACGCCAGGCGTTTGTGAAGGCGGTCGAAGAAGCCGCCCCAGATATCGTCACGACGAGCTATAGCGGCATTGGTTTCCGCACTGACTCCGACCTCGTTCTGTGGCGGCGCGGCGATTCTGCGCGCGCGATGCAGGAAATGACGGCACGCCTGTTACAGACGGGCATTGGCGCGTATCTGCAGCCAACACATTCCCTGTTCGGTTTCACGCGACCCTCCAGCTATACGCGACGCCCGACGGCGCAGGAACAGGCGATTGAGGAGGAGCGGCATGGGGAGTACCTGGTCGTCTATCCGTTCACGAAGACGATTGACTGGTACCTCATGAGCAAAGAGGCGCGCCAGGGCATGATGAACGAGCACATGCGCGTCGGCCACAGCTACGCCGATGTCAGCCAGACACTGCTCTATGCGACTGGACTGACCGATGCGGAGTTCATCGTCGCCTACGAGACGGACGATCTGGCGCGCTTCCAATCGCTGGTGATCGATCTGCGCGCGACCGAGGCGCGGCGCTATACGCTGCGCGACACGCCGGTCATTACGGCGGTCCATCAGTCGCTAGGCGCGGCGCTGGCGATGATCGGCTAAACAGGGAAGTGGACTCCACGATGCCTGGGGAGCGCGGCATGACCAACGACACAGCGACAAACGATAGCGCGCGAATACCCTACGACGCCATCCTGCTGGTCTCGTTCGGTGGACCAGAGGGTCCAGACGACGTGCTGCCGTTCCTCGAAAACGTGCTGCGTGGGCGCAACGTGCCGCGTGAGCGCATGCTGGAGGTAGCGCGTCACTACGACCTGTTCGGCGGCGTCAGCCCGATCAACGAGCAGAATCGCGCCTTGATCGCGGCCGTGCGCGTCGAACTGAAGGCGCGCGGCCCGGATCTGCCGATCTACTGGGGCAATCGCAACTGGCGTCCCTTCCTCGCGGACGCGCTGCGTGAGATGCGGGCGGATGGGCGGCGACATGCGCTGGCGTTCATCACCTCGGCGTATAGCTCGTATTCGAGTTGCCGGCAGTATCTGGAAGACATCGCCCGCGCGCAGGCGGAAATTGGCCCTGATGCGCCGCGTGTCAGCCCGCTGCGGAAGTACTTCGATCATCCCGGCTTTATTCAGGCCAACGCCGACCGTCTACGCGCGGCGCTCGATACGCTCTCCCCAACGGAGCGCGAGCAGACGCCAGTAATCTTTACCGCGCACAGCATCCCGGAGAGCATGGCGCGGGTGAGCGCGTATGAGACACAGTTGCGCGAGGCGTGCCAACTGGTTGCGCGTCAGGCGGGCGCATGGAAGTGGGAGCTGGCCTATCAGAGCAGGAGTGGCTCGCCCGCGCAGCCGTGGCTGGGGCCGGATATCGGCGAGCGGCTGCGCGCACAGGAATCGCGAACGGTGGTCGTCGCGCCGATCGGCTTTATCTCGGATCACATGGAAGTGCTCTATGACCTGGATGTTGAGGCGCGCGAGCTTGCCGAGACTCTTGGCATGCGGATGGTGCGCGCGGGAACCGCTGGCGTGCATCCCGCCTTCGTGCGCATGGTTCAGGAACTTGTCGCCGAGCGCATGCCCGACCGCCCTGGGGATGGCGTCTGTCTCCCCGGCTGCTGTCGGCGCGCTGAGGCGCGTCAGGTTGTGACGCCATGACCCCAAACATGAGCCCAAATATGTCCCCAGATCAGAGCCATCTCAATAGCGACGGACGGCCCAGAAGCTCCGCGCTCCTACTGCTCGTCGGGCTGGACCATCACAGCGCGCCGGTCGAGCTACGCGAGCGCCTGAGCGTCGAAGGCGACGAGCTTGCCGCGCTGCTGCGATCCCTGCATGAGGAGCCTCTTGCCGAGGCAGTGGTCGTCTCGACGTGCCACCGTCTCGAGGTCTATGCGATCAGCGCCGATACTGAGCGCGCCCAGAAGGCCATCGTGGAGCGGCTCGCGGCGCCACTGGCGGTAGCGCCCGATTCCCTTATAGAGTCCCTCTACACGATGACTGGAGCCGGAGCGGCGCGCCATCTCGCGCGTGTAGCCACCGGTCTGGAATCGGTGGTCATCGGGGAGTCGCAGATACAAGGGCAGGTCGCGGACGCGCTGCAGGCGGCGCACACTGCACGGACCTCTGGCCCGCATCTGGCGCGCCTCTTCTCGACCGCGCTCCATGCTGGCAAGCGCGCGCGCAGCGAGACGGCGATTGGGCGCCATAGCCTTTCGGTGGGCCACGCGGCGGCGCAGTTGGTCGCGCTCGAACTGGGCGATCTGGCGGGAAGACGGGTCGCAGTCGTCGGCGCGGGCGAGATGGCGGCGCTGGCCATGCAGGCGCTGCGGGCGCGTGGGGCAAGCGATCTCCATGTCGTCAGTCGCACCTATGAGCGCGCTCACGCCCTCGCGGGACGCTATGAGGCTGAGGCGCTGCCCTGGAGCCTGCGTGCGCAAGCGCTGGAGAACGCGCACGCCGTCGTCGTCGCCACGCGCGCGCCACACCTGCTCCTGCGGGCGGAAGACTTCGCGCAGGAAGCGTCTGATGCGCGCCCCGTGGTGGTTGACATCAGCGTGCCGCGCGCCGTTGATCCCGCCGTGCGGAGCCTGACCGGGCTGCGTCTCTACGACATCGACGACCTGCAGGCGATCGTCGCGGAGCGCCAGCAGTTGCGGCATGAGGAGATCGCGCTGGTCGAAGGGATTGTGGAGGAGGAGCTGGCTGGTTACCTGGCGTGGGAGCGGACTCGACGGGTGGCGCCAGCTATCACGGCGCTACGGGAACAGGCGCGAGCGGTCGCGCAGGCGGAGGTCGAACGGGCGCTGCGGCGCGCGCCGGAGCTTGACGAGCGCGAGCAGGAGATACTGCGCGAGATGGCGCATCGCATCGTCAACAAGCTGCTGCACAGTCCGACGGTGACGCTCAAAGAGCGCGCCGCGCGTGGCGACCGACTCACTTATCTGCACGCCGAGCGCAACCTCTTAGCGCTGGAAGAAGATCAAGTAGAGGCGAATGGAGCGGACGATGAGTAGCTCCGAGCGCATTATATGGCTGGGGACACGCGGCTCCAGGCTCGCGCGCTGGCAGACCGACCACGTCCGTGAGGCGCTGCTGCGCGCCTGGCCGGGGCTGGAGGCGCAGGCGCTCGTTATCACCACGCAGGGCGACCGCGCGCTCGATACGCCACTGCCAGTGATCGGCGGCAAGGGCGTCTTCACCGCCGAGCTAGAGGCGGCGCTGCTGCGCGGCGAGATTGACCTGGCGGTGCATAGCCTGAAGGACCTGCCGACGACGCCGACGCCGGGATTGATGATTGGAGCGATTCTCGAACGCGCCAACCCGCGCGACACGCTCATTAGCCGGGAGGGGCATACGCTGGCGACGCTGCCGCAGGGCGCGACGGTTGGCACGAGCAGCTCACGCCGCCGCGCGCAACTGTTGCACATGCGCCCCGATCTCTCCATTCGCGATCTGCGTGGCAATGTGGATACGCGCATCGCCAAAGCGCTCGATCCCGACGGACCCTATGACGCGATTCTCTTGGCGCTGGCGGGCGTCCAGCGGCTGGGGCGCGAGGAGGTCGTAAACGAGACCGTCTCGCTCGACACGCTCCTGCCTGCGCCGGGCCAGGGCGCGCTCGCCGTCCAGTGTCGCGACGAGGAGGAGTCGCGCGCGCTGCTAGCCCAACTGAATCATGCGCCGACGGCGCTGCAGGTGACCGCCGAGCGCGCCTTTCTCGCGGGGCTGGGCGGTGGATGCGCCGTGCCGGTCGCGGCGTACGCCTGGACGGAGGAGGAGCGGCTGCAACTGCGTGGCTGTGTGACGGCCCCAGATGGCATGCGGCAGGTGGACGTACGCGGGAGAGGCGCTGCGACGCTCGACGGCGCGCGGAGACTTGGCGAGCGGCTGGCGCGCAACGCGCTGAAAGAGGGGGCGCGCGAGTTGCTGGAGGCGGCGCCATGAGCGGACTCCAGGGAAAAGCCATCGTGGTCACGCGCGCGCCGCATCAGGCCGACGCGCTCGCGCTCCTGCTCGCCGAAGCGGGAGCAATGCCGCTCTTCTATCCCTGCGTGGACATTGCCCTGCCCGACGATACGGCGCCTCTTGATGCGGCGCTCCGAGCGGCAGAGATGGGCGAGTTCGACTGGCTCGCGCTGACGAGCGCGAACGCGGCGTGGGCGGTTTCGCGCCGGCTGGCGGAATTGGGATTGCCACTGACGATCTTGCATGGCCTGCGCCTCGCCGCGATTGGTCCTGCGACCGCCGCCGCCGCCCGGGATGTGCTTGGTCTGGAGGTGGGCGTCATTCCCGACGAGTTCTCCAGCGCCGCGCTCGCGCAGGTGTTGACGCCGCTGGCGGAGGCGCGCGTCCTGTTGCCGGCCTCGTCGCTGGCGGAGACGACGCTGGCGGATGGGCTCCGCGCGCAGGGCGCGAAGGTGACCTATGTGGTGGCGTACCAGACCGTCATCGGGTCCGGCGGGGTGGATCTCCCGCGCCTGCTGCGTCATGGGGAGATAGACGCGATCACGCTGACCAGCTCCTCGGCGGCGACGAATCTGAGACGGCGTGTCGGAGACGAAGGCGGAGACGAAACCTCGCTGCGCCAGGTTCCCATTGGCTGCATTGGCTCTAGGACAGCCGAAACAGCGCGTGCGCTCGATTTGCGTGTGGTGGCGGTTCCCGAGACGCATACACTCGTGGGGCTGATCGCATCGCTGGACGGCTATTTTGCGCACACGGGAGCGGGAGCAACAAGACAGGAGAGCGAATCATGACAATGACGACGAATGAGCGGTCAGTCGTGTCGGCAAGCGACACGACGCCTGCGCAGTTTCCTATCGCGCGGCCGCGACGCCTGCGCCTCTCGCCAGGGATTCGGCGGCTGGCGCGCGAGACGACGCTGAGCGCCGCGGATTTCATCTATCCGCTCTTCGTGCGCTATGGCAAGGACGAGCGCCGTCCCATCGGCTCGATGCCGGGGCAGTTCCAGTGGTCGGTGGACCGCCTGCCGAATGAGATCGGCCAGATCGCCGCGCTGGGGATTCCGGCGGTGATGCTCTTCGGCATGCCAGCGACGAAGGACGCCGTCGGCAGCGGCAACTACGATCCGGAGGGCATCGTACCGCAGGCGATTCGCGCGATCAAGGACGCCGCGCCGGAGATGATCGTCATCTCCGACATGTGCTTCTGCGAGTACACCGATCACGGCCACTGCGGGATCATCAACACGCCCGACGCGCCGCACTATACGCCGCGCCTGCCGGAAGGGTACGTGCTGAACGACCTCACGCTCGACCTGCTGGCGCGCGCCTCTGTCATGCACGCCGAGGCGGGCGCCGACATCATCGCGCCGTCCGGCATGATCGACGGCATGGTCGGCGCGATCCGCGCGGGGCTGGACGCGAACGGCTTCGAGCATGTGGCGATCTTGAGCTACGCGGCGAAGTACGCCAGCGGCTTCTACGGCCCATTTCGCGACGCCGCCGAGAGTCCGCCGCAGTTCGGCGACCGCAGCCAGTACCAGATGGACCCCGCCAACCGGCGCGAGGCGCTGCGCGAGGTGGCGCTGGACGTGGCCGAGGGCGCCGACATGCTGATGGTCAAGCCGGCGCTGCCCTATCTCGACGTGCTCAGCGCGGTCCGCCAAGCATATGATCTGCCGCTGGCGGCGTATCAGGTCAGCGGCGAGTACGCGATGCTGCAGGCGGCGGCGGCGAACGGCTGGCTCGATCTGCGCCGCTGCGCGCTGGAGAGCCTGATCGGCATCAAGCGCGCTGGGGCGGACATGATCCTGACCTACTTCGCCAAGGACGCCGCCGCATGGCTGGCCGAGGGGGCATGATGTCAGGAGCCGCCCAATCTCCTACAGTAGAGAACAGCCGCTTCCTGCGCGCGTGCCGGCGCGAGGCGGTGGACGCGACGCCGATCTGGCTGATGCGCCAGGCTGGGCGCTACATGCCGGAGTATCGCCAGTTGCGCGAGAAACATACACTGCTCGAACTTATCAAGACGCCGGAGCTGGCGTGTGAGGTGACGCTCCAGCCGGTAAACGCCTTCGAGCTCGACGCCGCGATCATCTTCGCGGACATCCTGCCACCGCTGGAGGGCATGGGGCTTGACCTCGCGTTCGCGGCGGGCGAAGGCCCGGTTATCGACAATCCGGTGCGGACAGCAGCGGACATCGCGCGGCTGCGCACGCCAGCGCCTGAGGAGGCGCTTGGGTTCACGCTGGAGGCGATCCGGCTCGTACGCGCGGAACTGGACACGCGCGGCCTGCCGCTGATCGGCTTCAGCGGCGCGCCCTTCACGCTCGCCGCCTACGCGGTGGAGGGTGGCGGCAGCCGGAACCACGAGCGGGTCAAGGCGCTGATGATGGGCGAGCCAGACCTCTGGGCACAACTGATGACGAAGCTGAGCGAGGTCGTGGGCGCGTATCTGCTGGCGCAGGCGCGCGCCGGGGCGCAGGCGCTGCAAGTCTTCGATAGCTGGGCTGGACAACTTGCTCCTGCGGACTACCGAGAGTACGTCGCGCCCTATACGAGGCGCGCTATTGAGACTGCGCGCGCGGCGGGCGTCCCGATCATCCACTTCGGCGTGAACACCAGCGGGATGCTGGAGGAAATGCGCGACGCGGGCAGCGACGTAATCGGCGTGGACTGGCGCATCGAGATAGACGCCGCGCGCCGACGCCTGGGCGATGGCGTGGCGCTGCAAGGCAATCTCGATCCGGTGGCTTTGCTCGCTCCATGGGAAAACCTCAAGCCGCGAGCGCAGCATACCCTCGATCAGATGGCTGGGCGCGCGGGATATATCTTCAATCTGGGGCATGGCGTCCTACCGCAGACGCCGGTCGAGAACGTGGCGCGATTGGTGGAGTTTGTCCATGAGTATCCGGCGAGCAGCGACGCCAATGCAGACTGAGACTGACGCATCCGGTGAGAGCGGCGCGCATGTTGTCATCGTCGGCGGCGGGATCGCGGGCCTGAGCGCGGCGTGGTATCTGCAACGTGAAGCGGCGCGCCAGTCTATCCCTGTTCGCTACACGATCCTGGAGACGTCCGATCGCTGGGGCGGGAAGATCCGCAGCGAGCGCATCGAGGGCGTCGGTGGCGGACCGACGATCATCGAGGCCGGGCCGGATAGCTTTCTGACGCGCAAACCCTGGGCGCTCTCGCTTGCGCGCGAGCTAGGGCTGGACGATCATTTCCAATATCTCGACGCGCGTGGTCTGCGGACGTATACGTTGCTGCGTGGCCGGCTTGTTCCTCTGCCCGCTGGCTGGAACCTGCTCGCGCCAGCGCAATGGGCGCCGTTCTTACAATCGCCGCTGTTTTCTTTACGGGGCAAGGCGCGCATCTGCCTGGAGCCGCTGATTCCGCCGCGTCGTGATGACGCCGACGAGTCGCTGGGCCAGTTCGTGCGCCGCCGCCTGGGAGCCGAGGCGCTGGACCTCGCCGCCGAGCCGCTGATGGCCGGCGTCTATAACGCGCCCGCCGACGAGCAGAGCCTGCGCGCCACCTTCCCGCAGTTCGCCGTACTTGAACGCCAGTATGGCAGTGTCATACGCGGCCTGCGCGCCACGCGCCAGAAGAGCGCCACAGAGCATACGCCGCCGTTTGTCTCGTTTGGCCCTGGAGCCGAGGCGCTGGTTCAGCATTTGGTCGCGCGCCTGGATGGCGATTTGCGCTTACTCAGTGAGGTTTCCAGCGTCTCACAGAACGTCGATGGCGGGTACAGCGTGCGCCTGCGCGATGGCGCTCAACTCCACGCCGATGCGATCATCCTGGCGTGCCCCGCTTTCGTCTCCGCGCGCATCCTGCGCGAGAGCGTTCCTGACGTGGCGGACCTGCTCGCGTGCATCGGCTCCAGCGGGATTGGCTCGGTGTATCTTGGCTATCGTCGCGGCGATGTGCCGCATCCGCTGGACGGCGCGGGCGTGGTGATTCCCACGAGTGAGGGCAGGCGCATTGACGGGATGACCTGGGTCTCCTCGAAGTGGCCGGCGCGCGCGCCGCACGATCTGGCGCTGCTGCGCGTCTTCTTCGGCGGCCCCGCGACGCGAGAAACGCTTGATCTGGACGATACAAAACTGCTCGCGCTTGTGCGGAATGAACTGGCCGCCATTTTAGGTATCCAGGCAGCGCCGCTCTTCCAGCGTATCTTTCGCGTGCATGATGGCTATCCGCGCTACACGGTGGGGCATCTGGAGCGCGTGGAGACCATCGAGCGCGCGCTGCCCGCCAGACTGTACGTGACCGGCGCATCCTATCGTGGCGTCGGCGTGCCGGATTGCGTGCGGCAGGGGCAGGAGGCGGCCTCGCATGTCCTGTCGGCGCTGCTTACCCACACGGGTGTTGAGGGCGTACCGAATGCGCAGCAAGGGAGGTCGGCGTGAAGACGAGTGAATCGGAGCGGCTGTTCGCGCGCGCGCAGGAGTTGATCCCTGGAGGCGTCAATAGTCCCGTGCGTGCTTTTCGCGCCGTCGGCGGCGCGCCGCGCTTCATTGCACGGGGGCAGGGCGCGTATCTGTGGGATGTGGACGGCAATCGCTACATTGACTACGTGCTCTCATGGGGGCCGCTTGCCCTGGGACACGCGCATCTGGCGGTCGTCGAGGCGCTGAGCGCGGCGATCACGCACGGGACGAGCTACGGCGCGCCGACGGAGGTAGAGAGCCAGCTCGCGGAGCTGGTTATCGCCACTGTGCCGTCCATCGAGATGATTCGCTTCGTCAATAGCGGCACCGAGGCGACGATGAGCGCGCTGCGGTTGGCGCGGGCGTACACGGGGCGCGACAAGATCATCAAGTTCGCGGGCTGTTACCACGGGCACGCTGATCTGCTGCTGGCGCAGGCTGGCAGCGGGGTGGCGACGCTCGGCCTGCCGGATTCACCCGGCGTTCCGGAATCGGTTGTGGCGAACACGCTCACGGTCGAGTACAACGACCCGGCGGCGGTCGAGGCGTTGTTCTTAGCATATCCCGACCAGATCGCCGCCGTCATCGTCGAGCCAGTCGCGGCGAACATGGGCTTCGTGCTGCCTATCGAGGGGTATCTCGCGGGATTGCAGGCGCTGTGCAGGCAGAATGGCGCGCTGTTTATCCTGGACGAGGTGATGACGGGCTTTCGCGTGGCGCCAGGAGGCGCGCAGGCGCTGTGGGGACTCGATCCGGATCTCACCTGTCTGGGCAAGGTGATCGGCGGGGGGCTGCCGGTCGGAGCGTACGCCGGCAAGCGCGAGATCATGAAGCTCGTGGCTCCATCAGGCCCCGTCTATCAGGCAGGGACGCTCTCCGGTAATCCGCTGGCGATGTCGGCGGGCCTGGCCACGCTGCGCGCGCTGCTGGAGCCTGGCGTCTTCGCGGCAATGGCGCAGATGACGGCGAGGCTGGCGGTGGGCGTCGAGGACGCGGCAAGGTCTACTGGCGTCCCGCTTCAGGTCGGGCAGGTGGGCAGCATGTTCGGCTACTACTTTCTCAAAGCGCCGGATGTGGCGATCACGGATTACCGTAGCGCCAAAGCGTACGCCGATACCGAGCGGTATGCGCGCTACTTCCATGCCATGCTGGAGCGCGGTGTGTATCTCGCGCCGAGCCAGTACGAGGCGGGATTCATGAGCGCAACGCACAGCGAGGCGGATATTGCCGCGACCATCGCCGCCGCTGAGGAATCCTTCGCAGGTATTGCAGCGTCAGCTGAAGGCTAAGTGAGCTCACGCGACGCTGCGCCTGGGGCGGAAGAAGGTGTGGCCTGTGGCGGTTGTCTTCCGCTCGCATTGGCGCCAGGAGAGCGCCGTGCGCACTCAGCTCTGCTCGGGATCAATGAGGCCACGCTGCACGGCGTAGAGCGTGATGTCGGCAGTCGTCTTGAGGTCGAGCTTGCGCATCAGGTTGGTGCGATGCGTCTCGGCGGTGCGCGGACTAATCGTCAGCTTGTCGGCGATCTCGGCGTACGTCAGGCCGCGCGCCAGCCATTCCAGCACCTCGCGTTCGCGCGACGTCAGCAACTCGTAGCGGTCGGCTTTGCGTGGCGTGATGGGCGCCTGTGAGGAATAATCTTCAATGATACGATCGGTGAGCGGAGCGCTCAGATAGCGCCGGCCCGCTAGCGCTTCACGAAGAGCGAAGAGGATCTCCTCCGCGCTCGCCCCCTTGACCAGATAGGCGGTCGCTCCCGCGCGCAACGCCTCAACCACATGAAGCTCATCGGCGTACATCGAAAGCGCCACGACGCGCGTGTGCGGTGACGCCCGCAGCATCCGCCGGGTTACCTCAATGCCATTGAGGTCGGGCAGCAGCAGATCCACAATGGCCAAGTCCGGGCGTAGCCGTTCCACCGCCTCTAGCCCCACCAGGCCTAGATCCGATTCCTCGACAACGGTGAACTCGTGCTGCGCCGTCAGGACCCGTCGGATGCCCTCACGTACGATCGGGTGGTCATCCACCAGCACGACGCTCGTCATGGCTCGCCTTCCCTTCGCTCAGTCCGCTGGTCATGCGAGGCGTCTCGGGCCACGTCTCGAGTTGTATCTCGCGTCATATCGCGCATCGCGTCGCGGAGCGTATCTCGTCGCGCGTCTCGGGACGCATCGCGATATTTGTCGCGCGCGCGGTCGCGCAGGTCATCCCTGGCGCGGTGGCGCGCCGCATCGTCTACCGGCGTCTGCCAGTTCGTATATCCAAGGTCCTCGTCAGTCTCGTGCGCTGCGGCCATCTCGAAGGCCCGCGTGATCGGGAGGTCCGCATGAACCGTCGTTCCCTCTCCGGGAAGGGAGTCGATGGTGAGTGTTCCATCCAGGAGGTCCGCGCGCTCGCGCATCCCTGTCAGCCCCGTCGAGTCGCCAGCGGCGAGCGCCTTCTCCACATCGAAGCCTGTTCCTCTATCGACGACGTAGAGGGAGAGCGTCCCTTCGGACACATAGATCTGCACAGTAACCTCGGAGACGCCCGCATGCCGTGATACATTCGTCAGCGCTTCCTGGATGAGCCGGTAGACGCCGGCCTCCAGACGCGCCGGCAGGCGGTGATCGAGGCCGTCCGCTGAAAAGTCAATACTTATGCTGGTCAGGCGGGTATAGCGCTCGAACTGCCATTGCAGCGCTGGCAGCAGGCCAAGACTATCGAGGACGGCTGGACGTAGATTGAGCGAGAGGTCGCGCACCCGTTCAAGGGTAGTGGCGACAACTGCGCTGATCTCGCTCAGACTCGGCGCATACAGAGATCTGTCCAGGGATTTGTCCAGGGCGGTATCCGCTCCCGCCGGACTGGGAGATCCGCTGTCATCTAGTACGCTCTCCTCCAGGGTCTCGAGCAGCATCTTGATGCCGGTGATCTGCTGGCCGACCTCATCGTGCAGCTCCCGCGCGATCAGGCGTCGCTCGCTTTCCTGCACCTCGAGGATGCGTTGAGAGAGCCGTCGCAGCTCTTTGTTCGCGTTATCAAGCGCGCGAGTCCGCTCGGCCACGCGCTGCTCCAGTTCGTCGTGCGCACGCTGCAGCGCTTCCTCTGCCTGCTTGCGCTCGGTGATATCCTGTGTCTGCCCGATCAGGCGCACGATGTGCCCCGCAGCGTCGCGCTCGATCAGCGCGTGGTCGGCCACGGTGAGGTAGTGACCATCGAGATGGCGTATGCGATAGACATTCTCTAATGTATCTCCTGGCAGCGCCTCCAGATACGCTAGTTCCTCGGCGTCCGTCGTGGCCTGCCAGTCACCGGGATAGACCAACTGCGCCCATGCCGTCCACGTAAGCGGAATGTCCTCGGCTCGGTACCCCAGCATGCGCTCGACGCCCTCGCTCCGATAGATCTGACCGGTACGCACATCCCACTCGTAGATGAAACCGTTGGCGGCGCGCTCGGCAAGCTGGAAGCGCTCATTAGCGCGCTGCAACTCGGCTTCCGCCTGCCCGCGCTCGATGAGGTCGGCAGCCTGGCGCGCCAGCACGTCGAGTAAGCGCAGGTCGCGTTCGGCTGGCGCATGCGCCTCGCGCCAGTGGGTAGAGATCGTGCCGAGAATGCGCCCACTGCGGGAGCGGAGTGGTGTGGATTGCACCGCGCGGATGCCAGACAAACGATAGTAGTCGAGGTCCTGCGTGCCAGCCATGAAGTCGCAGGTCTCGATATCGCGTACCACCACCCGCTCGCCGGCCTTGAGCGCCATGCCACACGTGGAGGTTGAATCCACAGCCACCGTTTTCCAGAACGCTGCCGCATCTGGATGGAAGCCTTTCCAGGCGAGCAGCAGTAGCTCATTCTGATTGGGAGAGAGCATCTGCATGCTGCCCATGTCCGCGCCCATCAGCTGAATCGCGGCCTCGAGGAGCTGCGCATAGAGGGCGTCGAGATCGTCCTCCTGGATCAACTGGCTGCTGATCTGCTGCAGTCGTCGCATGTCCGCCACCTCTGCCAGAGACCCTTGTGGCGTTTTGCCACGGGCTTACGAGCCTCTCCTGGCGACTCCATTCCGGCCTCCTTGCCGTGCCGTAGAACGCCAATCAGTTCAAGACGATCATGATCCCCGCCATACATTCTGCCACACGAGCGACTTCCCCTCTAGCCAGTCACATGTGCGCGCACATATGCGCGCAAAGTAGTATGGCAGATCAGGAAACCGCTGCGACTCGCGCATCTGCCAGGCAAGGCTCGATCGCCTATTATATCGCCTATTCTTGTGATGGCCGCCTGAGGGGATGACAACGGAGCGCGCGTTTCTCATCCAGATCTCGACTTATCTTGTATGATGAGAAGAAGTAACACGACGTAACGACGGCGCGCCAGGGCCTGCGTTATACGCTAGCCACGCTAGCCACGCTAGCCATGTGGCGCCTCAGCAAATCCCCGCGAGCAGCGCGCTCATGGCAGCGGGAGAGGCTACCACATGATCCGGGTCGTCTAACCCTTTGATCGAGCTACCCACTCAAGCCACGCATGAGCATGTGACAGCGCATGCGCCAGTGGTGTACGTATGTGCGATACTCGTAGACCATTATCTTTGGCGCAAGGTATGTCGTGGTCCGCAAAGAGGGACGGTGAATCGTGGCGACGACGAACGGCGATTCATCTGATCAGGCTGGGGATCAGGCGGGAAGGCTGCTGCTCGACGCGCTGGTGGTGGTTGGCTCATCGGCGGGAGGCATCGAGGCGCTCTCAACGCTTGTCGCGTCGTTGCCCGCTGGGTTCCCCGCTCCGATCATCCTGGCGCAGCATCTCGACCCACGCTATCCCAGCCACCTGCATGAGATTCTCGCGCGGCACACCGTCCTCTCCGTGCGCCGCCTCACACTCGATCCGGCGAAGCTGGAGCCTGGCGTTGTCTATGTCGTGCCTGCCAATCACCATGTCCAGGTCACCGATCACACAGTGCAACTCGTTCACCTTGACGGTAAGGGTCCAAAGCCATCTGTTGACCTGCTGTTGAGTTCCGCGGCCGAGGTCTTCGCGGAGCGGCTCATCGCGGTGATCCTGACTGGCAGTGGGTCAGATGGCGCTTCCGGAGCGCATGCGGTGAAGGCCGCAGGCGGCACGGTGGTGATCGAGAACCCGGCCACCGCGTCGTTTCCATCCATGCCCGCGTCGCTGGCTCCCACGACGGTTGATATCGTGGCCGACCTCGACCGCATTGGCCCACTCCTCTCCGACCTCTTACAGGGCGTCGCGGCTGATGAAGCCTCTGACGCTCATCGCTCCTTTCAAGCGCTGTTAGACGATGTGCGGGAACACAATAGCATCGACTTCAGCCATTATAAGCGCCCGACGATTGAGCGACGGTTGCAGCGCCGCTTTTATGCGACGGGGCAGACCAATGTGCATGACTATCTCCACTACCTCCATCTCCATCCGGAGGAGTACAATCGCCTCGTCTCCACCTTCTTGATCAAAGTGACGGAATTTTTCCGCGATGATGATCTCTTCACGGCGCTGCAAAAGCAGGTGCTGCCTGATCTCATCGCACAGGCGCGCGAGCGCGGCAATGAACTGCGTATCTGGTCGGCGGGCTGCGCGACTGGTGAGGAGGCGTATTCGCTCGCGATCCTGGTGGCGGAGGCGCTGGGTGATGAACTTGAGCGATTCAATGTACAGATCTTCGCCACAGACCTCGACGAGGATGCGGTCGCGTTCGCCCGGCGTGGCGTCTACCCCCTCGCCTCGGTCGCCAGCCTCCCCGCTGATCTCCTGAACCGCTATTTCGTGAAGCTCGATGGCACCTATCAGGTCACCAAGTTGCTGCGCCGGCAAATCATCTTTGGGCAGCACGATCTGGGGCATCGCCCACCGTTTCCCCACATGGATCTGGTGGTGTGTCGCAATGTGCTGATCTATTTCACGGCGGAGCTACAGCGTCGCGCCTTGCAGCTCTTCTCGTTCGCTCTGCGCAACGGTGGCTATCTGGCATTGGGGAAGGCTGAGACCATCAAGCCCGTTGAATCGGCGTTCACGCCCGCCCACCGGAGCTTGAAACTCTATCGTCGTGTCGGCGAGCGCACGTTCGGACCCATCACGCCGATGAGCGATATCCGGGCGAGCGTGCGTGGCGTGCGCTCGCAGGCGCTCTCTCAAAGCGGGCAGGAAAGCGCGTTCGATTCAACGCAGGCGTGGCCGCCTCTGGCGCTATCGACACCGACGCAACTGGTTCCGCAGCGAACGCGGACGAACAGCGAGCGGCTGGGAGAACTCGTCCTCGATCTGCCTGCTGGCATGGCAGTGGTGGACCGGAACTACGACGTGCAGTTTATCAACCGATCCGCCCTGCGTCTGCTCGGAATCTATAAGGCGGCCATCGGCAACGATCTGATCCATTTGACTACCAGTATCCCGACTACGGATCTGCGCGCCGTCATTGACGCGACCTTCCAGTCGCAGACGCCCTCTGAGGGAGGCAATGAGACGACGACCGTGATCGAGACCATTCCGCCGGAGCGCAGGCGCATACAGATCGCCTGTTATCCAGTGCCGAGTGAGGCAGGCGAGGTGGATGCGGCTGGCGGGCTGGGAGGAGCGCAGGCGCCGTTGCATGCCACACCTGCCTCGGCGGTCCTGCTGGTCATCAGCGATGTTTCGCACGTCGTGCAGGCGCAGGAGACTGGGACCGACGGGCGCGGTCAAAGCGTCGCCCAAATGGAGCCTACACAGGCTCCGAGCGATCTGGCCGCGGCTTATCAGGAGGCGCTGGCGGAGAACGCGCGGCTGAAAACGCAACTCGACCACATCAGCGCGCAGAACCGCGCGCTGATGCAGGCCAACGAGGAGCTGGGGAACGACAACCTTGCGCTGCGCAGCGCCAACGAAGAGTTGCTGGTGGGCCACGAGGAAGCGGAAGCGACGGCCGAAGAGGTCAAGACGCTCAACGAAGAGCTCCAGTCGACGAACGAGGAACTGGTCACGTTGAATGAAGAACTGGAGGCGACCGTCGAGGAGCTTCATGCCGCCAACGAAGATCTCCAGGCGCGTACGGGCGAGCTGACGGATATGGTGTCCGCTGAAGCGGAGCAGCACAAGACTGCTGAAACGGGACGTGCGCGCCTGGAGGCTGTCCTGCTGAGTATCTCGCGGATGCGGTCCTGATCGTGGATGCGGCTGGTACGACGCTGTATGCCACCGATGCCTACACACAACTCCTCGGCGATTCAACCGGCAACCTTATGGCGCAGGACATGGCGGGACATCCTCTGGCGTCTGAGGGGTCTCCCGTGCAGCGGGCAGCCCGTGGCGAGCGCTTCAAGATGAATGTGCTCCTTCGTGCAAAGGATGGCGTTGACCGCCATTTTGAAGCGGAAGGCCGACCAATCAACCACGCGCAGGGAGGGGGCATCGGCGGCGTCCCATCCTGCGTGACGTTACCCCATCTCCCTCTCCGACTCAAGAGTCATAGGGGGTGTTCTTAACACTGCGAATTCGTCTGATGCTTCCTGGCGCGAGAAGCGACCTCGAAGTTCATGATAGGCTGGGGTATGGATTCGGCCAGAGGGTATACTCCAGATAGACGTGGTAGGCGGCTGGCAGGCAAGGATGCTCTGGCGCCTCGCTTCTCTCAGTGATTGACCTGAGCACGTTGTCGGCAGGGGCCGCCAGCCACGGGAAGGAATCCCTTATGCCCAAGCGTGACATTGTCGTGGTCGGAACCTCCGCCGGGGGCGTTGAGGCCTTGACAGCGCTGGTCGCCGGATTGCCAGTGAGCCTCCAGGCGGCGGTTTTTGTGGTCTTACATCTTAACCCCGATGGCGAGAGCCACTTGCCGCATATCCTCTCGCGCGCCGGGGCGCTCCAGGCGACGATGGCGCAGGACGGCGACGAGATACAATGTGGCCGTATTCTCATCGCGCCGCCGGACCGCCATCTGCTGCTCACGCGGGAGCGAGTGCGCGTTGTTTACGGACCACGGGAGAACCACTTCCGGCCCGCCATTGATCCGCTCTTTCGCAGCGCCGCGCTAGCCTTCGGGCCACGTGTGATTGGCGTCGTGCTGACGGGCGCGCTCGACGACGGCTCCTCTGGCCTCGTCGCGATCAAGCGCGAAGGCGGGCTGGCGCTGGTCCAAGACCCGGAGACGGCGACATTTCCGAGCATGCCACAGGCCGCCTTGAGACACGCCGATATAGAGGTCTGCGCGCCTGTAGCGGAGCTTGCCAGCAAGATCGTGGACTTGACACAGATGGAGGCGCCTATGCCAGAGGAGCCGCACGATACTCGTGATCTGGAGCGAGAGGTGAAGATCGCCGGACTCGATCTCTCGGTGATCGAGCAGGATCAAGCGCAAGGAACACTCGCGGCGATGACGTGTCCGGAGTGTCACGGGCCGCTGTGGGAAATGTCGGATGATGGGCCACTGCGCTATCGCTGCCGCGTCGGCCATGCCTACACGGCGGAGGCCATGGAAACAAGCCTGGCGAGAGGGACCGAGGATGCGCTCTGGACCGCGCTCAATACGCTGGAGGAATCCGCCAAGCTGTATGGACGTCTGGCGGCGCAGGCGACAGCGGATAGTGAGAAAAAGCGCCGCTACGCGCAAGCAGCGCAGCACTACCAGTCGCGCGCAGGAGCCATCAGGAAGCTGCTCGGAAACGGCTCGATCGCAGAGGCGCCGAACCGGCAGGAATAGCGATAGACCACTGCATAGACCAATGCGGCGCCGGAAACTGTAGTGGATTCGACTCGTGCGCTCAGCGTAGATCACGACGATTGTGAAGGACGCGCAGGCGGCGGCGATCTCGCACGGTGACTCAAGAGATGACTCCAGAGGCGCCGCCAGAGTCTGGCTAACGCTTCGATATCGCGCCGCGCCGGCGGGAAATGGGCGCGCCGCTCATAATCATCTAGTCAGTGATGAGGTATTTCTGCCAAGGGGCGACATGTAGTACAGTGATGACAAAGTTGGGCGCAGAGTCTACCGTTTTCTCTGCGCTGATCGGTCTCGGACTCATTTCGTGACGCCACATTTCCTAGGCGACCAGTTGAACTTGCCAACCGTCTTCATCATGATCGGCTTCCTCTTCTGGGGCTGGATCTATGGACCATTTGGGGCGCTACTGGCGCGCGTCTTGCTCGAGAGCAGTCAGGCAACACGTTTCCATGCGGGTCTGATGACCTCAGTTGACGAGCGAGAGACGGGGGAAGCGCCAAGCGCTAATGGCGCATTGGCTACATCTCCTGTCGCATCTGGATCGGAGATCACGGAAATCATTGGAGACATGCCCACCTGGTATGAAACGAAATATGGAGCGGCGACACGACGCCGAAATGACGCACGCGCCGGTCGCATGAACGTCTGTAGTGGCCACAGTTTGCGTGTTGTAGGGGCAAGTGGGTCGTCACGACCTGGAGACTCATCGTTGGGGAGGCTAAGATGCAAGGTGAGACCGACAAGAGTTCGAACGAGGCGCCTCGCGAACCAACTGACGACATGGCGATGGCGGAGGAGTCCGAGGTAGGCGGGAGTGCGGCGTCTAGCGACGAGCGGCGCCAGCCTGTACCTGCTGCGGCGCCTGCGAGCGCACCTGACGTAACCCAACAGAGCGCGGCTCCAGCGTCAGGCGCCAAGCGGTCGCTGATGGACGGCCGGCTATGGGGCCTGCTCGGGCTCTTGCTGCTCATCATGTTGTTGCTGCCGCTGCTGGGCGCGGCGAGCGGGATTGGCGGGAACAGTAGGACGCTCACCGACGCGCAAGACGAGATGGTCAGCCTGGTGCAGAAAGTCAACCCATCCGTGGTGCAGGTCGTGTCCAAGCGGGCAGTCGTCGGCGCGACTGGCTCAGGCGAGATCTTCACCTCGGATGGCTACATCGTCACCAACAGCCATGTGGTGCATGGCTTCTCTGACTACTCGGTCGTGCTCGCCGATAACCGCACCATTCCCGCCCGCCTCGTCGCCGACGTGGTGCAAGAGGATCTGGCGGTGCTCAAGATCAGCGCTGACAATCTCACGCCGATCGCCATCGGCGATTCCAGCAAGGTACAGGTGGGCGATTTCGCCCTGGCGCTGGGCAGTCCGTTGGGGCTGCAGCAGTCGGCCACCACGGGCATCATCAGCGCGCTCAACCGCAGTGGCACGGAACTGACGGCGGAGGGGCCAGTGACGCTGCGGGGGATGTTGCAGACGAGCGCGCCGATCAACCCCGGCAATAGTGGTGGAGCGCTGGTCAATGCGCAAGGGGAGTTGATCGGCATTCCGACGCTGGCGGCGGTGGACCCAACCTCGGGGGCGGCGGCGAACGGCATCGGCTTTGCCATCACCTCCAATCACGCCCAAGAGGTCCTCAAGCACTTTGAAAAGTAGGTAGACGCTCATCGACCAGGCGTCTACCTAGTGATCTCGGAGTCGAGAAAGTCTCTACGCGGGACTGACCAGTGGATGGGGAGGAGCGCGGCGCATGAGCCGCGCCGGGTGAGGAGACGGGTGGAGCAGAATGACGGGTCCTAGTCAACGCCCATCAGCGCCTGTTACTACACGCGCAATTGTCGTTGGAATCGTGCTCGGCGCGTCGCTCGTCCTCCTGCTCGTGGCGCCCGCATTCGGCGCGCCGATCGTCAGCAATCCGATCGCCACACCGCCAGCCAATGTTGCGACATCAACCATACCAGCTCCAACCTCGCCTGCCACCACGGCAATAGTCGCAACGACCACTCCAACCGTGCTTCCCACTCCAGTTCTAACTGCCACGCAGGCTCCGACGCCGCTGCCAAGCGCGACAGTGATGCCAACGACATCACCAACGACGCCACCGACGGCGGTTCCGACTGCGACGGCGACTGCGACAACGCCTTCAACTCCGACGAAGATCCCGCCCACCCCGACGAGCGCTCCAACGGCGTCTCCAACCAGGACCGCGAGCGCGACCGTAGCGCCAACGGCGATTCTGACCGCGACACTGGTTCTCAAGCCAACGCCCACAACGACGCCAACTCCGACAAACACGCCGATACCTACCCCGCCACCGAGCGCAAGCGCGAAGGCGTCACTGGCGCATGCGCCGGTAGGCTCGATGAGCATCACCTATGACTCCACGACACGCGTCGCGCACACGGTTCTCAACATGGTTGGGCTCTCACCAGGAGGCACGGCGGTGGCGGTGGTCCTCAACGGCAGTTGCGCGGCGCCCGGTGGCGTGGCCTGGCGTGGCGCGCCGTTCACCGCCGACGCCAATGGGAAACTCAGCAGCTTTGTCGTCAACTATGCGAACGTGAATGGCGTACCCACCAGCCATGTGGTCGCGATTGAGACCGTCCAAGGCGGCAATGAGACTCGCGCAAACTACCTGCTGGCCTGCGGCCCCATCGCGAGCACGAAGACGGCGCTGACCAACGCTGGCGCTGTCACACTGGGGCCGGTTCCGGGTGAGTCAAATGGCGCTGTGAGTGGGAGCGCTACGGCGACGCTATCCAATGGCTCGCTGATGATCACCCTGAAGGTGTCAGGTCTGCTCCCTGGTTCCACGCATGCCTCAGCGCTGCACTTGGGCAGTTGTCAATGGCTCGACGCCGTTCTCTACGACCTGCCCAAGTTGACGGCGGACAGCAACGGCAACGCGTCCGCGTCGATCACGATCGATCATGCGCAGGCGATCTCGCCCACGAACAATTGGTATATCGCCATCGATTATAACCCTACCCTCAACCGCAGCTACTTCATGCCGGTGAGTTGTGGAAATGTCGTGGTGGTTACTCCCAGCTAACGCGCCTCGTGGCTGGAGGGGATCACTGCCGGCATACCATGCTGTTCCTCAGCGTGGCGCAGCGGTTAATCCGCGATAGGTGGGGTGACTGTGAACTGGTCGTCACGACGCGATCCAGAAAGTGGGCGGATCCTGGCTGGTCGCGATCAGCATGGCTGGGTCAATAAAGAGTCGAAACCTCGAAGTCACATCATAGCTGCTGTGTGTCCTTGACCGGCTGGGACCAGCCGCGCACGACGACGAGCGCCAGCGCGCCCAAGCCCAGCGCGACAAACGCCGCCCAGCCGTAGAGCGCGCTCAAGCTCACCCCCGCGCTCTCCTGCAAAGGACCGACGCCGAACGCGGCAAGGCCATATCCCATCTGATAGAAGGCGATGATATAGCCAGAGACAGAGGCGGCGATGGCGGTCAACTCGTTCTGCCCAAAACTGATCGTGAGCGGGAGCAGAGCGGAGCAGCCGAGTCCCGCCAGCCCGAAGGCCAGTATCCCCTGCGTCACGCTTCCAGGCTGGACCCGCGAGAGAAGCTCAAACGCGAGCGCGATGACGAACGGCAGAAGCACGTAGGTACGGCGCTCGGGAATCCACTCCTCGACAAACGCGAAGAACAGACGCCCAACGGTCACCATCCCCCAAAAGGCAGTGAGCGCGACCGAACCGGCGGTAGTCGAGGCTCCCACTGTCTTGGTCATATAGAGCGTCGCCCAGTTGCCGTTCATCGTCTCAACGATTCCATAGAGCAACGCAAACGCGGCGAAAATCCAGAAACGCCGGGGCAGGACGGACGCGCCATGCGTCTCTGCTGTGACGACCCCTTCGCCAGCGCGTAGTGGTAGGCGCAGGCTGAACGCCAGCAATCCGGCAAGCAGAATGGCGACACAGAGTGGCAGGCCCCACCAGAAGCCCAGCCCGGTGAAGAGCGCGACGAAGACGGGCGCGAGCGCGGTTCCCAGTCCCAGCAGCGCGTTGAGGATCAGCACGGCTGAATCCACGCGCTCGGGGAAGAAGGACGCCGCCAGCGTATTGAGCGCCGGAACCGTCAAGCCGAATCCCAGACCGAGGCTCGTCGTGGCGAGCAACAATATCAGATACGCGAGCGAGTCATGGCCGATGGCAAGCTGGCTGAGCACGAGCAGGAGCATCGAGAGCAAGTTGGCGACCAGCCCCAGCGTAAAAATGCGTTTCGCGCCGAGGCTGCGCGCCATGCTCGCGCCCAGCAGCGCCGACATGATGGCGGTCAGCGCCTGTGGCAGGAACATCGCGCCGTATTGCGTGCTGGTGAGGTTGTAGTACTGCGTGCTGGTGAAGACGGCGCTCGCGGCAGGGAAGGTCACGAGCGCGACGCCCTGTACGACGCCCGCGCCATAGACCGCCGCGACCTCCGCCCGCTGCGCCATCGGACTTCTCCTCACCGCATTCCCGCTCGCGCGGCCCTACGCCAGGCGCTCCAGGATGTGGTCGCCGACGCGGATCGCGTTGGCCATCGCCGTCAGCGCTGGGTTGACCGCTCCGATGCTCGGCATGAAGCTGGTGTCCACGACGTAGAGGTTATCCAGCTCGTGCGCCTTGCAGTTAGGGTCGAGGACGGAGGTCGCCGGATCGGCCCCAAAGCGCGCCGTTCCTGTCTGATGCGCAACGCCGCCGATCTCGATCTCGTTCTTCATGTACAGATTGCGCGGGACGAGGTGGTCGTGCATGCCCAGATGGTTGAGCATCGACCTGAGCTGGTCGTAGAGCCGCTGTTTGGGGACCTGGTTGCTCGCTGTGTAGCTCAGGCGGATGGCGCCATCCTCTTCCAGGGTCACCCGATTCTCGGCGCGCGGCAGGTCTTCCGTCGAGAGCCAGAAGTCCACTGCGTGCTTCGCTACGTCGTCCAAGGAGAACATCGGCGCGAGACCTGCCTCGATGGGCTTCTCGCCCTTATACATCGGCCCCTGCGACTTCCCGACCATCTGGATGTTGCCCATCGGATACTCGAAGCCGTCCATGCCGAAGTAGAAATCGTTGAGGCCAAGTGTCTTCTGGAAGACCGTCGGGTTCGGCTCTTTCGAGATCGCCAGCACCGCGACGCTGTTGTGATACATGTAGTTGCGCCCGACCTGATCGGAGCCGTTGGCGAGACCATGCAGGTGCTTGTCGTTCGCCGAGAGCAACAGCAACTTCGCCGAGTTCGCCGCGCCACAGGCGACCACGACAATGTCGCCGCTGTAGGTCTCCGGCTGCCCATCGTGGTCAACCACTACCTCGGTCACAGCGCCACCATTGGCGTCGGTGTTCAGCTTGAGCGCGCGCGCTTTGGTCACCAGCGTCACGTTCGGGGACTGGAGCGCCGGACGTACGCCGAGCACGTCGGCGTCGGACTTGGCGTGGACGAGGCAGGGAAAGCCATCGCAATCTTTGCAGCGGATGCACAGACTGAAGGGCATATTGGCTTCGTTGAGGCGCACGCCGTTGGGCGTGTGAAACGGATGATACCCCTCGCGCGCAAGGTCGTCGCTGAGCTGCTGGATGCGCGGCTCGTGGGTGAGCGCCGGATAGGGGTAGGGCGCGCTGGCGTGTGGCTCGGTGGGATCTTCGCCACGCGCGCCATGCACCTCGTAGTATTGCTCGGCTTTTGTATAGTACGGCTCCATCTCGTCGTAGGTGATGGGCCACGCTGGCGAGATTCCATCGTGGTGCTTCAACTCGCCGAAGTCTTCGGCGCGCAGGCGATAGAGCGCCGCGCCGTAGAGCTTGGTCGCGCCGCCAACCCAGTAGTGCAGTCCCGGCTGAAACGCTTTGCCGTTCTTGTCGTACCACGTCTCCGTCGGGACGTAGCGGTTCTTGATGAACACCTCGTCGGCGTGCCAGTTCTCCTGCTCGCGCGGCAGCCAGTCGCCACGCTCCAGCACGAGGATGCGCTTGCCCGACGGCGCGAGATGGCGCGCGAGTGTCCCACCGCCCGCGCCGCTGCCGATGATGATGACGTCGTAGTGTGTAGACTGTGTAGACATCGAGGCGCGTCTCCCTTCCATCCACCAAGAACACTACTCGCGCGGCGTCTCCCCTTCGGCCTCGCGGTCCTCGTCGGTCACGACGATGCGTTTGCCGCGCTTCTGCGTCAGCACGTTCCAGCCCCAATCCACCGCCGCCGCGCTCTTGTTCTGCTCGCCGGAGAGCAGCGCCAGATGAACGCCGAGCCAGGCCATCCAGGCGAAATGTCCAGTCATCGTCTGCCCGGTCGGTAGCTCTGCGATGGCGGCGCCACGCCCGACGGTTGCCATCGAGCCTTTGTCCAGGTACTTGAATGGTTCGGTCTTCTCGCCCTTGATGAGGCGCGCGATATTCTTCCCCGCCTGAGCGCCGGACTGCAGCGCTGTCGAGCCGAGCTGCGGCACCTGTTTCCTTGTCTTGGCGTCGGTCATCAGCGCGATATCGCCGACGACGAACACCTCTGGATGCCCCGCGAGACGCAGATCCGGCTCGACGGGAACACGCCCACCCTTCGCCAACTCCACGCCGAGCGTCTGTGCGACGGGATTGGCATGGACGCCCGCGGTCCAGATCGGCGTATGCGTCTTGATGACCTCGCCCGAGGAGAGCGTGACGCTATGCGCGTCAATTTCTGTCGCGCCTACGCCCAGCCGCACGATCACGTCGCGCTGCTCGAGCGCCTTCTTCGCGTACTCACGCAGCTTCGGCTTGAACATCTCCAGCAGCGAGGAGCCATGGTTGACCAGCATGACCCGCGCCTTCTCGACCGGCAGGTTGGGGTAGTCTTCCTTCAACTCTATGTGCAGCAGCTCGGACAGCGCGCCCGATAGCTCTACCCCCGTCGGCCCGCCGCCGATCAGGACAAAGGTGAGCGCGCCATCATCCACGAGACGGGGATCTTTATCCGTCGCCTCCAGCAACCGCAGGATGTGATCCTTGAGCCGGACCGAATCCTCCATGGTGTAGAGCGGAAAGGCATGCTCCTCCGCGCCAGGAAGGCCAAAGAAGTTCGCGTGGGCGCCGAGTCCCACCACCAGATAGTCGTAGGAGACGGGAGACATGCCCTGCAGGGTGACGACTTTCTTTTCCAGATCAACGCTGGTGACCGCCGTCTGGTGGAAGAGCATCGTCGGATGGTGATGCAGCATGTCGCGGGCCGGGAAGCCGACGGTCGAGCGCGAGAGTTCATCGGTCGCCACCTGATAGAGCAGCGGCTGGAAGGTGTGGTAGTCATTCTTATCGATCAGCGTCACCTGAACAGGTTCGTCTGTGAGCGCTTCGAGCGTTCCCTGTCCCGCGAAACCCAGTCCAAGCACGACGACACGCGGAGTCTCCGCCATCGCGTCCGCTCCCCTCATGAATGTTGACATGGATGTTGAAACGACGCGCTATTAGAGGCCGGGACTGAACTGCATCATGCCGCCATCGGCGACGAAGGTCGTTCCCGTGACATAGCTGGACTTGTCTGAGGCGAGCCAGGCGACCAGGTTGGCGATCTCGATTGGCTGCGCTGGGCGTCCCAGCGGAATCGCCGCCTCCAGCTTCGCCTTCATCTCCGGATTCTCCAGCGTCTCCTTGTCGATCGGCGTCTCGACGGCGCCGGGGGCGACGTTGACCACGAGCACACCCTGGGGAGCTAGCTCGACGGCGGCGGTGCGCGTCAGCATACGGATGCCACCCTTGGCGCAGCAGTAGGGGGTGTTGCCCGGCATCGGCCAGTCCTCGTGAATCGAGGAGATGTTGATGATGCGCCCACCATGGCCTTGCTTGAGAAATTGCTTGGCGGCGACCTGTGTGCCGAAGAAGGCGCTCTTGAGATCGACGGAGATCACCAGATCGAACTGCTTTTCGGTGGTGGTCAGGATCGAGGTGCGCGTCTCCATGCCGGCGTTGTTGACCATCACATCGAGCTTGCCAAACGCCTCCACTGTGGCATCGACCAGTTTCTGCAGATCGGCGACCTGCGAGACATCGCCCTGCACGACTAGTCCCTTGCCGCCCGCGTCTGTCACCTCTTTCAGCGTCGCGTCCGCAGCCGCCTGATTCTTGTGATAGTTGATCGTGACCGCTGCGCCCTCCGCCGCCAGCGCGAGGCAGATGGCATGGCCGATGCCGCTATCGCCGCCGGTGACGATAGCAACCTTCCCCTCCAATAGCATGGAACTCCCCCTTGCATGGCAAGCGCCTAGCTCGCCTCTTTTCTTACCCAGATTCACGCATAGCACACAGGAAGACGCGCACTCGATGTGACAACAAAATAGAGACTCTACAGTTGAATTGGTCGGCATTGGCCTTTGTGAACAGCATTGTTCCGCTCAGTAGTATAAGCAGGACAAGCGCCTGATGTCACGGGCAAGAGCGCATCAAGCGGCACGGCGCCGCAGATCACATTGCGCAAAGGAGCGGCGCTACACTATACTGGGAGGTGTGAGCGCCGCACGCCAAGCATTGCGATAGGGCTGGCTGGATACATCTCATCGCCGCTGTTCGAGTGAGGCGCTCTTGCATGCGACGCGTCGGTGGATAGCGATATTGACTGCGTAGCCAGCGACACTATTCACTCGGCGTGAAGAGGAGCAGGTCAGCCAGGCATATCACTTCGGTTTGGCAGCGGATGCTGGGCGGCGGAGGTGAGGATATGGTCGGCAGGAACACGCAGGCCACGGACAGCGCTCCAGACGAGATGGCGATCGCGGAGCAAGCGCGACTCAACGCGGCCAACGCGGGCGCGGAGGACTGGCGGCGTTGGGGAACGTATCTGAGCGAGCGCGCCTGGGGTACGGTGCGCGAGGACTACTCGGCTAACGGCGACGCCTGGAACTACTTCCCCTTCGACCAGGCGCGCAGCCGCGCCTATCGTTGGAACGAGGATGGGCTGGCGGGATGGTGCGATCGCGATCAGATCATCTGCCTTGGCCTAAGCCTCTGGAACGGCAAGGACAGCATTCTCAAGGAGCGCCCCTTTGGCCTCGCCAATCTGCAAGGTAATCACGGCGAGGACGTCAAAGACTACTGGTTCTATACCGACAACACGCCCACGCATTCCTACGCCACGATGATCTACAAGTACCCACAAGAAGCGTTCCCCTACGATGATCTGCGCGAGGTCAACGGGCGGCGCAGCCAGCAGGAGCCGGAATACGAGTTGTTCGACGCGCTGCGCGAGATGTGGCTGGAGGATCGCTACTTCGACGTGCTCGTTGAGTACGCCAAGCTCGATCCCGAGGACCTCCTCTGCCGGATCACGGTCACCAATCGCGGGCCAGACGCCGCCCCCATCCATGTCTTGCCGCACCTGTGGTATCGCAACACCTGGTCGTGGGATGCCGACGCCGAACGGCCACGCATCGCTAAGACAGGCGACGGCGCGGCCAGCACAACGCACCCAGCGCTCGACCAGCGCTACTTCCATGCGCAGACGGCGAGCGGTCTCGCGGGCGACCTCCTCTTCTGCGAGAACGAGACCAACGACCGGCTGCTCTTTGGCGCCGCCAACGCCTCACCCTATGTGAAGGACGGCGTCAACGATTTCGTGGTTCATGGCGACGAGAGCGCCGTCAACCGTGAGGGCGGCAGTAAGATGGCCGCTCATTTCACCACGACGGTCGAGCCAGGAGAATCATGGGTGATTCAGCTCCGCTTTACGCCGAGCGATCTGCCCGAACCCTTCGCCAACTTCGACGCGCATTTCGCTCAGCGCAAGGCTGAAGCCGACGCCTTCTATGCAGGCATACAGCCAGCGACGCTGACGCCTGACCAGCGCTACGTGCAGCGCCAGGCCTTCGCGGGGCTACTGTGGTGTAAGCAGTACTACCACTATCTGGTCTATCGCTGGCTCACTGGCGACCCAACCCAGCCGCCGCCACCGCCCGAACGCTGGAACGGGCGCAATCGGGACTGGTGGCATATCCTCAACGCCGACGTGATTCTGATGCCCGATGCCTGGGAGTATCCCTGGTACGCGACGTGGGATCTCGCGTTCCACTGTGTCACGATGGCGCTGATAGACCCGGAGTTCGCCAAGAGCCAGTTGCGCCTCATCACCTCGGCGATCTATCAGCATCCCTACGGGCAGATCCCCGCCTATGAGTGGAACTTCGACGACACGAATCCTCCTGTCTTTGTCTGGGCGGCGTGGCAGGTCTACCTGCTCGATTTCGCCGCCACCGGCAAGAGCGACCGGCGCTTCCTACAGACCATTTTCCGCACGATGCAGCTCGTGGTGAACTGGTGGCTCAACAAGAAGGACGAGACTGGGCGCGGCGTGTTTGGCGGCGGCTTTCTAGGGATGGACAACATCGGCGTCTTCGACCGCGACGAGCCGCTCCCGACCGGCGGCTTCCTGGCCGAGGTGGATGGCACGAGTTGGGTGGCGGCGACGGTGCTGCACATGACCGAGATCGCCACCGAGCTGGCGCGCACGGACCCCACCTACGAAGACCTGCTCGCGCGCTATGTATGGGATTTCGTCTCCATCGCCACCGTGCTGGAGCAGGGTGTCCAGGGCAAGAGCTTCTGGAACGAGGACGACGGTTTCTACCACGACGTCATCGTGTTCATGGAACAGCGCGATACCAATCAATTGCGCGTCTTCTCGCTACAAGGGCTAACGCCACTCTTCGCCGCCATCGCCGTGCCACGTGAGCAAGTGGAGCGCCATCATGGACAACGCGTCGACGTCGAGTCGTATCTGGCGAAGCACCCGCTGTTGAGCGCCGCGTTTCGCTCACGTCAGGAGCAAGGCGCCGGTCACGACACGCTCTATGGCGTCGTCTACGGCGAGCGCCTGCGGCGCATACTGCGGCGCATGCTCGACCCGGACGAGTTTCTCTCGCCGCATGGCATCCGCTCGATCTCGCGCGCGCGGCTCGACGATCCCTACACCTTTCACGTGGGCGACCAGACCTATGCCGTCAAATACATGCCGGCGGAATCGGAGAACCGCATGTTTGGCGGCAACTCCAACTGGCGCGGGCCGATCTGGTTCCCGATGAACTTCCTGCTCATCCAGGCGCTAACCACCTACGCGCAGTTCTATGGCGAGACGATGACGGTCGAGCATCCCACTGGCTCGGGGAAGATGGTTAGCTTGCAGGCGGTCGCCGACGATCTAGCGCAGCGGCTGGTCTCGATCTTCCTGCGCGGCGACGATGGGCGGCGGCCGGTCTTTGGCGGCAATGACTACTTCCAGACCGATCCGCACTGGCGCGATCTTGTTCCGTTCCACGAATATTTCCACGGCGACAACGGCGCTGGGCTGGGCGCCAGTCATCAGACGGGATGGACGGCGCTGGCGGCGGTGTTGCTTCAGTATGGCGGCGCGCTCCGCTTTGCGCGCCCCAAGGAGTGATCACATAGGTGGGGCTAGCGCAGTTCTTTCTGAAGACAGGTTGGGCCGTGCGCATGCTCCAGATGAACCGATAGTTCGGCGATGTGAAGGAATGGGTGGGGATATGAGGAGGGGACAGAGCGGTATGAACGACCACAACATCCAGCGACGACTCGACCATAAGACAACCTGGAGCCGAATGCTCACGGGCGGTGTGGCGTTCGCGCTTATGGCGCTGACGCTATTTGTCGCGCCGTTGGTGGGCGCAACCGCTCGGCGACCAGCGTCCGGGCGAATCTCCGCCCAGGCTGCGCTCCCTGCTGACACTCCTGGCGCTGGCACACCGGTGAGTACCCTCAGTCCTGGCGTCACCGCTACTCCGAATGCGCCCACCCCAACCTTTACGCCCGCACCGCCAACGCCGACGTCGATTGCAACCACGGCGCCGACGACAGTTCCAACTCCCACCTCGGGGACCGTGACCACCACTCCTACGCCGGGCGGCACACCCACCACTACTCCAGGTGCGACGGCAAGCGCGACGGCGACGCTGGGGCATGTGCCTACCGGCACGCTGAGCGTCAGCTATAGCCCCACCACCCATGTTGCGCGAACCACCTTGAATATGACAGGCCTCGCACAGGGCGGCACAGCGGTGACGGTCGTGATGAGCGGGACCTGCTCGGCGCCAGGCGGGGTCGCCTGGCAGGGCGCTCCCTTCACTGCGGACGCCAATGGCAAGGTCAGCAACTTCAAGGTCAACTACCGCAATGTCAAAGGTGTGCCTACCGGCGATGTCGTGGGCATCCAGACGGTCCAGGGCGGCAATGAGACCCGCGCCAATTACCTGCTGGCCTGCAGTCCCATCGCCAGCACTGGCAATAACAAGGGATCGGTCAACCTTGGCCCAGTGCCAGGCGCAGTCGACGGCAATATCACCGGCAGCGCGACGCTGGCGCAGGCCAACGGCTCGCTGGTGGTCACGATCAAGGCGTCGGGACTGCAGCCCGGCTCGACCAACGCCACGGCGTTGGATCTAGGTAGTTGCCAGTGGCAGGATTATGTCCTCTATGACCTGCCGCCCATGACCGCTGACAGCAGTGGAAACGGGCAAGTCGCCATGACCATCCAGAACGCGCAGCCCATCTCGTCCTCGAACAACTGGTACATCGCCATTGACTACAACGCCACCATCAATCCCGCCTACTTCATGACGGTGGGCTGCGGCAACGTCGTAGTCGCTGGCTCATAGTGCGCGGAAGCGGAATGCCTTAACGCTCGCCGAGCGTCATAGAGGCGGTTGCGGGGGCGTTCCATGAATGGTGGAGTGGCGTATACTTGCGTCTAGCGCGGAGCGAGTAGAGATAATTGCGACGTAGAGAAGGGAGCGCCCATGAACCCGGAACTATTGTCACGGATCCAGTTCGCGCTGACGATCAGCTTCCACTACATCTACCCGCCCATCTCGATGGGACTTGGCATCATCCTCGTGCTCTTCGGCGTGCTCTACGTGCGCACGAAAGAGCAGAAGTGGCGCGAGCTCTCATTCTACTGGCTCAAGATCTACAGCCTCGTCTTCGCCATGGGCATCGCCACCGGTGTCGTACAGGAATTCGAGTTCGGCATGAACTGGGCCACCTATTCGCGCTTCGTCGGCAACATCTTTGGGAGTCTGCTGGCCGCCGAGGGCGTCTTCGCCTTCTTCCTGGAGGGCGGTTTCTTGGGCCTGATGCTCTTCGGGGGCAGCCGCCTCGGCCCGCGCCTCTGGCTCCTCGCCACCACGCTTGTCGTCTTCGGCGCGCATTTCAGCGCGCTGTGGATCGTCATGGCCAACTCGTGGATGCAGACGCCCGCTGGCTACACGCTCCAGCAGACGCCGAATGGGCAGATCGCGGTGATGCAGAGTTTCGCGTCGGTCGTCTTCACGCCCTCGTTCGGCGCGCGCATCTTCCACGTCTTCGTGAGCGCGTGGCTGGTCGGCACGTCGCTGGTGTTAAGCGTCAGCGCATGGCATCTGCTGCGCAAGCGCCACGAGGAGCTGGCGAAGTCAGCCATCCGTGTCGCGCTGCCGACCTTCGCCGTGCTGGCGTTTCTGCAGGTTTTCGTCTTTGGCTCCTGGATGGCGCTGGTGGTGACCAGCCATCAGCCGACCAAGCTGGCCGGAATGGAGGGCCTCTGGCAGACGACGAGTTGCGCGCCGCTCTATCTGGTCGGCTGGGTCGATCCCGCCACGCAGACAACGCACGGGGTCGCGGTGCCCTGTCTGCTCAGTTACCTGGCGTATTTCAATATCCATGCGCCGGTGACGGGGCTGGACGCCTACCCGTCTGACCTCTGGCCGCCACTCCAACTCGCGTTCCAGGCCTATCATGCCATGATTGACCTGGGGATGCTCTTCATCCTCATCGGCCTCATTGGCGCGGTCTACTACTTCTGGGGACGGCGCCTCTTCACCACACGCTGGGTCTTGTGGACGCTGGTCACGACGATCTTCTTCACCGAGTTGGCGACGCTGGCGGGCTGGTGGACGGCGGAGTTTGGCCGCCAGCCCTGGATCGTCTGGGACTTGCTCAAGACACAGAACGCGGTCTCACCCACCCTCAATACCCTCGATGTCTTCCTCTCGCTCGGCATCTTTATCCTGATGTACGCCGCGCTTTTTGTCCTCTTCCTCTACCTGCTCAACGGCGCCATCCAGAAGGGGCCAGAACCACTGGAGGAGCCATCTGGCGAGGAGCCGTTGCCGGACACCTTCCGCGAGATCTTCCGTAGACGGCCACCGCGCACCGATCTGCCTCCAGAGGTATCGGCGCCAGCCTGAGTACGGCCTGAGTTATTGCAGCGCTTGCGGATAGGAGGATCGCCATGTGGCTGAATGTCGTCTGGTATGTGCTGTTCATGGTGATCGTGGGTGGCTACCTCATCCTGGATGGCTTCGATCTCGGCGTTGGCATTCTGCATCCCTTCGCCGCCAAAACCGACACCGAGCGGCGCATCGTCCTCAACAGCATCGGCCCGGTCTGGGACGGCAATGAGGTCTGGCTCGTGCTGGCCGGTGGCGTGCTCTTCGCCGTCTTTCCATTCGTCTACGCCGCCCTCTTCTCGGGGTTCTACCTCGCGTTCATGCTCGTGCTGCTCTGTCTGATTCTGCGCCCCGTCGCCATCGAGTTCCGCAGCCAGCGCCCTGACCCCCGCTGGCGCGCCACCTGGGATTGGGTCTTCTTTGGCGCGTCGGCGGGGCTGGCGTTGCTGCTGGGCACGGCGCTCGGCGATATCTTAAGCGGTGTGCCCCTCGACGCGCAGGGCAACATCACGGTCAGCCTGATCGATCTGCTCAAGCCCTATCCGCTCCTCATCGGGGTGACGACCGTGGCGCTGTTCGCGATGCACGGCGCGCTCTATTTGGCGATGAAGACCGAGGGCGGGCTGCAGGCGCGCGTCGAGGGCTGGCTGCCGCGGCTGATGCTGGCCTTCTTCGCGCTCAATACCATCGTCGTCATCGGCACGGTCATTCTGCGCAGACAGGTGACGGATCGCTACCTCACCCAGTACTGGCCAATCATCTTTCCGGCCGCTGCGCTCGGCGCGCTGATCCTGTCCTGGTACATGCTGCGCCAGGGACGCTATCTCGAGGCGTTCGCCGCCTCAGCGGGTGTGATCGCGCTGCTCATCCTCTCGGTCGCGGTAGGACTCTACCCCAACCTGCTGCTCTCGACGATCAGCCCCAGTTACAATCTGACCGCCTTCAACGCCGCCTCGGAGGCCAACACGCTCGCCGTCTCGCTCATCATCGCCGCGATCGGCATCCCGCTCGTCCTGCTCTACACTGCCGGTGTCTACTACTTCTTCAAGGGCAAGGTGAAACTCGAGCGCGAGAGCTATTAACGCCGTGAAGCAGAACGCAAGCGCAAGGTCCATGACGGTTGACCGGCGCATCCTGCGGCTGGACACGCGGGCGCGGCGCTGGATCACGCTCGCCGTCACGCTGATGGCCCTGGCGGCGGTGGCGCTGATCGCGCAGGCGCTGCTGCTGAGCCAGACCATCAGCAGGGTCTTCCGTGGCGGCCAGACGCTTGGCGCTGTCCTCCCATTGCTCGTTCTGCTGCTTCTGCTGATCGGCGTGCGCGCGGCGCTCCAGTGGGGCGGCGAGGTCATCGCGCAACGCGGCGCGAGCCGGATCAAGCGCGAAATGCGTCTGCGCCTCCTACGAAAACTGGGGCAGAGCACGCTCTCTGCAAGCGACGAACGCAGCGGCGAGCTGGCGCATACAGCCGTCGAGGGCGTCGAGACGCTAGACGAGTACGTCACGCAATACCAGACGGCGCGCCTGCTCGCGGCGCTGGTACCGGCGCTGGTCTTCCTCGTCGTCCTCTGGCTCGACCCGCTCTCGGGATCGATCCTCATCGTCGCCGGACCGCTGCTCGTCCTCCTGCTCGCCGTCATCGGGTCGCGCACCAAAGAGTTGAGCGAGCGCCGGTTTGAAGAACTGCGCTGGATGAGCGCGCACTTCCTCGACATGCTGCAAGGCTTGACCACCTTAAAGCTCTTCGGGCGCAGCAAGGAACAGACCGAGATCATCGCGGAGATCAGCGAGCGTTTCGGCAGAACGACGATGACGGTGTTGCGCACAGCCTTCCAGACCTCGCTCGCGCTCGAATGGGCCGCCGTCGCGGCGACAGCGCTTGTCGCCGTGCAGGTCAGCCTGCGCCTGATGGACGGGTTGGTCGCCTTCGACCGCGCGCTGGCGGTCTTGCTGCTGACTCCAGAGTTCTTCCTGCCGCTGCGCCAGCTTGCCCTCCAGTATCATGCGGGGGCGACGGGCAAAGCGGCGGCGCAACGCATCTTCGCGCTGCTGGACGCGCCAGCGCCACATGCTGCCCCAACGCCTGCCAGTGGCCTCATCACGCAGATCCCCGATGCATATGATCTGCGCTTCGAGGACGTTCATCTCGCCTATGACGGCGGAGAGCGGCCAGCGCTGCGTGGCCTGACGCTGACGATGCCGCACGGGCAGACGGTCGCGCTGGTAGGCGCCACTGGTGCGGGCAAGACGTCAGTCGTGCGTCTGTTGCTGCGCTTCGTCGAGCCAACCTCGGGCGCGATCCTGGTGGGCGAGACGCGGCTCTCAGCCTTTGATCCCGACGCCTGGCGCGCGCGTATCGGCTGGGTCCCACAACAGCCGCGCCTCTTCTATGGCACGGTCGCCGATAACCTGCGCCTGGCGCGACCAGCCGCCAGCCGGGAGGAGATGGAAGAAGCGGCGCGCATGGCCAACGCGCTCGACTTCATCCGGGCGCTGCCGCAAGGGCTCGAGACGCCGATTTACGAGGGAGGGACACGTCTGAGCGGCGGCCAGCGCCAGCGCATCGCCATCGCGCGCGCGTTTCTGAAAGATGCGCCACTGCTCATCCTCGACGAGGCGACCGCGCATCTGGACGCCGAGAGCGAAGAACTCGTTCGCGAGGCGACGCTGCGGCTGCTGCGTGGGCGCACGACGCTGATCATCGCGCACCGGCTGGAGATGGCCTATGGCGCCGACCAGATCGTCGTGCTCGATCATGGGCTGGCCGTCGAATCCGGCGACCATCACTCCCTGCTGGCGACAGGGGGATACTATCAGGCGCTAGTGGCGAGCTACGAGCGGGAGGCGGCGCGATGAATACGCTCGCGCGGCTGCTCAAGCTGCTCGCGCCGTTTCGCTGGTGGATCGCGCTCGCGATAGCGCTCGGCTTCGCCACCATTGGCTCTGGCGTCGGCCTGATGGCGATGTCCGCTTACCTGATCTCGCGCGCGGTGGTGGTCTCTTCGGTCGCCGAACTCTCGCTGGCGATTGCTGGGGTGCGCCTCTTCGCGCTCTCGCGCGCCGCCTTGCGCTACGTCGAGCGCTATCTAACCCACCTGACGACCTTTCGCATCCTGACGCGGCTGCGTGTCTGGTTCTATTCTGCTCTGGAGCCGCTCGCCCCTGCGCGACTGCAACGCTACCGCAGCGGCGACCTGCTGACGCGCGTTGTCGCCGATATCGAGACGCTGGAAGATTTCTACGTGCGTGTCGTGACGCCGCCCATCGTCGCTGCGCTGGTCACCGCGCTGGCCTGCGCGATCCTGGGCGCGTTCGATGTCTGGCTGGCGGTCGCGCTGCTCCTCTTCCTGGCGCTAACAGGTGTGGCGCTCCCTCTGGTGACACAGTGGCTTGGTCGCGAGCCGTCGGACGCCCTCATCGCCACGCGCGCCGAGTTGAACGCGCGCATGGTAGACCAGATCCAGGGAGCGGAGGACCTGCTCGCCTTCGGGCAGGAAGAGACGTATCAGATGCGCGCGCTGGAGCTGGGCGACCAGTTGAACCAGTCGCAGGAGCGCCTCGCGGTGATCCGTGGGCTGGGCGTCGCGCTCGGCGGCTTGCTGGCGAGTCTCGCCGGGCTGACAATCCTGTGGCTGGCGATACCGTTGGTGACAAATGGCCATATCGACGGCGTGTATCTGGCCCTCCTGCCACTGACGGCGATAGCGAGCTTTGAGGCGGTTCAGCCGCTCTCGCTGGCCTTGCAGAACCTGGAGGCGAGCCAGGCTGCCGCACGCCGGCTCTTCGAGTTGATCGACAGCGAGCCAGTGGTCGCCGGCAATCTAACCTCCTTTCCGCACCCGAATGACTATCGCCTGGTCGCGCGTAATCTCACCTTCGCCTACGCCGAGGATGAGCCGCCCGCGCTGGAGGACATCTCGTTCAACGTGCCTGCAGGAGGTTGCCTGGCGATCATCGGGCCAAGCGGCGCAGGGAAGTCCACCATCGCTCAACTGCTTCTGCGCTTCTGGGACTACCAGCAAGGGGAGATAGTGCTCGGCGGACACGATTTGCGCTCGTATGACCCCGATGACGCGCTCTCTCTCTTGAGCGTCATCGCGCAGGATACGTATATCTTCAACGGGACCATTCGTGATAACCTCCTGCTCGCCAAAGGCGACGCCAGCGACGAGGAGATTGAGGCGGCGGCGCGGCAGGCGCAGCTTCACGCGTTCATTGAGACATTGCCACAGGGTTACGACACACTGGTCGGCGAGAACGGCGCGAGGCTCAGTGGAGGCGAGCGTCAGCGTATCGCCATCGCGCGCGCCATCCTCAAGGATGCGCCGATCTGGCTGCTGGACGAGCCAACAGCGCATCTGGATGCGACCACAGCTCGGGAGATTATGGAGACCCTGCGAGCGCTGACGGCCACTCGAACAACCTTGATTCTGGTCCACGATCTACGAGGGCTGGATTTCGCCGGTCATGTGTTGCAACTCAACGCTGGACGCCTCAGGGAGAACCACGCCTCAAGCGGCGCCGGCGCATAGATGGGTGGTCGGTAGACGGTTCTACCTCGTCGCCCTATCAACTATCCTGATCCGCGAGCCACTACACGTCTGGCAAGCTGCTCGGTCTCATCATCGCGAGAGCCGCCAATGTTTTCACGTAGGTCGCGTAATCGTGGTATGCGAACTGCCTCATCTGTGCTGAGAGAGACCCCTTGAACGCGCTGATACCATCGACCTTTGGAGTATGCGGAGTATGCGGAGTATGCGGAGTATACGGGATGCGCGTATTCTGACCTCACCTTTGCCCGTAGTTTCGCGAACCGTCAGTTGGCGCCTTCTTAATCAAGGCGAGTCCAGGCGAGTCCAGGCGAGTTGGCGGAGAGCGCGCTCGCGCTCCTGATTTACTGGGTAATTCAGGAGCGGCTGGCCAATGAACGGTTGCTCTACGATGGTGTGCGAGATTGCATGTCTTTATCCTCGACTCGCCTTGACACTCATGCCCATTACAGTTGATACTTGATCTTGTCTCGGCGATCGCGAAGGAACGCCATGTCGAGGCGCTTCCCCAAAGACCACCAAGCACACATAAGGCGTGCCGCTGCTCTTTGGTCTGCTTCCCTATGAGATTGCTCACCAGCCGGAAGGAGTCCCGATGTGACCACGCGCAACTCGCAGTCCACGAACCGTCAGAAGGATGACACGCCCACAACAGGAACGACGACCACAGGCAGCGCCACGAGCGGCTCCTCACAGGCCGGCCAGGTGGCCGACCAGATGAAGCAGTCCGCAGGCGACGTGACAGAGCAAGCGAAACAGACGGCGACCTCGCAGATCGCCGTGCGCAAGGACCAGGCGGCGCAAGGATTGAGCACAGTCTCGTCGTCCATGCGCCAGATGGGCGACAGCCTCCGCCAGAACGATCAGACGTCCGGCTACGCGCAGTACGTCAATCAGGCCGCCGAGCAGGTTGACCGGTTCTCCGGCTATCTGCAGCGTCATGATGCGCGCGACATCATGGCGGACGCTGAGGACTGGGCGCGTCGCAATCCGGCGCTCTTTCTCGGCGGCGCGTTCGCGCTGGGGCTTTTGGCCTCACGCTTCCTCAAGAGCGGCATGGGCAGGCAGAGCCGGTCTTCGGGCTCATGGCAGTCTGGACAATCCGGACAATCCGGGCAATCAAGGCAGTATCGCTACAACGATCGCTATCGCTAGTCGGGCGCAGGACGCGTCCAGCTAGCCGCTCCTTCCATATGCCGTTATGCACGCGCATGATGGCGGATGGCGCGCAAATGGCAGACGGCGAACCCAAAAGCGCCTGCTGAGAGATCTGGAGGTTCTCAAGGATGGAAACCAGACAGGACATGGAACAAGACGCCAGACAAGATACACGACCACAGGAACGCTCACTCGGCGAGTTGTTCAGTGACCTGACACGCAACATGAGCACGCTGATCCGCCAGGAGACGCAGCTCGCCACAACCGAGATGACGCAGAAAGCCGCCCGCATCGGAAAAAGCTCCGGCGTGCTGGTCGGTGGCGGGCTTATTGCCTACGCCGGGTTCATCGCCCTGCTCTGGGCGATCGCGTACGGGCTGACCAACCTCTTCGGCTGGCCGATCTGGCTCGGCTTCCTCGTCGTGGCGATCATCGTGCTTGCGATTGGAGCCATCATGGCGTGGCGCGGCTACGACACGCTCAAGAAGACTGACCTCGTGCCACGTCAGACAGTTGAGACCATCAAGGAGGATGCGCAATGGGCGAAAGAGCAGACCGCGTAGGTCCTGAAGGCCATGAGACCCCCGGTGACGAGTTCGCGCAGGGACGTGGCTGGAACGCTGGTGACGAAGAAGATCCGACGATGCGTGACGAACCGGGCCTCGCTGGCCTGGAGGATGACATCAGCGATGACATCAGCGATGACATCGGCGTGGCGAACCGCGCCCACGACGGCGAGATACTCTACGAAGAGGCGGATGTCGTGGAGGCGCAGCCGGAGGCGCGCGACGACGCCACCGACGAGACGGATGCGATCCGCGGCGACATCGAGGATACTCGGGCCAATATGAGCTCGACGATTGATGCCATCCAGGAGAAGTTGAGTCCGCAGCGACTGATGGATCAGGCAAAGGAAACAGTCGGCGGCGCCGTTCATGATGCAACAGTAGGGAGGGTGCAAAACATGGCGAGCAATATCGCCGATACAGCCAAAGACACCGGTTCGGGGCTGATGGACAGCATCCGGGAGAATCCGCTTCCGGCGGCGCTGATAGGCATCGGCGTGGGCTGGCTCTTCCTGAGCGCGCGGCGCAGAGCGGCGGAGCGTGATCGCTGGCGTCCGCGCGACGAGTCGGGCTATTACGATCAGGGTTACGGCCGCTATGGGCGCTCTGCCAGCGGCTATCCGTATGACCGCTATGGCCAGTATGGGAGCAGTCAGTATGGCTCCTCTCAGCCGTCTCGTGAGGAGAACGGCAAGATGAGCCAGATGGCCGGCGCCGCCAAGGACAAGATGAGCGATGCCGGTGACCGCGCACAGGAGATGACGGACACCGTCAAGGAACGCGCTGGCGACATGGCGGAGCAGGCGCAATGGCAGGCGCAGCGCGCGCGTGGCTGGCTGGCTGGCGCCTGGGATGAGAATCCACTTGTCGTCGCCGGAGCCGCGCTGGCGGCGGGAGCGCTGGTCGGCCTCTCGATTCCCTCAACGGACGCCGAGCGTCAGATGATGGGCGAGGCCAGCGGCAATGTCTTGCAGAAGGCGGCAGACACCGCGCAGGAAGCGACTCCTGACGCCAGTAAGCAATAGCAGTTTGACACTCCGCACGGGCTAAAGCCCGGCGGATTCTCAGGCTACGCACAGCCCAACGGCTCACGTTAGCGCCCGAAGGTTCTGCCCGAACCCACTGGAGGTTGACTCCATCGCGGCGTGGCGTGGTGAGCTCAACGACCGCCGCTCAAGCGGAGCGCACCTCGTCCAAGACGGGTTACGGCTTTTACCCGTGGGAACGACATTCCACGGAACCCCGTAAGAGGAGGTGCTTGGTGCGGTGCAAAATGTCCTGCCCACCTCTTCTCGCACAACGGGGAGGACACGGCAATGGACGCAGGACGCATGGCGAACGCCCCCAACCGCCTCACCGCACGGGTTGAAATCCCGGCGGCTTGCGGCGGGCGAAAGCCCAATAAGGTCAAGCAATGGCAGAGTTACGTGGCAGCTACGCCGGCACGACGCTGTGCCGGCGTAGGCTCTGAAGCAAACAGCGGGTCAGCGGACTCCACGGCTCATGGTGATTTGCAGTCACGTACCTCGTCCTCGCCCTTTCCAAAGGGAGGATGAGTGTACTGGATCATACGAAGCCCCATGGTGCGCCAGAAGAGTACTGTGTGCCGCAAGAATAGCAAGGAGCGCCGTGATGAGCAGCTCTCTCGAAGAAGGACAATACCAGACAGCCGCAGTCGCCGACTCGCCCTCGCGGTGGGAGCGCTGGAAGCAAACGCTTCTGGACTTCTGGAAGAAGTGTAGCAACGACTGGATCTTCAACTTCTCTGGTCTGCTCGCCTATTCCCTGCTCATGGCCATCTTCCCGCTCTTCCTTGTGCTGCTCGCCATCGCCGGTCTCTCGCTCAACAACCTCTCGCCTGACGCGCTGGCCTCCCTCTCCAAGAGTCTCGCCTCGACGCTCCCTGGCGCCACCGGCGGCGCGATCGTGGATGCGGTGCTGACCAACCTGCGTAAAAGCACTGGCTGGCTCTTCGTGCTTGGTCTGCTGCTCGCGCTCTTCACCGGCTCACGGCTCTTCATCACCATCGAGAGCGCCTTGAGTGTCATCTTCCGCCTGCGCCCGCGCGACGCGCTTCACCAGAACATCATGGCCTTGCTGATGGTGCTGCTCTTTGTTGTCCTCGTGCCGATCCTCTTCCTCGCCTCCTCTGCCTCCGACGCGATCGCACAGGCGCTCTTCTCTGGCGAAGTGAATAAAGCGCTGACGCGTGTGCTGGGCATCGTGAGCGCCTTCATTGTGGCGGTCGTCCTCTTTGGCGCGATCTACATCGTCGTCCCCAACCGCCCGGTCCACTGGAAAGAAGTCTGGAAGGGAACGCTGGTAGGCGCGGCGCTGCTGGTTCTCTATGAGCTACTCTTCCCGCTCTACCAAAACAACTTCCTCAAGCCGGGCAACTATGGCTCGGTGGCCGGATTCGCGATCGTGATCCTGGTCTTTTTCTATTACTTCGCCTTCATCCTCTTGCTGGGAGCGGAAGTCAATTCCTGGGCTTCCGGACAGCGACAGACCGCCGCCGATCTCGCCTCGATCATCCATGAGGTGCAGGCGCACAACACCACGCGTGGCGCCGCCGGACCCACGGCCGGCTCGCCGACCGAAGACCTGCAGCATCACGAGGGCGCGGCGGCGATGGAGACCGATGAGCAGTCGATTGAGCACGAGCGTACGGATCATCACGACGACGCCCTCCCACCCAAATATGAGGAAGCCCAGGCGCCTGATCCCGTGGAGGCTGGGCAATCTGCTACAGCAAAGGCGCCTCCCCAGCACAGAACCTCGTGACCCGCCGAATCGAACGCGACCAGTAGTCGCGGATCGTGCTGGCGTACCATACTGACAGGCAAAAAGGTCGTGACTAACGAGCGGCTCACAGGAACCAGACGCGCCAGCGGAGCGCGCCGCGCAGCCGCCAGTAGATTGCGAGTGGCTGGATGAGCGCCGAGGTGACGAGCATCGTGGCGATGTGGCGCTTGCCGGTCGGCGCCGCCGGGAGTCAAAGTATCCGCCTCACGGGCGGATGAAGATGGGAGAGCGCAAGGATGGCGACAAAACTGAACCAGAGCGCGTTCGAGCATGCGAAGCAGTTGATCGAGAAAGGGCGTGTTGCGCTGGATGAGCGCGACCAGTGGAGCGAGCATCAGCCGTCTGCACAGGAGGAAAACGCGTTCATCAAAGACCAGGGGTTCCGCGCATACGCGCAGTGGTATCTGGGTGTCGACGACGAGAAGTCCGAGGACACAAAAGAACGCAACACATTCCCCTACGGGGACTTCGAACGTATGCACCGTTGTGGCGTCTTGTCGGCTGAGATAAGAGCTGGCCAGTACAAACATCACGACATTGAACGCGCGGCGGCGCACCTCCATGGCATGCTGGATACCGCGAAGAGCAAAAAGTCATGATGAGCCGCCATCTACGGCCCTCAGCGCGCCAGCAGGTCATTCCAAGCGAATATTGCCAGCGCATGGACGCCGCGACACAAGAGCAGCGCAACCGGCTGGTGAGGCAGTTGTGTGAGAAAGTGGCGCCCAGGATGAGTACGTGACGAAAGTGAAGTTGCGCCTGGAGTTCGCTGGCTTCTTTGCGCTGGATGACGCCCAGCGTCAAACCAAATATCGGACCGGCGGACCCGACGGGGTACCAATACGCGAGCGCGATACACTGCCAAGCACCGGCTCGATCCAGGCCGCATCGGAGTTCCCCGCTTACTTCCCGCTCGAAGCGCCACAGCCTTCACGAGGACGACCTCCCGTGAGGCGACCACATCGCCTCCCTCCAGAGGTATGGCCTGAGATCCAGAAACGGGCCAAGCGTGAGTCACTCCGGCATCTCGCAGAGGACTATGGAGTCTCCCATGAAGCCATCCGACGCATCGTCAACATGAAGCGCACGAAGCGAACCAGTGATCGACGTCGTAGCGCCTAGCGCAGGCATAACAACCGCAAACGAGACGTCCCCATTTCCATGTTAGGGCAAAGGAGAACATACGGAACATCATAAGTAGTGGCGTCGCGTCGCGCTGGCTTGCGCCGTTGACTGTATATACTACTGACGCGATACCCTCGACGCCAGGTTTGAAGACGTTAGAAGCTTTTGGGGGAGGCGGTAGGTGGTTATGCGAGTGCACGGATTCCCATCGGTATCGCCGATGGCTTCTTATTAGTGCCACGAACGGACATATTGCGCGAGCGCTGGAATCTGCACCCAGCCTGTCGGAGGCTGCAAACAGGATTGTCTGAAAGTAGGCCTGGACACGATGACGTCGGATCCATCCTTTGTCCTTTGCGCTGGCATTCTGGTCGCCGATCTCTTCGTGCCGCCGCTCGTCGCGCTGCCAGAGGCAGGACAACTAGTCGCCACCGAAGATTTCCTGATGGATTCGGGCGGCTGCGCCGCCAATACCTCGACCACGCTCGCCCGCCTGGGAATACAGGCGCGTGTGGCTGGGAAAGTGGGCGATGACAGCTATGGCGCGTTCATCACGCAGGATCTGGCGCGCAAGGGCGTCGAGACATCCGGGATCTCGACTTCGCAGAGATTCGGAACCTCGAAGACGGTGATCCTGCCGGTGATTGGCGAGGACCGGCGATTCATCCATACGTTCGGAGCCAACGCCGACTTCGGCGCCGACGATATCAACTGGGAGGCACTTGCCGAGGCCAGCGTCTTCTATGTGGGCGGCTACATGATCTTGCCTGATCTCGCGCAAGATGACCTGGCCGCGCTCTTCCAACTCGCTCGTTCGTTTGGCGTTCGTACGGCGCTCGACGTGGTCGTGCCTGCGGGCAACGCTTCAGCCTCGCTGCGTGATCTTGAGCGCGTCCTGCCCTTCGTCGATGTCTTTCTGCCCAACGACGAAGAGGCGCAACATCTGACGGGGGAGGAGGAGCCACGCCGCCAGGCCGAGGCGTTCTTGTGCGCAGGGTGCGCGACGGTGGTGATCACCAGGGGCGGACGCGGCTCGCTACTGATGGACCAAGCGCAAGTCATCGAGGCTCCGGCGTTCGAGGTGACGCTCGTGGACTCATCGGGCGCTGGCGACGCCTTCGCAGGAGGATTCATCGCGGGCATGATGCTGGGATTAGATCAGGCCGAAACGTTGCGTTTCGCCAGCGCGATCGGAGCGTCATGCTGCATGCGCCTCGGCTGCACGACGGGCATCTTCACCCGTGAGCAGGCGGAAGCGTTCTCGCGGGAGCGTCCGCTGCCCTTGCGAATTGACGGGCGATAAAGCGGCGTGGCAAGTGGCCGGATGTGCGCGGCTATTCCGCTTGAACAGCGCGCCAGCGGCTTGACGCAACCTGAGGAAAGCCCTTAAAATACGGGGTTGTTCGGGCTCTGGCTGCGATGATCGACTGGCGCCTACTTTGGACGCGTGCCTGTAGCCAATGGAGATAGAGAAGAGATGTCGCTCGTCCCTATGACCGAGTTGTTCGAGCGCGCGCGTCGTGAAAGGTATGCGCTCGGCTACTTCGAGGCGTGGGATCTGCACTCGCTGGAGGCGGCGCTCGAAGCAGCGGAGGCCGAGAAATCACCGGTAATTCTTGGCTTCGGCTGCATGATGGCGGACCGAGACTGGCTGGACCAGGGCGGCGTCGAGGCGCTGGGGGCGCTGGGGCGCGTGGTGGCTGAGCAGGCACGCGTTCCGGTATCGCTCCTGCTCAATGAGGCGCAGACGCTGGATCAGGCGTTGCGCGGCGTCGAGAGCGGCTTCAACGCGGTGATGTTGGATACCTCAGCGTGGGGATGGGACGACGCCGTGACGCAAGTTGGCGAGTTGGCGCGTGCTGCGCATGCGCGTGGCATCGCAGTAGAAGGTGAATTAGGGCGGCTGCCCGACTTCATCGGTGGCGACGTGGACGAGTCGCAGGCGAGCTTTACCGATCCCCGAACAGGCGGCGGCGTTCGTGGCGCAGACGGGGTGGATTGCCTGGCCGTCTCGATCGGCAACGTGCATCTGCTGACCACGCGGTATGCGCCCGTCGATCTGGAGCATCTGGAGGCGATCTCTCGCTGCATCTCGACGCCGCTGGTGATACACGGCGGGACGAGCTTTCCTCCGGATGCCGCGCCACGCGCCATCGCCGCCGGAGTGGTCAAGTTCAACGTGGGCACCATCCTGAAGCGCACGTTCTTCGCGGGGCTGCGCCAGAGCATCCAGGCGCAGCCAGAAACGGCAGACGTTCACCTGATCCTCGGCTCGCACAAATCGGCCGACGTGATGAACGCGGGCAAAGCGCGAATGAGTGAGAAGATACAGGAGCTGATGCGCGTATATGGCAGCAGCGGACGCGCGTGAAGCGGGTGGAAGGTGAAAGGCCTGCGACATGGGTGAGTTGGAGGGGCTGGAGACCGAGCGGCTGCTGGCGCTCTACCGCCGGATGCTGCTGATTCGCATGTTCGAGGATCGCGTCTACTATCTCTTCCTGCAAGGAGAGATCGCGGGCACGCTGCACCAGTATCAGGGGCAGGAAGCCGTCGCGGTGGGCGTCTGCGATCATCTCAGCCACACCGACTGGATCACTTCGACGCACCGGCCACATGGGCACGCGCTGGCGAAGGGCGTCTCCACGCGCGCTGCGATGGCGGAACTCTACGCCAAGGCGACGGGATGCTGTGGCGGCAAGGGCGGCTCGATGCACCTCGGCGATCCGGCGGTCGGCATGCTGCCAGCCATCGCCATCGTCGGCGGGGGGAACGCGGTCGTCGTCGGGATGGGGCTGGCGTTCAAGCTGCGCAAGAGCCAGCAGGCGGCGATATGTTTCTTTGGCGAGGGCGCGACGAATGAGGGAGCCTTCCACGAGAGCCTGAACTTCGCGGCGGTGAAGCGGCTGCCGATCCTCTACGTCTGCGAGAATAACCTGTACGGCGCCTCGACGCCCTATACCATGACATCAGCGCTCGCCGATGTGGCCGAGCGCGCGGCGGCGTATGGCGTCAGCGCGCAGATCGTCGATGGCATGGATGTGCTGGCGGTACACACAGCGACCGGCGCCGCGCTGGAGCGGATTCGCGCGGGCGCTGGGCCGATCCTACTGGAGTGCAAGACCTATCGCTTTACTGGGCATAGTCGCAGCGACGCGCGCGGCTATCGCACGCGGGAAGAGGAAGCGGAGTGGAAGAGCCGCGACCCGATCGCGCGGCTGGGGGAGGCGCTGGTAACGGCTGGCCGTATGGATGCCAGGGCGCTGCAGCGTGTCGTCTCCGAGGTCGAGGCCGAGCTTGACGATGCGGTGGAGTTCGCGCGGAACTCGCCTGACCCGACGCCGAAACAGGCGCTGGAGGACGTGTATGCCTGAAACGACCTCAGAGGAAACAGCTGCTGAAAGCGCGCAGCCAGCGAGCGCCGAGCGCCGGTTGACGATCGCGGAGGCGCTACGTGAGGCCATCGCCGAGGAGATGCGCCGTGACGAGGATGTCTTCTTGATCGGCGAGGATATCGGCGTCGAGGGGGGCTTCGGCGGCGCGTTCGGCGTGTACCTTGGCCTGGTCGAGGAGTTCGGCCATGAGCGCATTATCGACACGCCAATCAGCGAGAAGGCCATCGCGGGCGCGGCGACTGGTGCGGCGCTGATGGGCATGCGTCCCATCGCTGATATGCAGTACGCGGACTTCCTCTTCGAGTGCATGGACGAGCTGGTGAATCAGGCGGCGAAGATGCGCTATATGTCGGGCGGCAAGCTGCGCGTTCCCTTGGTGATGCGCGCGCCGGTGGGGGCGACACATCGAGGCGCGCAGCACGGACAGTGTCCGGAGAGCTACTTCACGCACGTCCCCGGGTTGAAGGTGGTCAGCGTCTCGGACGCCTACAGCGCCAAGGGCATCCTCAAGAGTGCGGTGCGCGACGACAATCCCGGTGCTGATCTTCGAACACAAACTGCTCTATGGCAGCAAGGGTCGCCAGCAGGCGGGTGGGCTTGACTTGACCGCGCCCGTCCCCAAGGGAAGAGTATCTGCTCCCGCTGGATAAAGCGATCGTCAAGCGCGAGGGCGTCCATGTCACCGTCGTGGCGACACACCTGAGCCTCTATCGCAGCCTTGCGGCGGCGGAAGAGCTGGCGCGCGAAGGGATCGAGTGCGAGGTCATCGACCCGGTCTCGCTGTTTCCGCTGGATACGGAGACGCTGTGGGCGTCAGTGCGCAAGACGGGACGGCTGATGATCGTCCACGAGGACACGCTGAGCGGCGGTTGGGGCGCCGAAGTCGCGGCGCGCGCGGCGGATGAGTGCCTGTATTCGCTGGAGGCGCCGATCAAGCGCGTGGCGACCTATGACACGCCGCTGCCATTCGCGCCGATCATGGAGGCGGCGGTCACGCCATCCATCGAGCGTATCGTATCGGTGGCGCGATCCATTTGCGCATGACGGGAGAAGCCACGTGCCACAAGAAGTGCGCATGCCTGCGCTGGGCCAGACGTCGGATGAGGTGCGCATCCTCTTATGGCGCAAGCGCGAAGGCGAGCGCGTCACGATAGGCGAGCCGCTCTTGGAGGTGGAGACAGATAAGGCGGCGCTGACCGTCGAATCCGCCTTTACCGGCACGATGGCGAAGATCGAGCGCCAGGCCGGAGAGACTGTCGAGGCGGGAACCGTGATCGCCTATCTGCTCACAGCGGGGGAGGCTGGCGCGTCAAACGGCGCGCAGACAACTGGGGTGGGTATGGGCGACGAGGCGCATCCCGAAGGAACCTCGGTGAGGCGGCACAACGTTTCCGTGCTGGCGTCACCGGTGGCGCGGCGGCTCGCGCGGGAGCATGGGATTGAAATCGCCAGTGTGCGTGGCAGCGGACCGGACGGGCGTATCGAGCGGAGAGATGTCGAGGCGCTGATCGGCGCGATGACCGCTGTTGCAGAACCTATTCAAGCGTCGCCGGTTGTGGCGTCCACTAGGACTGCCTCTGCGACAGTTCCTGGGGAGACAGGGCAGCCGCTAGCCAGGATGCGGGATCGCGATGTTCCACGCCATCGTCAGGTGATCGCCCAGCGGCTGACACGGTCAGTCCAGATGACTCCGCAGATCACGCTGATGGCAACGGCGGATATGACACGTGCGCGGGCCTGGCTCGACGCGCAGCGCGCCGCCGGTCTCGCCGGTCTGACGTACACACACCTCATCCTGCGTGCAGTGGCGCTGGCGCTGCGGGCGCATCCGAACATCAATACGCTGTGGCGCGCCGAGGGTCCATGGCTACGCGCATTGCCGCAGGCCGACGTCGGGCTGGCCATCGCCGGGAACGATACACTGCTGGTCACCACCATCGCTGAGCCAGATCAACAAGAGCTTTCACATCTTGTTCAGTCCGTAACAGAGGCGGCGGCGCGCGGGCGGGCGGGCGTGCTCACCCAGGCAGACCTTGCCCCAGCGGCGATCACGGTGAGCAACCTCGGGATGCATCGCGTCAGCGCGTTCGTGGCGATTGTGGACCCTGATCAGACGGCGATCCTGGCGATGGGGCAGGTGACGGAGCAGGCGGTAGCCAGAAACGGCGCGCTGTACGCCATTCCACAGGCCTCGCTGACACTGACGATAGATCATCGTGTAGCCGATGGTGTGGCGTCAGCGAGGTTCTTGGAGACAATCTGCGATTCCTTGGAAAGCGCTGAATGATAAGCGCCGCTCTCAATCCATGATCTGCGCTTCGATGATACGGTAGCTAGCAACCTCCAAAAGTCACATGACCGACATACGGCGCTTGTCGCACAAGGTGAAGAGGTGTCGGTGAGGCGCCATGTCGCATGTGCAATAAATTGGAAGGTACTGGCTCAGCCCACATAGCACCTGACTTTCTAGCCTATTTCCCGCCGCATCTGTCAGAGGCTCGTCGAGAGCAATCGGCTGATCGACGGCCACATCGGCTTCCTTCAGACCTCTGGCCGCAGATTCAGAAACGAGCGAGGCGTGAGTCGCTCCGCCTTCTGGCAGCAGAGTACGGCGTTTCCCATGAGGCCATCCGACGTATCGTCAATATGAAGGGCACAATGCGTAGCGATCGCCGTCGCAGTGCTTGGCAGAGAAATGCGAGCTTGATGCTGTTGACCGAGACCCATGACGTCGGAAGAAGGAATACGATGGAACATTAGGACTTGGTCAAGGAGTGGGTCTACTGGACCGACGACCTGACCGCGCAGGAGTTCATGGATTACAGCCGTGCACAAGGACATCCGACTATCGGCGCCGCGGTGGATGCGTATGTCGTTGAGATCCCAGGGCTGGATCGTGCGTGGGCGGGGCTGAACGCCGAGGAGTTGGAGGAGATCCGCGACGTGCTGATGTCATATCTCTTCCTCACGCGTGGCACAGAGTGGATATGATGTCCTGTGCCCAGGCTAATTCAGACGACCTGTTGCCCACTTGTCATGATGTCGCTGTGGAGGCACGCATCTCCATCATGCCTGCCCCTAATCCGCATTCACGACCTTCGCCATACAGCCGGGCGTCATGTTATTGGTGAATAATCAGCAGGCCACCAGTGATAGTGCGTCGCTGATTGGATGGTCGCTCTCAGGGCGGGATCGGTCTGCAGCGCTGCGCAGCGGTCCAGCTGGAGCGTGTCGAGCTCCTCCAGATCCGCTGGACGGCGGTTGACCAACGGCGTGTTCGAGTAGGTCCACAAGCGCTCGGCCGGCTGCAAGCTCCGGGGTGTAGGGGGGCAAGGGCACGAGATGCACGTGGGGCGGGATGACGCACCCGTTGGCTCATGTGCCACCCCGCCTGGTCCACCACCAGCACGATCTCCTTGCCAGGACCTGCTCCTGCCTGCTGCGCAAAGGCGGCCAGCGAGCGGGTGAAGAGCTCGACGTTGATCCCTGAGGAGCCAGATGCCACTGTGTCCGTCCCGAGGCGGGATGGACATAGCCGCACAGATACCGCCAGCGATAGCGCGGATGAATCGTGATTACCGGTCGCTGTCCTCGCGGCGCCCAGATGCGGCGCAGGATGGGCTTGAGGCCGATGCGATGCTCATCGCTTGCCCAGACCTCCACCGCCGCCCCTGGATGCGCCTCGTGCACCGCCGCTACCTTGGTTTCCAGCTTTTTTTCCAGGCGGCGCGCTCCTCTTGGCTGGCCGCCTTGGTGTGGCGTGGTCGCGGGGCTTGGGGAGTGAAGTCGAGCAGGCGCAGATAGTGCAACGCCGTCTGGGCACTCACCCGTCGCCCCGCTCGCGCGCTCAGCCACGCCGCCACCGTGCGGCTGTTCCACACATCATCCTGCGGCGCCGGCCCCACGAGCGCCGCCCGCAACTCCTCGCGGTCGTGGGTGGTGGGCAAGAGCGTGCGGGGATCGGGGCGCCGCGCGGGCCGATGCGCCCGCCGGCGATGATTGACGAGGCCGTCCGCTCCCTCGTCGTGGTAGCGGCGCGCGACCTGCCCGATCCAGTACGCGGAGTAGCCCGTCATCTGGGCCACGACATACGCCGGGTGGCCCTGCGCCAAGAGCCAGAGGAGCTGCCAGTGACTGCGCTCCATCCCCTCACTGGCGCGACGGTAGCGCTGCTCCAGTTCGTCCACACTCAGTTTTGTCGAAAGCTTGATGCGTCTTGCCATGCCTCTATTCTACATCAACACGTCCTTATTTGGTATTACTCATGCTGGCGCAAGGCGTGCCAGCGCCCGAAGCTCAGCGCATCCTTGGGCATGCCAGCGTAGATATTACCCATCGACTCTAGGCCCACGCCGTTCCACAGGCGCAACAGCAGGCGCTAAACGCGATGGAGCGCATCCTTAAGGGCGGATAATTGGAAGGGAAGCGCCCCGAAATGAGCGGCATTATGTGTTGATGTTGCGCCGACGGGCGACCTCGAGCGCAGCGTCGAGAAAGGCGTGGATGACGGGGTGGAGGCTCCCCGTCTGGCTCGCGCCGACCTGTGGCTGAAAGGCGGTGGCCACAAAGAACGGGTGGTCGCCCAGCTCGATCGCTTCGACACCGGCGTCCGCCGCGCGTGCCCCAACCGTCACGCCGCGCTGAGTGAGGAGCGGGACATACTGCTCCGAGAGTCCATAGCCGCACCAGTGAAAGCCCTCGAACGGCTCGTCCCCGCACAGCTGAGCTAGGCGTGTCCCAGGAACCGGCATTACCAGACGGCGCTCTCCGTAGAGGCTACAGGTGAGCGGTTGGACCACTAGCTCGTCTCCACCTGGGTCGCTCTCCGCATGGCGGGCGGACGGCAGATCGGCCAGAGAGCGGGCCAGTTCGACACACGCATACTGAAAGCCTGCGCAGGTCCCCAAGAAGGGTGTGGTCGTGACCAGACAGTGCCGAATCGCCGCATAGGCCGTCTCATCGTCGCGATAGGGGCTGCCGGGGACGAGCCACACGCCACACGCGTCCTCGAGACGGCGCGCCGCTGGATCGTCTGTAGCGGTCCAGCCAGTTCGTGTGCTGTCGGGGAAGAGCGCCAGGGCGGCATCGAGCTCGCGGTGGGTGAGGTACCGCAGGTCTCGATCGCCCAGTACTACGATGCGCACTGATCTCCCCCTCTCGGCGGGGCCTAATTCCACTCCTTGATCGCGCATCTCAGCAGTCTACCACTGAATGGCGTCAAGTTGTATTCGTGCAGGCGCCGCCACAGCACAATCACGCAAGCCAATCCAGTAGTTCTCACTCGGATGTGGCTCGAAGGCTATCGAGCGCTTGAATCCCAGTATTGTCTTCTGCAGGCTTGGTTCTTATCTCGCTTTGAGGCATCTGCACATGGCGGAAAAGCGCCCACAGCACGAGGTCATAGATTGCCTTGAGTCCTCCAGCGATCAAGAATGGGGCGCCAAGGGCTAGCAGCGAACCGCGCAGCAACGCTCCGGCAAGCGCAGGACTCACCGCTGCGCCTGCGCTGCGGGCGACCGAGGTGACGCTGGCCGCTGCCGTTCTCTCACCAGGGGTGACCAGCGCCATGGTGTAGGCTTGACGGGTAGGCACATCAAGCTGCGAGAGGCACTGCCGGAGCAGCAGGATGGCGGCGGCCAACGAAAATGTGGGCATGAGGGGCACGAAGAGCAACAAGATATTGCTGGGCAGGTGCGTGAAGACCATTGTGTTGAGCAGACCGAACCGCCGCGCCAGCGCAGGAGCCGCCAGGAAGGACAGTGCGGACAGCAGATTCGCCCCAAAGAACAGCACGGCGAGCAGGCCGAGCGAGACATCAAAGCGCAGGTGGAAGTAGAGCGCCATCAACGTTTGCGCGATCAGCCCGCCAGCAAAGGCGTCGAGGCTAAAGAGGCCGGAGAGGCGCAGCACGGTGCGTCGCGAGTGCGGGAGTGAGGGCCAAATGTCCCCGCGTCTCCGCTGGGTTGGCACATCGCCTACACTGGCGTCAGCTCGGGGTGCAACCGCTTGTCCCACGTTGGGCGCTTCAACTATTGGCGAGAGTCGGACCGCCAGAAATGCCACGAGGAGTGCAGCGCTGGCATAGAGCGCAAATATCAGGGCAAGGCTCAGATCTTGCGGCGTCCCGTAGTTGGTCAACAGATCAGGCAATCCAGCTGCCAACGCGCCGACTGCCGCCGCCATCACCGCCACCAGGTTATAGGTGGCAAACCGACGTGTGCTGTCGTGAGCCTCGCCCACCTGGCCCAGCATAGCCTGTTCAATGGGAAGAAACGGCGCCGTCTCGGAGGCGGAGGTTCCGAGGGTGCCAAAGAAAGCGGCGACCAACAGCAGTGGATACCACCCGACGAAGCCAAAGACGAGCCCCGTCGCGGCCATGAGAAGCGCCAACACGACCAGTGTGCGCCGCCGTCCCCAGGTATCGGCTCTGCGCCCAATCAGCAGGGTGCCAAGTAGATCACCTGCCAGCGACACCGAGACAATCACGCCGATGCCGATTGGCGACATACCCTGGCGGCTCAGCGTCACCGCCAGCACGACCGCGACCATGCTGTAGCCGAATTGGCGCAGCCCTCGCGCCGTCATGATCAGGCGGACATCGCGCACAGCAGACCCTTTCCCAAGGATGCGTCTGTCTCTAAATCGAAGGCGCTTACCCTGTGCGACGCCGGCGATTAGCCACATGGATGGGTTGTGCTCGCTGGCAGCCCAGGCAGAGGCGCGATGGAGGCAAGCATATGAGTCCAGATGTCAGCGTACTGCGGCAAGACCGGCTGCCCGCTCCGGCTAGTCATGTGAATCTCGATGGCGACGCCGTTGAGGACCAGGTTTAGGTACACTGTATCACCCTGATCGCGCTGCCATGCTGGAATCCGGGTGTTCCCAGCGCCAGCTTGGATGGGGGTTCCGCCCTGTGGGCAGATGTTGTGGTCTGTGATCTTGGTCGAGTAGAGCACTGACATCTTGACCCCGCCTCCAGACGCTGAAGCGGCGTAGAGAGGGTGGCCCCATTGTAGGCTAAGTCGACGCCCTGCCCGCTGAAGTCGTTGATGAAGTAGCCATGTGACGAGCCGAGCACGCCCGGCACGTCCACGCGGAAACCGCCGTCGTAGAGGGTGAACGTGTCCCAGTCCCTGTTCCCAGGCGTCGCAGTCGCCGCGACGGTGGCTGTCGCCTGAACGCTGCTACTGGACGCAGCGGACGTGGCGGCGGGCAGGATGGTGGGCGGTCCGGCTAAGACGCTTGCAAGCAGTGGCGCAACCACGCCGTACAAGCACGCCGTGAGCAGTGCGATGGCTGTGAGCGTGACCAAAACGGCCACGCCCAGCAGCACGCCGCGGCGTCCTTTTAGCCCTCGCTGCAGGCTGGATCCAGATGGATGGGTGTCTCGTGCCCGCCAACCAGCTCTCCCGCTGTCATTCCTTAAACGCGCCATTAGGCTTGCCCTGCGCCACTATCGCCTGACAGTAGGCGTAGAGCGCGTCGTAGACGATCCACTCGGCGGCGTTTTGCTCGTGGTCATTTGCATAGCCAAGATGACGGAAGCCCTCGGCGATGGCCTCCAATCCCGCTCCCTCAGGCTGATTCCAGAGCGTGTTATCGGTGTCGGCGCCGTTGACAATCTTGCCCAGCAGGACTAGCGCAGAGTCCTGGTCGAGCTGATACTTCTTCAGGATCGCTTCGAAGGAGCACTCCTTGCCATGATGTCCTAACTCCACGTCTTTCACATCGTAGGGGGTAGCTCCTTCACGTGTGGCGATCTCCATCACCTGGTCGGCAGGAACGAAGAGGAACTCGGCGTCGTCGTCCACGAATTTCTTGATGAGCCAGGGGCAGGCCACACGATCCACCTTCACGTGTTCGCGGGTGATCCACTTCATGATCTCGCCTCTCTTCTGAAACACCGCATCTCACGAGCCGCTATTTTGCTGGCACGGCTTGCCACGGTTACGACGCTGGCGCTGCACGCTCGTCATACACGGCGACACGGCAGGTAGCAGGTAGGAAGACATAGAGCCGTTGGCGGGCGGGGTCGAACGCGGTGGTATGTGCCCCACGCTCGGTGGAAATCTCTTCCTCGAGGGTCATGGTTTGGGTGTTGATCACGTCAACCACACCAGGGTCTTCAATAGCTACATACAATCGCTGACGTCGCGCGTTGTACCAGATGGCGTCCGGCGGGCCTGCGATAGGCGCCTGGCCCACCTCGTGCCCATCTTCTAGCTCGAGTGCGGCCACTACTCCAGCGTCGCAGGCGACGAAGGCGCGTTCTCCATCAGTATCGAGGTCCAAGCCATGCGGTCCTGCCGCGGAAACGGGCCACAATGCAACCTGCTCACCGCTGACCGCTGAAAGGACTGCGACACACGCTGGCTCACGAATGTTGACGAGAAAGCGGGAACGTGGGGCATCATAGACGCACCACCGTGGCCGACCGGGAAGCGGCACTGTCAGATCAGTCTGCCAGGAGGAGTCCCATGAGGAGCCGACCGGGGAGAGGAGCAGCGCCTGGTTCTCCTGCACATCCGCCACGAGCAGGCGCTTGCGCTGAATGTCCCAGGCCAGCCCATTGGGTCGGGGGCCAACGGTGATCTCGCTCAGCGTTCGCCCGGTGGCCGCTTCGATGACGAGCGCCTTCCCCGCGCCGCGCGCCGCCGCGAAGACGATTCCTTCTTCCTGTGCGCACAGCACACCACTACCTTCTGGACAGCCTGGAATGGTCTTGAGGTGCTTATGGGTGAGACCATCCACGATCTCAACGGTATTCGCTGCGGTGTGTGCGACAAAGACGCGACCGGTGGCCCGGTGGACATCACCATGATCGAACTCGCTTGTCCCGTCGTTTCGTGGCGGCGGAAGATCGACATATCCACGAAGTTCAAGCATCTCCACCCCTCCTTCCTTGCGCATGTCTGCGCCGCCATGCTTGCTCTTGTTCTCAATGCGGTCCGATCAGCAGCAAAACGGTGAGTGTCAGATCGTGACGATGTTGACGACGAGCGCGACCAGAACAGCCAGCGCTTGCGCTGACGCCCACCGTTCTGAAGCGCCACGCAGCCCGGTGTAGACGCCAACGGCGACGAAGGCGACTGGTCCACTGAGCACATCGGCGGGGCTGACGCCAGGAATCGGATCATCGTTGAGCGCTGGGATATTTGCACCCAACCGCCAGAGCAACACTCCCAATCCTGCGGCAATCCCGATGACGAGCGCGTCCACAAGCGAGCTTGCGCTTGTTATTGGTGCCTGGCTTGCTGAGTTCGCTCGGCGGCGAGCCATAGTGACCCAGGCCAGCGCCGCAGTAAGCGCCGCGGTAATGAGTGAGGTTAGCGCAATGTGCCAAGCAGGAAACATCCGGCTAGCCTCCTGCCCCCAACTGCGCGTAGAGCGCGTCATAGAGTATCACGCCGTAGTCAACCGCAATGTGATCATCAGAGCTGATGCGACGGAGTCCGCGACAGACCAGATCAACGCCCGCGGCCGCCGGCTCGAGTTCAACGTCCTGCACGGTGTCCGCCTCATCTACAATGCGCGCAATATGCGCCAGCACCGGATCGTCTAGGTCATATGCTGCGAGGAACGTCGCAAACGAACAGCGTCCCTGGTGATGCGAGAGCCGCGTCCCTGGGATATCAAACGGCTCCGCATCAGGCGGGAAGGTGGCGCTGCCCTCGGGAATGAAGAGAAACTGTGCCTCGGGATCGATATGCCGGCGAATGAGCCAGGCGCACGCCATACGATCGATGCCAATGCCAGCCCAGGTGACCCACCGCATCTCATCCCTCCTTTCGTGTCACTTCTCGTCGTGTCACTTCTCGCCTTTCCGCCGCAGGGGATTTCACCTTCGCGATCCCCAATGCCTCTAGCCGAGCGCGCGCCGTCTCTGCTGATGGGGCGTGAAAGTAATCACACGCTGCGACGGCTTGATAGCGCCGCGCCAGCGTCGCTGGCTCCGCTTCCCGCGTATCAAGCGCAGCAAGGATCGCCTGGTATCCCGCCTCGGCCTGCGCCTGAAAGAGCGCGACGAGCGCGTCGTCTTGCCCTGGCAGCCCTTGCTCAGCGATCCACACATGCGCCTCGCCACCCGACTCGCCAACCTCAGCCGCGAGCCAGCGAAAATGCTCAATGAGCGGTGGTCTGGCAGGTAACACCCAGACCGCGTCATGCAGCAGCAGCGCGTTCAGTTTCTTGAGCTTGCGCCAGGCGGCGACGCGCGGTGCAGAGGGTTCGCGCGGCAGTGTGTAAAGCAGCAATACCCAGGACAATTGCTCGTTCGCCATGGCGCGCTTGTTCCCATCTCATCGTCTGCAGTGAACCGCAACCACGGTTACTTCATAGCATGGTCTTCCTCGGAACGCAAGCTCTGCATCGACTCCCGGCTAGTTGACCTCGCGGATGCCACACAAGAACAGCGGAAAGGTATAGAGGACGAGATTGAGCAGTCCCGCGCCGAGGAACACCCATAGTGGCCCCAGCGAGTCGGCCACCAAGCCTGCCAGAAGAAAGCCCACTGGCTGCAAGCAAAACGATCCCAGGAGGTCGATACTCGCCACCCGTCCGAGTTTTTCGCTGGGCGTCAGCTCATGCAGCAGGGTCACCCAGATTGTCTGGAAGGTCCCCCCTCCTGTGCCAAACACAAAGCCAGCGGCGAGTCCCAGGAAGGGAAGCAGGTGAGCAGGCAGCGGTAGTGTGAAGGCGAGGAGCGCCAAAGCAGCCATAACATCGGCGGCGAAGGCAATCATTCCACGCCGACGCAAGCGCAACTGCCCCACCAGTAATGCGGCGCTGATGCGCCCGAAAGCGACGCTAGCGATGACTGCTCCCAGCAGCAAGGCCCCTCCTCCATACACCTCTTGGATGAGCTTGGGCAAGGTAATCACCATTGCCCCGCCGAAGGCCGCATTGCCAAAGGCAGGAATCACGATCGTCGTCGTCAACCAGGTCGAGGCGAGGATGAACGCCGCCGCCTCGCGTAGCTCTCTGCCGGCTTGACGAACACCTCCGTGCCGCTGTGCGCGTGGGTTCTCGACGAGTTCCTGCTGGAGCGCCGCTTGCTGCCGTGGGAGCCGAATCGCGAGCAAAGACGCTGCCGAGACGGCAAAGGACGCGCTATCGAAGGCAAAAGCGGCGGCGGGGCCGGTCACGAAGACCAACCCTGCGCCGATCAAAGGGCCGATGAGCAGGCCGAGTTGTCCGCTCAGTTCGGTGAGCGCGTTCGCAGACGGGAGCGCCTCACGAGACACGAGCAACGGGGGCATGGCGCGATAGGCAGGAAGGAAGAAGGCGCCGACGACGCCAAAGATCGCGCCAAGTACGACCAGGTGCCACAGCTGTAGCGCGCCGCTCCACGACAGGATAGCGATAGCGCCGACGGCCAGTGCGCGGCCAGCATCGCTGGCAAGCAGCACCGTACGACGCGGCAGACGATCTGCGACCAGACCGCCGACGAGCAGAAAGATGAGCCGTGGGACAATGGTCGCAGCAAGGATTGCAGCGAGGGCGGCGCTGGAATGGGTCAGCGCCAGCGTCTGTAAGGCGAGCGCCGGAGTGTAGGCGCCATCGCCCAGCGCCGAGATCGTCTGCCCGCCCCACAACAGGGCAAACGGGCACGAGCGGAGTGCGCGTGCGGCGCGAATGCGTTCCGTGACATCAATGCTCATCGGGTGACCCTCTTGAAGGTGCCTGTAACCGCGGTTATATGTAACCGCGGTTACTCATGTCCTGTCAAGGGGTCTTGAAAGCAGACGCATGCCTACCAGAAATGGGGCAGAGGATCCGCGCCGCTCATGGTCGCACGCGCCCGAGTCGGCTCATCATCATGCCGAACGACACATAGTCGGCGATGGGACGCCGCTGCGAGATGGGCTTCAACCTGTCAAGTCCAGGATGATCGTTTGCCCATCAGTATGAAAGGGATCGCCGTCGAAGTTGAAGCCCGATTCTGGCGGTGCCAATTGGATGGTTTGGGTACTCTGCACCAGTCCACTGCCCTGCAGACTCGTCACGACAAAGGCTCGCTCGGCGTCGATGTCTGGATCGATCTGATGGGTTGGCAGGCCCGTGCTGGGAGCGAGCTCAAAGCCCTTATCGAAGCTCGCCGTCGCCAGCCAGAGCGGCTGTCCGGCGTTGGTCTGCACGTCGGTCGACCAAATCCGGATGTGATGCCGCTCAGCGAACGTCGTCCCGACCGGCAGACTAAAGGCCAGCGCATTCGGCTGTTCGGCAAGAAACGAGGGCGTCACCGGCCCAGTGGGGGCGCTGTGGTGGGTGAGTACGGCGTTGACTCCGTCGGTGACTGCCCGGAAGCTGAAGGGCTCGGCTTCCGTCCACCCAGCCGTCTGGAAGGCAGTTTCGAGCTGGGCCTGCGTCCCGACGAAGACAAAGCTGACTGGTTCCTGGCGCACGCCAGTGAGGCCTTCGGTGTAGTGGGGCAGCTGCTGCTCGACCGTCGATGGCACGGCGTCGGGGGCGATGACCACTGGTGGGATGGGCTGCGGCTGTGGTTGCGATGGCAGTGTGCCAGCCGTGACACTCACAAAGGCGGCGGTATAGGCGATGGCGGCTATCGCGACAACTACACCGCCAGCGTAGCGCAGGCCGCGTGCTGCTGCTGTGTTTTTCACCGGTGCGCGCTGCGCTTGCCAAAGGTGATCGGCGATCACGATGAGGGCGAACCAGAGGACGCCAAACATCCAGCCCGCCAGCACATCGCTGGGAAAATGTACGCCCAGGTACGCTCGCGAGACGCCCACCATGAGGACGAGCACCGCGGCCAGTATGCCGACCAGAATCTTGGCGCTGTCACGACGCAGCCCGCGAATGAGGAAGTAGGCGGCCACCCCATAGAACGCCGCTGAGACGGTCGCGTGAGTGCTTGGGAAGCTAAAGCCAGTCTCGAGAACCCTGGCGTCAGCGAGCGGCGGGCGTGGCCGCGCAATGACATGCTTCAACCCTTCCGTCGATAGCCAACTGAGGGCGGCGACGAGCGGCAGCAAAAGCGCCTCGCGCCACCGGCGCGCTAGCAAGGCCAACAGCAGACCGGCCATCGCCAGCGCCGCCACGACACGGATGCTGCCCAGCCATGTCACCGCATAGAATAGCTGATCGAGTGCAGGGGTACGCATGATCGCCACCAGGTGCTCAATTCGCCGGTCGAGCGCCGGCACGCCAGTGCCGTATGAGACTTCAATCGACAGCTCAATCACCTGCTCCAGGGCCACCAGGCCGACGACGACCCACGCGGTGAGGGCAAGGCCGACCGGGCTACCCGGAGTGAACCGCGCGACGAGAAAGCGTGAGAAGCGGGGAAAGCGGCGGGTGAAGCGCTGTGGCAGGCCCGTTGCCGCCAGGAGCGCGCCAAGTCGCTGCGCGCCGCGGGCCAGCCCAGCCCAAAGCACGCGGTGATAGCGGACCAGCAGCAGTGGACCAATGATGGCGAGCAGGACCGCAACGATGAGAATCGCGGAGAGCGGGGCAAAGGGACCGAGCTGAATCTGGGCAAACCGGTAGCTGAATACTGCAAGGTAGCCGAGCAGCAGGAGCCCAAGGAGGCCAAGCACGACCTGCAAGAGGCGACGCAACCGGCTTGGATGCGCGCTGCCAGGTTGGCGCTGGCTAGCCATGTCGGCCTCCCTGACGCAACAACATCACTGGCAATGGTCTCATTCAGCTTCCACTATACGGCATCCTGAAAACCGTTCGTGCAGCTTTCCTCACCGATTGATCTACATCAGAAGCTGAGGCCACCCAGAGTTAACTGGCTTCGGCTACCCTTGCCCTGTGCTTGCGGTACTCTACAACGGTCAGCCCGACAATGAATAAATCGAAGAGCGTGAGGGCGAGAAGACCAAGGGACAGGTGGAGCGCCAGCCGGTAGATCTGGTACACGATAAAGATGCTCAAAAACACGATCGCCCAGGGATAGGCCCAGAGTCGTTGTTGGAGCAGGGCCACCACCAAGATGATCTTGATGATGCCGTGGCTGAGGAGATACACGGCCAGAAACAGCGCTGTGGACGCGGTAAAGCGCTGGGCGTAGGATAGGAGATGGGTAGCGAGAAAATCCGTTGGGTCTTCAGACAGCTCGTGTTGCGTCAGGAACACCACGATGGCATTCAGCCGGTGTGGGGTGAGAAACAACAGTAGCAGACCGCCAATGACCTCTAAGACCCCGTCAAGACCTTTGAGGGTAATACTCACATCGAAAACACGGTCAAGCCAGGGAAGTTTTTCAAGCCGTGACAACAGGTTGTTCATTGGTCTGTAGTATACCAGTCATCTGGCGCTTACATAGAGTAGGCTTGGACTGGCACCGCGAAGAAGGAAGGGTGACAAACCGTTTGAAACTCCTCTCAGGAGTGAGCGAGACGATCTACTCGCGGTCGTTCCTGCCACTGCTGATCACCTAGTGCTGTGGTGTCGAGGTGGAGGTTGGTGTGGAGGTCGGCGTTGGCGTACAGTAGTCTTCATGTTCGATCCCGCAGCCACCCGGCGCGCCTTACGCCGTGGACAGACCGGGCATCAGCAGTACTTTGCCCGCTGACATGTTTGCCTCATACGTCGCGATGGCGCGCTGCACGTCCTCGAGTGGGGCTCGCACCTGGATCGTCGCGTGGGTCAAGTCGCCCAGTTGGTAGAGTTTGCGCTGCATCGATAGGATCGCAAAAGGGTTTTGGTGTGCGATCCAGCGCGCCAGGTAGAAGCCCTCGATGCGCCGCTGATTGAAGATCAGGTCCCCAGGGTCGATACTGATCACCTCACCTGCGAGCCCGCCGTAGACCACCACGCGCGTCTCGGGTAGCATGGTGGTGAGCAGTCGGGCGGTCATGGCTCCTCCTACTGCGTCGAACGCCAACCGCGCATTGAGTTGGCGGCAGAGATCGCGCAGCCGGAGATCGAAGTCCGGAGCTTCGCTGTTCAGGATGTGTTTGGCGCCGAGGGCGCGCAGTGTCTCGGCCTGAGCGTCGCGGCGCACAATATTGATCACCTGAACGCCGCGTCGGTGGGCGAGCCGATTGACCATTTGGCCCAGCGCGCTGGCGGCCGCCGTTTGCACGATGGCGCGGGCTCCCATCTGATGTGCGATGGTGAGGTGTGCCCAGGCGGTGTAGGGATTGACGATGCGCATCGCGCCTTGCTCATCGTCGACACTCTCGGGCAAGGGCGAGCACTGCAGCGCGGGCGCCACCAGGTATTCTGCCCAGGCGCCATCGCCCGCGCCCGCCGCGCAGGCCACGCGTTTGCCCAGCAGACGTCGCGCGAGGTACCCCGACCCGGTCCTCACGACAGTCCCACAGCCTTCGATGCCCGGCACCAGTGGCAGGGCCTTTCTCTCGCCATAGAGACCATGGAGCGAGGCAAGGTCGGAGGGATTGATCGGACTCGCTGCCATTCGCACGAGCACCTCACCTCTGCCAGGGCGCGGTGTCGGGCGCTCTTCAATTGTCAACGACGCGTATGAGCCGGGGTCATATGCATGCAGCACCAGCGCGCGCATCGTCGTCGGGATCGTCGCCATCTCAGCGTGCCTTCCATCATGTGGCGAGGCGCATCCCACAGCGCCCATCCTGGCAGCAGTATAGTTCGGTGTGAGGGATGAGTATCATCTGTATACAAGCCGGCGAGCTCATCGTGGCATACCCTGTATGCGATGGCGAACGTTGAGCAGACCGTGAAATGGAAGGCATTTGGCGCAACTACTACCGCTCAGGCGCGTCGTGCACATGTTGCTCGACATCTTCTCTGCCAAAGGCGTGCTGCCACTGGACTTCAAGCCTGCGTACTCTGTTGGTGATCTCACAACGCAGCACCTCGACGAGCTCGAACGCGAGGCAGAGCAGAAGGGTGGTGTGCAGCAGGTGCTCGCCGATCACTTCGCTAGCATGATCTATGCCGCCTTTCGAGAATGTATAGGTGAGGTTCATGGGAGTATCCAAAGTGAGCACAGACGCGGTCAGCCACCGTGAGCGCCGTGAGCAACCGGGCGGGCTCGACGATGGCCCGTTTGCCATGGACCCTATTTCCGTTCAATCGGGTTGAGCCAGGGACGCTTGATAGGGCAGGAAGCACGGCAGGAAGCGCACCGCCCGCGACGCCCTGCCGCCTGACGTGGGCGGTTGTGCGCACGGATCCAGGCGCGGACGCGCTTGCTCACGTGCCAGGAGGCGGTATCCCAGATCAGCAGCCAAACACGTACGCCCGTCTCCTGCAGCCGCGCGCAGGTCCACGCCAAGAACTGTTCGGTGACGGCGCTCACCGGATGGCCATCCACCAAGCGCAGCCAGACGCGCTCTGCTGCCCGACTGGCGCAGCAGCACGCCCATAACACGCCAAGGCTTTGGTATTAGGATCGGCCTTAGGACGAGCGTGATCCACCAGGCGCAGCGGTCCCTGCGCTGGGTCCGTCCAGGGGTGCGCCCGCGGCCGAGCGAAGCGGCTCCACCAGGTCTCATCCGCAAACCCCAGCGCCCAGTCCGCCTGCTGGCGCGCCACAGCGATCAGGCGGTCACGCCGCCCTTTTTTTGCGCGTATGCTGGATCCGGGCTCGTGATCCAGTGCTTGGCGCATTCACCAGTTGATGCCCAGGTTGATGCCCAGGTTGATGCCCATTGATGCCCAGCCGCAACAACGTCTGGCGGATGGTCTCGCCGCTCACCCGCGTGGAGACAATGCCCTCGGTCACGCTGACCTCGGCGGCAAGGGCGAGGGTCCACAAGCTGGTGGGGTGGCCGAACTCGCGCGGGCGGCGTGCAAGCGCGCGCAGGTGCTCGGCCTGCCGGGTCCGCAGACCAAGCGCGTGCGGTGGGCACGCGAGGACTTCTTCTGCAGGCAGGCCAGCCCGACCGCGTTGAAGGAGAGCGGTAAAGGGTCTACAAGGTCAGCATGCCGCTGGCGGCCTAATATTCGCTGCCATCAAATAGAGCTGAAAGTCGTGCTAGGAGAGCAGGACGAGAATCTGGAGAGCGTGTGACTGCGCATGCTCAGCCTGAGACTCCGGTTTCTTCTCTGCTTAGGCTGAATGGCTGGGTGCGAAGTCCGCGGCCATTCACTGTGCTTTTGACATGGGCGCGTCGAGAAATGGCGCGATCAGGGCAACCAGCAGATCGCTGTGGGCCAGAATGCTAAAATGTGTGGTCCCTGGTAGGATGGCGAGCTGGGACTGCTGGAGGCCGCCCATCGCGCTTTTCGCCGTGCTACCACCGAGCAGACTAAACAACTCGACTGCATGCGCAGGGGGAACTGTGTCTGCGTCTCCGAGCACGATCAGCGTTGGCGTCTGCGTTGCCGCTACCAACTCAGTCCAGTCGTAGTCTACAGCGAGGGATACTTTCACCTTGGCGATCAGCTGTAGCCAGCCCTGGAAGCTGGGTGTCGCACGGAGGTAGGCGTCGCGATTCGGGGACAGCATAGGGTCATCAGCATGAAACGACGCCTCCAACGCACGAATTTCGGGATACTCACCATCACTCTTGAAAGGGGCTGAGGCGACCACCAGCTTGCGCGTCACCTCTGGATGGCGGATCGCGGTCTGCAAGGCGACGCCACCACCCATGGAAAAGCCGAAGACATCGGCGCGTTCGATGCCCAGGTAGCTGATGAGCGCCGCAGTATCGTCGGCCATTTGCTCGTAGGCCAGCGGGCGATTGATGTCGGAGGTATGCCCGTGGCCCTGCGGCTCGATGGCGATGACTTGCCGGGTCTTGGCGAGAGAAGGCAGGAGCGCTCCCATCATGTCGATTGTCATCAAGCCACCTGGGAGAAAGATGAGCGGGCTTCCAGCGCCATGGATCTCGTAATACATCTCGAGACCGTTGACGGGAGCGTAACCGCTCTTGCTATGGGCGCTAGTTGTCTGCGCGTTCGTTTTCACGGTGGTCTCTCCTTTGCGCCGATTCATCTTGTCTTCGCAGGAGGTTGCTGCCCAATTGTAACGGCAATGGCCTGCGTGCAGCTTTGGTTGCCTTAGTCGCCGTGAGCATTATTGTCCTGCGCTGATGGTCGCACAGGCAGGAGCGCCTATCGTGAGGCGTTTGCCTCATTTTTCAGGACGTCAGAGCGTTTTGTGGGCGTACATCACTCGAATACACGTTAGTCATCAAGCCATACTGCATGGCGAACAGACCAGCCCTGGCGCGATTCGAGACGCCAATTTTCATGTAGATGTGCTCGACGTGATTGCCAGCAGTCTTGCGCGAGATTGCCAGGCGCGCTGCAATCTCTTTGTTGGAGAAGCCACACGCCACCAGTTTCAGCACCTCGACCTCGCGCGTGGTCAATCCTGCCGGCCAGTCGCGGCGGCCCGGCGCCCGATGGCCAGCGGCTCGCAACACAGCGCTCACTGCGTCACCATCCAGGCGACCAGCCATGACCTCTGCGCGCAACTCCACCGCCGCCTCTGCAGACGAGCGCGCGGGCCGATGTGGTCGTAGCTCGGTCATAGCGCGATACGTATCTGCGGCGGCGAGGATCCGTCCCGCTGGGCTGATCGCGTCGCCTGCCAGGCCGCGAGGATAGCCGGAGCCGTCAAGGCACTCATGGTGTTGCGCCGCGAGTCTGCCGAGTGGGGCGAGCACTGGCGAGAACGCGAGCATGCGCTCGCTCAGATAGGGATGGAGGCGGACCCGCTCGAGTTCCGCCTGCGTCAGGCTTCCGCGCTTGTCCCAGATCGCGTTTGAGACTCCCAGACGGCCAATGTCCTGTACCAGCGCGGCCCGGCGGATCGTCGCTATGGAGTCTTCTGGCATCCCATAAATTCGCGCTGCTTCCGCCGCGAGATTCGCGACAGATCGGGAGTGTCCAATCATGTACGGCGACTTGAGATCGGCGAAGTCGCCAATTGCCGCTAGGATGTCGTCAAACTGCTCCTCCGAGACGAGGCGCGCCAACAGTGGCTCGGCGGCAATCACCGTGTCCCAGTTCGTCCCTTCATTTAGGTCATCGAGGAGTGTGGGCGCCTGCTGGCAGAAGAGATCCACCAGCGCGGGATCGAACTGCGCTCCACGGCGCTCCTTCGCGACCGCAACCGCTGCCTCGACGCCTCCGATGCGATGAAACACTGCGAGAACGTCGGCAAAGGAGACCAGACGCGATGCCAGCCGGATTTCCGTGCCTTTCGCTCCACTCAGACCTCTTCCATCCCAGCGCTCGAAACTCTCCACAAGGCTCTGGCGTACTTCGTCGCCCAGGCCTAGGCGCTGCGCCAGCGCATCGGCGGCAAGCCAGTGATTCCGCAGATCGACGCCATTGCCACGCCGTGCCGCCACGATGAACGCCGCCCCAAGGCGTGCGCGCTCGACGAGGGGCCTCCCCGTGCCGAGGTGACCCAGCACGACACTTAGCGAGGGCGCGTCGACGTGGAATGAGTCGGCTTTGAGCGCGATGTCGTCTCCGAACCACTTCGCCTGCTCATAGGCGTCGGTGTGGCATCCCACCCAGGCGAGAAGCCCTGAGTAGTACACGACCGCGCGCTCAGAATCGTCGAGGCCGAGCTGCTCGCTCATCCGTAGCGCGATCAATGTTTGCCGAATCACGTGCTCCATCGGCTGGCCAAGCCCCAGGTCGGTCCCCAGCGACAGCGTGGCGACCAGTTCGGCAAGGCGGAATGACTGTGTGCGCTCGCCCATAGGTCGCCCACTTCTACAGAGCCGCCCGCATAGGAGGAGAAATGCCGTCTCACCTCACAGCCGCAGTGGAGCTGACGGATGCTGCTAGAGGGATCCCGGGTATGATGTCACGTGCGAATCCAGCGGGCAGTACTCCTTCAGGATGGCTATCAGCGCACGATCGCCTTCCGGGGTACGCGCTTGCCGCGCAGTCCGCACGCGCAGTTTGAAACTGACAAGATCCTGCTTCTTGAACTTTCGGGAGTTGATACGTTCAAGAGCCTCAACACACCCAGCTCTCCACGACTCTGTTGTCCTTGGTCCCATCGCAATCCTCCTCCGTGGGATCTCCCACGTACGCGAGACGCCTGATGAGATCTAGGTGAAGTCGACCAAGAGCCTGCCATCAGAGTGTCGCACATATTCCGCTCATCGTGCGCTAACCCAATATCACAGACAGCCCATGTCTGCCTGGACGCCTGTAGGGCCGGCGGCCAAGCGCTCGTTTGTTCTCATCGTCTTGTGTTCCTTACGGCTCGTCGTTTGCGTTCGTGATGATTTCAAGGTCAGCAGTGGCCATCCGGATCTGCAGCTTCGTCTGTCGCCATTCTCCGCCGCTTCGGGTAGACACTTTTTCCACCGAGACAATCACCCGATCACCGTAGCGCTCCAATGCCTTGACCACACCGATGTAGCCTCGCAGGGAGATCGTCTCCATCCCCACTTTGTGGGGCGTGTTGGCAATGATGCGGACAGGGTCGCCGACCTTGATGTTCATGACTCACCATTCTCCAAATCCTGTCGCCGCTCGACATGCCGCTCCCATACCTATCGCCGTGCTCGACGGCGAATCGCCGCATGCCATGGCGACGCTGTGAACGCCGTGGAGGTGAATTATACCCCGTTGCTCGCTCTCCTCCTTGAGAAGCGAAAGTTGGTTCGATCGCGCTCTTTGGCGGCTACTTCTTGGAGCCGCCAGGTGCCGCGCCTTGCTCATAACACGCGTTGCTTGACTCAAAGACTTCAAGGTCTAGGCTTACCGCGCAGCGCGAGGTTGCGATGACTGGCGACGATGAACTGCGGTTTATCGGCACACTGCCACGCTTCTTCGCCCGTATGGAGGATCTCTTCCTGCATCTGACTCGACACTGGCTGCGCCTCGTTGAGGGGAGCGAGGATGCCAATCGCTCCCGCTGGCCGATGCATCCCACCTGGCAGCAGCTGCGCGAGGCATTTGGGACACTCGCGAGCGTCCCTCCCTTGGATGATGAGAAGCGCCAGTTGGTGCGAGGCGCACGCTACCGTGGCAGAATGCGTCTCCTGCGGCGGATGGAGGCGGGGGTGATCCGCTCACTCGAGGTGGAAGACGCCTCACCGACAAGCACCGCTCTCATGATGCTCCAACGCTGGATGGAGCGGATTGCCGAGAAAGAGGTGGAGCGTATCACCGCGAAGTGCCGGCGCTATCAAGAGCAAGGAAGGCAATACCAGCATGGGTGCGGGCAGGGATGGATGAACGCTTCCGTCGCGTGGAGCAGGTCGAGCAGCGCATCCAGATGCTCCTGGGCATCTTTGGCGCACATGGTGTGTTGCCGCTGGAGTTCAAACCTGCCTACTCAGTAGGCGATCTGCTACTGCAGCACTTGGAGGGGCTGGAGCAGGAGGCAGAGGAGAAGGGCGGTGTCCAGCAAGTGCTCGCCGACCACTTCGCCAAGGTCTATAAGGTGAACCTGCCACTCACACAGGCAGCATAACAGGATCAACAGCATAACAGGATCACAGGAGGTTCCTGCGCTGAATGTGCGTTACCAAGGCTCGCGCGGAGCCAGCGCCTAATCGGGATCACTGTCTGATCCAGGTTCGGATCTCGCAGTGTCACAAGCCGTGTAGCTGGCGCAGCGAGGGTGAGGCGAGGCCACTTAGCCCGGCTACGATGCAAGCGACGCCGGAGATCGCGATCACGAGCGGCGCCGAGAGAGATTGCAGCAGTACCCCGGCGAGCGCGGCGCCCAGAGGAGCGGCCGCTGCCACCAGCGAATGTCGGGCGCCGAAGACTTGGCCGCGTATCTCGGCGGGGACCAGCCGCTGTAATACGGTGGTCTCCATCGGCGTGTACGGCGACCAAGCTGCACCCGCCAGGCCGAGGAACAGCATGGCGAGCAGGAGCTGATGAATGAGAAGCAGCGGGAGCAGCAGCGCTCCCCACAGGACCGCGATCAGCGGCAGTGCGATGCTTGGGCGCCAGCGGTGTGAGAGCCGCGTCAGCGTGATGACGCCGACGAAGGCCCCCACGCCGAAGCCTGTCCATAACAACCCATACCCGGCGGCGTCGGAGCCCAATGCCTGGCTGCTATAGACCGGCAGGGCCGCTTCCAATGGGCCGTAGGAGAAGAAGAATACCAGCGAGAGGAGAGTGAGGGCAAGCACATACGGCACGCTGAAGAGCGCGCCGAAGCCGAGCCAGCGATGCGCCTCCGCGTGCTGTGCCACACCGTGCTGTGCGACGCGCGCTTCACGCCTGATCGTGGGCAGGGTCAGCGCCAGTAGCCCCATGAGCAAGAAGCTGGCGGCGTCGATGAACAGCGCCCACGGAGCGCCCACGGTGGCCACCACGAAGCCGGCCGCCACCGGGCCGGCGAGATAGGCGAACTGCAGGCTAGTCGCAGTGAGCGTATTGGCGCGGTCGAGGTCCTTGTCCTCCACCAGATGTGGCACAAATGCGCGTACCCCGGCTGTGGTCGCCGGCGAGAGCGCGCCGGCTAACAACGCCAGCACGAAGATCTGCCACACCTGCAACGATCCCAGCGCGTAGAGCGTGGGAATCGCCGCGATGAGCGCCGCGCGGGCGAGGTTGTCGCATCCTATCACCAGCCGCGGCTGGTAACGATCCAACGCCCGCCCAAGGATCGCCCCAGTGACGACACCAGGGAGGTCGAAACAGAGAATGACAAGGCCCACCGCGGCGCCGGAACTGGTCACCGCCAGCACGAACCAGAGCAAAGCGATGAGGGTGAACTGGTCCCCGAGATACGAGACGCTTTGCCCCAGCCAGAGCCGCTGGAACGCAGGATGGCGCAACAGGAGCGCCAACACTTCAGCGGTTCGCGTCATGCGCGGCGACTAGGACTGAGCCACTGTCCACACGTTGCCATCGGGATCAGTAAGGGCAAACCACTTGACGCCAGAGCCTGGGCCATACAGGTCATCCTTTACGTCGTTGACTTTGACACCCTTCGCTTTGAGCGTGTCATGCGCTGCATCAATATCCGACGTCGCCAGATAGAGCCTCATCGTCCCTGGTTTCATGTTGCCATGCATCGTCGACAACGTCAGCGTGGGCCCTCCACCAGGAAGTGTTAGCGTCACCCAATGCTGATCGCCCTGCCCAACCTCGGTGGTGACCGCCCAGCCCAATTGCTCCGCGTAGAACGCTTTGGCTGTCGCCATGTCGGTAACGGCCATCTGCACCATCAGCAGTTTTTCATCAACCATCGTCATCATCTACCCTTCCTGTGTTCACAGCAGCCGACTCGTTGCGCCAGGCTTCGGTGGGATGTTGTTCGTCGCGCTGACGTTGCTGACTCCCACGCGTCGTCGGCGTCCCTGCCAATGCGGCGTCGTCGGCGTCGTCGGCATCCTTGCCAACGCGACCTGCATCCGTGCATCGCCTGTGACATCCAAGAGAGGCCGGCGCACGATGAGTGCTCGATCCGCCACGCTCTGCTTATCACACGTAACAGGGTACGTGATCATGTCGTGGGATGGAATACGAGAATCCCGTAGTCCTCCGCAATGCTATCGATAACAAGAACCATGTGCGCAGACAGGCCCACACGAGAAACAGAGGCGCTCAGATATGAACATGCCTGCAGTCGTTTTGACCGCTGTCTGGAAGGCCGTCCCTGTTGTGAGTCTTGTGGGTGCAGACCGAGCTGAGGGGATGGATGAACGCTATTGGCCGCATGCTCCTTGGGATCTTTGCCTCCCATGGCGTCTTACCCCTCGAGTTCAAGCCGGCCTACTCGGTGGGCGATCTCCTGCTGCAACAACCGTATGCGCTCGAGCCGGAGGCGGAGGAGAAGGGTGGCGTGCGGCATTTCCTGGCTGACCACTTCGCCAAGTGCTATAAGATCAACTTACCAACGGCCACGTAGACTCAGTGAGGCGTGCTCCAAGGAGCGCTCATGCACTGGGGCATTACGGCATCCTTGTATCATTGCCACGACTTCGGCTATTGGGTCGCTCCGCAGAGTGCAGGGTCGGTAAGATACACTGAAGCCAATGCTATACCACCCTCTCGACACTGCGGTGCTCCACAGCGGCAGAAGGAGTTATATGGCTTCACTGCTGCTCGAACGTGACGGGGAACTTGCTTCACTGCATGCCCTGTTAAGCGACACGATCACTGGTCATGGCCGCATTGCCCTGATTAAGGGCGAGGCTGGGATCGGCAAGACGACCTTGGTTGAGGGCTTTCTTGCGCAAACGCAGGAACGACGACACGATTCCATACAATCGTTGTGGGCTGCATGCGAAGCGCTCTTCACTCCTCGTCCACTTGGTCCTCTCTACGACATTGCTCAGCAATCCGCAGCGCCACTCCGCGCACTGCTTGAGGGTGAGGCACAGCGCTCAACGATCTTCACTGCAGTCCTCGACCTCCTCGTCCAAAGCCCTTTCATTCTTGTGATCGAAGACATCCATTGGGCCGACGAGGCGACACTGGACTTCATCAAATACCTGGCCCGCCGCATCCAGCGCACAACTACATTGCTCATCCTGACCTACCGCGACGATGAAATCGGCCACAATCACCCGCTGAGACGTGTCCTCGGCGACCTACCTGCGCGAGATGTCGCAGGGCTCCAGCTGCGTCCGCTCTCGAAAGAAGCAGTGGCAACTCTGGAACTGCGAGCCCACCGTCCGATTGGTCGGCTGCATGCGATCACTGGAGGCAATGCTTTCTTCGTCGTCGAGGCGCTGGCCTCTGATGCGCCTGGAGCGCCAGCGACTGTTTCTGATGCAGTGCTGGCACGGATCGCACGCCGGTCGTCGGCTGCGCGACGTCTCCTCGAGCTGGTCGCGGTGGCTCCAAACAGGATCGAACGTTGGGTGATCAAGGCGCTTGGCGCAGAGGACGAGGGAGCGCTCGATGAGTGTCTCGCCGCGCAGATGTTGCGCCTGGACGGGCAGACCATCACGTTTCGCCATGAGTTGGCGCGCCGAGCTGTCGAGGGAGCGCTCTCATCCGTACGACGGCAAACGCTCCATTCCCAGATCCTGCACGCTCTCTTGGACCAGGATGGTGGTGAGACACCATTGGCGCGTCTGGCGCATCATGCTGCAGTCGCCGAAGATGCGCCACTCGTCCTGCGGTTCGCCCCCGCCGCTGCGCAACAGGCGGCGGCGCAAGGCTCTCATCGGGAAGCGATAGACCACTACCAGACAGCGCTCCACTATGCCAACCAGATGACCTCAGAGCAACAGGCAGAGATGTTAGACGGATTATCAAACGAATACTATCTCACTGGACAGATAGAGGAGGCGATAGCCCCATGCGAAGCTACCCTGACGCTCTGGTGCGCTCTGGATCAACAGCACAAAGCGGGGCGCACATTGAGACGTCTCTCCCGCCTCAGTTGGAGTCAGGGTAGAAACGAAGAGGCCGAACGCTATGGATTGGAAGCAGTAGAGACGCTGGAGGCGCTGCCGCCGGATCGCGAACTGGCCATGGCATTCGCAAATATGGCGCATCTCAGCACACGGACGACCGATACAGCTGCTACTCTTCTTTGGGGGGAACGCGCCATCGCGCTAGCTGAGCGTCTTGGCGATCACGAGACGCTAACCTATGCCCTCAACAGTGTAGGCGCGGCTGAGATTGATAGCGGCGACGAGCGAGGGCAACCGACGCTGGAGCGGAGCCTCGAGATCGCGTTGGAACATGGCTATGAGGAACATGTCGCGCGCGCCTACGGCAACCTCGCCATCTGCAAGGTCGGATTCCGCCACTACGATGAGGCTGAGACCTACCTGCGCGAGGGCATCGCCTATTGTGCTGAGCGCGACCTTGATTTCTGGGGACATTTTCTGCGCTGGGTCCAGGCGCGCAAACGTATGGAACTGGGTGACTGGGTTGGAGCCGAGGAAGATGTCACTGCGCTACTAGGGGTGGCTTGGATGGCTGTCACGAATCGACTTCCTGCGCTCCTCATCCTTGGCCGTATACGGGCGCGACGTGGTGACGGCGCTGCTGAAGCATTGTTTGACGAGGCGAGTGATCTGGCTCTCAGCATTGGCGAGCCTCGGCGTATGGAGCAAGTGGCCTCGGCGCGCGCGGAGTGGAGATGGCTGCAAGGAGATCTCGAAGGATGTGCAGCCGAAGCCAGCGTAGCGATTCGACCGCCATACCGTATCACCCACCCATGGTACCAGAGCGACGTGGTGAACTGGGTCTGGCGGAGCGGCGTGTTGAGCGAAGCGCCATCTGGCGTCTTGGAACCCTATGCTTTGGAGATCTCTGGGAACTGGCGCGCGGCCGCCGGCATCTGGGAGCGGCTGGGTTGCCCCTGGGAGCAGGCGCTGGCTCTCCTACAGGGCGACGAAGCGGCGCAGCGGGCTGCCCTGGCCATTTTCGAGCAACTCGGCGCCATGCCTGCAGCGCTCATCTCCAAACGACGGCTCCGTGAACGCGGAGCACGCGGCCTCCCTCGTGGACCCTATACACGTACGCGTGCGAATCAGCAGGGACTGACCAACCGACAGGTGGAAGTTCTCCACCTGCTGGCAGAGGGGCTACGCGATGTGGAGATCGCTGACCGACTTTCGATCAGCCGCAGAACGGCTGAACAGCATGTCGGCGGGGTGTTGATGAAGCTCAATGCACGCACGCGAGCCGAGGCTGTACGTCACGCGTATGAGCTTGGGGCGCTTCCGTAAGCCTCCTTTACTTCCAGCGGTAAGGTTCCAAAATTAGGTAGTCGGGCCACCAAAACCACGAAGAAATACGGATGCGTTCTCATCCTAGGCGCGGATATGCTGCGCCTGGCAACGCTGTTCCTCAGCCTAGAGATAGAAAGCGTAGCTGGCTGATACCTACCGCCCCTCTCGACCAGCCGAAAAGTATGGTGAAAGCATGGCGGAGCATACACTTTCGCGGCGGACATTTCTGGCTGTGGCGGCTGGGTTAGGCGCGTCGGTGGCGGCTTTGGGCGCATGTGAAATCGGCGGGGCCTCCACGATCCTGCTTGCTCCTACCGCTACGCCGAATCCCTCACCTGCTGCGCCGGGTCCATATCAGGTGGGCGAGGTGATCCTGGGCGAGGGGGGACTGGCGACAAGAGCGTTGCCACAGTTCTTGTCGTCTATCGGGGATCCATTTGAACACAATTTCGGCCTTCAGGATCGGCAATGCCCAGGTGGTGCTACAGTAGGCCCACGCCTGCAGGAGAACATTCCGGCTGCGGTCTACTATCCGACCGCGCTCGCGCCAACCGCGAACGTGAACAAGCGCAATGCTCTCATTCCCACATTCCCTATATCTACCCCTAAGCCGCTGGGTATAGCCACCGGCCCGTTCCCTCTCTTGCTCTACGCGCACGCCTTTCGGGATCCACAGTTCAATGCGTGCATGGGTCCGCACACCGCCAACAAGGATTACACCAGTGTCGACGTCATGCTGCGTCATGTGGCCTCGTATGGCTGTGTCGCGGTCGCCCCCGACTTGAGCTGGCTCCCTGGAGCCTTCTTTGAGCAGGAGCCCGACTATTACTCCATCGGGATCGTGCTGCGCGCGCAGGTGCTCATGCGCTACTACGACTATCTGATGTCGCTCAACAGCGAGCTGTTCGCTCAACAGCTTGATCTCTCACGTCTCGTTATAGTCGGCCATTCGACTGGTGGCCCCGCCGCAGTGGAGGCAGGGCGTCTCCTACGATATACCGTCTCGTTCCGTTCCCTCTCGTTCGGACTTATCGCCCCAATTCCAGGTGTCCTCTATGGAGCGCATAGCAACTTGCTGGTCCTCAAAGGCGGCCAGGACGGGGCGCATATTGGCAATGGTCCCGACACGCAATTTAACGCCGGAGGGCCGCCTAAGACGTTAGTGACGATTCCAGGCGCCAACCACTTTGGCTACACCGACCTGTGTACAGCTGACGATGTCTGCGTCTCCCTTGATCAGCCGGGCACGATTACTCACGCTGCTCAGCAACTGGCTGGAGCCTCATATCTGGCGGCGCTGGTACGCTACTACGCGCGGGGCGATCCCACAGCGCGCCCTTACCTCAGCGGTGACAAGCTCGTGGAGGAGCTGGAAGCCGTGCCTAGCATCCAGGTGCAGGCGCAAGGGTTTGACAGGTCAGCATCTTCCGGACCGTGAGACGTCACCTACCTGTCATATGGTCGCGCCGCCAAGGCATCGATCTGCTCACCTCGACAAGCGAATCAGTGTAGAGCGTTTTTACCCTTTCATGCTCCTTATTCCCTAGCCACTGTTGCTTGCTAATGCCCCGGCGAGTCTCTCGCTCGATGAAGAAAGCTGGGTGAACGCGTGTCAGAACAGACGTTGTCACGACGACAGCTGCTCGCGGCCGCTGGAGTCAGCGCAGGCGTTGTCATGCTTGGCTGTGGTCTCTCGAACCTGTCGGTGGTCCCAACGCCGACACCTGATCTTTCGCCCGCCTTGCCTGGCCCTAACCAGACCAGCCGGGTGATCCTTGGCGAAGGAGGCTTTCCGGCGTTGCAACTCGATAGAGATCAGTTTCCCGAGGCGCCGTCCAAGATCCTCGCCGCCGTCTACTTTCCGACCGACACAGTCATCCCTTCACCCACTCATTTCAATGGCGCGCTGCCACTCGCCCAAGGCCCCTACCAGTTTCCGCTCATCTTCTATGGCCATGCCATCCGTACCGCCACTGAGCCGAGCGCGGGACACGACCTGAAACGAGACTTCACCACGGTCAGCGCCATTCTCAGCCACCTCGCCTCCTACGGCTGTGTGTGTTTGGCGCCTGATATGAGCTGGATCAGCGGCGCTGCGACGAAGGCGGATTGGCAGCGCGAGGCGGTGATCTTCATCAAGTACTACCAATTCCTGGTCGCGACGCTTAACCAGCAGGTCTTCAACAATCAGTTGCGGTTGGGCAGCGTCGTGATGATCGGTCACTCGCACCGCGCCGGGTCGGTGGTCAACGCTGGGCGAGGGCTGCCCTTCTTCCAGGGGCCGAAACCGCTCGCCTACGGGCTGATCGCCCCAGAGTCCGACGGAGACATGGGTACCGACATTGCCAACGCTCTGGTGATCGGCGGAACACTCGACACAGATCAAGGGGCCTCCCCACAGGCCGCCTTCATGCATGGCGCGACGCCAAAGACGCGGGTGACCATTCCAGGCGCCAACCACTATGGCTATACTGACCTCGTCAGCCCTGATAACATGGCTGTCTGCAACTGCGTTGACGGCACGATCAATCTGCTGGACGAGAATGGGACGATCTCGCGCGACGATCAGCAACTGACCGGTGCGGCGTTCCTGGCGGCGATGGTACGCTACTACGCGCTCGGCGACGGATCTGTGCATGACTACCTGACTGGCCAACGGCTCGTCGAAGGGGTGAACGTCCCTAACATTCACGTCCAGGCGCAGGGACTGTAGCCGCGAGACGTGGCGCTTAAACAGGGGGTGGATGCATCGTCGCCGCTGCTGTGGCTGATGAAGACGCCAAAGGTGTCAGTCGTCAGCATAGCGGCCCTCCGGTGAGGACACAGGTGTCGTCGCCAGTGTGGCAGGTTGCGTGCGGGATGGCAAGGCGTCGGTCGTTCGCCATGAGGCGCGGCTGCGGCGGGATGCCGTACGCACGCTGGGATTGCCAGCTAATATTCTGGGCGGCTTGGACGATCCTTGGGTGCTCTTGGAGCATCTCGCTGACGTCTGGGGTTATGTCGTGGGACTGGCCCCCAACGGTTACGGCGCTCCTCGTGATGGCGCTCCCACCGACTGTGCAACGAGTACCTCGCCAGTAGATGTGGCCTGGATCCGCAGGGTGATTCCCGATGCTGACTCCAATCGCTCCCGCTGGCCGACTGATCCCGTGTGGCAGCTGGTCCAGGCAGCGCCTTTCACTGATGTATCCTCCAAAGCACGCCGTCTCATGCGCCGCGAGCAGCATGTCCATGCTGTCGAGCAACTCGATGCGGGCGCGTATGGCTACCTGGTGAGTAGGACGGCGTTGCTCCATCCCAAGGGGGAGACCTTCGATGTCTCGATGGGACTGCGGGGCTTCTTCGAGGCGCTCACCAAGATCGCTGCGCAGCCAGAGAAGGACTTCGGCGAACTGGTGCGCCAGCGTCGACGCAAACGTGGACTGGCGGTCGCGCCCACAGGGAAGATTCTTCCCTTGCTGCCGGTGTGGCGCGGTGACCTTTCAATGGAGGGAATAGCGCTGGATAGAGCAGCAGAGAGGTTGTTTATAGGCGACTGCCCAGCCGATGAGCTACGTGCGGCGCGAATACGGTTGGGCGAGCTCCGGATGAAGGAGGCACTGCTTGCATTGGACGAAGCGGGCATGCGTGAGGCGTCAACGCACGAGGTGGCGCGACTCGAGCAGGTCTATGAGCACGAACTTACTGCATACGGTGCAGCTATCCAGAGAGATCTTACGTAATGAGTTCGTCGTTCCCACTGATACCCACGACCTCGCAGAGAGATTGCGCTAAAGTCCTTAAGATCCTCGTCGTGTGTGGCTGACTTGTTGTGGAGGGGATGGCAGGCTCTCACGAGGATCTTAAGGACGCGATAGTGAGCACGGGAAACGGAGAACTGGTGGGATGACCTGTAAACTCGTATACTATCACTTCAGTTCCCATCCCCTGAGGCATTCGTGCTTGTAGAGCATGACTGCTTGTCCTAGCATAGAAAAGAATGTCGGCTCGTGTGGCTCCCATGAGCCACTATACACAACCTAGGCGCCGTCGGAAATACGCGTTGTCGCAAGGAGGGCGATGATGGGTGAATTGACTTCTCGCCCTAAGAAAGCTGGCAAGCGGACAGTAGCGGCCTCAGCGGCCTTGCAGGCTAGTAACCACCTAGCTGCAACTGAATCAGCGGCGTATCTGGCGGCTATCGTCGAATCGGCGGATGACGCCATCGTGAGCAAGACGCTCGAGGGGACTGTCACCAGTTGGAACGCTGGCGCCGAGCGGATGTTCGGGTATTCCGCGCGGGAGATGATTGGGCAGCCGATTCTCCTCTTGATCCCGCCTGACCGTCAACGCGAAGAAGAGCTCATACTCGGGCGTCTGCGGGCTGGGAAACGCATTGAGCACTTCGAGACGGTGCGCGTGAGGAAAGATGGTCAGCTTCTAGACGTTTCGCTCACGATCTCGCCGGTGCGAAACAGATCTGGCGTCATTATTGGGGCGTCGAAGATCGTGCGCGACATCACCGAGCGACGCAACCTTGAGACGGCAGTACGCGTGAGCGAGATGCGGCTTCGCTTGGCGCTCAACGCTGCCGCGATGGGCACATTCATCTGGCATGTCGCGGAAGATCGCACCGAGTCGGATGCGCAGATGCTGGCGCTGTTCGGGCTACCTCCTGACGGCGCCATTTCACTCGCGCAGGCGCTGGCGACGATGATCCATCAAGAGGACAGGAACCGCTACGCTGAAGCAGTCGCTCGTGCGACTGATGTCGAAGGAGATGGAGAACTACAGGAAGACATCCGCATCATTTTGCCCGACGGCTCGCAGCGGTGGCTCGCGGTTGTAGGTCGGGTCTTCTTCGAGGGTGAGCCGCGACACCCGACCTACATGGCTGGCGCTGTGACGAATATTACCAACCGAAAGGATGCTGAGGAGACGCTACAACGCGCGCATGACGAACTTGACCAGCGTGTACGCGAGCGAACACGAGAGCTTGCCACTGCCAATCGCTCCCTGCGACGCCTCTCACGCCAGGTGATGGAGGTGCAAGAAACCGAACGGCGACGCATTGCGCGTGAACTGCACGATGAGATCGGCCAGGCGCTCACTGGTGTCAAGATGATGCTTGAGTCAGCGAGCCTACAAGCGGAAGCGCGTGGGCTGAAAGATACAGCGGATATTGCGCCGCTCTTCGAGGAGCGCGCACTGATCGAGGACACGTTGAACCGTGTGCGCGACCTTTCACTGGATCTGCGCCCGGCGATGCTGGATAGCCTTGGTCTGTTGCCTACGTTGCTCTGGCGCTTTGAAACCTACTCGCGCCAGACAGGCCTTCAGATCGAGTTTCATCACTCTGGGCTTGAGGAGCGCTTCGCCTCAGAGGTCGAAACAGGAGCCTATCGGATCGTGCAGGAGGCATTGACCAACGTCGTGCGGCACGCTGCCGTTTCTGCGGTACGGATCCACCTCTTAGCGACGGATGAGGCGCTCCACATCTACGTCATCGATGACGGGGTGGGCTTCGAGTCCGATGAGGCCATCGCAGCAGGCCTCTCAACCGGCCTAGCCGGGATGCGTGAGCGTGCGACGCTTCTGGGTGGGGTCTTCCTCCTATCGTCCGCTCCTGGCGCAGGAACTACCATCGAGGTTGAGTTGCCATTCCCGCGTCGCGAAGGCGCCGAACGTGGGAGAGATGACGAGCGAGATGCGGCGCGAGGTGCTACGAGGGGTGAGGCCAGGGACAGACAACGCGATCTGGAGCGAGATGCGGCCAGGGATGCTGCGCATGACGCCGAACATCCTCGAAGCGATAGAGGCAAGGAACAGATGTCATGACGACTATTGTATTGGCCGACGATCACCCGATCGTGCGGGAGGGACTCCGTCGCTTGCTGAACACCCAACCGCAGTTCACAATCATCGGTGAAGCGGAGAATGGGCGTAGCGCCCTCGAACTCATCGAGCGACTCCAGCCAGACATCGCTTTCGTCGATCTCATGATGCCTGATCTCAACGGGCTGGAGGTCACCAGGCGAGGACTGCGAGCCTCCCCCACCACTCGGGTGCTGCTGCTTTCGATGTATTCCGATGAGCCGCATGTCCTCGAAGCGTTACGCGCAGGCGTGATGGCCTACCTCCTCAAGGGAGTGGGTGCTGAGACACTGCTGTTTGGTGTACACGAGGTCCTGGCGGGACGTCGCTATCTGAGCCCGCCGCTCTCCGATCGCGCGGTAGAGGTGTATGCGTCCCTGGCTGGCGCGACTGACGGTCCAACAGACGCCTATGCCCTCTTGACGGCGCGCGAGCGCGAAGTGCTGGAACTCCTCGCGCGTGGCGCGAGTTATGCAGAGATCGCCGAGAAGCTCACAATCAGTCCTCGCACGGCCGAGACACATCGTACGAACATCATGCGCAAGCTCGACCTCAAAACGTCCGCCGACATCACACTCTACGCTGTCGAGCGCGGCCTAATTGATCCAGATTTGTAAGAAACATGCCCACATTCATTGAGACAGCTACGGGCACGCCACTGCTGTAGTACAGGATGCCCGTATGTCTTTCGATGACAAGGTCATCTATCCTGTAGTTGGGTTGCGCCATACTCATGGGAGTGCGTGAATACTCCAAGCGTGGCTCTATCGCACTCTAGGCGTAGATGGGCTGCACATGAACATATCGGTTGGAGAGCAGATACACGAGATCATCGAGTCGCTCCTTCTCGTGGAGGCAAAGTCGAAACGGATGCTCAGCGCCGCCAAGGCGAAACACCTTTCCTTCGGGCTAACATACGACTATGTCGATGACGACATTGCTCAGATCATTGGGCGGTTGCGGTATATGGAGCTTGTCGCAGATCATCAATACACAGCGCTTGACCTTGATGGCTAACCGCATTCACTTGGGCTGCGAGAGGACACCTCCCTGCGACGCAGGCCAATGATGTCTCACCAGCATATTCCAAGAGAGTAACGCGTCATAGTCATGGCCCTGCCTTCTCAGGGCGCGTTTGTGTTGGCCAAGAGGCGAGAGGGTCCTGCTGGCTACGGGCAGCGAGAGGTCGAAGTACGGGATTACCGTATTCTCCTTAGACAGACAAGCGGGTATCCTTGTCTTCGGTCGATCAATGAAGGAACGAGCCAGGATCTGCCTCGCTCAACCTGCACATCGGTCACGCCGCGAGCACGCAAGGACTGCGTCTATGTTGGCAGGGAGGCCAACCTTGTGGCGCAAAGAACAGTTATGGCGCGAGCGCTCATCGGTAGGCGCTTGGGGGATGCGCTACTGGCGTGCATCTCTGACAGCTAATTTGTCAGCGAGCGCGAATGTCGCTCGATACCCACCCGATCCGGCGCGACGAGCGCTGGCGCCTTATTGGTCCAAGGAGGGACAGATGTTATCACAACGCAACACGCACTACTGGCTCTGGTTCCTGTTGTTCGGCGTCGTCTCGGCGCTCGTCACGGCGTCCAAGGGTGAAGGAATCACCATCGAGACGATGTGGCTGCTCATCGCCGGATTTGTGGGGCTCGTGCTTGGCGCGTTTCTTCCATCCCTGGCGCGCCCCTTCGATTTGGTGATCGGGCTGCTCTTTACCGCGGTTGGTTTGCTGGGGATCCTGCACAACTTCGGCTTGAACCTGACCGGGGGTACGGGACTGGCGCCCAACGCGATTGACGACACGGCGATTCTCGGTCTAAGCCTGAGCCTGCCGTATGCGCTGATTCACACCGTGCTGGGGCTGACCTCGCTCAGCCATGGGTTGCGGGCGCGTGTGGCGACCAGTCGGGTCGCGGTGGCGACGCCTGCGATGGTGGAGTAGCGCGCTCTACGGGCTGTTTTCTCTCTTCTGTCCCGGTGGATGAAGAAGTCCACCATTCGAGATAAGCGTTTGGACACGCTTGATGCGAAAGGATTCACGCTATGTTGATCAATCTGTTGGTCTGGCTCATCGTCGGTGGGGTCGCAGGATGGCTGGCCAGCCTGCTGGTGCAGGGAACGGGCATGGGCATCGTTGGCGACGTGATCGTCGGTATCGTTGGTGCCTTTATTGGCGCCTTCGTCCTTTCGCTGCTGTTGCCGGGTACGTTTGGCATCAGCGGCTTTAATCTGGCCAGTCTGATCGTCGCCTTCATCGGCGCGGTGATCCTGCTCTTCATCGTCAAGCTCTTCACGGGCCGTCGCGCCGTCTCCTAGACTCGGCGGTGCGTCAGGAGCGCCTGACAGCACAAGCGGGGAGGGTGTGACAAGGATGTCGCAGCCTCTCCGTTCTCATCTTATGATGCCTTCGCCTGCCTCTTGGCCTGTACGCACACGAAAGCAAGCAGGACCGAGGGTTATGGGAAGGACTCCGTTATGCAGGGCTTCTTCAGTTTCATTCGCCACCTCTTTGGCGCGATGCTAAAAGGCTTCTTCTTTACCGGACTGGTCGCTGCGGTCGCGTGCGCCGCCATCTTGTTTGTCACCGAGCCGAATCACCAGCCGACGCTGGACACCTCGATGGTTTTCGGACTCGCCATCGCGTTTCTGGCTGGGATCGTGGGCGCAGCAGTGGCGCTGATCTACCATCTCAGCCACCTCGATGGCATTCATCACACCGTCCAACACTACAGCGAGATGCGCGCCGCCCAGCGCCGACAACGGTCGAGCGCCCGCTAGTCAGAAGCGCGATCCTGTCAATCATATGCCAGTGTGGAAGGCGCACACAGACTGCATGTCATGAAGATAGGAAGAGTGAGGAGAAAGGTCACGAACATGAACATAAGGGATACGAGCTTCCCTTCTGGCGCACCCGTCTACGATGCGGGCGGTGAGAAATTGGGTACAGTGAGCGACCGGCAGGACAAGGACGGCTTCCTCGTCGTGCACAAAGGCCATCTCTTTAGTCGCGATGCGCTTATCCCCCACGCCGCTATTGATTGGAGCGATATGAACGGCGTCCATCTGCGCGTGCGCAAGGACGAGCTCAAGGGGCTCAACCAGACGCCGCTGCCGGAGTCGACCGCAACGATGGCGCACATTACCGGCAATCCCGGCGTGTTCGCCTCTGATCCGCTTCCGGTTCCTGTCGTTACAGGTGTTCCAGAGCCAGAAATGGGGCTAGCCACTCCACTTCCCAGTGCTGCCTCAGTGAATTCTTCCCCTGCATCCGCGCCAGCCGTTGATGGGATACGCGAACAGGTCGGCCCGCTCGTCGACACCTTGCGCGAGCGTGTCGGCCCTGTGGTTGGTCCTCTCGCCGATCAGGTGAAGGATCAGGCGTCGGCGGTGGCCCAACAGCAGATGACCTCCGCTGCCGAGGGACTCGAGAGCGCGGCGGGCGCGGTCAACGTGGTTGGCGACCGGATGCGCGAGAACCATCTGGGCGAGTTATCACAGTATACCGACCTGGCCGCCGAGCAGATCGAGAAGCTGGCGACCTGGCTGCGCACGACGACGCCCGACGAGATCGCGCACGACATCGAGGACTTCGCCAAGAAGCAGCCAGCGGTCTTCGTCGCCGGCGCGCTCGCCCTTGGCTTGATCGGCGTACGCTTCCTGCGCAGCACGAGCCAGGATCACAACCAAAATAGCGACGAGACGAAGAATGACTGAACACGAGGCTGGACAGCGCTTGGGCGCGAGATAGAATGCCGGAGCAGGCGAAGTGGCTGGAGATCGCTGCGGTGACGGCGATGCAGCTCCTCTTGCGGCTGTTCAGTCCTCGGCCCAGCGGCACCATGCATGGGCCCACAGGCTCGCACCACATCTGGCTTACATGTCAGGTTGCTCGCTGTCTCGCGTTGCCCTACTGTCCATAAGCTGACCTCAATCCTCCACTAGGGGTGAGGCAAGGTGATAGAGGTGGGTGAAGATCTTTACTGTGAAGGCCGTCGCGTCACATATATCACCCAAGACCAGTCGATGAAGTTGACATCAGATGTAGACGAAGCGCAATTGCTGCGCTCCTTTGACAAGCCCAAGTATGATGAGTGGGCAATGCGAAGGACGGTAGCCTTTCACCGAGGCAAGCTACCAGCGTGTGCATGGAAAAACCAAGCAGAGTGGAAGGACACCACCCTATGTCTTCGATGGCGCCGCGTTCGACTGATGAGACCATCACGACCTGGACACGCCGGTTCCTGATCGCGCTGACGATTCTGGCGTGGTTTGGCATCGCCGTCATGGTGATCTGGGGGCTTCGCCTCATTGGCTCAGTGATCCTGCTCTACTCCATCGCCGCGCTGCTGGCCTTCGTCCTCTACCCCGTCGTCAAGGCGCTTGGCCGCGTAATTGGGCAGCGCATCGCGGCGCTCCTCGTGATGCTCGTGACCCTCCTCGCGCTCGGCGCCGCGCTCTACTTCCTTGGCGCGACCCTCCTCGAGGAGATCGGCGTGCTCTCCGACCGACTGGCGTTTCTGGGTCAGCCCGACGCCATTCAACAGCTCCCCTGGCTCGCCGATCTGCTGTCCCGCTTCGGCGTCGACCCAGCGACCGTGCAACTGCCGCTGGCCGACTGGCTCGGGCAGGCGGTGGGTGGGTCAGGAGGAGTCGCTGCGTTTGCTGGAGGAGCCGTCTTTGCGCTGATCAATGTGGTCGCGGCGTTTACCATTATGATCTACTTGCTCATGGATGGTGGGCGGCTGATCTTCTGGCTGCGCAGCGCAACGCCAATGGTGTATCGGCCCAGCATTGGCTTCCTGCTCGATACGCTCAACGAGAAAATGGGTGGATTCCTGCGTGGGCAGTTGCTTGTCGTCGTCATTATCACGATACTCATTGGGATTGGCTCCTACCTCATCGGCCTGCCCTATCTGGCGGTGTTTGTCGCGATTGTCTTCATCTGCGAGTTCGTTCCAGTGCTTGGGGGGTATGTCGCGGGAACCATTGGTATCCTCTTCGGCTTTAGCCAGGATGTGCGCACGGGCCTGTTCATGATTGCGTTCGTCTCGATCATGTTTGGCGTGGTCGAGGGACAGATCCTCATTCCGCGCATCACTGGACGGGCGGTCCATGTCCATCCCCTCTGGGTGCTGGCTGGTCTTTTGATCGGAGCCGAGCTGTTTGGCTTGCCAGGCGCTATCTTCGCGCCCATTGTCACCGGCGTCCTCGACGTGCTCGTACGCGCCTTGTGGGCGACATACCGCTACCTGCATCCTGAGCAATTCCCCCATACGCCGGAACCGGAGCCGCCTCCACCGCTCATTCCTGGCGTCGCGCCCACCGATCCCGAGGCGTTCTTGCCCGAGGTGTTGGCTGCGGCGGCAGGAGTCATCGAAAGGAAGGCTGAGTCCACCGAAGATGAGAACGGCGCATGAGGACTCCTCATTCTGCGTCGGCGTCCGCTCAGTCCTCACGCGGTGATCTCCCGAGTGCGCAGTCGTCACGTCAACTCGGCGCAGTGTTGTGCTGGGCGATTGTCTTCGCCGATATCGGCACGTCCGTCTATTATGTCCCCGGCATTCTCTATGGGACGGTTGGGCCACTCACTGGTCTCTTCGTGCTGGGAACCATGCTCATCTTTGTGCTGCTGGCACTCAAGTATGTCGAGGTCACCTACCGGTTTCCGCAAGGCGGCGGTGTGGTCACGGTCGCGGCTCATGCGCTCACTCCCTGGTGGGGCGCGCTTGGTGGCATGTTGATTCTCGTCGATTACTTCTTGACCGCCGCGATCAGTTCTCTCTCGGGGGTGCTCTATCTCAGCCTCATCCTCCCTTTGGGAGGCCTCTCGTTGTCCCTGTTTGGTATTGGTGGCGGCTTTAGCGCTGCAACTTGGCTCGCGCTGGCGATCCTGCTGGGACTGGGGATTCTCAACTGGCTGGGGATTGGCGTCAGCGCCGTCGTCAGCCTCATTGCCGCGTGTGTCGCCTTCCTTAGCGATGTCGCGATCCTCATCACGGTCTTTACTCATCTCTCGCTTGACACGTTCTGGACGCTCTTCACAGGCATGTTCACCAGTGTCACGCTCACTCCTGTCCTGATTCTTGTCGGGTTCGCTGGCTCATTTCTTGCGTTCTCCGGGTTGGAAAGCATCTCGCAGCTGGCTCCAGACATGAAGTTGCCGCGTCGTCTGGTGAGCCGCAGCGCCATGGCGCTGGTGGTCGTGACGGTGGGACTGACGACGCCGCTTCTCGTACTCTTCGCGACACTGGTACTGCCTGACGCGGCAGCTGATCCTGTGAGCTCGTCGCAACTCATCTCATTATTGGCCGGGAAGTGGGGTGGGGTATCGTTGCAAACGCTGGTCGCGCTGAGCGCTGGCGCATTGCTCATCTTTGCCGCCAACACGGCGATCATTGGGGCGTATCACGTTATGCTGGCGCTCGCGCGGCTCGACTTCCTGCCAGCGGCGTTTCTGCGCCGCAATCGCTGGCGAGGGACACCGCAATATGCCATCGCGCTCTCAACGCTTATCCCCATCTTGGCGCTGCTTCTCGTCGGCGGAGACATCGCCACCCTTGGCGCAATGTACGCCTTCGGTCTGCTTGGCGCCTTCGCGCTCACCAGCCTCGGCATGGACATCGTCCGGCTACGCGAGCGCCGCGATCTGCGTCGTGGCATCGATCCCGATCGCGAGGTGGCTGATAGCGCGACGCGGTCCAGCGATCCGCCAGAGCCACTCAGCGCATGGGCGCGCTCAGGTCTCAATCTCGTACTGGGTTTTGTGACGACGGCGCTCGTGCTGCTGGCCTGGGCAATTAATCTGGTCGCAAAGCCGCTGGCGACTGCCTTTGGCGGAACTCTAGTGATTCTGGGTATGACGCTGGCCGTACTGATCCATCTGCGCCGGACAAGACAGGGACGTCGCCTCGTGCCGGCGACAGGGGTCGAGCCTGGCTACGTCACGCAAGTCTTAGCTGTGCTGGCGGGAGCGGATCGGGCGCAAAACGAGGCCGTGATCCGCGCCGCGCTCACGCAGGCGGCTGGAGGGACGGTGGTGTTTCTCTATCTGGGCGATAAGCGCGCACTGGAGCCATCAGGTGTGTTTCGCCTCGCCGAGACACACCTGCATGACCCGTACGCCAGAGCCATCTTGGGCCGTGCACACTATCTCGCTCGCGCCGCCAAAACCGAGGCGCGCTTCATCTACCGCCAGTTGGAAGTTGACGCTGTCTCTTCAATTTGGCAGGCGCTTCAGCCAGCAGAAGTCGCCTTGGCGCACGAGTGGGAGAACACGGTGGGCGCGATTCCTGCCACTCCGGTCATCGTACGACCTGATAGCGGCTTCGCTAGCGCATAGAGCAAATCTCCATGCGTCGTATTCCGAGGTCAGGAATATAAAGGCGCTCGACGTTCACAGTTTCTTTCACAAGGAGCTGGCGATTCCTTACAAGAATGCTACACCCTGCTTCCGATCGTTGCGTGATCAGGATCGCTGATGTGATCATGGGCTGCTGTCTTGTCATCCCCCTGCTCAATAGAAGGATATGCGATTGCACGGTCCGCATGACTGCGTTCGTAGTGGTCCGCATCTTGTGTCGCCGCCTTCTCAGGCAGGAGTCGATCGACCTCGCTGTCCGGTACACCATAGAGCAGGCAGACCTGTGCATAGCGATCGCCGTGCTTCTCCGGATGTCGGTCCGAGAGGTCGACGCCGCTGCCCTGGACGACGCTCAAGCCCTCAATGTGATACCGCTCAGCGAGCCAGGAGCTCATCCTACTCCTGAATTGCGTGTACTGATGGCTACGCACGGATATAGGCGCGAGGTAATTCACATAGACTGGCACACGGCTCAGGTCAAGTTGTCGCGCCATTGAGGAGCCTACTCCAGTCTCGATCATCGCCTGGGTGAGATCCTGAGCACGTGTGAGCGCATCCTGCCAGAGTACCTCTCCAGGGCCTTCATGCATTCCCCGACTTCCTAGTCTACGCTGCGCACGCGCCGCGACAAGGCCCGTCGAGTCGACGGACAGCGCGGCGAAATGGTAGCCAGCAGTGTTGAGATTCTGGATGATGGTCAGGAAGGACTGATTGGCCGTGTCGTGTATCGGCGCCAGCGTCATGCCGGCGAGGCCGCGCGCCAGCGCGTTGTCGTGGTGCAGGTCGCCGAGCGAGCGGTAGAGCGGCGAGCGCCGATCAATCAGGACCGTCAGCGTGACTGGTGGATTCCCCACATGCTGCTCGGGAGAGGCGAGGCGTGCGAGCTCGTGATAGGGCTGCTGATCCCTGATAATCTGTGGCAAGAAGCACACAACCGAGATTGTGATTTTGGGAAGTGTGCGTCGAAGGTCCTCAAAGACTCCGAGACACTCGCTCAGCTTCTCGCCATCGACGATCCAGAGCAAGTTCGTCTGCACATCGCCGTGTTTATGATACGCGCGTATCACATTGTTGCGTAAGATTTGGAGTGGCGCGCCTTCATGTCCGACGGTTCCGATATTGTTCACCCCAAGACGGTTCAGGCGACGGCGCACGTCGTCCACCGTGTGGTAGTCGTCGGCGTAGGCGCCTGCGGCGATCAGGCTGGAACGCGTGTAGAGCTGCGTGACGTCGGCGCAGAGCTGCGCCATGAAGTCGCTGCTCGTGTTGCCGTAGCCGACAACGGAGAGCACATTGGAGGTTGTCGGCGCTGGGCGGGGCGCATGCTCCGGATTGGGGCGGAAGATCCCGGCGACGCCAAAGATCAGATCAGGCACCAGATGCTCGCCGACGGTGCGTAGCGCCTCATGGATCCAGGTGAAGATCAGCGCGAGGAACTCGAAGACAATGCCGACCAGGCCGAGCGAGAGCGCGAGGAGCGCGCTCAAGCCGCGGATCGCGCCCCAGGCCGCCAGGAACATCACCAGCACCTGCAGGACGCCGATCAGCGTCGCGATGATGAGTGAGCCAAGTGGCCAGGTGGAGGCGTACGAGATCAGCGTCTGGCCCGCGAAGAACAGGATCCCGACGACCGCCATGTTGAGCAGGAAGGCGCCGAGGGAGAGCGCGAGAAACATCCGGCGCTTGTTGTCGTCCATCGTCGGGAAGAGGCGCGCTGGTGGCGGCAAAACGCCGAGGAAGTCGAGCGTGAGCGCGCCAGTCAGGAACACCATCGAGACAAAGAGGGCGCCGGAGAGGTCGCTCAGATTCGCCAACTCTGGGTTGATAGGGAGATCGGGGAAGAGCACCGCCTGCAGGCGCAGGACGGTGAAGACGAAGTCAGAGACGACGATGATCACGCCAGCGACGAGGTAGAGCACGTGGGAAATGATGACCTCTCCCACCCAGGTGGCGTGGATCTCCGGCTCTTCGGGCTTCGCTGGCTCAACTGGGCGCTCCGGCAGTGGAGGACCCCCGAGGAGCGCCGCTATTGACATCATTCGGCGCGGCGGGCTGGATGGCCCGCGATGACGAACCATTCCCGTTCGTCGCCGGCGTCCCATGGGCGCCATAGCCACCGTACGATGGATCGCCATACACGCGATCGCCCTGCTGAGACGGCGCGCCAGAATAGGACCCAGAGTTGGACGAGCTGTCATTGTGGTTGGGATAGGGCGTAATCGAAGGCGATGTCTCCGGCTCATATGGCGCAGGCTGGACACTCGTAGATGAGTACGGGCTCACACTCGTACTGTCACTCGGTCCTACCGTAGTCTCGGAGGCAGGATGCTCCAGAATTCTCGCCTGATAGGTAGACGTGGACGCTGATGCCTGGGATGCCGACGTGGGCACCTGGTCTGCGGCTCTCGAGTGTTTTTCCACGGGATGGCCAATTAGGAAGACGCTCTTCACGAGGGCAAAGAGCTTGTCAGCGCCTTTTTGCAGCCAGTCCGCGATGGTCCCCACCAGTCGCCCGATGAGGGAGAATGGCTCGCCAAGGAGGTTGGCAATTGCCTGCGGAGCAAAGATCATGAGGAGCAGGCTTACCACCACAAGCGCGATGACGATGAGCGTGCGTCCATCAAGAAGGAATGGGATCATGTAGGCGCCTCCTTCCAAGAAGGGGTAGCTAACGACTTCGAAGTCGCGGCGTCGGTGATCGTGACAAGGCAGCGCCTGAACTTGTACATACGTGCCTATGGATGCCGCTGAAAGCCACTGCGCTCTTCAAGCGCTGGTCACGGTGCGATCACCTGCTGAGGCTAGTCTTTCAGCGGTGATCTTCTGCTTGACATCGTTGAACTGTATCCTTACAGCCGCTGTCTTGTCACCGTAGGTTCGCATCTCGTCGTCCTTCCTCTCGTCCTGTTGGAATGGAGCACGACCTTCGGGCAAACCCGCATGGAACATACGTATCAACCGCCTGGTGGGTTCGAAATGTACGAAGGCGAGTGTGCTTATTTGGACTAACGAGTGTATCTGTGTTACGCAAGGATGTGTTGATTTTGCGGCAGGGTACGGTGATTCTGTATAGAGTGGCTTGGGGTGGGGTCGTATCACATCACAGGCTGCGCAATTGGAAGAAGCAAAGATGCTTAGGGCCGAAAAGGAAGAACTCTCTCGTCAGGTGACGAGAGAGTTCTGGAGAAGTGAGAGTACCCACTCGGGGAACGGCGGTCACGAGAGACAGGCGTCCTTCCCGTTCGCTCCGCATCCCTGCGGAAGGCTCGTGACCTGGATGACTCTGGTGAGAGATGAGCAGTTGTCCTGCACACCCGTCACCCCGATCCACTAAGAATCAGGATAGCCCAAGTGAGCGGGTAGGGGAATACGGGATCCCCGTATTTCGTACCGCCGTAAATCCGACGTCCGGGTTATGCTGCGAACCTGGGATTGCCCCGGAAGGGCGGTTCTCGAATCCAATTGCTCCATCGAAGGGAACAAGGGGAACTGTGGAACGCCCCTCATGTGGACAAGTTTGTGGATAAGTAGAGGCGCGCTGAGCAAGAAAATGGCCCAGGATCTCGATGGTATCGAGGATACTGGGCGCTTGTCACGGCAATTGCAGCAAGTACAGACTGGCGGACCCGACGGGACGTGGATCGCTGTGCAAGCAGGCGGCGTAAAAAGTGTACGGAGAGGGTTCTGCCCTGAATGATATGCGCTCTTAGCGTTGGAGTGTCAACGTCGAGGGCGTTTTTTGTTGCCCGCGACTTGGCGGGCAATCGCAAGTCAACCGAACACGAAAGAGGAACGAACGACCATGGCGAACTTTGTGATTACGGGCAAGGCGGAGCAGACCGACGAGTCGAGCTACACCGTGCAGTCCACCGGTGAGGTGGTGACCAAGATCCAGCTCACCCTCAACGTCCCTGGCATGCAGGATCGGGTGCTGTGTGAGATGCCACTCGATGTCTCTCCGAAGCCCGACATCCTGGAGCAGTGGGAGATGGAGGAGAGCTGGCTGGTGGTCTCCGCCAACACCATGCGCGCGCTGGGCTTCACCCGCTCCAATGCGCGACCAGGGGAGAAGGCGGTCGGCGCGCTGGTGATCTTCCAGGCGACCGACGTGCGGGAAGCGACAGCGGATGAGCGGCGAGCGCTGATGGAAGCGCGCAAGGTCAGCAAGCTCCAAGCCAAGCAGCGCCGTGCGGCGCGCAAGGCGGAACGCGACGCCACCAAGGCGCAGGCCGCTGAAAAGCAGTCCGCCTAGCGCGGCCAAGCGAGATCGGTAGGGAGGATCAAGGGCGCGAGGTGATCAGCAGAGGGAGCGCCTCGATCAGACAAGGACAGCGAGCGGGGCAAATAGACGCGCCAAGACTGCTTGTAGCCGAGCCCACCTGCCTCTCGCGTCGGCGCAAATGCGAGGATGGCAAAGGCGAGCGCACCGAGGCCTGCGCACCACCGACTGTGCGAGCGGAACCAAGCGTGGATAGCGGAAAGCCTTCGCCGTCCACTCGTCTATCGCGGTTCCGCCAGGCGGGCGGCCAAGGCGCAACACCTCCTGGGTGACGACGCATGGCAACAGTCCGGCTGCGATGAGAGCGCCAATCCGAGGTGCGCAAGGGAGGAGAAGATCCGGTGAAGGGGTCGCCGTAGCTGGAGATGATGATGCCTGCCGAGAAGACGAGCAGCCCAGGAACAGATACAGCAGTGACATCGATCCCAGCAGGCTGGCGACGATGGCCCGGTGGCTGGAGATCGAGTCGTCATAGCAGCGACCTTCATGAGGAAGCGCGCTCGAAGGGTGGAGGCGACGAGCAGTATAGCAGATCGAGTCCACGGAGGCTGAAATGTAGGCGAGAGAGGATCGCACCTGCGCCCGCAGCAGGAAGGAGAGGATATCGAGATGGAGAAGATCGGAAGCGAGGACGCCACCGTCCACTGCTGTTCGTCGCAGGGCGGCTGCAGGCGTGGCGGGTGCGCTGGTTTGGGGAACGCGATGAGGTGGCGGATCAGCTCGCCGACATCGCGCGGCAAGGATCAGGCATGGCGCGGCTGGCGCATGTCTGCGCCTCGCTGATGCTGGTGTTGTTCTCGGCTGGCTCACTGGTGGCGCTGGGTGGAGATGCGTTGCTGAGCGTGCTGGATGGCGCACAGCAAGGGCATGTGGATCTGCCAGCGGCGATCTCGCTGGGAGTCAGCACGCTGCTGGTGCTGTGTATGGATGTGGCGATGCTCTACGCCGCCTCGATGCTGCGGCTGCTGGGGATGCGACGAGCTGAGCCACGGTCCATGCGGCTGCATCGTGGGGTGATGGCGACGGTGGCAGTCCTGGAGGCGGGAACCTACGCCTACATGGCGTGGCGCTATGAGACGCCAGTCAGTGTGGTGGCGTGGGCGCTCATCCTCTCCCGCGCGCTCGCGGCTCCGCTGCTCTCGGTCTATCTGGCGATGGCGCGTCCCTTGCCGGTGACCGCGCGAGACATTCTGGCGCAGGTGGAGCTGGCGAGTGGGCTGGGGTTGATCCGAGATGCGGTGACGATCGCCAATGACGCCTCAGCGTCGCTGAGTCAGAAGGTGGCGCTCTTCGGCGCATCGGCGGTGATGACACCGCAGGATCGCGAACGGCTCGATGGCTTGCTCGCGGCGGTTGAGCGAGGCCAGCGTGAGGCGCCAGAGAGCACACCTGCGCTCGATGCGCCAGAGGATGCACAGCGCGAGTCGCCGCAAGAAGCGATAGCAGTCAAAGCAGCGCAGAACGGACATGCTCACCCTTTGGCGCTGGGGCCGTTGCGCTAGACGGCCCGGCCAGCAGGAAACGACGAACACCAGAGGAGATGGATGCCTTGCGTGCACAGATGGCGCTGCAGGGCTACGAGGTCCCTGGCCTGACACCAAAGGAACGTGAGCGGGTGTGGTACTCGCTGGCGGGGAGACGACGTCGAGCGCAGTTGGCGCGAGCGCTGCAACTCGACGAGGATGAGATCGACGACCTGGTGGCCAGCGCTCCGCCAAGAACGCGCCCGGCTGCATTGGCCATCGCTAAAGACGCAACAGAGGAAGGGAGAATCGCATGGACCAGTGGATAACCGCAGCAACAGCCGAGCGCTTGGGGAGCAGAGACCGCCGCGATTCTCCTGCCGCCTCGACTACTCCTGTTCTCTGGCCTCCGCCACTGCGCGCCGCCCATCGACGCCCAGCACCGGCAAATCGGTACTGCAACGAGACATCATCGGCGGTCTGAAACGCGTCCAGGGCTGCCTCGCGCTCGTCGCGCGCCGCCAGCTCCTGGCCACGAGCGGTATGGGCCAGGATCGCGAGCGCCGGATCATCCAGCAGTTCGGCGCAGTCGAGCACCGAGTGGATAGTGGTGAGGCGATCCGTCTGCTGTCCGCGCAAGCGCTCCTCGCGCGCCTGGACCAGCAGCGCCATGCCCTCTCCCGACAGATCGCTGGTTTCCTTGGCAATCACCAACGCTTGCTCAATAGCCGGGCGCGCGATGCCCAGGTACGCATCGCGGCCGAATCCGGTGAGGCGTGGCGAGCTGCCCTCCGCCAGATCCAGCGCGCACTCCGCGGTCACGCGCTGCAAACGCGCCAGATACAGCCGGTGGACGCGCGTCACACCCCACTCGGCGTAGGCCTCAGCTCCCGCCATTACCTCCTGCAGACCCGCTGGCCGGATCTCCGGTCCAACGATGGAGGAGCCCGGCGAGCAAGGCGAGGGACCCCGCGCGCAGCGGATGGCCAGGAGGACGGGCGACCAGCAGGCGCGCTTCATCGACCGCTGCCCAGGCGGCGGGATACGCCTGCATGGCATACAAGCAAAGGGCGTGGGTATGTCAGCGCATCGATCATGAGGGCGGTGTCGGCGGGGTCATCCTCCTCTCCCAGAGTGGATGAGGAGCGCTCTGGCGGAGGTGAGATAGTCAGCGCCGGGTTTGTAATCTCCCCGCGAGCAGGCCAGCGAGCCAGCCAGATACTGGAGTTCAGCCGTCGCGGCCAGATCGGGGAGGTGGTCGGCAAGATCGAGCGCGGTTTCGACAGTGTCGTGGGCAGGTTTCGACTCGCCGAGGTGCAGGTAGATGAGTCCCAGCGCATAGAACACCTGGAGCCGTTGATGTGGCGATTGCGGACGATTCAGGCACGCGAGCGCGCGGTCATATGCCTGCAAACTGGCGTCGCGCTCCGTGAGCATACGGGAGCAATGCGCGCTCACGATCTCCACGGAGAAAGTCGCGCTCATGGTCATAGCGAAGCAAAGCGAAGATGCGTCGGAGTTCATCGGCGACGAGGGGGGAATAGCCTTCCTCCTCTTCCCAGCGGGGATGGCTGGGAGTGCGCAGCGAGCTTTCCAGTCGTCGCCAGCTTGCCTGGCTCTCAGAGGGATCCATCTGTGCTGAGCTCCTCTCGCTCGAGCAGAGGTAGTTCAGGTACAGCCTATCATCAAGTTGAAAAGAAGCGAAGGGAAATAGCACGGTGGAGTGTGGAGACAGCGTCCTGAGCTGTACGCTGGGTGTGGTTGTAGAGGGAGGAGAACGAGGAGAGACAGGATGAACTGGCGAACACAGGATGTACCCAAGAGAGACGGCTCAAGCAGCACCGTTGATACACGTCCGCGCCGCCAGCGGTCGTGGGAGGTGGACGTGCAGCGAGCAAGGGCGCTGCGCGGCGATGCGTTGGAGGAGCTGACGGAGAGCCAGCGGGAGTGGGTGTGGCGCTCGCTGCTGCGGGGAGTGCGATTGGGCCAGGCAACAAAGCTCGCGCAGCTTGCACCTGAAGAGACGCCGCAAGCGCTGCAACAGGTGGCGAACCGCTACAGCGCGCTCATGGACCAGCGCCGGCGGGAGCGCTGGCGCAGCGTGACACCCATCTATGAGACGCCGAGAGAAAGGAAGAGGTGGCAGGATGATACGGCGAGGGACCAGGTTGGTGGCGATTGTGGGCAGCCATGGCCCCGTCGACCGCACTCCACACACGGCGCAGCGCCACTTACTCTGCAATGGGTTCCCAGATCACCTCGGCTATATCGACAACAAGCTGCGGCGGCCCACCGTCTGGCTGTGCGCGCACTTCTCCGGCGCCGACACAGATGGTGTCATTGAGCCATTTGTACTTCTCGGCGTCACTCAGGTGCGTGCCAGTCACGAGCACCTGACGACGACCTACGGGATAGGCGCGGCCGTAGCCATGGTGTTCCAAAAAGATCGTGGCGCCATCCTCGGTCTCGATCACGCCGTGGACATTGGGCAGATAGGTCTTGTCGGTGCGACGGCGCGGCGCATTGGCTGCACGGAAGCGCCCCACAATGCGCCCTTCGCAGCGCCCCTCGGCCACATAGAAGTCTTGCCCTTCCGTGCCCCACTCTCCTGTAAGAGACACCTCCCATCCTTCAGGATAGGTGAAGCGCAGACGGTACAGGGGTTCGAGTCGCATGAGAGACCTCTCTTGAAGCAGCTATCACTGGTCGGACGGGAGGACCTTCTGGCCCACCGCAGAGATGACCACGTCGACTTAGATCGCATGTGGAGGCTTGTGCACGACACAGAAGCGATTGCCCTCTGGATCGGCGAGGATAACGAAGTCGGCCGTTGGTGGGCGTTTGCTCCAGTGGACCTCAGTCGCGCCCAAGGTGAGCAACCGCTGGACCTCGCCCACCTGATCGTCGGTGTACAGATCCAAGTGAATGCGCGGTGGCAGAGGCGCCTGCGCTGGGTGTTGGTCGAGCGTCAGATTCGGTCCGCTGCCGGTGCGTGGACGCAACACGACGGAGTCGACATCGGGATCCTCGCGGGGCACGTAGTCCAATGCCGCCATCCAAAACGCCATCTGCCGCTGCAGATCGTCCACCCGCAGCACGATCGAGCCCACACGAACCGTTGCCATCGCCTCCTCCCCCCTTGCCGCACGACCGACGTGATGCAAAGAATCGCCGCACGCCCACACCGTATCACAGCGAATCGTCCTGCCGCGCCGGTCCGCCGCGTGTCGGCGGCGGGCCGCAGGCCCGAGGCGCGGCCAGGGATTATGCCAACGCTGTGTCGGTTGTCGTATCGGGAACGCCCTGATGTCGAGGGCCATTGCCTGTGAATACATGACATCAACAGCGGCAACCTTGGTATGATAGCCAATTAGTGAAACCAGGAGGCGAGCATGGCAACATTTGTGTTGGTGCATGGGGGCATGGCATGGAGGATGGTGCTGGCAGAAGGTCATCCCCTTCTTAGAAGCTGCTGGCCATGCGGTGTATGCCCCCACCCTCACTGGCCTGGCTGAGCGTGCCTCCGAGCTGTCACCCGATATCGGATTAGATACCCATATCCAGGATATCGTCGGCTTGCTGGTGGAAAAGGATCTGCATGGGGTCATCCTGGTGGGTCACAGTTATGGCGGGATGGTCATCACCGGCGTGGTTGATGCTGTGCCGGAGCGCATTGCTCACCTGGTCTATCTGGATACCTTCGTGCCACGCGATGGCGAATCGATGGTCGATGTCTCGCCGCTGGTGATCCGTCTGCTGCTCCGCAAACAAACCCGCGCTGATGGCTGGCGCAGTCGATTCTCGTGGCAACTACGGGGTGACGACAGAGCCAGATCGCAGCTGGGTGCTCTCGATAGGTGACGCCACAACCCTTGAAGACGTTGGAGCAACCGCTTCATCTGAAGCATCCGGCCATCGTGTCGACGAAACCCCGGACGTATATTGAATGCATCAGCGGTGGTTTCTTCTCCTTACCCATGCAACGCATTCTTGGCCCACCTATTGGCGCCGAGAGCGCTTCCTCCAAGGGAAGCGGGGTGGCGTCTGCGACAGTTGCCAACGGGCCATGATGCGATGATCACGATGCCGCGAGAACTGGCCGAGTTACTTCTGGAAGTGGTTTGACAAAGGTCTGCTGGGCGTTCTCGGTACATCTCAAGCCCTGTTGCCCGTGAGTATGTGACAACAACCCAGGCCAACTCAGTATTACCCCTTGCTCGTTCTTGGCGCGATGCCGAGTGCAGGCCTCCCGGCTGGTGCGGTCAACCCCACCGGGCTCGACCCCCGCTCACCGCCCAGACGCCGGGGTCCATGTCAAGGCTGCCGCGACTGGAGTGGAGGGTAACGGAACGGAGGGAGCGGCACACGGAGTGCTTGGCCTTGACGGGGTGGCGTCGGGCGGTAGGGTGGTCGAAGTGCCCGGTGGGACCGCACGCCGCAGGAGGGTGAACGAGCAGCGATGCCGAGGGAGGCAGCAATGCGGTCAATCTCTGCACAACCCCACCACTTCATACGTGGAAGCACACAGTGCGCTGTCTGCGAGTGAAGGGATCGCATATGGATGTACGCGCTGGGTCAGGTAAAGCGCAAGCTCTCGATCATGCTGGCGGCACCCTGCAGATCGCTGTCCTGCGTGGGGGTATGCAGCACCACAGCTGCTTCTACATGGTAGATCCGTCCGTGCCAAAGCATAAAGCACATGACGACGGCCTTGTTGCCGAAGGGCGGCGAGTAGCCCGGGAAGGTGGCATTGAAGTGCGGACCGGCGGGTGGATGCGGCGGAACCTGCTGGCTGCCCTCTTGATTCGACGCGCACAGCGCCGTCTGACCGCCAAGTGGGACAGCGGTGTAATCAGCCAGGGGCAGCACAGTGCCCAATCCATAGTAACTGTCCGCAATCTCAGCCCAGTGTTGGTACCAGGTCTCCAGGGTCGGGTACGCCTCGCCTGGCGCACTCTCCAGGTCGATGCGCGCTCCATTTGGCACTGTTGGCGCGCACCCGTCCTCAGAGTAGCACTCAGCATAGGAGGGCGAGACGGCGGTGACCCGGTCATCGAAGACGCCCCACCACCGATTCAAGTCAGGATCCTTGAGGCCGGTCAGGGTTACTGTGTCCCATTGCTTAGGCACGGTGTAGGTCAGATTGCCCGTCGGATAGTGGCCATGGGCTCCCTGCCACCGAGTGACCAAGATAGGCACCAATTGGACCATCGAGGCAACGAAGACTGCGAGGCAGATAACCAGGGTGATGACGAGGATGAGCACCAAGCCGCGTTGATACCCTTTCTGTCTTTGCTGCGAGGAGAGCCACTGGATCAGTCGGCGCGCCATCTCGACAGCCTCCAAGTGGTCCACGAAGCGCACAGGTTGGCATGTCTAGCACAGGGCGTGGTGAGCATTCCACGTCCAAGTCCATTCTAACGCAGTCAACAAACAGTATCCGGCTAGCGGCATGGTGCCGCTGGCCAAAGGGCCGACTGGGTCTCACGGCCCTCAACGCTGACAGAAGTTGAAAACAGGCATAGCAAGGAGTCAGACCGATGACGACCGATAGTGAGCGCATCACACCGCTGTTAGCGGGGATGGATACCATGTACTTCTCGTGTGATCTGCCCTTGAGCGACGCCTTGCGCGAGCGACTGAACCAGGAGAAGACTATTGCTCAGGCGCGTGCGGCTCAACGACAGGTCCATTGTCCGGAGTGGCTGGAAGCGCGGATTGCGCCACAAGGCGCGAAGGGCGGCTATGCCTTCCTCATCGAGACCGAGGGCTTCAGTGTCAAGCTGCTGGGGGAGCACATCCAGAACCGTCCCAGCGTGTTCATCGAGATGCGCTCCCAGGTGCTCCATACGCATCCCGAGGGCGCGGCGGGAGCATGTGAGGCAGCGCTTACGTGGGTGCGTGCACATTTATACGCTGACCAGATGGTCGCCGCCAAGGGTGCCATCTCCTTTAGTGCAGCCAAGATCTCGCGCGCCGATATCCACATCGACTGGCAGGGGGCTATACGCAGGCGCTGAGCAACCTGTCCGAGGAGTTGCGCTGCTTCATTCGACCTGGTCGCGTCAAGGGCGCGCTCTATTTCCAAGGCGGCGCTGCGACGGGCATCCAGTTTGGGCGCAGCCAGGTGGTCGCGCGGCTCTACAACAAGACCTTGGAGACCAAGGAGAAGAGCAACGACGCGTATGCCGGGCTGCTTAGCGCTCGCTGTGGCGAGGTATATGATCCGGAGCAGGATGTCTGGCGGCTGGAGTTCGAGCTCAAACGGGAAGGAGCGAAGGGCTTTCGGTTGTATGCGTCACCAGAAGAAGAGGATCCCGATGAAGAGGTGGAGGCAGAGATGAGCGCCGAGGAGCTGCAGCACATTGGCACACTGCCCCGCTTCTTCGCGCGCATGGAGGAGCTCTTCCTCCATCTCAGACGACACTGGCTGCGGTTGGTGGAAGAGAGCGCGGACGCCAACCGCTCGCGTTGGCCGATGCATCCCACCTGGGAGCAGCTCCGCGAGGCCTTTGGCCACCTCTCTGGTGTGGCGCCACTGGATGATGAGAAACGCACACTGGTGCGAGGAGCGCGGTATCGCGGACGCATGCGTCTGCTGCGACGGATGGAGGCGGGCGTGATTCGCTCACTAGAAGTAGAAGACGCATCGCCGACGAGCACCGCACTGATGACACTGCAACGCTGGATGGAGCGGATCGCCGAGAAGGAGGTCGAGCGGATCACAGCAAAGTGTCATCGCTATCAAGGGCAGGGCAAGCCAGTCCCCAATTGGGTGCGGGCTGGAATGGATGAACGTTTCCGTCGCGTCGAGCAAATCGAGCAGCGGGTGCAGATGCTACTGGGCATCTTTGCTTCGCATGGGGTGCTGCCACTCGAGTTCAAACCAGCCTACTCGGTGGGGGATCTGTTACTGCAACATCTGGACGCTTTGGAGCAAGAGGCTGAGGAGAAGGGTGGCGTGCAACAGGTGCTCGCCGATCACTTCGCTAGGGTCTACAAAGTCAGCATGCCCTTGGCGGCCTGAAGATGAGCGCGGTCCAGCACCGCAGAACTCGCCACGAACAGGCGAAGCCGTTCGTCTCTTTGGTCGTCTGCTCCTGGTTACTTCATACCGCCAGACGTTGCTCGCAGGCTCCCTCACGCGCTCGCTAGAAGAACTCGCTCATCCTGTGCACTCTGGCAGCCGCAGTTTCCGACAGACGCCTGGCTGTGCTCATGGCGCGAGAAGTATTGACAGCGTCGCTCATCCCCTGTCGAAGTAGTCCTCGTTACTCACCAACCCATAGATGGTGAGCAGGCAGATGCCGATGACCAGCGCCGCCGCCCAGGGGACATACCAGAGGTAGAAGAACCAGCGGATCGCGACCAAGACTGCGACGATGAGCCCGATTAGCCGCCCCACCGCCTGCCCCCGCAGTAGCTCAGCGCCTGCGAAGAGGAGCGCCAGCGCAAAGAGTACATCGAGGACGCCCCATAAGATGCTGTAGGTGGCGTTGTCCACGGGGGACAGTGTCCCAAAGGCGTAGCGGGTAAAGTCGGTGATGGCGACGACGAGTTCAAAGCCGCCGAGCATGAGCAACAAGATCGCCGCAAAGGTCACCAACGCAGGACGTCGGCCCGCCGGACGCGCGGGACTGGCTGGACTAGTCTCAGTCACAAGGCACCTCATTTCGTGTCGTCCATAACAGGATATGCTCCGGCAGGAGCGCTAGGCGCAAGGTAACGGCGCATAGCACGCATGGACCAGCCGGAGGGCAGCGTCACCCTGCTCTGCTACACAGGAAGCTTGTATTTCCGTGCAGAAGTGGTATGCCACATGCGCGCCTCAGTGTCAACTGCACAAGAACCGGCGCATGCGATGAGCGGTGACAACAAGAGGTCACTCATGCGCTTCAGCGGTGGAACAAACCACCGTACCGCCGCTTCAAGCGCGGGATGGATGAACGCTTCCGCAGGGTCGAACAGATCGAGCAGCGCGTGCAGATGGTGCTGGGGATCTTCGCCTCGCATGGCGTGCTGCCACTGGAATTCAAGCCAGCGTACTCGGTGGGTGATCTGCTCCTGCAGCACTTGGAGGCGCTTGAGCAGGAAGTGGAGGAGAAGGGTGGTGTCCAGCAGGTGCTCGCCGATCACTTCGCCAAAGTCTACAAGGTCGGCCTTCCGCTCGTGGCATAGGCGCTTCGTAAAGCCCAACAGTCAACCGCGTCGTGCACAGGATCGTTGAGAAGACATTGAAACGTGAGCGCATCGAGGTGGTATAGTGGCGCATTCTCCCCTACACTGGTGAGGAGCAATAAGGGCAGGAGGGAGCCCGCGCAAAGGCTACCCCTGTGCTTCCCCTGTCAACTCTCCTTGTTGAAGGCGTTCCATAGCTCCTGGATGCGCGCCTGTTCCTCCGCGATGGGCCTCTGTTCCTTCCTGATGCGCGCCCCTTGAGCGTTGTAGATATTCCATTCCTCCTGTGTTGGGTGCGGGACGGTACGCGCGAGCGTGGCGTCAATCTTGTCTTGTTGCATCTCGTCAATCACGCCAGCTTGGCGCAACTGGTCAAGGCGGTTGCGTACCACGTCCCAAAAGGCGCGGCGTGTGTCAAAGCTCACCATCGTCGCTTCGTCTATGGTCGCCAGATGCGCCACGACGCGCTGACGCGGCTGACCATTGACACGTCTCATCTCCACGAGTTGTGCGGCGCGCGTCACATGCGGTGATGCAGGGCCGCGCATCCAAGAGCCTACTCGCTTTGGCTTGTGCGCACGAATGCGCCGCTTCCACCTCACGTACATATCGTCTGCCTCGCTGCAGCGCCTGGGTATGTGCTGCGCCTGCCTGGCGCAGGCACTACAGTATACCATGCTGGGAATAGATGGAATGGCCCGCCTGGGGCACTCCGCGCCGACTATTAGAAGGCGCTCAGCGTCTGTGCCCAGCTGTTCCGTCGAGGATAATGGATTTGCCAATCGCTCCCGCTGCCACTGCATCCCACTTGGCTCGCGCTACGTGAGCAGTTTGTGTTCGTCGCTCAGGTACAGCCACTCGATGAGGACCAGCGACAGCAGGTGCGGGGATCTCGCTATCGCGGGAAAAACCGGATCCTCCGCCGACTCGTGCTAGGAGTCGTCAAGTCGCTGGAGGTGGAAGATGCTTCTCCCACGAGCACAGCCCTCATGACGCTACAGCGCTGGGTGGAGCGCATTGCCGAGAAAGAGGTCGAGCGCATCACCGCCAAATGTCGACGCTATCAGGATCAGGGCAAGTCGATCCCATCATGGGTACGTGCAGGCATGGATGAGCGCTTCCGCCGCGTAGAGCGAATCGAGCACCGTGTGCAGATGTTACTGGGCGTCTTTGCCTCGCACAGCGTCTTACCGCTCGAATTCAAGCCTGCCTACTCGGTTGGAGACCTGTTACTGCAACACCTCGAAGCGCTTGAGCAGGAGGCGGAGGCGAAGGGTGGAGTACAGCAACTCCTGGCGGACCACTTCGCCAAGGTTTACAAGGTCGAGCTGCCGCTCGCGGCCTGACCACAGATGTCGTGCGACGGAGATCAGGTTCCTCCCAATAACTCGAAACTCCATCGCTGTCCATCGCACAAGGGATAGCTGGCGTGCACGATAGTTGCAGCTCGTTGGTGAAACAGGTGAGAGACTGCGCATCCAGCCCTAGCGGAGGCAACTGCGTATGCGCAGCATCGCAGTTATGATAAGTATCACCGCCTTGCCTTCAGCGGCATCAGTCGATTTGCGAGTGCGCAGTATGCGTGTTTGCTGCTGTCTGGGTATTGGAAGGAGCGACATCCATGTACATACGGCTTGCTCATACGCTTGCTGGGCGCTATGGCTTCTCTCTCGTGCTCATTCTGGCCGACTACCTCTTGCTCTCGGCGCTCAGCGGCACGATTGCTGGTCGGCTCTTGACCTATCTTGTCTTCGCCTGCACTCTGTTGGTGACGCTATTGGCCGCTCGAGCGCGCCGGCTGTGGATCACGCTGGCTCTCGCGCTGGTCGGCGCCACGGCACTCGTAGTGGTCTGGGCAGCGTTCACTCAGACATTGGCTGGCTATCTGGGGCTGACGTCTGCGCTGGGAGTGTGCTTGCTGCTCGCGATCCCAGTGGTGATTGTACGCGACATCATCAAGACGCGCCTGGTGAGCGTGCAGACGCTGCTCGCAGCGATGTGCCTGTATCTACTCATCGGCGTCATTTTCGCACTGCTCTATGAGTTCGTCGGGACTGTGACACCAGGCGGATTCTTTGGCAGCGTGAGCGCTGGGACGATTACCAACTATCTCTTCTTTAGCTTCATGACGCTGACGACGGTGGGCTATGGCAATCTCGTACCCGCCACGCCAATAGGGCAATCCCTCTCCATGCTCGAGGCCATTCTGGGACAAATCTATCTCATCGTGGTGGTGGCGCGCCTGGTCTCCCTGTGGGGGCAGTATCTCCCATCGCCGACTCCTCGCGCCACGCCCGACACAGAGTGAGCGGTGTCTGCTCGCCAAACTAGACGACTCGCGCTGGGGGAGCTCCTAGTTGTGCGCCTGGTGGGCAGCCTCGGTGTCCAGCTTTGGCCGAGATTGCCGACAGCGTGACCAGCGACCGTGCTATTGTGTGGCTGAAAATAGCAGGGACAACTGAGACCAGAGATGGGTGTTCCCCAGAGGCTGCGTTGTCGCAGTGGCGTAGCGCTCATGGAGAAAGCGTATCGAGCATGTGGAGGGAAATCTCATGGCAGAGACCACCACCGAGATCGGCTTCAACCCGTTCACCCAGCCCAATCGCCCCAAGCTCTGGGCCGTCATCCTCATTGGACTGACCGCGATCATCTTCGCCGCCCTCTTCTTGGGCGTCTTTGGCTGGCTCTTTGGTGTCATTTGGACCAACCCCTTCGTCACAGAGCACCGCTGGACGATTCCGGTCGGCGTTATTGTGTTCTCGTTGCTCCTCGGCCTGACGCAGCGCTACCTCCACGCGCCGGACATGATTCATTGGGACTTGCCGGAGGCGATGAAGGGCGGAGGCGGCGAGCCTGACGCCTTCAAAGCGCTCGACGATGGCGAGACGCATCTCGCGCTCGTCGGCGATGGTCCCGCGCGGAATGACCTTGAAGCGGCGCTGCGCGGACACCCTGTCACCTTCACTGGCTATCTCCAGGGTAAAGTGCTTGCGACGGCCTATGCCTCCGCTGACATCTTCGCCTTCCCCTCGCGCACCGAGACATTTGGGCAGGTGGTGCAGGAGGCGATGGCGAGCGGCTTGCCAGTCGTGTGTTTCGACGCGGAAGGCGTGCGTGATCTAATCGTCAACGGTGAGACTGGTCTGGTGGCGCGCGATCAGTCCACACGGGCCTTCGTGGCGGCGCTGAGTAGCGCCCTCCATTCTGACCAGTTGCGGGCGACCCTTAGCGTACGGGCGCACGCTTCCGCCGCCCTTCGCACCTGGGAGAGTGTGATGGATCGGCTGATCGCCGTCTATGAGGACGCCGTCGCCAACTACGACTCCGACGCGGCGGTATGAGCGGCCTAGAGCATTGGCTCAGTGGGCTACCGCCGGAGCCGCTGTACCTCTTCATCTTCGCGTGGCTCTTCGTTGAGAGCGTTGGCTTTCCCATCTCCGATGAGCCGGTTCTCCTGCTAGCTGGCTACCTCTCGACGCTGGGCCATCTCAATCTGGTCGCGGTCATATTCGTTGCGTTGGTGGGCAAGGTCGGTGCGTCGTGCGTCGCCTGGCGGATCGGAAGGCGCCTCGATCTAGAGCGCATTAAGCGCCCGGCGGAGCGCCCCGCCGCTGAGATCGCGCGCTGGTTGTACTTCCTTCGCCCAACGCAGAAGATGGCGCGACAGACTGACTCCTTCTTTGCCAAGCGTGGCGCGTGGAGTGTCTTCCTGGGGCGGCTCGTTCCCGTCGTGCGCAGCTTCATCAGCTATCCCGCTGGCGCAGCTGGCATGTCGTTTGGCGTGTTCTTCATAGCCACCACCGCCGGCTCGCTACTCTGGATCGCCGGATGGACCATTCTCGGAACCATCGCGGGCCATTCATATCGAGCACTGGAAGGGCCGTCGCGCATCATCTCCTTGTGGATCATAGCGGCGATGGCTAGTCTCGCTCTCGGTTACTGGCATTGGCGATGTCTGCAAAAGCGTCTGACTGCTTCCGACGCTGTCGACACTCCATTGGACAATAGGTCTGCCTGACGAACGAGCAGTATCGTGCTAGGCTCCCAAGGAAGGAAATGATGGCGATGTGATCGTCGTGGCGGCCAATGGCTCGATCCACGCAAGAGGTCATTCAATGCGATACCATAGAAGCTGCGTATGAGAGCACAGGAGGTCGTGGCGATGTCGGCGCGAGATAGTGTTATTGACTGGCTGATGGACGGCGATCCCGTGATTCGCTGGCAAACGATGCGCGACCTCTGCAGCCAGTCCGAGGGTATCTGGCAGGCCGAGCGCCAGCGCACCGTTCAGGAAGGCTGGGGCGCGCGGTACCTCGAGCAGCTGCGCCCCGATGGGACATGGCCAGCGGGACGGTGGACCGAAACCGTCTGGACGTTACTCACCCTCATTGAGTGCGGCCTCCCTCCCGACCACCTGCCTCTTCACCATGCGGCGCAGCGCTTCCTCCACCGCCATCTGACGCCAGAGCGGGCTGGTGATGAGAAGTGGTTGCTCCAGCGGATGGACCTGTGTCACCTCGGCTTCTGGCTTCGCATCGGGTCGTATTATCTGGGCAATGATGAACGTCTGGCGCAGGTTGTGCAGACGGTGCTTGGCGCGCAGATGCCGGATGGAGGATGGAACTGCCGCATCCGCAACTATCCGCAGACGCATCACAGTTCGTTTCACACCACCTTCAATGTGCTTGAAGGGCTGGCGCTCGCGGCTGCGGCAGGAAATCTTTCCATGGAAGCATTTCGCCAGAGTGAGGCCAGAGCCTTAGCGCTCATGCTAGCGCACCGGCTCTATCGCTCGGACCGGACCGGCGAGATCATTCATGAGCGGCTGACCTCTCTGACGTTTCCGTCCTATTGGCACTATACCGTGTTGCGTGGTCTGGACTACTTGCGTGGCCGACCAGAGGTTGGCGACCCGCGACTCGAGGATCCCATCGCAGTGCTGGTCAGCCGACGCCGACCCAACGGTCGCTGGCCCCTAGAGCAGCGCATCCCGGGGATTACCTTCTTTGACATGGAGAAGCCAGGCGGAGAGAGCCGATGGAATACCCTGCGGGCGCTTCGAGTCTTGCATAGCCGAACGCAGGTACAAGGGTCAGGTTCACAACTGAATAGGCTGGCTTGAATTCGAGGGGAAGCACTTCGTGGGAGGCGAGCAGCTCCAACGGCGTTTGCATGGATTGCACCTGATCAACCCGCCGAAAGCGCTCGCCCATCCTTGTGCGCACTCACCGTGGATCCGACTTGCCCTGTTCCTAATTCCTGCAATGCTTGGCGAAGAGGCGCTTCCTGTCCTTCTGGGCAAACGCGATCAATCCACTGCTACCGTCCCATTCACGCCGTGCTCGTTGGTGAAGCGCAAAGGCGCCAGAGCAACATGACTCCTCACGCGTCTTCTGGCTGAAGAAGGCTGGAGATGTGGAGCAGCCGGTCGAGACAGTGCCTTGTCTACCAGCCCAAGAAACTGATCGGTAATGACTCGATAATGGAACTGTCTCGCGTGCATTTGTCCTTTGCTGGCCATTTCTGCCTTTCGCGTCTCATCACTTAGCAGCGTCTCGATGGCCAGCGCCAACTCTCGAGGCTGATGTGGTTCCGTGTACATACTGTGCTCGCCTGCGGCTTCTTTCACCCCTCCGACCGGAGTCGTGATGAGCGGCGTGCCAGCGGCAAGGTATTCGACGGCCGAGATGCACAGCGTTTCGACAAATGTATTGATCGGTCGTGTTGGAATGACGCCGATTTCAGACAGTTGCATCAGCGCCCGTTTGTGCCTATCGCTCACCCCGCCAGTAAAGATAATGTTTGGGGTACCCTGCCGCTTGGCAAGCTGACGCAATCGTGGCAGCTCGAGCCCTTGCCCTCCTATGATCAGAACTGTTTCAGGCACAAGTTTGTTCACTATCCCAAATGCCCGTATTAGATCATCAATCCCTTTTTCCGGAAATACCCTGCCGAAATACGAGATGACCCTGGCGTCGGGACAGATTCCCAACATGCCGCGCAACTCCTCGATCCCCTCGTCGTCACGGGTTTCGAAATAGTCGTTATCCAGAGGAGCATAGAGCACGCGCGTTTGCATCTCCAGCTTCTCCGCTTCGCACGGGGGTAAGAGGTGTCGCGCGTGCCGAATTAACTCGTCGCGTGTGTAGTGACTTACGGCGAGCTGCAGGTCGCCTTTCAGATAATCCAGCAGCAGCAACTGCCCCTGACCATCGGCGTAATGGTTGGCGATAGAATTGAGGACATCGGATCCCACGGCCTTGTGCGCGACAACGACCCTTCTGCCGAGAATGTCCTGGCCATAGTCTCGGGCTCGGTTGGCAATGGAGGCGTGGGGGTCGAGGTAGAATGTGGAGATCACGTTGATCCTTTCGTGCTCGATCAGCGTGATCGCTTTGCCGATGAACCCGTGAATCAGCGCCCCATCAAACACCTTGACATTGCGCTCTGGTGGACCGATGCGATGGACCACAGCAGCTGCTTCGCACTGCTCCATCAGGTCAGGATCATCATTGAAGTTACTTGCCCGGTCATACACACACGCCTCATAGGTGAGTTCATGGTGCTTCCTGCCGGTGCTTTCTAGCAGGGCCCTGTTCTGCTGCATGGACTCAAATGAATGTCCCGACATGTAGGGAGGATACTTGCTAATGGTCAAGACGGTGGGTTCTTCGAAAGACACGTAGCACACTCCTTCTTGTGACCCGACCCCTGCCGTCGCATCGTGCGACAACACCCGCGCCGCATGCTCCTGAACATGGAGGTTCTCGTTGGCTGCCTGCGGTCGACAGTTCGACCCACTATCCAAGACGGCAGGCGGCCATCAGGAGACTATCTGCATGACCAAAGGGGAGGCATTCTGCTGGCGGCCGTCGATTAGGCATAGGTATAGTAGTCGGGATCAATGCCCAGATCACGCAAGACGTGCTCCTGGTCAGCGCACCATGCGTCGTCAACGAACAAGCGCTCGTGGTCGGGCTCTTCTCCGGGAGCGACAGGCTGTTTGCGGACCACCACGTCCAAACGCCCTGGGATGCGTACCCGTGGCTCGATCTCAATCGTGACCCCGTCTGCGCCCTCATACTTCAGGCGCTTGCCAGCAGGCAGTGCGACTATGGCGTCGTACAAGCTCATCGCATCACCCTCCGAATCCTTGCAGCAACGGGTGATGGCACAGTGCATGTGACGCCGAACACTGGAGGAAGGGGGTGGTTCGGCGTGGCTCGCCACCGCTTCCACTCTACGCCATGTATATTAAGAAGAGGCTAAGGTTTCATTAGCGTTTTAGATCCCTGCATGAACATCGTTCTCGCCCACCTCCAACGCATTGGCACATCCTATGGGTGTGCTTCGTCTGTCAGAGCGGGAGTAGGTGCAATATTCACAACATCAGCGCCGTCTGAGGCGAAAGAGTCTGACTCCTACCAGCAATATCCACAGTGTGGTCAGCACTGAGGCGATGACAATGGTAACGCTCAACGCACCGATAAAGAATGGACCGAGCGCTGCCACGATCCCAAGGGCGCCGGTCGCGATCCCCACGTAGGCTGTTCCTCGACTAAAGTTTGCTCTGTGCATGACCACACTGATGACCAATATCCCAACGGAGAGAATCAGGATGCTGTAGATCGCCTCCAGACTCGATTCCAGAACGGCGGATGCGTAGGTTGCGGCCCCGACGTCTGTCGCGCGTTGCATGTCACTCGTGGCAGTGGCGTACTGCTCGCTGAGTGTGATGAGCGCGGCATGGTTAGTCCACGTCACCGCCAGATCCAAGACCACAAACAACCCAACCAAGGTCGTGGCGAAGAGCATGGCGTCCCTGTTGACATCTTTCAGGGCACTATAGAGCGCCAAAGCGACTGGGAGGAAGAGGAGATCGGTGAGGACAGAGAGTCCGAGAATGGCCCACCACACGGTCGTCTTGCCAACGAGATAGTGGAGGCGCGCCTCACCACCACTGGGCGGTGGTCCCGCAACAACGTACAACGGGATGGTGATGGTGTAGCCCAGACCGATGAGGAGAGCGGAGAGACCGCCCCAGCGATAGAACCACCGGTGATCGGTGGCGCCGACATGAGCCATCGTCTGCTCTGTGAGCATGATTCTCCTCCCTCTTGACTCTCGCAAGGCGCCTGTCGCTGTCATCAGTGTGTACAGTAGGTATGACAGAACCATCGCGAGTTTGTAGCGGCAAGGTGACGGAGTGATCACACTTTGCGCGCCGCCGGCGAGTGCAGCGGCGGTAGATACTCATTGAGTCAAGCGAGCTTGACAAAATGTCGCGCTTGCTTTACAATCCTGGTAGCGATCTCAGTGCAGCAGTAAAGAGGGGTATAAGAGCATGAGTCTCAGCAAGGCTAGCCGGACGTATGTTATCGAGTTCGGAGTGGCGATGGCCGTCTATGTCGTCGTCCTCTTAGCTTCGGTGTGGCTCCTCAACCGGGATCCGCAGTCACCGTGGCGCCTTGCCGTCGCCCTGGCGCCGGTTATCCCGGCGATCTTCGCGTTAGTGGCCTTTGTGCGCTTCCTTGGGCGTATGGATGAATTGCAGCGGCGGATTCAGTTCGATGCGATTGCCCTCAGCTTCGGCGCCACGGCCATCCTGACCTTTGCCTATGGCTTCCTTGAAGGTGTCGGCTTTCCTCGCCTCAGTTGGATCTGGATCTTACCCTTGATGGTCATGCTGTGGGGACTGGGCGCGGCGATTGCCTCCATGCGCTATCGCTAAGCATTAGAGAAGGCGCAGATGCGATGAAGAACACTCTGCGTATCCTGCGTGCCGAGCGGGACTGGTCGCAGGCCGATCTAGCCGAGCGCTTAGGAGTCTCTCGCCAGACGGTGAATGCGCTCGAAACGGGCAAGTACGATCCCAGTTTGCCGCTGGCCTACAAGATCGCGCGCCTCTTTGATCGGCAGGTTGAGGACATCTTCCTGGATGATGCGTCGGATGCGCCCGCACAGCAGTGAGCGACGTTATCGTGATTATGAGGTAGACGTCTATCTCTGCTCGACCGCAAGTACTACCATATGTCTCCAGCGGCTGACTCCGTGGCGCAATTGCCGTGCGCATACTGCTGGGAGAGAAGAAATCTTGGGAGACGTTCAAGCAGCCATTGGCCGATGCCTTATACTCGGTCCCAGCATACCCTCCTGAAAATAGGGCAGGGGGAAAGCCATGCAAGCGATGCTCAATCCGGTCGTGTGCGCGCCATTTTCATCCCTGCAGGCGGGCTCTGCCCAGGAACAACTGTTGTAGTTTGACAAGTCCCTTGGATCGCCCTTGTGGACGAGCTGGAGTGGCCACTGATCTACTGCTGGCATTGATCATCTTTCTCCAACGGAATGATGCGACGCAGTATTACTACGAAGCGAGACTTCTCATGACCCTGTCTGTGCATCTCGCGCCACGCCTGCTTCAACTTGGATTCTTCGTCTCCTCCGCAGCGAATGGCTCAGAGTATATCGCCCCGCCGCTCTGCGACGTGCCAGCCGGTGGCTTTCTCTTCGGCAGCGACCCTATAAGAGACACAGGCGCCTATGATAACGAACTCCCACAACATAGTGTGGCGCTCACCTCCTATAAGATCGCCAGGTACCCGGTGACGGTAGCCGAGTACGCTTGCTTTGTACGCGCCGGGCAGCAGGAGCCGGACAACTGGCAGCAGCAACTAGGAAAACCAGATCACCCCGTGGTACACATCAGTTGGTATGGCGCCGTCGCCTATGCGCAGTGGCTCAGTGTGTGCGCCGGGCAGTCTTGGCGTCTACCGAGCGAAGCGGAGTGGGAGAAGGCGGCGCGAGGTGCCGATGGCGCTGTCTACCCTTGGGATGACACCTTCCGCAGGGCGCGCTGTAACACGAGCGAAGGCAAGCGCGGAGGCACAACCGCAGTGGGGAGCTATCCGAAAGGAGTGAGCCCGTATGGCGCGCTAGATATGATCGGGAACGTGTGGGAATGGACGAACAGCATCATTAGACCCTATCCCTACGATGCCAGCGATGGCCGAGAAGAGACGGAATCGCTTGAGCATCGCGTGCTGCATGGCGGCTCGTGGGACTTCTCTGCCTGGGAAGCTCGTGCGGCCTTCCGCCTCGACTTCTCCCCAAGCAGCACGCTCGACGACTTCGGCTTCCGCCTGGTGCTCGCGGCCTCCATCCCGTAATCGCCTGCGAACGAACGTGTTCTCGCAACCAGGTACCCAACAGTTCTGTGCTGGAATGCTAGCAAGCATGGATCAGCCGAAGGTGAAGGCATACGCCTCCACGCCTGCGTCGAGGAACTCGATCTCGAACGTGCGGTCGGCGATACTCAGCAGGGAGTGGTGGGCATACAGTGTGCGACATATTCAGGCGCACGTCGATCAGTATCCATCGACATCCACGATGGCCCGGGCGAAGACCTGGGGCGCTTCCTGCGGCAGATTGTGCCCAATGCCTCCCGTGATGTTCCGGTGCTCATACGTGCCGATAAACTTGGCGCGATAGGCGCTGCTGTCGGGATGCGGCGCGCCGTTGGCGTCGCCTTCCAGCGTAATCGTGGGCACAGTAATGACTGGCCCCTGGGCCAGCCGCTGCTCCAACTCGTCATAGCGTGACTCGCCCTCTGCCAGCCCCAGCCGCCAGCGGTAGTTGTGGATCACAATGCTCACATGATCGGGATTGTCGAAGGATGCGGCCGTGCGTTCGAACGTCGCATCGTCGAAGTTCCATTGTGGGGATGCCGTCTTCCAGATGAGCCGATTGAATTCGCGCCGATATTTCTCGTAGCCCGCCCGGCCACGTTCGGTGGCGAAGTAATACTGGTACCACCACGCCAGCTCCGCCTGCGGTGGCAATGGCTGCTGATTGGCTGCCTGGCTCCCGATGAGATAGCCGCTCACCGCGACGAGCGCGGTGCATCGCTGTGGCCAGAGCGCCGCGAGAATGCCTGCCGTTCGCGCGCCCCAATCAAACCCTGCGAGCACCGCATTGTCGATATGCAGCGCGTCCAGCAGCGCGACCGCATCCACCGCCAGCGCCGCCTGCTGGCCATTGCGGACCGTCACGTCTAAGAGAAAGCGCGTCGCCCCAGAGCCACGCAGATAGGGAACGACCACCCGGTAGCCCGCTGAGGCCAGGAGCGGAGCGACCTCAGCATAGCTGTAGATGTCGTAGGGCCAGCCGTGCAGCAGCAGGACCGCCGGGCCGTTCGCGGGGCCAGCTTCGGCGTAGCCGACGTTCAGCACGCCTGCGTCGATCTGCTTCACTTTGGCGAACTCGGCGCCCACCTCTGATCTCCTCTCTCTCATCGAACTGATCTCGCTTGTGTGAGGGGAATGGTAGGACTACGATCACAAGATCGGCTCGTAGTCCACACCTGCACCATACCAACTAACGTAGGGTGTGGAACGCCGCGCGGACCTCCTCACTGAAGAGTTGCGGCTGTTCCCAGGCGGCGAAGTGGCCGCCCTGCTTCACCTCATGGAAGTAGGTCAGGTTGGGATAGGCGCGCCTGGCCCAGGACTCCGGAGCGCGATAGACGTCCTCTGGAAAGACGGTGACGCCTACCGGGACCGAAATCTCGGCGGTCTTCTCGCCGGTCGCGCTTGTCGGGCTGGTCCCGTGGTTCTCCCAGTACAGCCGCCCCGACGAGGTCGCTGTGTTCGTCAACCAGTACAGCGTGAAATCGTCGAGCACGTCGTCTCTCGACTTCTGGTCAGCGGGATCGGCACCGAACGACCAACCGGTGAACCCCGGATGCCAGAGGAAAAACGCCGCCAGCCCAACCGGCGAGTCGGTCAGACCGTAACCAACCGCTTGTGGCCGCGCGGTCAGCGCCACGAAGTAGCCGGAGTATCCGCTCTTGCGGTAGGCGCCCAGCGCCTCGAACACCGCCCGTTCTTGCTCCGACATCTGCGGCACTGGGCCAGTCCCGGCGAGCGCCGCTTCGACGTCGGGCGGAACCGCCGCTGGCAGGTTGATGTGGACGCCGGCCAGTCCCGCTGGCGCCTGGCGGCCCATCGCTTCAGTCACCACTGCGCCCCAGTCGCCACCCTGCGCGACGTAGCGGTTATACCCCAGCCGTTTCATCAATGTGTCCCATGCGTGCGCAATGTGGTCGGGGTCCCAGCCGGTCTCTGTCGGTCTGCCGGAGAAGCCGTAGCCCGGCAGAGATGGGATAACGAGGTGGAACGCATCCTCGGCGCGCCCGCCTTGCGCGGTCGGATCGGTCAACGGCTCGATCACCTTGAGCAGCTCGATCACGGAGCCAGGCCATCCATGTGTGATGATCAGCGGCAGCGCGTTCTCGTGCTTGGACTTCACATGGATGAAGTAAATATCCAGTCCGTCGATCTCCGTGACGAATTGCGGCAAGGCATTGAGCTTCGCCTCCGTCTTCCGCCAGTCGTAGTCTGTGCCCCAATAGCGGACAAGGTCGCGCATCTTGGCTAGTTGAGCGCCCTGCGACTGGTCGGCGACCGTCTCCTTGTCGGGCCAGCGAGTCGCCGCGAGCCGGCGGCGCAGGTCGTCGAGTTCCTCCTGCGGGATAGTGACCTGGAACGGACGGACGGCTGACTGGGTCGTGATTGCTTGTGTCATGGGAGACTCCTTCCTCTGTCTCGCTTCTTTGCGCCACTCGATAGTGGTCGCGCCTGCCGTGTGGCGCTATGCGGACATACTTTGCCGGTACGGAGCCAGGAATGCGGTCAGCGCCGAGAGCAGCTCCTCAGGCGCCTGCTCAGCGACCCAGTGGCCGCAGTTGAGAAGAACCAGGCTTTGCACGTCGTCCGCGGCGAGCTTCATCGTGTTTCCAGGTCCTTCCCCTGAGCTTTCTGCTCCACCGATCGCTAGGACGGGCAGGGTGAGGCGCTTGGCTTTGCGCTGCTCGTTCTGCGCGATGGTGGCGTCGACAGCGCGGTAGAACTCGAAGCTGCCACGTAGCGCTTCAGGGTCGGCGGCAAGGGTCTCGATGTAGTACTTGATGGCGTCGGCGGGCAGTTTCTTCGACCCCGCCGAGGCGTCAAACTCCGCGCCGAAGAAGATCTCCTCCCGTCCCTGCACGAGCTGTTCGTTGATCTTGGGGAGCCGATTGAAGGTGAGGTGCCAGAATCGTTCGTTGAGGTGCGGCGGCAGGAAGAGAGGCGGTGAGGGAGAGATGCCTGGAAGTGGCGCTTCAGAGACGACCAAGCGAACGACCCGCTCCGGATGATCTGCGGCCACGGCATAGGCGATCGGCATGCCCGTGTCAGTCCCATACATAGCGAACCGATGATGGCCGAGCGCCTCCATCAGCCCGACCATGTCGTTAGCGATAGTGGCGGTATCATACCCATCCACAGGTTTATCAGACAGCCCGATCCCCCGCTGGTCGACTGCGATGACCTGGAAGTCGCGGGCAAGCGCGGCATTAGCATGCGCCAGGCATACCAGGTCTGGGGCCAGCCGTGAACCAGCAGCAGCGGCGGACCGTCGCCGCCAATGACCGCGTGCAGGCGTACTTCGCCGGTGTGGATGTAGCGGCTAGTGAACGTGTCGGTGAATCCGGCCGGAGAGGTTCGGCGCGCCTGAGACGGAGCCAGTGCCAGTTGGGGTGGGCAGCTGGGTGGACGATGAGCTCACGAGGGTCTCCTTTCGTAAAGCTTACTTACATCTAGTTCGGCGCTCACGGCGCAAGCATACCCGGACCCAGACGCGCGTGCCCCCACAAAACGAATAGTCGTACCGTGAGCAGGCCAGTGATAAGCCCTGACAACCGTGCAAGGGAAGGAGGAAACGCCAATCCACAAAGACCGTGTCCAGTGCTGTGGCTGTGCCGTGCGCCAGAGCACGAGACTTGACGCAACAAGCGCCTGAATATGCTGGCGCAGGTGGCACGTTCCGCTTGAGAAGCCCACGCTGGGTTGCCACCGCGACCGCCTGGGCACGCGTGTCCACGGCCAATTTGTTGAAAATGGTGGCCAGGTGGTAGTTGACCGTGCTGGGAGCGATGCCGAGTTCGCGAGCGATCAGCTTACTGGAGAGGCCTGTCGCCACTAATCGCAGTACCTCAAGTTCCCGTGTAGTCAGCGGCAGCTGCTGCGCTTCCGGCTGTGTTGTTCGCTGCCCAGTCCCAGGCTCGAGTGGGGATTGGGCCACCTCGTTCACCACGGTCAATGCAAGGGCAGCTATCTCTTCGAAGCGAAGCGTGCGGCCGGAGCGGAAAGCCACGTCCCAGTTACCGAGCCTGAGTTGTTTGTGAAGCTCGGACATGCCCCAATCCGCTGTCCAGCGCTCATATGCCCCAATCCCTGCACTATCCGGCTGGGCAGTTTGGCGCTCGACCGCCGCAAGCAATTGCGCCTGCTGTAAGGGATCGGCCCGTCCGCCAGAGAGGGTTAAGACTGCTCGCGCGCCAAGGCGGAGGAGCCAGCGATCCCGAAGGGTCAAGGCAATCTGTAGCCCAGCGCGGGCATGTTGCACGCCGCGTGAAAGATCGTCCAGCTGCCCGAAGATAACCGCCAGACTGCCATGCACCCCGCCTGCGGCGCGCAAATCTCCTGCCATGGCAAACTGCTCTAGCGCCTCTTCCTCCAGTGTGGCGGCTTCCGCGACGTTGCCTATTTCGAGAGCTCGCACGCCGAGCCAGAAAAGCGTGCTACCGGTAGTGAACGGATCTCCCAGCGCCTTTCCACGGCGCAGCGCCTCATGCAGCAGCCGTCCGCTCTCCGCCATATCCTTTGCATACAGTGCTCGACCACCGAGATAGGTGAGCGCCTCCACGGCAGCGACGTCATCCCCCCGTTTTTCAGCGAGCGCCAGCCCCTCCTCTAGCATGTCTTGCGCTCGCTCAAGGACTCGCTGGTGCATGAGGATGAGTCCAGTGTACGTCAGCGCGCGAGTGCGTACAGTCAGGTTTGCCTGGGATGCCTTGGTAAGGGCTTCATCCAGGTGACTAAGTCCTTCTGCATGGTAGCCACGCAATACCCAGAAGAGGCCTAAGGCGCCCGCCAGCTGTAGTGCCGTCTCCAGCTCTGCATCTTTGTCCTGGTCCAACAGCCAGCGGAGCGCCACACGCAGGTTGTCACGCTCACGCTCCAGTCGTAGGTACCAGGTACGTTGGCCGTGTCTACGCAACTGCGAATCTGCCTGTTCTGCGAGGGCAACGTAGTAGTGGGCGTGCGCACGGCGCGCAGCCTCAACCGCGCCGCGGGCAATCAACTGTTCCTCGGCATACTCTCGCATGGTCTCCAGCATAGTAAACGACGGCTCGAGATGATCTTCCTCGTCGATCTGGTCTTGCATGGGTCGGTATCGGGCCCCAGCGCCTGCACAAGGCTCTTTTCCGCTAGCGACGCCAGCGTCTCCAGGGCAGTCTCTTCTCTCATCCCACCATCCGTGCCGTTCGCTACTGCGACGATAGCATCGAGGCTGACGCGGCCAGCAAAGACCCCCAGGCAACTGAACAGTCGACGTTCATCGTCGTTCAGCAGCTCGAAGCTCCAACCTACCGCCGCCTCTAAGCTCTGCTGTCGTACCGGCGCATCTGCCGCTTCCCAGCGCAGCAATCGCAAGCGGTCTCCAAGCCGCTGCACGATCACCGGAAGCGGGAGGGTTGCCGTGCGGGCGGCGGCCAGCTCGAGCGCCAGCGGTAATCCGTCGAGCTGTGAGGTCAGGCGCGCGAGGAGTGGGGCGTGCTGGGCGCTGAAGCTGAAATTTGGTTGCCGTGCGCGCGCGAGCTGTACGAAGAGCTCCACAGAGGGGATAGCTGTCAATGCGTCCAGCGGCGGCAACGGTTCGCTCAGATCGGGTACGGGAAGTGGTGCGATGCGAAACGCCTGCTCCGCATGCAACTGCAGTGGCACGCGGCTGGTCACCAGCAGCGCAAGCGTGGGACAGGCTGCAAGGAGTTGAGCAAATTGAGTCGCAGCAGCAGGCAAAATTTGTTCAACATTGTCAAGGACCAATAACTGCTGATTGTCGCGCAGCGCTTCGACGAGGCGCTCCAAAGGGGGCTTACCACCTATTTCCTGCAGACCCTGCGCATACATGATCGCACTCAGGGCCAGGGCTGGATCACGCACTGGCGTGAGGTCGACCAGTGTCACCCCATCGGGGAAGCGATCGCCGCATCTGTCTCAATGCGGTGAACTGCCGCCAGAGCGAGGCGTGTCTTGCCTACTCCTGCCGGACCAACGAGCGTCAGTAAGCGCACGCCATCTTCCCGCAGCATCCGCAGGATCGTCTCCATCTCGTGGGAGCGGTCCACCAAGGGCGTTGGATGAATTGAAATCCATCTGATGTGCGGTCGAGGTTTCTTGTCAGTACCCTCGTCACGGCGCCTGGCGCCTGGTGTTACTTCAGCTACAGTAATGGCGTTTAACGGCCGAGCTGCCGCCCGGAATGAAGCACGCTTGGAATCCGAGAGCTGCAGCGCACTGGCGAGCAAGTCGATCGTGGCGCTCCGCGGCGTGCGTCGCCGGCCGCGCTCGAGCGCCGCGATGGTGTCCGAACTCACGCCTGCCAGCGCCGCCAGTTGCTCTTGAGTCAGTCCAGCCGTCGCCCGATGGCCCCTGAGCAATACGCCGAAAGAGGCTGGTTCTCCAGTGGACATATCGTCCGTGTCCTGATAATAGACCGGTGATCCCTCACGGTACGTGAGCCGCTACGAGTACCTCCAGCTACGGATCAATTTGATTGGGACCTGCAGAGTGCATTGTAGCACGACGGCGGTTACGCCGATCCGATGCAGTGCGGCACAAGCACCGACGCTCTATGTCCCTGGCTGAGGTGTTCTTCTGGTATTTGCACCGCGAGGTGCGAATACGAGCGATTGTCTGACATTGAATGGTATCCTCATCCAAACCCGCCACTGCCTGCATCTGATCGGACTGCTTCGAGCTCCTGGCGGATGGCGATTAGTGTGTCGTAGAGATTGCTTCCCACTTGCGCCGCGATCAGCGGATCACCATCCACGATCCCTCTGAGGCGTTGCCTGATGGTCGGTAACTCTTCGTCTGCAAAGAATTGGTAGAGGCCTTGTAGCGCGTGCTTGCCATGTATGCGTCGCGAGCCGACAGTCCCAAAGCCACTGAAGAGGAGCGCCAGCGCGACAGCGCCGCCATCGGACACTTGGCCCTCTAAGAGCAGGGGACGTACACGGGTTCCAATGGCCTGGAAGGCGGGACATCCACGGTCAAGGCGACTTGACTCGACGAATCCCCATGTGCTCACGCCCTGTCCACTCGCGTCGACACAGCCCATTTGTTCCAGCCGCTCGCGCAGTGTCGACAGATCACCTAGGAGTCTGCGAACGGTGAAGTGACGCCGGATGTATGTCTTGATCCGTGCGCGTGCGCCGAGACGCGTCATACCCCGCAGCGTCGCATCCAGGAGGTCGTCACCGGTCGGGGTCGCATCGACCAAGCGCAGCTTGTCCGCGGCTAGGTATTGAGAGACGTTGGCCACGGCGATGACCAGCGGGCAGAGGATGATGGGAAGAAATGCATAGGGCACAACGGGAAGGATGAGCCACTTAACGGTGACCAGGATCGGGCCGAACATCGCGAGCAAGAATGCCACCACACTGATGAGCACGCCTGTGCATCCTCTACCGTTGGCGCGCTCCTGTGGAGGCAATGGGCGCTCCATGGCGACACGACCCCGTAGCGCCAGATCCATCAGCACCGCAGCACAGATCAGGCTGCCTGAGCGTCCATAGCGATGGAAGGTGTCAGTACTGAGCGAGCCATCAGCGCTCACCTCGCCCCGATACAGCAGCAAAGTTGTCTGCTCGGCGAGACTCAGCACCGTAGCCTCCATCAAGCGAGTGATGGCTGGATGATCATATTCGAGGGAAGCATTTGTCGATTTACAAAAGGTCAAGACGTCTAGCGGTCCACAAGAGAGTGCACAGCGTAGCATGCGCAGATTAAGATTGTGTTATCGCGCGATCATCAGTGAGGCGATCTCATGCGTGACACTGCCGATATGCTGTGTGCTTTGGTGTCGCCTACTTGGGTCCTACCTATGTCGTATGCCTGCACGACCCCCCAGTGGCAGGTCAGTGGGCGAAGGCGAGGTACTCGTGAATGGAGCGCACGGCAGCCGACCCTTCGCCGACGGCCGCCGCCACGCGCTTGATCGAGCCCGACCGCACATCGCCAACGGCAAACAACCCAGGATAGCTCGTCTCAAAGGGTAACGGTCGCCGGCCGAGCGTTTCCCATCGCTCATCAAGGTGCGCTGCAGCTAGGGATCGATCGGTCAGCACAAATCCGTGTTCATCCAGCGCAGCGCAACCAGACAGCCAACTCGCGGCAGGATCTGCGCCAATGAAGGAAAACAGGGCGGCGCACGGCAATATAGTATCGACGCCCTCAATGCTCACGTGGACCGATGTGAGAGTCTGATCACCCTCCAGAGCGGTGATCGTGCTGTTGGCGCGCACCGCGATGTGTGGATCGACCTCGATCCGGTCGACGAGATATCGAGACATACTGGCATTGTGGTCATGGCCGCGGATGATGACAGTGACAGGACTGCCAGACGCTGCTAAGAACAGCGCCGCCTGGCCAGCCGAGTTTCCTCCTCCCACGACCACGACGGGGGATCCAGCGCAGAGGCGGCCTTCCATCTCGGTGGCCGCATAGTACACGCCATTGCCTTCAAAGTCGGCGAGACGATCAGCATCGAGTCTCCGGTAGCTGGCGCCGCTGGCGACGATCACGGCGCGAGCGGCCACATCGGTTCCATCCGATAGATTGATGATGAGATGTCCCGCCTCCTCACGGAGCGACGCAGCTGTGCAGGGGCTTGTAAAGTGGGCGCCGAATTTCTCCGCTTGGACGACGGCGCGCTCAGCGAGGTCGCCGCCAGAGATGCCGGTGGGAAAGCCGAGGTAATTCTCGATGCGCGAACTGGCTCCTGCCTGGCCTCCGACGCCGGTCATCTCGATGACCAGTGTTCGCAGTCCTTCAGAGGCGCCGTAGACGGCTGCTGCAAGCCCGGCTGGCCCAGCGCCCACGACGACGAGGTCGAAGCAGCGCTCGGGAAGGCTGTCAATGGTCAAACCGAGATACTCCGCCAGTCCACCAGGCGTCGCACGGCGCAAGACCATACCGGAGGCGATCACGACTGGCAGCTCGCTCGGGGTGACGGCGAACGCCCTCAAGAGTTCTTCGACGGCCGTGTCAGTGTCAGGGTCCATCCATTGATGGGGGATGCGGTTACGCGCCAAGAATTCGCGGATCTGGAGTGACCCAGGAGAGTAGCGGGAACCGACGACGCGGATGGCGGCAGCGGCGTCGCTCAACAGTATAGACCTGCGCGCGAGAAAGGCGGCAAGGATGATGTCACTGAGGCGGGGATTCGTCGCGATTATCTCTTGCAGCGCCGCCCGTGGCACTGCGATGGCCTCACCAGGCTCAACAACTCGGGCTGACACATACACGCGCTGACCGGTCAGGAGATTCAGCTCACCCAAGAAGTTTCCAGGACCGTGGCGAACAATAACTCGCTCTTCACCATCGGACCGAAGCACGATCGCGACAGCTCCCGAACGGAGCGCGTAGAAATCGTAGGTCGCGTCTCCCTCCCGATAAAGATACTCACCCACGGCTACCAACCGTCTAGTCCCGAGCGTCTCGAGTGTGGCGAGCTCGGCGTCACTTAGCGTGGGAAACGCGACGGTGTCCTCAGTTGGGGATAGGCCGGAACTCACGACTCTCACCTCCTTGATAGCGTCCCCATTCCCTACGATGCATGTGCGCAGCGAGAGAGGCGAGGATCGCCATGGCAAAGAGTATCACCTAGAGGAATTCGAGCATCTGGATAGTCCGTTGTGCCGCCATTCCTTTCTTTGACTGCCTGGCAGAACATTGTTTCACGCCATACACCGTGGAATCAGGACATCATCTGTCACCGTCACCTCTCACAAAAGAGCAGATCTGGAATGTTGGTTGCCTTATCTTACTGAACAGCAACGATGTGATAGTTGACGCCGCCTTGCACGAGCGAGCCCTTGCCAATGATGTAGGCCTACTGAAGCCAGTCGACCGGCGCAGGGCTCGTTTCGAAGCGCGGAGTGATCAGGTGGTAGAACTCCTAAGCGGGGATGGTTTCGCCAACCAGCCAAGAGGGAAGCGCCACTGCTATTGAGGTCGGCGGAGGACTAAGTAGAGTGACAAAAGTCTTCCGCCTGAACTCAGGCAGCTAGCCGGAGGGCATCCTCCGAGGTGAAAGTGGCGAAGAAGTCGTGGATGGCGACGACCATGGCGTCGATGGAGTCATGCAAGCGGTTGGCAGCGATCTGGTCTTTGAGGCGCCACCAGACCTTCTCGACCGGATTGATGCCGATGCCCGCTGTAGGCAGGCAGGAAGAGCAACTGCACCTGCATGTGCTCGCCCAGCCACCTCTCGACCGCGTGCGCGTGGTGGATGCTCGCGTTGTCGAGTACCACGAGCACCGGACGATCGGCATAGGCCAGCGCGAGGTGCTCCAGGAAGGCGATGAACTCGCCCGTCCGCTTTCGCTGGGTGATCTGATACAGCCAGCGCCCGGTGCTCCACTCCAGGGCCCCGAAGACGGCGCGCTTGCGGTTGGCGCCGGGGCTGGGCACGTCCACTTGCTGGGCGCGGCGCATCCACATCGCGCGCAGCACTGGCAGCAGATGCACGTCGCACTCATCCAGACACACAATAGCAGCCGTGGCGGGAGCCCGCACGATACGGTCGCACATCTGCCACATGATGGCAGCCGTGGCGGGATCGACCGGCAAGATGAGGCGGGGACGACCCCAGCGATAGGCCAGCAGGCGCAGCAGGCGCAGCAGGCGGCGAACGGTCGCCGCGCTCAGGCAGATGCCGACCCGTTGCGCCAGATATGCCACCAACGTTCCCGTCGTCCAGTAGCCGAAGCGATACCCCAGCCGGGCAGGCGTCTGCTCCACCGCCTGGCAGAGCGCGCTGCGGGCGACCGCGTCCGCCTTGCGCGGCCGCCCCGACCTAGGGCGGTCCTGCAGCCCGCTCTCCCCCTCCTGCTGATAGCGCTCCACCCAGCGCTTGACCGTGGCCTCGTCGCACTCGAAGATGGCGGCGATCTGCGCGAGGGAGTAGCCACGACTCGCCAAGAGCACCATGCGCATCCGGTCACTCACCCGTCCGACCGCGCGCCGGGCCAAGTCTTTCAACCGTCGTCGTTCGCTCTCTGCCAGGGGACCAAGACTGCTCATGGCCTTCCCTCCTCTCCTGTGCCAGAAAGGATAGTCCCCCGACCTTCAAACGCCAAGAACTTTTGTCACTTTACCTAGGTCACCAGATGCACCACTTGGTTCTGCTGCAGCAGATGTCGCCTATGTCGGCCGCGGCAAGGGGGCGGGGCACAGCACCCTGGCCTGCCCTCAAGCACTGACTGTTACGGCAGTCGTGTCGCCGCACAGCCAAGCGGAACTGAGATACCTCTACTCCGCTCCACAGCCGTCTGCGCTTGGCCGTCAGCTGCCTCCGGCTCGCTCACCTCCCGAGCGCTCACCCTCTGACCCCCCAAAGCCGAGGAGCAGGAACTGCTGGCGGCTGACCCAGTCGGGATAGCGGCTCACCATGGCCTCGAACAACTCCCGGTCGCCCGCACCCGCCTCGCGCAGCTGTCCGTAGGCTTCGATGTAGCCGCGCGACTCGTCCAGGACAGATGGCGGATTGCCGCGCGTCGGATCCTTGTGCCCGGTGACCACGGCGGCGGGATCGAGCGAGGCCAGCCGGTCGAGGGCAGCGATCCATTCCTCCCGGCTGGCGGCGGTCGTGTCGCCGACGAACATGTGGCAGTGGTTATAGACGACGTCGCCGGAGATGATCAGGCCCAACTCCGGCACGTACAGCGCGGTGCTGTCCACGGCGTCAGTATGGCCGGTCTCGATTACCTGCAGCGGGAGCCCCTCGAGCTCGAACTGCTGCGCATCAAGAGGTTCGGCCAGCGCGAGCGTGTCGGCGATCTGGCTGGGGAGCAGCGCGCGGTACCTATCGCTCTGCTCTGCAGCGGCGCGCATCAGTTGCACTGTGCCCGCTGTGGCGACCGCGCGTGCATGTGGGAAGCGCTCAAGCAGGACAGACAGGCCCAAGCCAATGGTCGAAGTGGCCATGTGTGATGTAGATCGTGCTGAGCTGGCGATCGTGAAGCGCCACCCAGTCGGCGAGCGCTGTGGCCTCGCGGACGGTGCAGAGCGCATCTACGAGGACGGCTTCGCGTTTGCCGAAGATCAATGTCGCCGTGGTGGGGTCCCAGGCTGACGGATCGCCGACATGGGGCGGCGAGGCGGTGAACGGCTTTTCCGGCGCGACGAAGACGTCGTAGCGTAGCCGCGGTCGTTCGGGAGAGCTTTGCACAATTGCCATCGACATCAAGCTGCTCCTTTCCTTCACGTTCGGCGCCAGCGGCGCCGGAAGGGGGTAGACGGTCCCCGTTTTCAGCAAGGGTCCTGCCGAGTTTACAGAAGGTGGGGATGGACCAAGAAGCAGGGCATAGCGCCGCTCACCTATGGAGTTGCGCGTGATAGGCTGCTGTAGGACTAAGGCAAAAAGCGGTGTCATTTCGCTGATAGCGCAAGGCGAGTAGAAAAGCTGGCATTTGACAACTCTTCATCAGCGGGCTGAGGTTCGAGTCCCGGTGGGCTCACCTCACAAAGCTTATATTTACGCTGGGTCGCAAGAGCCGCATCCTTACTTAGATGCGGCTCTTGCGTGTCCTGACAGCTATTTTGACAGCCACGGATGCGCAGGCCAGCTCGGACAGAGAATGTTGGAACTGCTCTGCCGTGGACAGCGCGACTGGACGGCCAGCCTTGGGATCGTGGCGCGCGATCTGCCCCTCCATCACCATGCTGCAGCTGTCAGTGCGCTTCGCTACACCGCAGCGGTATCTGCATCCGACCGAGCGATGATCGCATCTATCACCGCTGACTCGGCATAGTCGATGGCGTCATAGGCGAAGGCGATGGCCGAGGCGGCATTGTCCTCAGCGCGCTCCGCCTTGCGCTCGGTGCGCTCGGCTGCCACCTCGGCCTTCGTGGCCGCGATATCGGCGTTGATGTCGTCCACATTCGCCTTCATCTGCGCCTGCAAGTTCGCCCAGCGCTTGGCGATCTCATCCTTCGCCGAGGCGGCGGCCGCATCGGCTTGCGTCTTGCGCTCCGCTGCATCCGCCTGCAGCTTCTCGGAGCGGGCCTTGACGTCTGTGCGCGCCTCAGTGCGCGCAGCTGCTGCGTCATCTTCGGCTTTCTTCGCACGAGCCGAGAGATCTTGCAATTGCTCAGACAGTGGCTTCATGCCTATCCTCCTTGAGTCGTGTGACGACTCATCTCCTCGATTTCTCGATGTCACGCACATTCCCCAACGGGACATGGCGTTGCTTGCGTACCGACGCTGCTCACCAGCGTACGGGCAACCAGCATATCTTCCCCTCGCGCGTCGGATTGCGAGCGGAGACTGGTCTCTTTAGCACGATCACCGTCTGTGCACTGATCGCGCGACCTACGATCTCCTTTCTAAGCCATCTGCTGGCAAACTACGTGAGACATCGTCATGCCCCAGGCAAGTAGGTCGGCATCGCCGACAGGGTGGTGGTATGCTCCTGCACGGGGCTGCCAGCGCCGCCTCAGCGATGTTGCTTGACGAACGCCAGCGCGATGTCCGCCACCTCGCGCCAGCCGTGATCGATCGTCAGCGAGTGTCCACGGCCAGGGATCTCCTGGTACTCCGTGCGTCCCAAGTTCGTTTGCTGGCGTTTGTACGCAGCCGCCACCACGGCTGGTGGGATGGTGTGGTCCTTCTCACCGGAGAGGAGCAGGAGCGGCCCACGATCGGGATTCTCGGTGTCGACCCGATCGTCTGTCCACGGGTTGAGGTTCGCCGCCGCCGCCTGGAAGAGTGGCTTGCCTGGGGCGGGGACCGCATAGGCGTCGTAGAGCGTGTGCGCCTCCTCTTCATCTACGGCATTTCCAAAGGCGTACTGGAACTGCTCGAAGGTCAGCGGCACGGCGCGTCCGACATTCAACGGGTTGGCGAGGACAGGCGACGCCGCCTTCAGCGAGGACAAGGGGAGCCGGAGTATTCCACGGAACGCCGCGGGGGAGATGGCGACCGTCGCCGCCGATTTGCCTTCTCCAGCGAGCATCTCAGCGATGAGGCCACCGAAGGAATGGCCAAGGACGGCTGGCGTCATTTCCAGGAGGTTGACCGCTGCGATGTAGTGGTCGGTCACCTGCCGCAGCCGCTTGTGGGCGAAGACGTCGGGATCTTGGTTGGCCTGCTCCACCGTCTCGGGATCATCGGGCCAGCCGGGCGCCAACGTGGTGTAGCCGTGGGCTTCGAAGAGTTGGCGCCAGTTATCCCAACTGCTGGAGAGGAGCCAGAGGCCATGGACGAAGAGAACCGGCGGCAGACCCGAGTCATTGGCGCGTGCGATTTCTTCCTGTTCATGGGGGGTGAGGGTTGCCATGCATCGTTTCCTTTTGTTTGCGGGGCTTTCGGTGGGGTGCCTGATCACGACAAGGACAGGCGCTCAGACCTGGAGCGCTCTAGGCGTCGCCGGGCAGCATCGCGTGTTCCTTGACGATGACATCGCGCGGCAGATTCAGGTACACGGTAAGGTCTTCGCGGTTGATAGTCTCGATTGCGCTAAATGGCACGAACATCACGCGCGGGCGTAGGATGCCTTTTTCAACAACCAGCAGGCGGCGCGGGATATCGTACTGGCTGATATCACCCAGCCGCTCACCCTGGACGTCATAGACCACCATGCCGATGGCAAGACGATCGGTGACGTAGTGACATCCACACTGTTGAGGGTCGCTGGCAGGCCATCGTAGCCACTCTGCACCGTCTGTACGTCGCGTTTCTGCGTGGTCATGGTGCCATCTGGACCCATCACTAGCCGCTCCTCAGTGACGGTGCTGATCTTGGGTGGCTGGGTGTAGTGGGAGGTGAGGACCTCTTTGGGCTCGGAGAGGAAGAGGTCGTTGGGGTCAATACTGCGGATGAGCCGGAATGGGAGATAGAGATCCTCCAGGTTGAAGGGTCCTTGATCGACCACGAGATAGCCAGCTGTTGTGCTGTACATCTTGACGTCACCAACGCTATCGCCGTTCGCATCATAGACAGGCATGCCGTCGGCAAGGCTGAGATCGATCTCCTCAAGCAGGGCGTGTTCGTTTATCGAGTTATTCATACTCGGATTCCTTCCTGCTGTGGCTGTAGTATGCGTGGTTGATGAGTGGAAGCCTGATAGGGCGCTGAGGTGCTTGCAGCGCCCTATCAGCGCGATGACCCTGCGTTGTCTGCCTGCTGTGCAGCTGGCTGGATAGGCTAGCCTTGCGCCCCATCAGTAGCGAGTCGGTTGCTAGCTTGTGAGACTGCTCGTGCCCCGCTGCGCAGCGCCTGGAGCAGGAAAGCGTAGTAGAGCATGGTCAAACCATAGGCGATGGCATAGATGCCGATCAACCAGACGAGCGTAGTCGCGCCCGACTTCGGCCAGACTGCGAGCAGCACACCGAAGAGCACCGACAGTGCCCCAGAAAGGCTGGCCCAGAACGGATGGGCCAACGTCCCTGGCAGGGCCAGCGCGAAGGCGATCTCGCTCACGCCGCTCAAGATAGCCCACGCCGCGACGAGGTAGACAAAGGCCAGCGCCGTGGGGTTGGGCCAGACGAAGCTCACGACACCGGCCGCCACGCCGAGCAACCCACTGGCGGCGAGCCAGCCCCAGCGCTGATGCGCCTCACCGGCGCGCACAGCGGCGATGATCATCGCGATGCCCGAGAGCAACGCGAATGCGCCAAAGACGTACACCAGCGCCACGAGAGTCTGGCCGGTGTAGAAGAAGGCCACGATGCCAAAGAGGATGGCGAGCGCGCCCCGGATGACCAGCGACCACCAGATACCCGATACGATCTTCGCATCCATCTCATGTCCTCACTCTCTCTTGTGTCTCATGCTTGCGTCTTATGCGTTTCCTTGTTGGTTGTGGGTTTGTGCGCTTCCCATGCACGCGCATCCATGCCCCCCTCGGTTCCATTCGACAGTCGCATCCTTGCGGTCGCCACGCCCTTGCGGCTGTCTGTAATGTTCTCTCGCTATCTTTCTCTTGCTGCGCGAGCAGACACTGCTGCCTGACTCGACCTGCTACGGCTATGCTTCCATCGTGTATCCGCTAAGTTTACCTCGCTTTCCAGGGTGACTCAGCCGAAGGTGAAGGCATACGCCTCCACGCCTGGATCGAGAAACTCAATCTCGAATGTTCGGTCAACGATGGGCCCCGGCTGGCGAACCAACTGATGCAACCGCTGTTCGCTCACCGCGCCATTGCCCTGCTCATCTATGTCACCGCCATGCGCGTCGCCCGGCGTCTGCCCGTCGAGGCGCACGCGGAAGCGCACAGACGATCCAGGCGCCGCTGGACCCATCACCAGATGCAGGTCACGGGCGTGAAAGCGGTAGGCTATGCTCCCATTTGCTGCGTTCAGTGCGGCGAAGCCTCGCTCCACCGTCCACTCCCCCACGAGCGCCCACTGATTGCGGCTCAGCCGCTCAGGCTGCCTGTAGACATGGCGCTCGTCCAGGACCGCGCCACCGGGCGAGGCGAAGCTCTCGGTGCGCTCGTATCCAACGTAGTTCTCACCCGACGCCAGGTGCTCCCAGTCGGCGGCGGCTTCAGGGCCACGGGCATCGACTGCGACGAGGTCCACTCCGACCCTATCGTTTCCCGCCTCGGCCAGCAATTGCTGAATGATCCCTTCTGCCTCTTCGTAATCGCCCTCACCGAACTGCTGATGCCGAATGCGTCCCTCTGCGTCGACGAGATACAGCGCTGGCCAGTAGTGGTTGTCGAACGCCTCCCAGATGGCGTAGTCGTTGTCGACCACGACCGGATAGGTGACGCGCATCTCCTGTACGGCGCGGCGCACGTTCTCGATGTCATGCTCGAAGGGAAATTCTGGTGTATGGACGCCAATCACCACCAAGCCGTGATCGCGGTATTTCTCGGCCCACGCGCGGAGGTAGGGCAGCGTGCGCAGCCAGTTGATGCAGGTGTAGGTCCAGAAATCGATCGCCACAACTTTGCCATGCAACGCGTCCGACGTCAGTGGCGCTGAGTTGAGCCATGCGGTCGCCCCCTCGAGCGGGGGGATGGTTCTCTCAGGGTCGAGCCTGATATTGGAGAAGGCATCCGAGGTGTCGAGCATGCCGACACCGGCTGAGGCAAGAGAGAGGGATGCGGGGCTGACCGATCCGTGGCGGCAATAGTCGATCTGATCTGACATGGGACATCCCTTCTCCCTGATCGATGGTATCAGTACAGCCACCGGGCACGCCGCTTAAAGGCGAGCGACGTCTGTGATCGCCTGGGCAAACGCCTGTGGCGCTTCCTGCGGCAGATTATGCCCGACGCTCCCCGCAATGACTCGGTGCTCGTACTTGCCAGTGAACTTGCTGCGATAGGCGCCGCTCTCTGGATGCGGCGCGCCATTGGCGTCGCCTTCCAGCGTGATGGTAGGCACCGTGATGACCGGACCCTGAGCCAACTGCTGCTCCAACTCGTCGTAACGGGCTTCACCCTCCGCCAATCCCAGCCGCCAGCGATAGTTGTGTATCACGATATCCACGTGATCGGGATTGTCGAACGACGCCGCCGTGCGCGCGAACGTTGCGTCGTCGAAGGCCCATTGCGGCGAGGCCAGCGTCCAAATAAGCCGATTGAACTCCTCTCGGTTCTGCTCGTAGCCGCGCCTGCCCCGTTCGGTGGCGAAGTAATACTGATACCACCACGCCAGCTCCGCCTGGGGCGGCAGCGGCTGCTGACTGGCCGCCTGGCTGCCGATGAGATAGCCACTCACCGCCACCAGCCCCATACAGCGTTCCGGCCAGAGCGCCGCGAGGATGCCAGCCGTCCGCGCGCCCCAGTCAAACCCGGCGACAATTGCCTGCTCGATTCGCAGCGCATCCAGCAGCGCGATCGCATCCACCGCCAGCGCCGCTTGCTGTCCATTGCGCACCGTATCTGGCGCTAGAAAGCGCGTCGTCCCATAGCCGCGTAAGTACGGAACAATCACCCGATAGCCTGCATCTGCCAGGAGTGGCGCGACCTCGGCATAGCTGTAAATGTCATATGGCCAGCCATGCAGCAGCAGCACCGCCGGGCCATTCGCTGGACCGTCCTCCGCGTAGCCGACGCTCAGCACGCCCGCCTCGATCTGTTTCACCGAGGCGAATGAGGCGCTCATCTCTGCCTTCCTCTCTCCTAATAGGTCTGCGTCACCGCCGCCAGGCGCCACGCGGATACGCGACAAAGCCAGCGACCGTTACTATCTACTAGCTGCGCCCACCCGCTTCACCGACGGTGGCCAGCGCGCTCAGGATCACATCCGCGACCGCTTGAGGTTGCGAGATCATGATCACATGGGAGCCCTCGACCTCGGTGATCGTCGCCTTGGCGCGCTGGGCCATAGACCGCACGACATCGGCGCCGGCCGCCTTATCACCGGTCGCGACCACGGCCCAGGACGGCAGCGTCTTCCAGGCGGGTCGTCCATTCGGCTCAGAGAACGCCGCCTCCGCGACGGGGCGCTGGGTGGCCGCCATTACGGCCGTCTGCTCGGCGGGCAGATCAGCGGCGAAAACCTCATGCAAACGCGCCGGGTTGATCGCAAATTCGGTAGCGCTCTCTGGTCCCTGTCCCGTTGGATAGCGCAACGGGATCTGCGCCGAGCCTAGGAGACTATCTTTCGAGGCGCTGGCGACCTCTCCAAGGTGTTCGCCTTCGTCTGGAGCAAACGCGGCGACGAAGACCAGACCAACCACATTCTTGGCGCTGGTCGCGGCGTTACTAATCACCGCGCCGCCATACGAGTGTCCGACGGCAAGCACAGGGCCAGGGATCTGGTTGAATACGCTGGTGAGATACGCCGAGTCAATGGCGATGCCGCGCAGGGGATTAGCCGGCGCCACTACCTGTATGCCTTGCGCCTGTAGTAGCTCGACCACGCCATTCCAGCTAGACGCGTCGGCGAATGCGCCATGAACAAGCACGACGGTCAGAGGAGCATTCGTAGTAGGGGGTACCTGAGACATGAGAACCTCTTTCTTTGGCGCCGGTCGGCCAACCCTCCAGCGAGGTCAGTGGATCTAGTACGTCGTGAGCGCGACGGCGTCGTCTGTTATGGGGAAGGCAGCTACAAATCGGTCCAGTGACGCCACTCTGCAACGAGTGCAACAATTAGGTGCTCAAGCGGACCTCCTTCGCTAAGGCTTGCGACTGTTCCCAGACTGTGAGATGGCCGCTCAGGGAGGCTTTGTTCCTCACCCTGAACGCCGTCTCTTTCTTTACGGTACATTGCGATCTCCTGCTCCCGACGGCTGATCAGCCAAGTCGCCCAGCATGCGAGCCAGATCCAATTCCCCCTCTCGGGTCTGGAAGCCGCGCTCTAATCGCGGCCTGGATCCGACGCCTGTGCCTCGGGGGTGCGCACGCCCTCGCCGAAGAGATCGGAGTCGCGACGGAAGTCATCCACCGGCGCGAGCGCGATCGCATTGACCCGTTCCTTGACCGCGGCGTGGCCGGCGGACGGAAACCTGGCGATCCGATGGGCGAGCGCGCTGACGAAGTCGTCGGCCGGGGCGGGCAACGCGCGATTGATCCAGCCATATCGCTCTGCCAGCTCGGCGTCGTAATCCTCTGCGCTCAGCAAGACTTCGAGCGCCCGCGCCCGACCCATGAGGCGCACCAGGTGTTGAACGGCGCCCCCGCCTGGGATCGGGCCGAACGCCGGCTCGAACTGACCGAAAATCGCCGACTCTCGCGCGGCGAAGCGCATGTCGCACGCCAGCACGAATTCGCTGCCGGCGCCACGCACGCGACCCTCAATCTGGGCGATGGTGACCAGGCGGCTCGCGCTCAGATGCCGAAACAGGAGGGCGAGCGACGCTTCGCCGGTCAGCTTCGCCGCCTCCGCGCGGTACTCCTTTATCCGGGTCACGTCGACATGGGAAATGAAATAGTCCGGGTCGGCGCTCTTGAACACGAGCACCTGGACGGCCTCGTCGCGTCTCCGCTCGCTGAATGAGCGAGACCAGATCCGGACCAGCTCGGGCCCCAGCAGATTCATGGGCGGAGCCGCGATCTTCGCGAACAGTACGGCCCCTTCCTTGCGCACAATGATTGTCTCGAAATCCATGGGGTCTCCTTGTCTCTGGGGACGGCATGGCATTTAGCTTGGACGAACGGAGCGAGGGACGACACCTTGTGGGCGCTGTCCTCCCGCCGTGCCCATTAGCGCAGCGAGCGGAACGCTGTCGCGCAGTTCCTCGCCGAATAGCTCCGGCTGTTCCCACGCCGCAAAGTGACCGCCCTTCGGCAGGCGATTGTAGTAGATCAGGTTGGGGTAGGCCTTCTCGGTCCAGCTCTTGGGGCGGCGTAGATCTCGTCGGGGAAGACGCTCACGCCGTCGGAATCTGACACCTTTCGGGGCGAAGAAGGCGAGTTTGCTTTCCCAATACAGGCGCGCCGAGGAGACCGCCGTGTTCGTCAGCCAGTAGAGCGTGACGTTGTCGAGGATGTCGTCTCGAGTCAGGCCCTCCGGCTGCCCGTCGAACACACGCGCGATCAGCGCTAGGCTGCGCGATGTCGTGATCGAGCATCCAGGCGCCAGGCCGACCGGCGAATCCGCCAGACCATAGAAGGTCTGCGGACGGTTCGCCATTTCGTTGGCGTATCCCAAGCCGTGCTTATAGAACGAGTCGAGCTGATCCCATGCGTCCTGCTCTTCGGCCGAGAGGCCGCCGGCGCCGGCCCGTTAGAGGCGAGCGCCTTCGCGATGTCATCCGGAATAGTAGCGGGCATGTTGGTGTGGATGCCGATCAGTTCCGGAGGCGCCTGCAGCGCCATCTGCTCCGTGACGGCGTTGCCCCAGTCCCCGCCTTGCGCCACATAGC
>CAVTFE010000003.1:0-6405 GCA_963733745.1 uncultured bacterium
CTGAGGAGATGAAGCAACATCGCGCATAATGGTGTACCGTTCTCCAGAATTTACCGCTTTATGCCGAAGCATCGAACGCATCTGGTTCCTGCTTCACCGGGGACAGTTTCACCCACGTCTCGCGACGCTGGCCAGCGCTCTCCTCTCCACAGGCGTTTTGGCTCTCCGAGCGAACTGTCGGCGAGCTTGGCCAAATTGATGGCCGCGTTCAGATCGCGGTCGAGCACTTGGCCGCACTTCTCACAGCAGAACGTGCGGTCAGCCAGCGTCAGGTCCTCGTCCACCCACCCACAACCTGAACACGCCTTTGATGTCGGCTCCCAGCGACTGGCGACGAGTACCTGGCAGCCATACCACGCCGCTTTGTAGGTCAGTTGCCGCCGGAATTCGTAGAAGCCGACATCGCCGATGGCTTGCGCGAGGTGGTGGTTCTTCAGCATGCCGGACACGTTGAGATCCTCGATCACCACGACTGCCTTGGTTTTCGCCAGTCGGCTGGTGAAGTGATGCAACGTGTTGGACGCGCTGGTTGGCTATGCGGCGATGCAGCGTGCCGAGGCTCTGCGCCGCCTTGCGCCGATTGTGGCTACCTTTGTGCTTGCGTGAGACGGCGCGCTGCAACCGCTTGAGCTTCTTGAGGGCTGAATGAAGATGGCGAGGATTGGGCTCCACTGTGCCATCGGAGAGGGTGGCCAGCGTCTTGATGCCCAGGTCTACCCCCACCACTGGCCCCGTGTTGGTTGGGATCGCCTGCTCCTGCTCGACGAGCACGGAGACATACCAGTGCCCCCCATGCTCACTGACGGTGGCCGAGAGGATCTTGGCCGTGGTGGGCAGATAGCCGCGCTCTTTGAGCCGCAGCCGCCCCAGGCGCGGCAACTGGATGGCGTCGGAGAACACGACAATGTTGCCGGTGAGGCGGAAACTGCCCAGCCCACGCTTCTGGTCTTGCGCTGGGGATAGCCGATCTTCCCCCGCAGTTTCCCCTCCTTCTTCAACTTGACAGCGGCGGAAGAAGTGCGCGAAGGCGTTATCCAGGTTGCGTAACGCCTCTTGGGGCGCGCACTTGGAGACCTCGTACAGCCAGGGGACGTCGGTCTGCTTGACCGCATTGAGGTCACGATGCAGGTCGATTGCTGAGGGACTCTTGCCGGTGACGCGATAGCTCTCCTGTTTGCGCGCCAAGCCCCAGTTGTACGCCCAGCGCGCCGCGCCTGCATGCCGCTTGCAGGCGGTGATCTGCTCGTTATTGAGGGCCAGTTCGGTTTTGTACGCGCGCTGGATCGTGGTCATGCGTCTCTTCCGGCTGCTGTCAGCTGCTTCCGCTTGCTCGATATCCGGCTTGACGCCTGCGTGCGGCGGCGTTGTCGGTGACGCCCACCGCTAGGGCGTATGCGCTCAGCTTCCTGCTGAGAGCATGCCTCAAACCGACCCAAAACGCAATACAGTGACCTCTAGTTATTACCCCTTACAGGAAGAAACTTCGGCGCCGCGGCTGGAGTGAGCTTATGCGCTGCTCCGTAGACCACGTCCTCGCAGGAGCCAATAGGCGCTGACGATGAACAGAAGGAGCGCGCCGAGAGGACGCAGCTCCGTCAGGAGCCATCTCGTTGCGCCTGCCCAGGTAGGGGGAGTGGACGCAAGGGGATCGAGATCAATGCCATTTGGCAGGGAGTAATTGATCAGCGTGACGCCCAGGATGACGGCGCCGATGAGGATAGTCAGCACGACACGCCGGTTTCTTTCTGTCGCGAGAACCATCTCGCGGATGAAGATTCCCAGCAGCAGTGGCGCGCCGATCAGTGGCCAGGCGTAGTAGTGGACCCAGGCGACGGGAAGCAGTAAGACGAAGGCGCATAAGGCCAGCGCATAGGCGACCGCCTCGTGTTCGGCATTGTGCTCGCGCTGATCCTCGCGCCGCCACGAGATCCACAGCACGCTTCCAGCAGCGAGCGCCAGCGCGCCAAGAACGACGTACTGGAATGGGCGCAAAGTGGCGGCGAGATCAGGGTTCGTCGTTGCAATCCCATTCAGGATTGGGCCAAGCAGGGATTGATTGTGTGCGAGCGTATCCTGTCCAATGCCGGTGGTCAGTAGCAGCGGAACCAGCCCGTAGAAGTTATCCCAGCCGACCAGCGCCAGACAGGCCAGCAGGACGGCGACTGTTACGACAACTGCCACTATGAGGGCCCGCCATCGCCTGCGCAGGAGAAGGTAGCCCATCAACAGGGCCGGAACAATCTTGAGCACGGTGGCGATGGCGATCATCACCCCACCCATCCCTCCCGGCGCTTCCGCGTCAGCCAGGGAACCAGCGCAAGTGGCAAGAGCACGAAGAATGTCACCTGCCCCAAATTCGCCGCGTGAGCGAGTGAGCGAGACGTGAAGAAGATGATCGACGACAGCGCGAGCGCAACAAGCGGGGCGGGATCCATGACCAGACGCGCCCAGAGGTTCCCGGTTCGACTACTCTGAGTAGCTGATCCTTGAAGGGATGTCCCAAGGAGTACTCGACATTCCCATGCAAGGATCAACACACACAGGCCCCAGATCGCCAGATTCAGATGATAGAAGACCGCCGCAGCGGTTAGGAACGGCAGGAAGGTCAGCGGGATGAGCAGGTACGCGAAAGGAAGTGGATACACATAGGGCAACGGCGGACGCAGCGTGCCAGGGATCTGTGCGGCGACGCGAGTGAGCAGCGCCTGATCGTAGACGTTCGCCTGCGGGTTCATGCGCAGGGCGTACGCCGCAGAATAGTACGTTGAAAAGTCGATGACACCCACAGGCTGCTTGAGATAATGGCGATAGAAGTCCGCGAATGCATACAAAGCGATGGCCAGCAACACCAATGAGACGATGACAAGGAGTACTCGCACACGATAACTGAGGCGATGGGTGATGTGCGCGTCTTGCTCCGCTTGGCGCGTGAAAGACGGATGAAGACGATGGAATGCCGCTCTGCATGCCAGCCCACTTCTGTTGTTGTTTTGGCTACTGTGGTAGGGAGTTCTGCGTGCGCTACCGTTCGAAGGCGCAACAATAATACCTTAATCGCCTCAGATGCATAGACTGACGGGCCATACTGGGCATGGAGTTTACCTGACATGCACGCTCATGCGGTCCAGATTGGGGAGATCAAGGGCGCCAGAGCGGCGCCCACTTCCTCATCTTCCTCATCATGCGCGTTACTGGATAGACGCGAGGAGCCGTGGCGCAACACACACCGACCAACGTGAAATAGGGATTCGGACCGGATAGCCGCTGGCCAGCGTTGCTTTACTGCTTCGTCAGCGCTTTCTAATCTAGAGTCTGGAAGATCGCCGCGATGCCCTGGCCGCCGCCGATGCAGAGCGAGGCCGCGCCATAGCGCAGCCCGTTGCGCCGCAGCTCGAGATCAGCGTGATCGCCAGCCGCGCGCCGCTCGCCGCCAGCGGGTGGCCGAGCGAGATCGCGCCGCCGTTGACGTTGGTCTTGTCGCGGTCCAGCCCCAGGTCTTTCTCCACGGCGAGGTACTGCGCCGAGAACGCCTCGTTGACCTCGACGCGGTCCAGCTTGTCGAGCGTCAGGTCGGCGCGCTTGAGCGCCTGGCGGATCGCCGGGGCCGGGCCGATGCCCATGATCGTCGGGTCCACGCCGACGACGCCCCACGAGACGAGCTTCGCCAGTGGCTTGAGTCCACGCTCACGCGCCGCCGCGCCCGTCGCGATGCACCAGCGCCGCGCCCGCGTCGTTGATGCCGCTGGCGTTGCCCGCCGTCACCACGCCACCCTCGCGGAAGCGCGACGGCAGCTTGGCCAGCGCCTCCATCGAGGTCTCGCGGATGCCCTCGTCCTGGTCGATCACGACCTCTTTGCCCTTGCGGTCCTTGATCGTGACTGGCGTGATCTCCTCGGCGAGCCAGCCCTGCTGCTGGGCGTGGCGCGCGGCCTGCCTGGCTGCGCAGCGCGTAGGCGTCCACCGTCTTGCGGTCGAGCTTGTACTGCTCCGCCAGGTTCTCCGCCGTCAGCGCCATCCCCAGGCCGCAGTAGCTATCCACCAGCGACTCCCAGAGGTAGTCCTCCAGCTTGTGCTCGCCCAGGCTCAGCCCGGCGCGCGCGCCACGGATCACAAACGGCGCCTGGGTCATGTTCTCGCCGCCGCCGACCAGCGCGACGCTGCCCTCGCCGAGCAGCAGCGACTGCGCGGCGGAGACGACGGCCTGCAGGCCGGAGCCGCAGAGCCGGTTGACGGTCAGCGCGGGCGTCTCGATGGGCGCGCCGACCTTGAGGCCGATGTGGCGCGCGAAGTAGATGGCGTCCTTGCTCGTCTGCAGCACGTTGCCGAAGACGATCTGATCCACGTCCTTCGCATCCACGCCGGAACGCTCAAGCGCGACTTTGGCGGCGATGGCGCCGAGGTCAATCGCCGAGATATCTTTCAGCGCGCCGTTGAATGTACCGAACGGCGTGCGCGCGCCGCCGAGGACGACGATATCGCGGTCCTCGTAGCTGGTGTTGGTTCTCTTGCTCGCCATGTCCCTGCTCCCCTAGCGCTTCTCGGGATAGTCGAAGAATCCCTTGCCGCTCTTCATGCCCATGCGTCCCGCCTGCACCATGCGCCGCAGCAGCGTCGGCGGCGCGTAGGCCGGGTCGGGATACTCCTTGTAGATCGCCTCGGCGGCGTAGAGCGTGGTGTCCAGCCCAACATAGTCGAGGAGCTGGAAGGGCCCCATCGGGTAGCCGCAGCCGAGCTTCATCCCGGTATCGATGTCTTCCTTGGTGGCCAGCCCGTTCTCGTACATGCGCACCGCCGAGAGCATGTAGGGGATCAGCAGGAAGTTGACGACGAATCCGGCGGTATCCTTGGCGACGATCGGCGTCTTGCCGAGCTTCTCGGCAAAGCTCGCGCAACTGCTCGACTGTCTCGTCGCTGGTCTCGATGGTGCGCACGATCTCGACGAGCTTCATGACCGGGCGCGGGATTGAAGAAGTGCAGTCCAGCGACCTGCTCCTGGGCGGCCCGTCGCCGCCGCCATCTCGATGATCGGCAACGAGGAGGTGTTGCTGGCGAGGAGCGCCTTCTTCTGGGTGATCTTATCGAGCTGGGCGAAGAGCTTGCGCTTCTCGTCCTGATTCTCGATGATCGCCTCGATGACCAGGTCGCGGTCACTAAAATCGTCCATGTCCAGCGTGCCACGGAAGCGCCCGCGATACTCGCCGGCCTGCTCCTCAGAAATGCGTCCCTTGCCGCTGAGCATCTTCCACGCGCCCTCGACGCGCCCGATGCCACGGTCCAGCAGCTCCTGGTTGACCTCGGCCATGACGACGTCGTAGCCCGCCTGCGCCGCCGTCTGCGCGATGCCGCTGCCCATCAGCCCGCCGCCAACGACGCCCACCTTCTTGATCGCCATTGATCCCTTCTCCTCTATTCGCATGATGATTGACGCGCACATGTCGCGCGGAAATCCGCAGGAAATCAGTATATCGCTGGAAGGCTATCTCTCGCGCGCCGTAAACTCGGCCCACTGCGCGGCCAGCGCGCGCACCTTATCGTCGCCGTTCATGCGCCGGACGAACTGCGGCTGCCAAGGATTGTAGATGTGGCTGCGTTCGCGCAGCATGGTAAGGACGCGGACATACGGCCCCTCGCGCGGCGGGAAGATCGCAGCCTCAGTTCGCTCGGTATGATCCAGCGGAGACTCCAGGTAGAAGTATTGCCCCCGCGTCTCCCACCAGTCGCGCACGTCCGCCAGTCCTGTTACCATGCGCCCTTCCGCCGCCGCCGCCAGCGTGGGCATGTCCAGCCCGCTGGGGCCGAGGGGGACGGCGTGCAGATGGGCATGATAGACGCTCTGGCCGAAGACGCCATGCTCGAAGAAGATCGCGGGGCGATACCGCTGGCGCTCAAAGCGCGCGACACGCCCCTTGAGCGCGAGTAACTCGTCGTCCCAGGCCGCCGGAAGCGCGCCAGAACAGGCGTAGTGATCGCGTGGGATGATGAGCGCGTGCCCCTCGACGAGCGGGGCGTTATCCGCGAGCAGAGAGAAATGCTCGGAAGTGCGAGCGCTGTGGCAACGGTCGCCGGATCGCAGAAGGGGCACGAACCGTCGGTGGGCGGCGGCCCGGCAGGTCCATCGAAGCGCATGCTCTCTCCCCGTGGCTCGTGGACTCCGTTACGTCCCGCTGTCACTATAGCGGATGGCATGGAAATCGCGCAGCGAGTCGATATGGCGCTGCGCAAGGACTTGTGGCTTCGCGCTGTTGTGATGTGATTGCGCTATCCACTATGATGGCCGAAGGGAAATGTCCACGATCGCGCTACATCACGGAGGATCAATGCGGACCTGCCGTTTCGCCAGCCAGGACGCTTCTTCAAGGGCAATTTGCACACGCACTCCATCGCGCTCGGATGGCGCGCTGGAGC
>CAVTFE010000004.1:0-30770 GCA_963733745.1 uncultured bacterium
AACCGCGATTCCAACTCCAGTTTCGACTGCTACACAGGCCGCCGACGCCGCTTCCTAGCGCGACCGTGATGCCAACAGCGACGAGAGCGCCAACGGTACCTCCAACCAAGACCACGAGCGCGACGGTAGCGCCGACGACAATTCCGACCGCGACGCAGGTTCCCAAGCCAACGCCCACAACGACGCCGACACCCACCCCGCCGCCGAGCGCAAGTGCGAAGGCGACACTGGCGCATGCGCCAGCGGGCTCGATGAGCATCACCTATGACCCCGCGACAGGCGTCGCACACACGGTACTCAACATGGCCGGACTGTCACCTACAGGCGCGGCGGTGGCGGTGGTTCTTAACGGCAGTTGCGCGGCACCTGGTGGCGTGGCCTGGCGTGGCGCGGCATTCACTGCGGATACACACGGGAGAGTCAGCAACTTTGTCGTCAACTATGCAAACGTCAACGGCGTTCCCACCACTCATGTGGTGGCGATTGAGACCGTCCAGGCGGCAATGAGACGCGGGCAAATTATCTGCTGGCCTGCGGTCCCATCGCGAGCACGAAGACGGCGGCAGCAACAGTGGCTCTGTGTCCCTGGGGTCAGTTCCAGGCGCTGCGAACGGCGCTGTGTGAATGGAAGCGCGACGTTGACGCTAGCCAATGGCGCGCTCTGACCTGATCACCGTGCAAGCATCAGGCTTGGCCCCCTGTATGTTCGCACGCCTCGTCGCTGCACCTGGGCAGTTGCCAGTGGCTTGACGCTGTCCTCAATGACCTGCCCAAGCTGAAGGCTGACAGCAGCGGCAACGCGTCTACGTCGATCACGATCGCTCATGCGCAGGCGATCTCGCCCACGAACAATTGGTATGTCGCCATTGATTACAACTCAACGCTCAACCGAAGTTATCCCATGCCCGCGAGTTGTGGCAACGTCTGGGCGGATTTATTCCCCCCGCGCCTGAAGGCGGGGATTCTCAGGCTACGCACAGCCTAACGGCTCACGTTAGCGCCTGACGGGCCTGCCCAGCCCGATTGTAGGGTGGGGCGTCATAAACAGGCTGGGTTAAAGCGGCCCTAATCGACTTTGCCGATGAAGATCGGCAATCACGCACTACAGAGGACGTATGCTAAGTGGCCGTCCCCGATCAACCCGACATAGCGAAGCAAGGCAGGTGAGCCATGGGCGAACTGATCGAGGAAGGTGTTGACGTGCTGGCGCAACTGCGGCCAGTCGTCGGCAAGGCGGTGGCCCTTGAGCACGTCGCGGCGCAGCCAGTGCCACAGCTTCTCGATCGGATCGAGCCAGGGCGCATAGGTCGGCAGCCAGACGGGCTCCAGGCGCGGCAACTGGCGCAGCGTAGCCAACACGTCGTCGTGGTGATGGATCGACCAGTTGTCCTGCACGACATAGATGCGCCGGGCGGCTGGATAGAGTCGATCGAGGCGTCGGTAGAAGGCGCTGACCTGCTCTCGCCCCACCAGATAGTTGTCGAGGTAATCCACCTGGCCGCTGAGCGCATTGAGCGCGCCGATGAGGCGCTGCTGGCGGTTGGTCGGCCCGGCCTTGTACAGGCGGGATGCCGACGACGCCTGGTCCCCGCCAGCATCCAGTCGCAGGTGCGGTCCGGCCAACGATAGTAGCCCATCTCGTCCAAAAACAGCAGCACCACCTCCTGCGGCCAGCCAACCGCCGCACGCAAGCAGCGTTCGAGGCGCGCCACCTTGGCGACATAGTCGGGGTCGGGGCTATAGAGGTGGTCGCGCAGCGGACGCCGCCGTGCGGGGAGACACTGCAGCAGGCGCCAGACGCCGCTGAGGCTGTAGTCGGCCACGGCCGCCACCGAGGCGCGGATGGTACGCAAGCTCCACCGAACAGGGGGTGGCGTCGGGGCGGCGAAGCCCAGTTCCTGGCGCGCTTCCGCTCCCGGCGGCTGGTGCAGCCGCTGACGATCACCGCCTGCTCGCGCACGGCGCGGGGCCTGCTGGTCGAAGCCGACTCCGGCGATAGCCGCCATGCCGATGCCCCGTCTGACCTGCCAAGCCCTCGGTCGCATAGCGATCCAGCCAGGCGTAGAGCGTGTCCGGATCGCGCGGTTTCAAGAGGCCTTGGCGGGCGACGGCATGCGCGGTATTTGCCCCGTCTGCGATCTTCAGCACGGCGGCGCATCGCTCGCGCACATAGGGGCGCGGGTCGTGGTTGCGGGCCTGTTCTAGTTCCTGTCGCTGCGTCCAACTCAGTGCTACCGTCCGTCGTCCTTGTTGCCTGGTCATGGGATGCTCCGTTCTAGCTTTGCCCCATGACCGTAGCAACGCCTTACCGATCTTGATTGTCAAATCCCATCAGGAGCAGCTGTTCTCGCACACCGGTACGAAAAACGGAAAGACGGGCCATTCATCCCCAGTCCTCAAGGGCGGGGCCTTCTGGCTTGGAAGGGTAACCATACCAACAGGCGCCAGGCAGAAGTGCAGACGGTTACAGCATGGAGTGACGTTGGCGCTCAGATACTCTCGGAAACAATGGGGGAGCCGGCGAGGGGAGTCGAACCCCTAACCTACGGTTTACAAATTTGCTGCCGTCTGTTCGTCAGCGTTCGTCGTCAACCGAATCCACCATATTTTCTGGGCTGAGAGAAAAGTGGCCTCCATTCGTCCTTGTCCGTCACTGGTTGTCGGTGCTGGGGTCAAATGTGGGGTCAAAAGCAACCTGCCACTCTATTCTGTAGTGGGCGCATTGGGGGGGCGCAGGTCAGTTGTCTCGTTCCAGGCCTTTCGCCGCTCGAGGAGGCCATGCGCCCCTACTCTGCGCTGAGCGGAGCCAGGGCGGCGGCGACGAGCGTGTCGCGCAGCGCATTGAGGGCCTGCGTATCGAGAGCCACGAGGGGACCTAGGAGGGCGCCGACGGCCGCCGCCACCCGCACCTGCCCCGCCAGGCTGGCATCGTCCCCCGCCAGCAGGCGTTGCACGTGCGCCGCGTGCCCCGCGATGCGGTCGCCGATCTCCGGCTGCGCCAGCGCCGTGAGGTCTCGCGCCAGCCAGGCTACGACGCGGCGGTGGGCCAGCAGCAGGTCAGTCAGCGCGTAGATGACCTCCTGCTGGGCGGAGGCGGTGAGCGGTCCATCGGTGTAGGCGTCCAGCACTCCTTGAGCCCCGTCGAGCAGTGGGTCCGCCAGGCTGGTCAAGAGCTGGGCTTTGGCAGGGAAGTAGAAGTAGAGGGCGGCTTTGGTCACATCCAGCGCCGTGGCGATCTCTTGCAGCGAGGTGAGGGCGTAGCCACGTGCGTTGCAAACAAGGTGAGGGCCACCTCCTGGATGCGGGCGCGGCTGACGGTGGTGGCGCGGCGGGCCATGACGAGCGCTCCTTGTGTTAGGGGATCGACGCATCAATTTACTTGACGGGAGGTCAATTCACTATATTACTACATAGCGCTGAATGGGCATCATCACGGTGGTGGTTGATCCGACTCTCGAGCGGACGACGCCTTGCAGATGGCCAGCAGGTCGCTCAACGGGCGACCCTCCTGCTCTCGTATGCCTCGTCTCCTAGGGCCTTCCACCCTCAAGTGATAAGCGAGCATTACCAATAATTAATTTGACGACAGGTTAATTACGGGATACACTGGATGTCTGTAAGTGTCAACTCACCCCTGGATTGCCTCGATCCGCCGCTCTACCAACGGACCGGCGCCTGAGGGATGGCTGCGCCCAGATCGGCGTGGCGCCACCCAGGAGGTTCCCATGACCCAGATTGTGACTCCCGACCGCATCCAGGACGATACCGCTTCGGCACCGGAGACTGAGATGATGCGGGCAATTGTCCAGCAGCACGTACGGCGCGCCCCAGAGCGTCCTCGCGCTCCAGGACATCGCCAAGCCAGTGCTCAAGGATGACGAGGTGGTGGTGCGCGTTCACGCGGCCTCCATTCACGTCGGGGACTGGCTTCTGGTGCGAGGGTGCCCTACGTCCTCCGCCTGTTTACCGGGCTGCGCAGGCCAAAGAACCGTGTTCCAGGAACGGATATCGCAGGGACGGTGGAGGCCGTCGGCAAGAACGTGACGCAGCTCGAAGTGGGCGATGAGGTCTTTGGCTGGTGCGCGGGCGCCTTTGCCGAGTATGCGTGCGCTGGAGCGGACCACTTCCCGCCCAAGCCAGCCAACCTCACGTTCGAGCAAGCCGCAGCCGTCGGTGTCCGCCTCCACCGCCCTCCAGGTGCTGCGCGATCAAGGAAGGTCCAGCCAGGGCAGCGGGTCTTGATCAATGGCCGTCGGGAGGCGTCGGGACGTTCGCCGTGCAGATCGCCAAAGCGTTCGGCGCCGACGTGACCGGCGTATGCGGCACGAGGAACGTGGACATGGTCCGCTCCATCGGCGCGGATCACGTCATCGATTACACTCAGGAGGACTTCACTCAGGGTGGGCAGCGCTACGATTTCATCCTCGACAACGTGGCGAATCATTCGTTGTCAGCCACTAGACGCGCCCTCACCCCCACCGGGAGCTGCAGTCCAACGGTGGAGGACATGCGCGCGGTCGGTGGATTGGGCCGCTGGGGATCGTCATGAAAGTGGCCGCCGTATCCTTGTTCGTGCGCCAGCAGTTAGGCCCGTCTGTCAAGTTTCAGAACCGAGCGGACCTCCTCGTCCTGAAGGACCTCCTCGAAGCCGGGAAGATCACGCCGGCCATTGATGGGACCCACCCACTGAGTGGAACCCCCGAGGCGATTGCGCATGTCGGAGACGGGCATGCGCGGGGAACAGTCGTCATTACCGTCTGAGCCTGCCACCGGCTAATCGCGGCCCGGCATCAGCGGCCCGCCGTGCTCCGGCCCGCGCGTCAAACTAGGAAGGAGACAAACGTGATGAATAACGTGCAGCACACTGCAACTGCCCATGGCGGAAAGGTCGTCCTGATCACCGGCGGCACTGGGGGCATCGGCAAGGCCACGGCGATCGGGCTCGCCACGGTTGGCGCCCAGGTCGGTATCACCGGTCGCGACCTCGCGCGCGCCGAGCGGGCCGCGGCCGAGATCCGCGCCGCTTCAGGAAACTCGGCCGTCTACGCATTCGCGGCCGACATGACCTCCCAGGCCGAGGTACGCCGACTTGCCGTCGCGGTCCTCGACGCCTACCCGCGGCTGGATGTGCTGATCAACAACGTCGGTGGGTTCTGGGCGCACCGCCACCTGACCGTCGACGGCCTGGAGCGCACATTCGCCCTCAACTATCTCGCCCCGTTCCTGCTCACTCACCTGCTGCTGGAGCGGCTCAAGGCCAGCGCGCCCGCACGGGTCGTCACCGTCTCCTCCGGCGCACAGGCGATGGGCCACATCGCGTTCGACGACCTGCACGGCGTTCGCCACTACCTCGGACAGCGCGCCTACAACCAGTCCAAACTCGCCAACGTCATGTTCACCAACGAGTTGGCTCGCCGCCTGGAGGGGACCGGCGTCACAGCCACCTCCCTGCATCCCGGCGTCGTGCGCACCCACTTCGGCGCTGAAGACCAGGCGTGGTTCTTCGCCGTCATGAGCCGCGTGCTCCTCCCCCTGATGAAGACTCCCGAGCAAGGCGCCCAGACGTCGATCTATCTGGCCTCGTCACCCGACCTGGACGGCGTCACTGGCCAGTACTTCGCCAAGGGCAGGCCTGCGACCGCCAACAAGGACGCCTACGACACCGAGCTGACTGCCCGGCTCTGGCAGGTCAGCGCTGACCTGGTCGGATTGGACAAGACCAGCGTCCTCGTGCTGCCTGGCGCCTGACAAAAACCGGATGACCGACCGGCAGCTATGGTACGCCCTATGGAAAGGACGTGCAGAAGGAGGAGCGGAGGTGAGCCTGAGAGGATAACGACACGACCCTGTTCAGCCGCCCGATGGGTCCACCATCGAGCGTCGAGAGGAATTCAGCGCTATACCAGCTGCGCGGAAGGAAACCGATATGACAACCGCCGCCGGCCGTCATCACAACGACACGCGTCCCCATGAGTCCACAAGAAAGACCGCGCTGGTCGCGGGCGTGTTCTACCTGCTCACCTTTGTCTCGATCCCGACCCTCTTTCTCTACAATGCGGTGCACGGTCCGAACTACATCGTCGGCCCTGGCCCGGACACTCCCGTGCTCATCGGCGGCATCTTGGAGATCATCGTGGCCCTCGCCGGCATCGGCACCGCCGTCGCGCTGTACCCGGTGGTCAAGCGGCAGAACGAAGGGGTCGCGCTGGGCTTCGTCGGCTCGCGCGTCCTGGAAGCCGCCGCCATCTTCGCTGGCGTCGTCAGCCTCCTGGCGATCGTGACCTTGCGGCAGGCCGGAGCCGGAGCGGGCGCGTTGGTCACCGGCCAGACGCTGGTCGTCCTGTATGACTGGATCTTCCTCCTCGGACAGAGCCTCATGCCGGCCGTGAACGACCTGTTGCTGGGCTCCCTGCTCTATCAGTCGCGCCTGGTGCCGCGGGTCTTCCCGTGCTCGGTTCATCGGAGCGCCCCTGCTCCTCGCCTCCGGCATCGCCGTGCTGTTCGGCCTCTGGGGCCAACATGTCCGCGATGTCGGCGCTCGTCGCACTCCCGGTCGCGCTATTGGAGTTCTCGCTGGGCGTCTACCTGGTCGTCAAGGGCTTCAAGCCCTCTCCGATCCTCTCCAGCGATACGCGAGATGCCGGAGTGGACAAGTCACTTACCCCTACGGCGACTGCCCGGTAGTCCTCTCCTCTACGCGGCGCCATTGGAGCCCAGCTTCAGCTAGGTTCCAATGACTGCGATTCGGGCGACAGCTCGCGGATAGGGACCCGACCCCGAATCGGCGCCCAAGCGGGTGCGACCGTCATTCGGTGGAGAGTTGGCGGCCGACCACACACCAGTGTAGGCGTACACAATATGCTCCTCCCTCTCATACTCTTCTCTCGAAAAGGACACATCAAGATGACACAGACTATCGACACTAGGAATGACTCTTCCTCAGTTTCTTCACACCCACGTCGGACGATCAAACAGCGTCTCAAGCGGCTGCTGATCATAGGCAGTCTGTCCCTGGTAGGGCTGTTGCTGCTCGGACGATCTCACAGGCCATAGCCAGCGCGGTTGACGCCGCTCGCTATCCGCGCCCGGCAAACTCGTCGATATCGGAGGCTACCAGCTCCATATCAACTGCACTGGCACAGGCAGCCCAACGGTGATCCTTGATGCGGGACTGGGAGGAAGCTCTCTCGATTGGAGCAAGGTCCAACCTGCCGTGGCGCGCTTCACGGCGTCTCGTATGATCGCGCGGGCTATGGCTGGAGTCAGAGTGGGCCGGGTCCGCGCACTAGCCAACAAGATCGTGACAGAACTGCATCTCCTGCTTGCCAAAGCAAAGATCAACGGTCCGTACGTGCTGGTGGGACATTCCGCTGGCGGATTAAATATGCGCCTGTATGCCTACCGTTATCCCGCTGATGTGGTTGGGATGGTCTTGCTCGACGCCCTGACCAGCGAATACCTGCTTGCCCGTTGGCAAGTATCCGGCCGACTTCCCTCCTCAGGGTGTCAATGCGGCGGTACAACAACTGCAGGTGTATCGTGTCGCCGCCTACTTTGGCCTGACGCGCCTGGCGCTCCAAACGGGTCTCGCTCCCCTAGAAGACTTTGCCGCCTATCCAGCGGCCGTCAAGCCGCAGATGGTGCTGGCTCACGCGTCACAAACGCGCTACTACAGCACAGAACAGGACGAATTGGCGGCTCTGCAGGAAAGCGCGGCACAGGTGCTCGCGGCGCGTCAAGCGAGCCCGTCTTATGGCAAGCTTCCGCTGATCGTGCTGTCCCAGGACTTTTCACAGGACCAGACAGCGCAAGGCAAGCAAACGGCAGCCGCATGGGACGCCTACAGCAGGATCTGGCCTCGCTTTCTGCCAACAGTCAGCACAGCGTGGCGCAGCACAGATGGCACTACATTCACTTGGATCGACCCGATCTTGCCATCGCGGCGATCCAGTCCGTCTGGAAACAAGCACAGTAATCGAGGAGCCCACGCGCACACGGAACATGGGCTTTCCTAACTCGAGACCATGGTGTGGACAGCATCGGAGCGCACTGCCATCGCACCAGCGGGGGACATGCGATGACGAACCCAATCATGAAACCGATCCTGCTGGCTGTTGACGAACACAGCCGCGATCTGGAGACGATCCAAGAGGAATTGCTCAAGCGCTACGGCGCGGACTATGACGTACTAGCTGAGCAGTCGACGGCGTCGGCGCTGGAGCGCCTGGAAGAGCTGCGGGCGGCGGGCGCACAGGTTGCGATCCTGCTCGCGCCCCTTGAGATGACCGCGATGACGGGCATTGCCTATTCGAGCAGGCGCACAGGCTGCATGCGCATGCGAAGCGCGTGCTGCTCCTTGCGCACAGTGTGCGGTGGGGTGATCGCTCCACGTCTCAGCCGATCGTGACTGCCGTCTCCCTTGGGCAGATCGACCGCTACACGACCAAGCCAGGCGCCTCGCCGGATGAACAGTTCACCGCGTCATCACGGAACTCTTACAAGAGTGGCAACGGCCCGGACAGGGGCAGCGGGAGCTGGTCACCATTGTGGGAACGCGCGCGGGGGATCGCTCCTATGAACTGCGCGATCTCTTCGAGCGCAATGGTCACCCCTTCACGTTCATTGAGCAGGACTCGGACGAGGGACGGGCGCTCCTCCAGCAGGCTGGGCATCCGGATGGTCCGTTTCCCGTTGTCATCCTGCGTGATGGTCAGGCGCTCACCGATCCCTCCCGAGAAGAGATTGTGGTCGGCTTTCTTGGCGCGCAGGACACCATCGAGGGCGGCCCGTATGATCTCACGATCGTCGGGCCGGACCTGCTGGACTGTCTGCGGCGGTCTACGGCGCGTCAGAAGGGTTGCGCACGCTCCTCGTGGAACGCGAAGCGATTGGTGGGCAAGCTGGCACCAGTTCACTTATCCGCAACTACCTGGGATTTCCGCAAGGGATCAGTGGGGCGGACCTCACCAATCGGGCATTTGACCAGGCCTGGCTCTTCGGCGCTCAAACCTCCATCATGCGCGCCGCAACCGATCTCCGAATGGAAGGGCTTGACCGGTCCTGACGCTCTCTGATGGACGAGAAGTTGTCAGCCGCGCCGTAGTCCTGGCCATGGGCGCGAGTTACCAGCGGCTGGGCGTCGCGAGTCTCGAGGCGCTCGTAGGCAGTGGGGTCTTCTACGGAGCTGCTGTCACCGAGGCGCCAGCGATGAGTGGCCAGCAGGTCTTCGTCGCCGGCGGCGGCAACTCGGCGGGCAGGCGGCGATCCATCTATCGAAGTATGTGGACCACGTGACGATACTCGTGCGCGGCGACGCGCTTGCCGCCAGCATGTCCGATTACCTGGTGAAGGAGATCGCAGCGAAAGACAACATTGAGGTGCGTCTACACACCAAGATCGTCGACGGTCGTGGCGATCAACGGCTGGAGGGTCTGGTCATCCAGGATAGCGCTTCGGGGGAGACACTGAGTATGCCGGCGCAGGCGCTGTTCGTCCTCATTGGCGCACAGCCGCACACGGAGTGGTTACCAGCGAGCATCCGACGTGATCAACAGGGCTTCATTCTCACCGGACAGGATCTCGCAGCTGTTGGGGACGCTGACGGAGGAGCGCCGCCGCAACGGCCGCCCTCCTTGCTTGAGACCAGTATGCCGGGCGTGTTCGCGGTGGCTGATGTGCGTCATGGCTCGGTCAAGCGGGTGGCTTCTGCCGTTGGCGAGGGCCATCGCCATCCAGATGGTGCACCAGTATCTGTCGCAGGGCAGCCGCTCAGGACGAGATTTGCCTACTTTGATTCAGTCCTTCATGTAGGGATACGACGTTATGAGATCTAGCGTCAGCCGAACGCTCGTCAGTACGCTCTGTTTGTGTGTGCTTGCGCTCTCCTGGCTGACGCTCCTCCTGCGGCGGCAAGTCATGTGAATACGAAAACCGCCCCTGATTTTGCACAGATTGACGCCTACGTAAACGCGCAGATGCAAGACGCGCGTATTCCTGGCCTTGCCTTGGCGATTACCCACGGTAACCAGGTAGCGCATCTTCATGGCTTCGGCGCAGCTGACTCGACGGGCAGCGGTCACCCCACAGACCCCCTTCCTCCTTGGCTCAACAACAAAGTCCTTTACCGCGCTGGCGATCATGCAACTGGTTGAAGCCGGAAAGATTGAGCTCGATGCGCCAGTCCAGCGCTACCTGCCGTGGTTCCGCGTGGCTGACCCTGTCGCCTCGGCGCACATGACGGTGCGTCACCTGTTGATCCAAGTCAGTGGCCTCTCCACCGCCGTGGGTTTGAGATGTTCACCGAAAGCCCTGCCGAGACACCTGAGCAGTATGTCCGAAGCCTGAGTACCGTGGGGCTGACGAAACCAGTTGGCGCCACATTCCAGTACTCTAACGCCAACTACGCCATTCTCGGCTTGATTGTGCAGGTCGTTTTGGGAGTCCCGTTTGAGACCTATCTGCAACAGCATGTGCTCACTCCCTTGCAGATGAAACAGAGCTTCGTGTCGCTCGAGCAGGCCAAGAAAGCGGGGCTCGCACAAGGGCATCGATCGTGGTTTGGCTTTCCTGTGCCCATTGAGCTGCCGCCACATCCGGCTGCTTTTGCCGCTGGCTACCTGATATCGAGCGCCGAAGATATGGCGCACTATCTCATCGCGCAAAGCAACGGTGGGCGCTACAATGGCGTCTCTCTCCTCTCGCCGCAAGGCATCGACACCATGCACACGTTTGTCACGGGATCTGAGTACGCCATGGGATGGAGCAAGTTCTCGCAAAACGGTGAAACGATCCTGTACCACAATGGCGATACGCTGGATTCTCATTCCGAAATGTTCCTCGCGCCATCTCAGCGCTGGGGCGTCGTGCTGCTCTTCAATGAGGGAGATGGATGGCGCTGTGTCTCCCCTCGTCATCAATCGGGCAGTCATTGGGAAACAGATACTGCTGATGCTTGAGGGACAACCGCTCGCTCCAACAAGGTGGAGCACCAACACCATCTATCTCATCCTCGATGGCATCCTGGCCATCTTCTTCGCGCTCGTCCTGGTGAATGCAGTACTTCTGCCGTACTGGTACAAGCGATTTCAGGGGCCTATACGGTATCGCGGCATCCGTGTGGGAGTCCGGTTGCTGGCGACTTGTTCCCCCTCCTATCTTGATCGGTGTGCCAGCGCTGGGCGGGTATTCATGGCCGTTCATTCTGCTTGCCGTGCCCGATCTCGGCTGGTGGATGCTGGTCACGATGTCGCTCTTACTCGTTACGGGCGTGTTGCGAGGAGCGCTTGTCTACAGCACACTCAGACAGAACACGGTTGATGCGGTACAACCTGGGTCGTTGACTGCCTGAGCCGCGGCAATGGATATGCCACCTCTTCTTAGTCCAGGAGTCGGAGTCCCTACTCCTAAAGCGGTCGCTGACGTGAGCCAGCGGAAGTTTGGGGGAGCGTTGCCATAGGTCCAAATCATCGCTTATCCTGCGAAGTCGCGCCACAACCTGGACAGATGTTTACAAATGTGTTGCCGTCTGTTCGTCAGCGTTCGTGTAGGTCGAATTACTGGCATATTTCCTCGCGTGAAAGCGGCGCTCAGTTCGTCTTTGTTCGTCTACGTCTGTCGGCGTAAGGGGTCAGAAATGGGGTCAAGCGCGAGCAACCAAGCAATCAGATTTCACGTAGGCACTATCATAAGCGCACGTTATGTCTTAGTCATGTTGACAGCAGCTGTGTCAAAATTGTCCTTCCTGCAAAAGCCGGTACAGGGTTTCCCCTGCATGAGGAACCACAAGCGCCTCATCAGGCTGATGGTTTATCCATTGCGCTGGGTCGATGCTTGTGGGATCAAGATAACCGAGGTTGACCTCCTCGCATATCTCTTGGCCAATGGACGTAGCGAGGGTGACGCGGATGCGTGGACGTTCCACGCCTTGTTCAAATGTGCCTAACCCTTTGAGATGTGTCGAGTGCGCGAGGACTCCCCATGGATAACCCTTGAAGTGTTCCCATTGGGCGAGAAAATAGTCGCGTACATGGTAACCGATTCTCCTTATCAAGGCTCCATGCGTCCTACTCAATTCGGTGATATGTGGCGCATAGAGAATGACTTCACCGCCATCTGCTACAACAGGCTCCAGTTTGTACATTCCCTTCGCCCCGACCCACATGTCGTCATACATGGTGGGCAGGAGGGCAAGTACATGCTGATAGGGGCGCTCAAGCGAAACAATATGTACATGCCTTGACAGTTCAGCTGCCTCATCAAAGGCTGTCTCCGGACTCCCGAAGAATACGCCGTGGACTCCAGCTTGCGATACTACACTACAGAATGCGTATTTGACGCGGGGGATGAGGTCCGCCGCCAAATCGATGACCTGCCTGACGGGCGTCGTCTTCGTACCAATAATCCGAAATGATGTCACCAGCGCCCCCAGCCAGTGCGTTGCATCGATGACCTCGGGCCCAGAAATCCCTGGGAAGAAGTATTTGTTCCCACCAGAGAAGCCAGCGACTTCATGAGGGAATACTGGGCCGCATACCAACAACACGTCATAGTCCAGCACGAGCCGGTTGATGAGAACAGGAATCTCCATGTGTAACAGACCACCGCTGATGCGCTCCACCTCGGCAGATGATATCGAGCCGAGCTCAACCAACCTGTCAGGATTCTTCCATTCATGGTTGAGAAATCTGACATCTGCAAAGAGCGAGGAACGTTCCTGTGGCGTCATCCCAAACAATTGATTCATCGCATCATCATCGAGCGGTGGGTGGGTGCCGAGCGCGACAAGAAAGTCTACCGACTGGGCGCGCGGGCGCGCATGGCGGACGATAAGCCGGGCAAAGAGTGGCAGCGGCATAGTACGTGTGAGGTCAGGGACGAGGACCAGCATCCGCTGACCGTCGAGCGGCGCCTCGGCAAGACTTGCAGCGACGATATTCTCGATGGCTGCGTCGTCGAGCGTGGGAAGATCCAGATTGCATGATATATTGGCGCATGCCAAGACGAACGAGCATGCGAACGATCCAGTATTGAGGAGCTGGAGTGCCGCTACCGGCAGGCCGGAGACCCGGTGGCGCGCGGCCAGTGGCAGATCGAGTGGTTGATGGCGCTGGGAGAGCCGAGCGAGCGGGTGGCGGCGGTGACGGGCTACTCGCTGACGTGGGTGCGCACCGTGGCGCGCCGCTACAACGCGGACGGAGCGGCGGGCATCGGCGATGGGCGCCATGCCAATCGTGGCGGGCCACGCCTGCTACGCCGGAGCAGGAGGTGGCGTTGGACCAGGCGCTGGAGGGAACGGTGCCGGGAGGAGGACGCGGACGGCGGCGGAAGTGGCGGGGTGGATCGGGGAGCAGATTGGGCGACCAGTGGCCGAGGAGACGGGCTGGCGGTATCTGCGTCGGCTGGAGAGGCGGCGGTACGCTGGCGTCCGCGGCACGCCGAAGCTGATACAGCCGCTCAGGCGGCTTTTGTGCAAACGGACTCAGCGAGCAGGTAGCGCTGGTGCGCGCGACGTATCCGAGCGCCGCGGTCGAGGTCTGGGCCACCGACGAGCATCGCATCGGGCTCGAGCCGATCCTGCGTCCGGTCTGGGCACGCAAAGGTCAGCGGCCCGTCGACCGGGTGCAGCACCGCTTCCAGTGGCTCTACTTGCTAGCGTTTGTCCATCCCGCCTCCGGGCGCAGCGAGTGGCAGTTCGCCTCGACGGTCAACACGGCGGTCATGAGCGTGGCGCTGGCGGCGTTTGCCCACGCGGTGGGCGCTGGTCCTGCCAAGACGCATCGTGCTGATACTCGATCAGGCGGGGTATCACGTCAGTCCGCTGGGCAGATCCCGACGGTCTCCATCTGGTCTACTTGCCCCCGTATTCCCCGAGCTCCAACCCGCCGAACATCTCTGGCAATTCACCGACGATCCGTTGGTGAACCAGCATTTCCCACGCTCGCCGCGCTCGAAGACACGCTTGCGAACCGCTGCGACGCCCTGCAACGCCAGTCCGCCCTACTCCAAAGCGCCACCCTCTTTCACTGGTGGATTGCTACCTGATACGGAAAGGATTAGCGAACTGGTATGACTCGGACATGGGTCACACTCCTCCAAACGCTGAGTATCCACCATCTACAGGCACAATGATCCCAGTCACGAACGACGCAGCGGGAGACAGAAGCCAGAGAAACACTCCGACCAGGTCGGTGGGTTCGCCGAATCGCCCCATCGGTGTATGCGCTAGGACCGAGGCGCCGCGCGGCGTCAGCCCGCCGGTCTCACGATCGGTGAGTAAGAACCGATTTTGCTCGGTGAGAAAGAACCCAGGCGCGATGGCGTTGACGCGGATGCGCGGGCTGTATTCCTGGGCCATATGCACGGCTAGCCACTGCGTGAAATTCGCCACACCAGCCTTGGCGGCCGAGTATGCCGGAATGCGCGTCAGCGGGCGTAGCGCGTTCATCGAGGTGATATTCACGATCACGCCTTCGCCCTGTCTGACCATAGGCTCCGCTACCACCTGACACGGCAGGATCGTCCCCAGCAAGTTGAGTTCAACGACAGTACGTAGCGCCGACTCTGGAAGATCGAAAAACCGACGCTCTTCGCTGGTCGTCGCCTCCGGCGCGTTGCCTCCTGCGCCATTAACCAGCGCATCAATGCGCGAGAAGCGGTCTAGACATTGATCCCGCGCTGCACGTAATGTATTGCTGTCGGTTACATCCGCGCGAAGTATAAGGAAACGCTCTTTGGGCGCCACATTGGCGGGGAAAAGCGCCTGCGCTTTCTCGATGTCGCGAACGATCAGCGCAACATTTGCTCCCGCCCGGACTAGGGCAGTGACCAAGATGCGGCCCAATACGCCGGTCCCGCCAGTCATGGCGACGGTGCGCCCAGTCAGGTCGAGATGAACGTCAGATGCTCCTGCGCTCATGGACATGCCTCCGGTCCAGTGGACAGCCGGTACACTCTAGCGCATTGCGTTTGGCACATCGAGGCGATAGAACTTCTCCGCGGTGTGGCGCCAAACAGCGCGCTGACTCTCAAATGGGAGATGCGCAATGATCTCGTCAAGCGCCTCAATCCAGCGAGGGTAGGAGGATGCCTGGAGCATGACAGGCCAGTCGCCGCCAAACATCACCCGGTCAGCGCCGAACACCGCCAGGGCATGATCTACATAGGGGCGAAGGTGCTCGATCTTCCAGTGCAGACGATCGGCCTCGGTGACCAGGCCGCTCAGCTTGAGCCACACGTTCGGGCACGCAGCTAGCTCTTCCATCTGTGCGCGCCAGGGATCCAGTGATGCGCTTCTGATGTCCGGCTTGCCAAGGTGATCGAGGACGAAGCGAACGTCTGGGCATTGTCGCACCAGCTCAATCGTCGCCGCGAGTTGGTGATGGCGCACGCAGATATCACACGAGAGGCCATACTCGGACAGCGCCCGCACTCCACGTACAAACCCTGGCTGTAAGCAAAACGCCGGATCCATTTCGTCCTGCACGTTGCGCCGCACACCCTTTACTAGAGGACCCAGCGCGCGCAGCGCATCGAGGTAGACACGCGTTTGGTCGCCGTATTCGAGGGGGGCAGCCGCGACGACAGCCAGGAGACGTGGCTCGTGCTGTGCAAGCGTCACGACATGTGTGGCTTCGAGCAGGGCAAATGGGGTCGCGACGCCGACTTCTACATAGACCATGCCGACAATAGGCAGTTTAGCCGTCTGGGCGCGATACTCTTCGACACCGAACACGCGGTTGAGATCTGGCGCGCTCCCCAGCCAGGGCATTGGGAAGCGCTTGGGATCCCACAAATGGACGTGCGCGTCGAGCATTTGATGTTCAAGCATCGCGCTCCCTGCCCCCATGTTCACAGCGCCGAGATCTCGTCCCATACAACTGGGGAGATAGGGAACCGAGCCAGCGCCAACGTCTGAGCCAACCGCTCAGGCTTGCTGATCCCTACAATGGTGGAGACAATCCGAGGGTCGCGTAATGAGAATTGGAGCGCCACCGCCGCGAGTGGTACATCGTGCCGCTGGCACAGGGCCTCAAGCGCGAATGCCTTATCGAGATAGGCGCCCGACGCCTGACCATATGCGTAACGGGGATAGGCGGATGGCCCCTTTGCCAGAATGCCGGAGCCGTAGGGCGCGCCGTTGATCGCCGCCACATGATGGCGCTGGCAGACATCCCAGAACGGGTCGGCGTCCTGGTTGAGGAGGGTGTACCTATTGTGTGAGATGGCCACCTCGAATAGGTCCGTCTCGACGAACTCAATCATCAGGTCAATAGGGCCGCCGGCAATGCCCAGGTGCTGAATCAGGCCTTCCCGCTGGCACTGGCGCAATACATCCACAGGTCCGTTTTCCGCCATCGCCGCTTCGAATCCGACGTGCTCTGGATCATGAAGATAGCAAATTGGCAAGGTGTCGAGTCCCAATAGCTTCAGACTGCGCTCGACGCTGCGACGCATCTGCGCGCCGGTGAACTCGCCTGTGCGCAGATCACGGTCCGCCTTCGTGGCCACGACGAATATTGGTGGAACGCCCGCAAGCTCCCGCAGCGCTAACCCAATACGGCGCTCGCTTTCGCCATCTCCATAAGATGCGGCGGTATCGACAAACATGAAAGGGCCTGCGAAGATAGCCCGAATGGTCTCCAGCGCCTGCGCCTCCGGAACTCCGTACGCGAACGTTTCCGGCATGTCACCCAATTCCGCGCATCCGACGCAGACGTCAGTGACATACAATCCGGTCGTCCCCAGCGGACGTAATGGCAGGGTGGTCATAGCGTGCAGCCCTTCACTCCATTCCCCCTATTATCGTATATCACTAGCTTGTTCCTGGCTCTTCGCCGCGAATGGTCGCAAGTGACGTACGAAATGGCTGGTGAGGATTTCGGCGTAGACTTCAGGATTGCTATGCAATAACGCCATGATGCGATCTCGAAACAGGAATGCCCCCTGCGCAGTCCGAGCCGTCAACACAGAGCCAAATGTGACATGCAAGATCTGGCGCGCATCGAATTGATCGAGGAGCGCAGCAACGTCGTATTCAGGCTGAGCCGGATCTTGAGCGTGATCCAAGCGCGCAGAGACATGATAACTGGCGCGATCCGCGGCGAAATGGGCACAAGCGAACGCATAGATCTCGCGCAGGAGCGTCGGCTCCAGGACGCCAATCGCCCGCAGGGCCTCGAGGTAGCTCGTTCCCGCGGTTTTCAGGTGAACGCGGCCGTGCGCCTCTGCCGCGCAGATGTCGTAGATGCTGAACTTATCGGAACCAGAATGGAGACTCAGTTTGTAGGGGCCAAGCGACCGGGCAATCGCCGCATGGACAGCGAAATCCTGGGCAAAGGCGGCCAGATCGCCGATATAGTCAACGCCTTTTTCAAAGGCGCCAACAAAGCGTGGCGCCAAGCTGACCCAGCGGACCCCCAGGCGCGAGAGCTCCCTGGCCCAGTAGACATGCTCGGCATGAGTGGTGGGCGTCTCCGTCTCGTCCACGGACACCTCGACTTCCCATGAGCCGTTGACGCTCGCCTGGGCGAGATGCTGATACAACGCGGAGACGTGCGCTAGCGCTCGGCCATATTTGACTGCGGCGCGGCGCAGGGTCACCTCATCGAAGGAGATCGGGTATCCATCACAGTCAAGCGTTGAGGCGAGATAGCGTTTTGCCAGATCCTTTGGGGTATCGGCTAACTGCTTCCAAGGAAGCGCGTCAAAGCGAGCTTGCAGATCCTCATCAGACGCGCCATCAGCCGTGTTGTCTACATATGCGCTTGGATCGAACGTGTAGAAAGTATAGCCAGCAGCGACACACTGATCGATATCGTCTGTCGTCTTAAGATGGTCGGCGTCTGCGCCGAAGCCCGAGCGCCAGCCTTCACCAAACACGCCCCACATGGCGTCATCCATCACCTGCTGCGGGCTGCGTCCAGTGCGTCCCATCTCTCGAATTGATTGCTGCGCCGGGATCGGCGCAATGCTCCCACCGACCTGCCGTAATGCGCGCAAGTGTCCTGGCGTGGCGAGTCCCAGACGATCTCCAAACCCGGCGCTCAGACTCAGACCCAGCGGCTGGGGGCGCAGCCATGGTAAGCGCCGTCGCAGCGTCGTGGCATTGACCTCGGCGCACGGGCCTAAGAGAATCACTCGATCCTCGGCTACGCTCATGTCGCCAATGAAATCGCTCCCTATGGCCTGAACGTCTTTAGCAATAATGGCCACTTGCGGCTTCGTGGGATCAAGCGCGCTCATACCGAAGGCAAGGCCCTCGTACTCAGTGACGGACGGGGTGATCAGACGTAGACGCTCACGAAGTGACGGCGAAACGAGCTGTTCATCCTCTGGCATGTTGTCTCCCACTAAGAGAAGGCGCACGCCGCTCTATGTGCCGGCCGCGACGCGAACTAGAGCGAAATGAGGCCTTTCACGATCCCACTCTGTGGATCGCTCCAAGTGGGCAGCATATCCCCGATCGTGTCCAGCGTGGCGCGATGCGTGATCCACGGCGCAACATCCAGACTTTCCGCTTCCAGCGCAGCAATGATGCGCTCAAAGTCCTCGGCGAGCGCATTGCGGCTCCCAAGAAGAGTCACCTCGCGGCTATGGAAGAGGGGATCGTGGAACGAGACGTCACCCGCGAACAGTCCAACAAAGATCATGCGCCCACCATAGGCTACATAGGAAAACGCAGACTCCATCGACCGCGGGTTGCCTGTGGCCTCAAAGACGGCGGTTGGTAGATCATCACCGAAGTAGTGCTCTAGGGCCGCAATAGGATCGCCACGGCCATCGATGCAGGTCACGTCTGGCCAGCGCTGCTGGCAAAAGGCCAGCCGTTGTTCACTAATGTCCATAGCACTGACCTGCGCCCCAGCAAGCAGCGCAAACTGCGTCACAGCGAGGCCGATCGGGCCTACACCCACCACCAATACCCGCTCGTCCCGTGTGAGTTGCGCCCGCGCCACGGCATGCGCGCCGATGGCGAGTGGCTCTACCAAAGCAAGTTGGTCGCAGGTGAGCGTTCGAGCAGGATGGAGATGTGATGCGGGCACGGAGACGTACTCACACATGCCGCCGTCAATATGGACACCGAGGACTTGAATCTTCGGGCAGCAGTTTGGTTTGCCGCGTAAGCAAGCTGGACAGTGACCGCAATTGAGATATGGGCGCACCGCGCACCTTGCGCCAACCTGGAGTCCGTGAACGCTGGCGCCCAGCGCTACAATCTCGACGCCAAGCTCATGCCCCAGGACACGTGGATAGCTGAAGAATGGCTGGTTTCCGTGGTAGGCATGGTAGTCAGTTCCGCAGACACCAACCTGCTTGATGCGAATAATCGCCTCGGTTGGACCAGGCGCAGAGGGATAGGCCATCGCAGCCAGACGAAGATTGCCTGGATCATCGAGGACAACAGCGCGCATCTTGAAATTCCTCTCACTGTCCGCTCAACGGAAAGAGAAACAATGCCTTGCTCGATGGAGGCTCACCTTTCAGGAGCAAAGAAGGTCAATACGCCATCATCTCCGTGAGTACCCGATCCACGCTCCCTCTCTTGGTCGGTGTGAAAGACCTCTGGTATGCGCTTCCACCATTCCCCACCAACTCGCTCGGACAGAGGCTTCTGCATTGGATGACTGATGGCCCACCACTCTCCTGTCTTAGGGTCGGCAGCCGTGCGCACTATGTCAGCAGCGAAGGCCTCGCCAACATATTCGAGATAAGCGATCAGCAGAGCCTGATCGCGAAAGATGGTGTAGTTGCGGATGTTGCATTTGAGGATCATTGCCAGAACTTCCGGCCACACCTGCGCATGGATCCGCTCACAAGCAGCGACGCGCTCGCGTTTGACGGTGATTACCTGCGCAAATCGCCCCACACTTTTCTCCGCTCTCTTGCTTACAAGGCGAAATAACCTCAAGAAGGCAATTGGGCATACAGGCAAGACGCCTGATCGCGTGTATGAGGCGTCCTACGCTGAGGTACAGGTTCTGGCGACTTATGAATGGCATGCCTAACTCACATGCAACCTGGGCAGCCCCTACATCGGACACAGATTCTTGTAGGTTTCCTATTCCACCTCCGGCTCACCAAGCAAACGGCGCTGTGCTTCGCGTTCATATGCGGTGAAGACGGAGTCAACGTGGGCGCGAGCTGCCTCAGCGGCGCGTTCAGGATCGCTATCACGGATCGCTTCAAATATCGTCGTATGCTGCTCAACAGCTGCAAGCGTCGATCCGGGCGCTCCTCCAGTAAGGAGCTGTACTGCCCAACGCTGGAGTTGAAGTACGGTGGTTACAGATTCGACGAAGAACATGTTATGGGCCGCCAAGGCGATACCGCGATGGAAAGCATCATCACTGCTTAGAAACAGGTCTCGATCCTCCGAGAGAGCAGCCTCTCGATTGGTTGCAAGCGATCGCTCCAGAGCTTTGAGCTCAGCGACCGTGATCTGTTGGGCGGCCAAGCGCGAGGTTTGCATCTCCTGAAAGCGTCGGAATTCAAACAGTTCCCGCATGCGTTCAGGTGGTACTGGGTAAGACGCGTTCAACTTAGGAAGCTGGGGTGACCTCGCGGCGTCACTAACAAAGATCCCGCTTCCACGCCGGGTGCGCACCAAGCCGAGCGGTGTCAGCATCTTGATGGCATCACGTACGATCGTACGGCTTACCCCAAAACGATCTCCGAATTCCTGCTCAGTTGGCAAGCGATCCCCTGGCTGGAGACGATGCTCGGCGATATAGCCCTCAATGAGCTCAGCCACGCGTTCGTATTGTGGTCGATAGACCGGCGCATCTAACTGTTTCATAGGGCGATGACCTGCGCCTCCAACTGCGCTTCTCGCGGGCGACGATAAGCAGTGTTTATCACTTCAAGAGCGCCGCACAATTGACTGTACTCATATGTGCAAAAGCGCGCCAACATGCGATGCAAAGATTCTACCATACGCCGGCGAACAAATCAACCCTCTCAATTTGCCAAGTGGCGAAAAACCTTGAAAACACTCGCTTTTTCGGGCACATCCGCTCGAGCGCTTCATGTATGGAGATCAGTGGCGCTGACATATTAGTAAGGTTAATATGAAAAGAATCATCTGGAGGATGTGGAAATGAATATCACTCATTGGGTTGACAGCGTGCGGGTGAGCATGTTATAAATGTCACGGTCCTTGACGGTCTCTCCTCGTAGACGTCGTCATAAGCGCCATGCATGGCCCCCGCCCAAGCTGAGTGAAGTCCTTTTGCGTTCTCCGCGCTACTCGGGCCGGAGAGATGAGAAGGTGGTAATTGCCGGCGTGTGGGCGGTAGGCATTTGCTACCCGCGCTGCCGCCGGTTGTAACAACGTTGCGTCCGTGCGTTACACGGATGAGATATAAGCGCGTGAATTGGAGGAATGTCTTTCTGTCCGGATCCTGGTGGCGCTGCGGACCGGACATGCCCGCAGAGACATCTGGAGACATCTAAGGCATTCGCAGCAACACCGCAAGATGTGTTTCGCGTTTTTCCGCACAGTGTTGTGTTGTCCTCAATGAAGGGGAAGATGGATATGGCGCCGCCACAGCAGCGACCACTCCTCCAATTCATCAATGTTTCGAAGCGCTTTCCCGGGGTCATTGCCGTCGACGACGTTACTCTGGACATCTTCGCTGGCGAGGTGCATGTGATCGCCGGTGAAAACGGAGCCGGCAAATCTACACTGATGAAGCTGCTCTCCCAAGTCGAGCGGCCCACCCAGGGAAGAGTTTTGCTCAATGGCGCTGACGTCATTTTCGCCAGCCCACAGCATGCTCGTTCACTCGGCATCTCGATGGTCTATCAAGAGTTTGCCCTCGCGCCGCATCTGACGGTGGCCCAGAATATCACCCTTGGTCGCGAAAGCACACGCTTCGGCGTCATCGATCGGGCCGCCGAGGTCGAACAAGCCCGCAGCCTTTTACAACGAGTGGGTCTATCTATTGATCCCAGGCGCTTAGTCTCGACATTGTCCGTGGCGCAACAGCAGCTCGTGGAGATCGCAAAGGCGCTCGACATCGAGGCCAAGGTTGTCATCATGGACGAGCCAACGGCGACACTCACTGGCCAGGAAATCGCCGATCTGTTTCATGTGATCCGCGGACTTACTGCCCAGGGGATTGGCGTTATCTATATCTCACATCGTCTGGACGAGATCTTCCAGATCGCCGATCGTGTCACCGTGATGCGGGATGGGAAAGTAGTTGCCACACTCCCACGCAGTGACATTGACCAGCAGAAGCTCATCCGCTTGATGGTGGGGCGTGACATTCAACAACTCTATCCAAAACCAGAACCCAAGATTGGTCCTGTGGTGCTGCGCGCCGAGGGAATCACCCGTCGCGGGATTCTTCACCAATGTTCATTTGAAGTCCGCTCTGGGGAAATTCTTGGTTTCGCTGGACTCGTGGGGTCGGGGCGAACGGAGCTTGCGCGTGCTGTGTTTGGGGCGGATCCCATCGACGCGGGAACCATCTGGCTGGAAGGACAGCGCGTCTCTATCCATTCCCCTACCAGCGCCATTGCCGCTGGTATTGGCTACTTAACCGAGGACCGGAAAAGAGACGGCCTGGCGATGACCTTGGACATTGCGCAAAATATCACTTTGACCAACTTACCCACTGTCGCATCCTGGATTGACCTCGGCAAGGAAGAGCGCATTGCGTTACGCGCGCGTGACCGACTCAAAATACGCACCCCTTCGGTTCATCGCAATGTGACCGTCTTATCAGGCGGCAACCAACAAAAAGTCATCGTCGCGCGGTGGCTGGAAACCCAGGCGCGTGTCCTCTTTTTCGATGAACCCTCGCGTGGCATCGATGTCCATGCCAAGGCGGAACTCTTTGAATTAATCGGCGCCCTGGCGAGTGAGGGACGTGCCATCGTAATGATTTCCTCCTATTTGCCGGAGCTGATCAATATGTGCGATCGCCTGGTCGTCATGCACGAAGGACGTATCGCGGGCGAACTTCAGCGCAGTCAGTTCACCGAGGAGCGCATTATGGCGCTGGCTACCGGAGCCAGTGAAGGAGAGACGCTATGAAAGATGCCATGCAGTCGACAAACGAGGGTATCAGCGTTGACGCATCTGTACCTGGAAAACTGCTTGCGGGCCAGCGGACAGTCGTGCAGAAGGTGAGAGAACGGTTGGGTGACTTCGTTGCCCAGGCAACAGCCGCCTTCGCGCTGATCCTGGTGTTCATCTTTCTCTCCTTTGCCTCGCCAGTCTTTCTGACCGAGAATAACCTCGTCAATGTCGTCCAGCAAAATGCTGTTACGCTAACCATCGCCCTCGGCATGACCTTTGTCATCATCACTGCAGGCATCGATTTGTCGGTTGGCTCCACCGCTGCGATGACTGGAGTGCTGGGAGTAGAGCTCGTCGCCCGCGGATGGCACTGGCCGCCGGCGATGCTCATTGCCATCCTCGCGGGTGGGGCCATTGGTCTGGGAAACGGCTTGCTCATCAGCTTTGCCAAGTTGCCTCCCTTCATTGCCACGCTTGGCATGATGACCGTCGTGCGCGGCATCACAGACATCCTCACCAATGCTGTCGTCGTTTTTGGACCACCAAGCGAAATGGGGCCGAATAACTTTGGGGTGATCGGCCTGGGAAGTGTGGCTGGGATCCCTGTCGCTCTGGTACTCCTGGGGATTCTGTCAACGCTCGCCTATTTTGTCTTGAGTCGCACCCGTCTGGGCCGCTACACCTACGCGATTGGGTCCAATCAGGAAGCAGCGCGCCTCTCTGGTATTCCGGTCAAGAGGTACTTACTGGCGGTCTATGTCATCTTGGGTCTGCTGACTGGCGTGGCAGGCGTGATCGCCGTTTCGCGCCTGGGCATAGGCCAACCCAACTTCGGGATCGGGCTGGAACTAGATGTCATTGCCGCAACGGTGATTGGCGGGGCCAGCCTCTTTGGTGGACAGGGGAACATTGTCGGCACGATCATCGGGGTGTTTCTCATCGGACTCATCCGCGATGGCTCGGTGCTGCTCGACATCAACTACTTCTACCAAAACGTCATCATCGGCATCGTCATCTGGGTGGCTGTCTATTGGGATCAATTCAGGCGTCAGCGAATTTCATCGCTTTCTTCCTAGGCAACGGCGCCTGTGCTGAAAGGGGGTGATGCGGCAGCGTCGCATCTGTCTTGTTATCGGGAGCGGCTCACCCGCTTCTGGTTCGCCCGGGTTGTGCGCTTCGCAACGAAGGTTGGTAGCGTCGTTCGAGAAGGTGAGGACAACATGTTCAAACTCACGCGCTCTTATCGTGTATTTGCCTCGATCCTGGCCATTTTCCTGACGTTGGCGGTGGCGGGTTGTGGTGGAAGTAGTCCGCAAGCGGGCCAAAAGCGTTGAAAATCATTGGCGTTCCCAAGTCGCTGGCCAGCAGCTACTGGACCATCGTGGAAAACGGGATGAAGTGCTACGCCTCCAAGACGCCAAATGTGAACATTGTCTGGGATGGCGTGCCAACCGATCAGCAGCTTGATGGCCAGATTTCGCTCCTCCAGAACTACATCAGCCAGAAGCCCGATGGCATTCTCTACGCCGCCATCGATGCCAAGGCGCTTGCTCCGATCAATCAGCAGGCGACGATCTGCAGGCGTGCCAATCTTCAGTTTTGACTCCGGAACGGACCCACAAGACATCCCGCTCTTTGCCACCAGTAATACGGCTGCGGCAGCCAAAGCGGCGGATGAAATGGGAACGTTGTTGAATGGGACCGGCAAGATCGCCATCCTGGAATTCGTGCCCGGTTCTGCAACGAACGACCAACGGGTGAAGGGCTTCAAGGATGAACTGTCATCCAAGTATCCCAACGTTCAGATCGTCGCGGATCAAGTCGATGATAGTGATGCAGCCAAGGCGTTAAGCATCACCCAGAATATCCTGAGTGCGCATCCTGACCTGAACGGTATCTATGCGGCCAACCAACCAGGTGGTGAAGGAGCGGCCCAGGCCCTCAACGCTGCACACCAAGGAGGGAAGGTCCACATGATCTCGTTCGATGCGTCCGACCCCTTGGTCTCGGCCCTGCAGAATGGAACCGCTGACGCGTTGGTGGTACAGAATCCCTTCAAGATGGGGTATGACAGCACCAAAGCGATGGTGGAGCAAATTCGCAATGGGACGAAGGCAGCGAACGAAGATACGGGTGTCACTCTCGTCACGAAGGCTAACTTCAACGACCCGGCGACACAGGGATTGCTGAACCCGAGCTGTGCGAATGCGCCCGTCTAAGTCAGGTTCCTGGTAACAGGCATCCTGTATCCTCTTGCGAGCGGTCTCCTCACGATGAGGCCGGGTACTGAAGACGAGCTTTCAGTACTCGGCTTCATCACTACAAGCCCTATCGCTCTGTCGTCAAGTCGCAGCCATACCTGACACCGATGGAGGACAGCAGGCGCGCAGGGAGAAAGAGCAGTCCTATTGAATCTGTCGCGACCGCCAATCAGCAGGAGGCGAGGCGCCATTTCGCAGGCGAACATGAAGAGTGCGTTGCGCTTCAGCACTGATGCCGCTTGAGTGAGCGTGGCGCTGCACGCGACCGGACCGCCAGACTAAATCCATCATCCGTTCGCTACCGTAGCCTGGACATCCGCTGCACTCGATCGTGGCCTTGGACTTTCGGAGGACGATGAGGGAGCGCATTCAGCAGCAGGGAAAAGGACAAGAGCCGAGATGCCGACAATTACCGGCTTCCAAGCCCACGATGTACGGTTTCCGACATCACGCGAGCTTGACGGCTCCGATGCCATGCATTCGCGCCCGGACTACTCAGCTGCCTATGTCGTCTTGCGAACGGACTCGGTTTGGGAGGGTCATGGGCTAGCGTTTACTATTGGTCGCGGCAACGAGGTAGTGGTCGCCGCCATTCAAGGCTCTGGGTTCGTTGGTCGTCGGATCGACATTAGAAGAGCTCACATCCGATATGGGCAGCGTTCTCGCAGCGATTAACCAACGAAAGCCAGTTGCGCTGGATTGGCCCAGAAAAAGGCGCAATTCAGCTGGCGGCGGCGGCAGTAATCAACGCCGTATGGGATCTCTGGGCGAAGGCTCAAGGCAAACCACTTTGGCGTCTATTGGCTGACATGACACCAGAAGAACTGGTGCGCTGTGTTGATTTCCGCTACCTAAGCGATGCCTTGACGCCCGAAGAATCACTGGCGTTGCTCCAACGCCAAGCGCCGACGAAAACCGAGCGCATCGCGACACTCTTGGAACACGGGTATCCAGCGTATACAACGTCGGCAGGCTGGATGGGCTACGATGATCAGAAGATACGTCGCTTATGTGAGGAAGCATTGGCCGAGGGATGGACGCATTTTAAGCTGAAGATTGGGGCCAATCGCGCCGACGATCTCCGTCGGGCACGACTGATGCGCGAGCTCATTGGGCCGAAACGCATGCTCATGCTCGACGCCAATCAGGCCTGGGATGTGCCTGAGGCCATCGACTGGATGCGCGATCTGACAGATGTCGATCCATTGTGGATCGAAGAGCCAACGAGTCCAGACGATGTGCTCGGCCATGCCGCCATTGCCAAGGCAGTAGCGCCAATAAAGGTCGCCACGGGTGAGATGGCGCAGAACCGCGTGCTCTTCAAGCAGTTCTTTCAGGCCAATGCGCTCGGCGTCTGCCAGATCGACGCCTGTCGTGTTGGAGGTGTCAACGAAGTGCTGGCTATTTTGCTGCTGGCGGCGAAAGTTTGGCGTTCCCGTCTGCCCGCATGCCGGCGGGGTGGGACTCTGCGAGTATGTACAACATCTCGCGATGTTCGACTATGTTGCTATCAGTGGCTCGCTGGAGGGCCGGGTTATCGAGTACGTTGATCACCTTCACGAGCATTTCGTCGATCCCGTTGTGGTTCGCCACGGGAGATACATGCCACCTACAGCCCCTGGCTATAGCATCACCATGAAGCCGGGAAGCATTGCTGCATTTTCGTTTCCCAACGGACCAGTTTGGCGAGAGAACTCTCTTGACGTAGCGAGCCAATGTACAGCGCTTTGGCCAAATCATAGGCCTCAAGCCAGACCAGATCGAGACCTATGAGCGCCTCCACGCTGCAGTGTGGCCTGAGGTGCTTGCGACGATTGATGCGTGCAACATCCGCAACTACTCTATCTTCCGCCGAGGCCCGCAGCTCTTCGCCTATTTCGAGTATGTGGGGAGTGATTTCGCCGCCGACATGGCCAGAATGGCGGCCGATCCGAAGACGCAGGCCTGGTGGAAGCTCACCGACCCGTTGCAAGAGCCGCTGCCTGAGCGCGCCGACGGCGAATGGTGGGCGACCATGCGAGAAGTCTTTCATACCGATTGACTCGAATGACCTGAATAGGAGGGCAACATGTTTCGGCTAGACGGGAAGCGTGCGCTCATCACAGGCGCTGGCTCGGGGATTGGTGAGGCGATTGCCCGCCTCTTCGCTGCACAAGGCGCACAAATCCTTGTCGCCGATGTACAAATGGACGCCGCAGAACAGGTGGCTGCCAGCATCGTCAAGCAAGGTGGGTGCGCCAGCGCGCTTGCACTGGACGTAGCAGATGAGACGCAGGTGTGCGCGGCCTTCGATCGCGTGGCGAATCAACACGGACGTCTCGACATCGTGGTCAACAACGCTGGCATCAGTCACGTTGGCAACATCCTGGAGACGAGCCTCGAAGACTGGGACCGCGTGCTGCGGGTGAATGCGGGAGGTGTCTTCCTATGTGCCCGCGAAGCCGTTCGGCACATGCTTCAGCAGGAGCCAAAGGGAGGCGTCATCATCAATCTATCATCCGTTGCGGCTATGATTGGCTTGGAGCGCCGCTTGCCGTACTCGGCAAGCAAAGGGGCGGTGCTGTCACTGACACGCAGTATCGCCATCGACTTCGTCGGCGAGGGCATTCGCTGCAACGCCATCTGTCCCGGCACGGTGCACACACCGTTCGTCGAGGGCTATCTCAAGCGCAGCTTTCCTGGTCAGGAAGACGCTGTGCGCCAGCAGCTACATGCGCGCCAGCCGATTGGGCGCATGGGACTCCCAGAGGAGATCGCCGCCGCGGCACTCTATCTCGCCTCGGATGAGGCCGCCTTCGTCACTGGCTCAGCCCTCGTCATCGACGGCGGCTGGACCGCCAAATAGGTTCCTGCGATTCTGAGCGCGGAGGATTGGCGATGCATTTGGCTACATTTACCCATGATGGTAAGACCACTGCTGGCGCAGTGGTCGACACGTATGTGTTCGATCTCGGCGCATTGGGGTTATCCCGCTACAGTAGAAAGTTGGCTGTCCGAGGTGACCTGCTCCCCAACATGGGCCAACGGAGCATAAGAAATATCGGTAGGTTACCACTTACGGCAATAGGGACTGGGGTCCGCTGTCGTCCCAGGTGGACCATTACCCCGAGGACCGCACTCATAGATCTGCGGTGTTGTTCCTGGTGGTATGAAATTGGGGTCAAATAGGGGTCAGCGCACACACGTTTTGCAGGGGCCACGAGGCAGCAATCCTCCATGAATGCAGATTTCGTGGGGGCAGGTTGGACCGGAATCGAACCGGCAACTTGCGGTTTTGGAGACCCAATCCGGCGTGTCGGGTGGTGTCGGGCAATCGTCAGATGCCACTCTGCCCCACTATTGTTGTCGTCTTCTGCCGCTGAATGTCGCCACATGTCGGCGGTCACTGGGGCACATACTGGGGGCAGCCTCTGCTTCCGCGGATGCTCTTGTCCCTGCTCTGCGTATCCGATCCGCGGCCGTAAACACCTGATGTATGGCCTGATCCGGCGACTGTTCCTCGCCGTGCCAGTGCATTCAGGGAGCGCTGCAGCGATGGTTCACTGATCGCGCCATGCAGGTCACGCTTGTGCGGCCAGTTCGCTATGTCTTCAGTGGCGGGACTCTGGCACAAGTGCCTGCGCTCATGCAACAGCTACTCACCAGGCTACTCTCTCCGTCCCAACTGTCTGCTTGACCACAACAAATCGGCTGCCAGGGCCGATGTGATAGGCCACCTGATCGCGGCGAATCACGCGCAACCAGTAGACCCCCTGGTTAGATGACCAGGGGGTTGGCGTAGCGCTAGGGCGCTAAAGACCGCGTGTTTGTAGGGTCCGATGTCCATACCCGCAGAGGTAGGCTCTCCTTGTCAGCATGCGGCGCCCTGCAGCAGCGGATAGGGCCGCCTGGCAGTGAGAGCGAGGAAGGGACATATGAGCGCAGACGTGGGCGCAGACGCCCAGAAGATCGGAGACACCGTGAGTGAGCGCAAACGCACAGCATTTGTGCTTACCGGTGGCGGCGCGCGTGGCGCGTTGCAAATTGGCGCGCTGCGAGCATTGTTTGAACGGGGCATTCAGCCGGATCTGATAGTGGGCACATCCATCGGCGCGTGGAATGGAGTCGGGCTCGGACTGGATCCGACTCTGGAAGGCATACGACGCATAGAGGAGATCTGGCGTTCAGCGACCCTGAGTCTGATTCTGCTCGGACAGGAGTCTCCGCCCCGCAGGCCATTGCAGGGAGCGGATCGGGCGCTCGTGCTCACAGCCGCGCGTCGCGTCACTCAGGGACTCGCATCGCTCTACGGCGACACTGGAGTCTCGCTGCTGGCTGAGCGCTACTTGCAGGAACAAACCTTTGCTGATCTGCGCGTACCGGTCCTCGTTGTTGCGACGAGCTTGACGAGTGGCAAACGCCGCGTCTTCTCATCGGGTCCGCTTGGCCCTGCAGTTATCGCCAGCTCGGCGATCCCTGGCATTTTCCCGGCCGTCGCCATCGATGAGGAAGTCTATGTGGACGGCGCCGCGATTGATAACGTGAACCTGGATGTGGCGCTGGAGGCGGGAGCACAGCGTCTCTTCATCCTCGATATCGGCTATGTTGAGCACCCGCGCGATGAGTCATCCGCCGGTGGGAAATCGGCACGATGGAGCCGGTCTGAGCAGAGTCGGCCGGTCCTGCGTCCTCACCCCTTGGCTGTGCTGATGGAACGGTCGATGCAGGTGGGCGGCAACTACCGAGCGCAGCGCGCCATTGAGGGTATTCCGGATGGCATCGAGACGCATGTGCTACGGCTGACGGTGAGCGGCTATGGCACAACTTTCGCATTCGCCAGAGCGAGCGAATGGGTGGACGCAGGCTACCTGGCAGCGCGCGAGCAGCTCTCCACGCTTGTGATGCGCTGAACTTGGTGGACTCCCTGGAGATCCAACTTGAGGAGAGAGCCGATCAGCACTGCGCCGATCTGGCGAATATCCACGGTGGGTAGACGAGCGGACAAGATCGGGGTAGACTAAGGCGCGGGACCGATACATGGATGTTCCTCTCGCACAGAGCGGAGGACGCCTATGGAAGACGAGACGTCTCTGCGTCGAGCCCCCAAGGCCAGTGAGCTGGACACGCATCGCCAGACGGCGCTGCAACCGGCTCGTGACCACCTCGTGGGCAGCCATGATCTAATCGAGGCGTCCGATTCACTGATTCAAGAGAAGCGCCCAATCCGCGCCCAAACGCAGCGCGAGATCCGTTATGCTGACAATGCTGGAGTTCTCTTCGCCCTCCAGCCCACTCCCCTCATCGACCGGGTGGAGGAGCGTGAGAGCATCCGGACAAGCCTCGTGGTCGAGGACGTGCGCCTGCTCACACTTACAGGACCGGCAGGGGTGGGGAAGACTCGCCTGGCGCTGGCGGCAGCGACCGAGCTTGCGAGCGTGTTCCCCGATGGGGTCGTTTTGGTGGATCTCGCTCGTGTGCGCGATCCAACGCTGGTGCTGCAAACT
>CAVTFE010000005.1:0-41946 GCA_963733745.1 uncultured bacterium
CGGCCTGACCTCACTTGCCGGGGGGTCTGCGCGTGTCTATACTGATTGGGCAGGTCGCCAGCGCCCGACGATCCTGTGAGCAGCGTCGAAGGAGGGATCTGTGGAGTTGACTTTGCAGGGAAAGACTGCGCTCATCACCGGCGCCAGCCAGGGGATTGGGCGTGAGGTTGCGCGCACCCTCTGCCAGGAGGGCGCACGCGTCGTCCTGGTGGCGCAAAACGCGAGCCGCCTGGAAGCTGCTGAGCGCTATGTCCGGGGCGATGGCGCTCAGCGGAGCGCATATACTCTCAGCGCCGATTTAAACCTGCTCGGCGAGATCGAGCGCGTCGTGACGTTTGCCCGCGATCGGCTTGGAGGCGTGGATTTCTTCATTCACAGCGCCGCCCGCAATACCCAGGGAAGCCTCTTCACTCTTAGCGATGAGCAGCTTGACGAGGCATGGCAGATCAAGACGCGTAGCTGCCTCCGCCTGGTGCGAGCGCTCCGCCAGCCGATGAAAGAGCGCGGCGGCGGGCATATCATCTTGATGACCGGCGCAACCGCCAGAACCCCTGCGGCGGATTTTCTCGTTGGGAGCATGGCCAACGCTGCGCTGGTCAACTTCACACGCGGCGTCTCACGCGAGTTGGCGCGAGACAATATTCGCATCAACGCCATTAGTCCTGGATGGACCTTGACCGAGGGACAACTGCGACGTTTCGAGCGCGAGGCAAGCCAACTGGGCGTGTCAGTTGATGAGATCATCGCACGTGAGGCGCGCGCTATCCCGCTGCGTCGCCTCGTGACGACACAGGAGATTGCGACTCTCACACTGATGCTGCTTACTGGCGCACTTCCGTCGCTCACTGGCGCGGAGATCATCATGGATGGCGGCGCAACCCCTTCCATTTAATCGGTCTTCTCCCATCGTCCAGATATGGGCCTCTTGGGAGGAATGGAACGAAAACGCTTATGGGATACCACGTTGGTGTGGCCTAGTTCTTCCCCTTGTCGGCGCACCTCACATGTGTGGCAGCACAACCAAGGCGGGCTGGCGTTGGGGTGCAAGTAGAGTCGCATACTGGCCCGAGCGATGCTGACGGTGCAGATCAGGGTCGTAGAGTATCGGAGCTGGGAGAGGTCGGCCGTGGTCTCTCCTTCGCTGGGCCAGCTCGTCGCGCTTGAGCAACGCAAAGATGACCGCCGTCATGTGCCCCGCGATGCGTCCCAGCACTTTGCCGCGGCCGACGCGACGACCAAGGCGTTCATCGTAGCGAAATTTGAGGGGAATAAGCTTCTCATAAAGGCGCTTCCACTCGCTGTCCTCGACCTGGATCGCGTTCCACGCGGCCAAGTACATTGTTCGCTTCATGAGGCGGGAGCCGCGTGGCGGGAGACGCGCGTCTCCCGCGCTTCGCCCCGATTGCGACAGGGTCGGAGCCCGGCCGAAGTACGACTTCAACTGGCTCGAGCGCGCAAAGTTCGCGATGTTGCCGATGCTCGCGATAATCGCCGCAGTGGGAGACGGCGCCGATACCAGGAATGGAGGTGAGAATCTGTCCTTCACGACACTGGCCAACAACGAGCGTCATCTCGGACTCCAGGCGCTCCAAATGCTGAGTCAACAAGGCGAGCTCGTCGAGCAGCTGATCTTGTTCGAAGACCAGGCACTGGACGCGGTTCTCCGAGCGGACACAAATACTCATCGCGGCGAGCAGGCGCAGATCAGCCAGGCGTTTGTCGGAGGGGCGTGTCCCCACTCGAGTCGCGCACAGGTCCTCCACACTGGCTGCGACGAGCGCGTTCCGAGTCGGGAAGCGCCTGCGGATCGCGACCGCGGACGCGAGATTGGGGTCCTTGCAGATCTGCGTGAACTCCGGGAAGAGCTCGTCGCAGATGGCGGTGAGCTTGTTCTTGCGCTGGGTGGTCTCGTTGACGAGTTCGTAGCGATGGCGCACCATGCCACGGAGGCGCTCAGCGGCGGGGTAGGCGCCACGAGGCGGCGTACGGCGTGGAGCGGGTCGCCGAGTTGGACGCCCTTCTCCAATTGGGCGTAGAGGAGATTGGCCAGTCCCAGCGCTTCGCGCTTGTCCGTCTTGAGCAATCCAGACTGGCGTGTCTGTGGGTGGACGAGGAAGACGGGCAGATCGAGTTCCTGCAGGTATTGCACGAGCGCCTGCTGCTAGTGACCTGTCACTTCGAGGACAACATAGGCCTGCGCAAGCGGCACAAACGTGCGGATGCGCTCGACGAGTTGCCGAAAGCCGTCACGCCCATTGTCGAACGCAACGGCAGGGCAGTGTTCAAACCGCTGATGGCGCGCGAGCAGCGTCGAGCAGCTCCTCTTTATTCACGTCGAGACCGATGGCGGCCCACAGGATATGGACATGCTGATCGCGGGGCGATCCCGACCTGGCTCACGGGCATTCGCCTCAGCATGGTCGCGCCAGAGAAACGAGACGCCATCCGCACTTTTATCGTTTGCCCGCCTGGGGAGCGCCGGTTCCTCTCGCGTCTAATCGCCACTGCGCCTCACTGCCCAGTTCCCTATGTCCTATTTTTTGTTCGTATTGTGGTAGAACCCGTACGTGGTTCAGGGCTACGCCGTCAAGCAACCGGCTTCAGTGGCGCGCGCAGGACATCACCTTGCAGGAGGTCAAGGCACCCCACACCAAGCGCGACAATGAGCGCTTGCCTCCATTGCACGACCTCCGTCTCAGCGCTCCTTGGTCTCGCTGTGTTCGAGCGCGGGTCGCGGACCGCGCTCAACGTAGGTCTTGAGTGCAACGGTCGTCTCGGTGGATTCCACACCCGGAATGCGCTTGAGTCGCTCAATGAGATGAAGCAAATGCTCCGTGTTGGTCGCTCTCAGCTTCACGATGAGGCTGAGTGGCCCATCAACGGAGTGCGCTTCCTCGATCTCATGGATATGCGCCAGCGCCTCGACCAGCTCCGAACAGGGACGCGAGGCGCGGACGCCGACGAAGGCCAGCACCGTGAGGTTCAGGGCCTGTGGATTCACCGTGATCGTCCAGTTGCGGATCACGCCATCACGCTGTAAACGGCGCAGTCGGTCATGCACCGTCGAGGGCGAGAGCCTGACTCGACGGGCCAGGTCCTCCAGGCGCAAACGTCCCTGCTCCTGGAGTGTGGCCAGCAAGATCGTATCAATTTGGTCCAGCGGACGAAATGTACTACGCGCCGCCGAAAATTCTTCGGTCATTTTGCCGATTCCTCCAATTGAAACTATACTTCTCGCGTCAATTGCCTAACAAGGATTGGAGGAGATCCCATACAGACCCTGATTGTTGTCGACGCCCAGAACGAGTTCTCGCCGCAAGGTCAGCGTCCGGTTCCCAACCACGCCCAGGCGCTCGAAAAGATCCTGCGGCGGGTGGAGGAGGCGCGCCAGCAGGGCCGGCCGATCGCCTGGGTGCGCCATCACAACCGCCCAGATGAGTCAGCCGCCTTCGTGCCAGGTTCCTGGGGCGCGGAGTTTTCGCCTGGCCTTGGACCGCTTCCTGGACGCGACGAGGAGGCTGAGTTCGTGAAAAACGTCTATGGCGCCTTCACCGGCACGGACATCGGCTCCTGGCTCGACGCGCGAGGATCCAGGGAGGTGTTGATCGTGGGCTTCTTCGCGCACATGTGTGTGTCCACGACATCGCGTGAGGCGCTGATGCGCGGGTTGCGTGTCGCGGTGGATCCTGATGGCACGGGCGGATTCCCGATCCGACACAAGCTACTGGGCGAGCAGTCAGCTGCGGAGGTCCATCGTACCGCGCTGCTCCAGTTGAGCCACCTGGGAGTCAGGATCGCTGGCGAACCCTAACGCACACGCTCCACTAGGTCTTCACAGCCGCGAACGCCTGGACGACCTTCACCGCAGTCGTGCTGTGGGAGAACTGCTGTATGCTGCAATTGGCGCGTCGCATCTTCCCCGGCGCTCCACTCGCCCGTGTGGATGGATCGTGCGAACTCACAAGTGATCGCAAGTCATGGTGGACCAAGCTGGATGAGAGGACGTGCGGATGAGCTTGGACGCAGTCCACAGGTGGGAAGGTATGCCCGTTCCGTTGGATCACCCAATCGTCTCCCCTATATTGGTGGGCCGGACGGCCTATCTTACCGCGCTCGACGCAGCGTTAGAATATGCTCAGGCTGGCTCTGGGCAGGTAGCGCTTATCTCGGGAGAGGCGGGGATTGGCAAGACAGCGCTCTTGGCCGAAGTGCGCGTCCGAGCCCAGCAGCATGGTTTCCGGCTGCTAAAGAGCGCTTGCTATGAGCCTGATCGCTCCCTCGCCTACGGTCCTCTGCTCGATCTGCTCCAGCGACACCTTGTTGGACGCTTAGACGACGCATTGATAGAGACGCTTGGCTCCGCTTCAGCGGAAATCGCGAAGTTGCTGCCGGAGCTCTCATCGCGACAGCCCCACATCATGTCAGGTCCACCGCTCGAGCCAGCGCAGGCGAAGCGCCGCCTCTTTGAGGCGCTCTCCAGGGTGATTGTCCAGCTCGCTGATAGGCGCCCAACGTTGATTGCCATCGAGGATCTCCATTGGTGCGACGACACTAGTCTGGAATTCTTGTTGCTGCTGGCACGCCTCATCCGCGAGGAACCTATTCTTCTGTTGCTCACCTACCGGAGCGACGAGATACATCCAGCCTTGCGCCACTTTCTCGCCTCGCTTGATCGCGCCCGACTCGCTCAAGAGTGGCCACTGTCGCCACTGAGTAGGCAAGAAGTGGACACGATGGTGCGAGCCATGTTCGCATCTTCGCCACCGATGCGAGCGGATTTCTTGGACGCTTTGTACAGTCTTACCGAAGGTAATCCGTTCTTCATCGAAGAGTGCATGAAGACCCTTTTGCAATCAGGCGATATTTCCTTTGTCGGTGGACGCTGGAAGCGCAACACTGCCAACGAGTTCCATATACCCAGGAGTGTGCAAGATGCGGTGCACCAGCGCACCGAGCGGCTAAGTACATGGGCTAAAGAGGCGTTGCGCCTTGCCGCAGTAGTTGGGCAGCGATTCTCGATCACGCTCTTACAGGAGCTCACCGGGCAAGACGAGGATACACTCCTTGGCAGCCTCAAGGAGTTGATCGCTGCGCAACTTGTAAGCGAGACGTCTGAAAACGACGAGGCCATGTTTCGCCATGCTCTGACACGAGAGGTCGTCTACACTGAGTTGCTCATGCGGGAGCGCAAGGCGCTTCACCGCAGCATCGCCCGAACGCTCGAGCGGCTCTTCGCCGCACATCTAGACGCACACTTGCCTCAGCTCGCCTACCACAGCTTCCAGGCAGAGCTCTGGCCGGAAGCTCTGGTTTACTCGCGCCAGGTAGCCGAGCATTCACTGGCGCTATTGGCGCCCTCTCCAGCCATCGAGCATTTCATGCGTGCGCTGGAGGCATGTCGGCGCCTTGGCCAATCGCCCGATGCTGCCCTCTATCTTGGACGTGGCAAAGCCTACGAAACGCTGGGCGAGTTCGTCTCCGCTGAGGACGACTACACACAAGCGCTGGCGGCTGGACAGACAGCAGGCGATGGTGGCGCGCAGTGGCGTGGACAAATCGCCCTTGGGTTTCTTTGGGCGGGCCGGGACTACAGGCGCGCCGGCGAGCATTTTCGCCGTGCCCTGGACCTGGCAGATGCGCTCGGCGCTGCCGACCTGCGCGCGCACAGTCTGAACCGGCTCGGAAATTGGTTGGCCAATACTGATGATGTGTTAGCGGGACTGGCGCTCCATCAGGAGGCGCTCGCGCTCTTCGAGCAGCTCGGCGATGAGCTTGGGGTAGCGCAGACGCTCGATCTGCTTGCCACGGCGAGTGGTATCGCTGGCGATCCTCTCGCTTCGGCTGAATACAGCGCTCAGGCGATCCCGCGTTTGCGCAGGATTGGAGATATCGGTACCCTGATCTCCTGCCTGACAATCCGCAGCGCCCTCGGTAATCCGCAATTCGAGCAGGCCACTCCCAGTGCCCTATTCACTGCTGAGGAGTGCTACCGCGATCTAGATGAGGCAGCGCGCCACGCCCAACAAATCCGCTCACCTGCCGCACTAGCATTCGCAGAGTTGACTCGTTGCGCCGCCACCTTCAGCTACGGTCGTCTGGGCGAAGCGCTGGCTCACGGACAAGAAGCGCTGCGACTGGCGGAGGAGGCAGAGCACCAACAGTGGATGGCTGGAACATACCACGCGCTGTCATACGGTTACTGTATGTTGCAGGAGCCTAGGCAGGCAGTTGAATATGCGAAGCAGGCACTCGCGCTGGCGCACCAGACGGGTTCGGCCTGGTGGATAGGCAACGCGAGAGCGTCACTGGCCCACGCGCTTGTGCTGAATGGCGAGAACGTTGCCGCCGAGGAGATCCTGGGGCCACTAACGCTCGAATGGCAGCCACATATCCTCACCGAGCGGCGGATGTTCTGGGCCTGGGGATGCGCACTTCTCGCACAGAGCAAGCCGACAGACGCCCTCGTTGTCGCAGAGCGCTTGCTGGCAACAACGCCGAGCAGAGCAGAGGGAGAACAGCCAATCCCCTGGCTGTTGAAGCTGAAGGGCGAAGCACTGCTCGCCCTCGAGCGGCTGGAAGAAGCAACCACCGCGCTGGAGTCCGCGCTGGGGGGCGCGAAGCTGCGACACGAAGCGCCACTCGAGTGGCAGGTAAACGTCTCTCTGGGTCAGGCGTATAGGCAATCCGGTCGCGCCGACGATGCTGAGAGCCAGTACGGAGCTGCGCGGCAGCTCATTGCGACGCTGGCGAGTTCGCTCAACGACGGAGAACGGCGTGAGCGCTTTACCCAGGCAGCGTCTGCCCGTCTACCGATGGAGTCGCTACCAGCCCATGGAGCAGCCCGAGTTGCGCCTGGTGGCCTCACGCCGCGTGAGTGCGAGGTTGCCGTGCTGGTGGCGCAGGGCCTCTCTAACCGGGCGACTGCGGAGAATCTGGTAGTAAGTGAGCGCACTGTCGAGTCTCACGTCACCAGGATCCTCGGTAAACTGAGCTTCTCATCTCGGGCGCAGATCGCCGTCTGGGCCATCTCTCAAGGGCTGGCTACAGCTGACGATGCGCACAGCTAGCGGTCTCCCTGGCAAAGTCGTGGGGCTTCTGTACAGATCAAGCATCCCTGCGTACTGTCTCCATACTGTCTCCGTACCGCCCCTGCCACATCTCTCTGTACCAGACGCGCCACAGATGCCGTGTTTTCCACGATGGATTGCGCCGAGGACGCCCATATCATTTCACAGTCAGCCGCACAGAGGTCTGGGCAGCGCCTCTAGGATAGGGCCTTGTCAAGGGTCATCCGACCTGATGACAGCTTGATCTGTGGCTGCTTCTCCCTTCGAGTACAGCACCCCACATCAGTATGCGCTTGCAGCGCGAGGTAGGAAGGCAACTCACGAGAACCTGGTGATGCGTGGAGTGTGGAGGAGTGTGCGAAGTGAGAGAAATCGTGACTGCCCAGTATGTGATACGAGATTGAGCGCATAAGGAGCTGAACGACATGGGTACGACTGAGATCCGGACGCAGGCGGTAGACGAGGCGAAACTGCATGCATTCGTGGGCAAAGTGGTGAGCGACGCCGCCGCCGCGTTTAGTGCGCCACTGGCGCTTATGGGAGACCAACTGGGACTGTATCGGGCGATGGCCTCGAGTAGTCCGCTCACCGCTGAAGAGTTGGCCACACAGACCAGTCTGAACGAGCGCTATGTACGCGAGTGGTTGTTGAATCAGACCGCGAGTGGGTACGTCGAATATGATGCGGAGACGGGGCGCTATGTGCTGCCGACCGAGCATGCGGTGGCGCTCACAAACCCGACCCACCCAGCATACGTGGGGGCGCTGTTCCGCATGGTGGAGGCGGGGTTGAAGGTGGAGGATCGCATTGCGCAGGCGTTCCGCACTGGCAATGGGTTAGCTTGGGGCGATCAGGCGCCAGAACTCTTTTCCGCTCTCGATGGCCTCTTTCGCCCGGGCTACACAGCGAATCTCGTGCAGAACTGGATCCCGGCGCTCGACGGTGTTGAGAAGAAGCTGACGGTCGGGGCAAAGGTCGCCGATGTTGGCTGTGGCTTTGGCGCCTCCACCATCCTGTTGGCGCAGGCATTCCCTCGCTCCCGCTTCTATGGTTTCGACACGCATAGCCCATCCATCGAGACCGCACGCCGCGCCGCGGAGGAAGCTGGTGTGAGTGACCGCGTCACGTTCGCGGTAGAGAGCGCACAGGAGTTCCGGGGCACAAACTACGACCTCATCGCGTTCTTCGACTGCCTGCACGATATGGGCGATCCCGTCGGCGCCATCGCGCACACGGCCGAGACACTCGCAGGTGACGGTACTGTGCTTATTGTCGAACCGATGGCGGCGGAGACCATCGAGGGCTCTGTCAACCCCGTTTCGCGCCTGTACTCCGCGGCCTCCGTGTTCCTCTGCGCGCCCAACGCCATTGCCTCCGGCGCGATAGTGCTGGGCAACCAGGCGCCAGAGCGGCGGCTTCGCGAGATCGTGGCCGCTGGCGGACTTTCGCAGTTCCGTCGCGCCGCTGAGACGCCGCTCAATCGCATCTTCGCCGCCCGCAGGTAGCGCGGAGTTCACCACTCGACCCAGCATGGCTGCGCCTGGCGCCTGGTCGCGCGCAGCCACCTCACGGCAGAGCCATCTCGAAAGCTGTCGCGATAGCTGTTGGAGGAGAGGTGGCATGTAGTGGCTTGGGGGATTTCTGTCGGGCGGTGAAAGCGGCTACTCTCCCGTAGTTACCCGTCCCAGGATGGAAGGGGCTACCAGCGCTGATCCCCGTCCGGCACCACCCCACAGCCGTGAGTCGCCCAACTTGGGCCAAGGCGCACAGAAGGCTACACCGTCGTTTGTGCGGAGTAGCGCGGCGCTTCCAATGACTGATGTAGGGTCTCTGCGTAAGAAAGCAAGAGGAAAGCTATGGCTGATGCGCTGAGATTGATGGCCATCCTGGCCCACCCTGATGATGAATCATTGGGTTTTGGCGGCATTCTGGCAAAATGCGCTGTTGAGAACATCGAAACCGTGCTCGTAACCGCTACGCTGGGTGAGCGCGGCTGGACCGGCGATGAGCGCACGTATCCCGGCGGAGAGGCGCTGGGACTGATACGTGAGGCAGAATTGCGGGCGGCAGCCCACGTCCTGGGTATCCGTAGCGTCAATCTCTTGGGATACCGCGATGGCGAGTTGGACCAGGCCCACCCAGCCGAGGTCGTGGCAAAGATTGTCGATCACCTGCGGCGCGTCCGGCCCCATGTCGTCGTCACGTTCGGTCCTGACGGGTGCTACGGCCATCCAGATCACATTGCTATTTCCCAGTTTGCAACCGCCGCCCTCATCGAGGCAGCCAACCCCGATTCTCCGTACGTTCAGAACCTCGCGCCTCATAGCGTTTCAAAGCTGTATTATCTGGCGCCAACCCGGGGCCTGCTCGAGGCCTATCAGCTGGTCTTTGGCGATCTGGTGATGCGTATCGACGAGAGCGAACGACGCGCCGAAGGGTGGCCTGATTGGCAAATCACGACCCGGATTGATGCCTCACGCTGTTGGCGTACCGTGTGGAGGGCGGTGCGTTGTCACCAGACACAACTCCCACCGTCCCATCTGCTCGAGCGCGTATCGGAAGATCAGCACAGCGCGTTGTGGGGGACTCCAACGTATTATCGCGCCTTCAGCCTGGTCAATGGCGGGCGGGAAGTTGAAAACGATGTGTTTAAGGGGTTGCGGTTCTAGGGTAGGGAAGGAGTTGCTCTCATCATGGAGACGTTACAGTCGCTGAAACAGCGCAGCGCGCCGCTCGACATGAGCCCCAGCGAGTTTCGCAACGTGGGCTACCGCGTGATTGACCAAATTGCCGAATGGCTCGGCGCTCTCCCGCAGAGGCCTGTCGCCACAGACGAGTCGCCTGCAGCTCTTCGGGCGTTGCTGGGCGCTTCTTCGCTCCCTGAGCACGGGCGTGATGCGAGTTCCTTACTCGATGAAGCGGCTGAGTTGTTGTTCGAGCATTCGCTCTTCAATGGTCATCCTCGTTTCATGGGCTACATCACCTCCTCCGCTGCTCCCATTGGAGCGCTCGGCGATGCATTAGCCTCAGCGGTGAATCCGAACGTGGGCGCTTCGCAGCTCGCTCCTATGGCGACCGAAATCGAAGCCCAAGTGGTGCGGTGGGTTGCGGAGATGACTGGTTTTCCGCTAGAGTGCGGCGGCCTACTGGTCAGTGGTGGCGCCATGGCGAACTTTGTCTGCTTTCTGGCGGCCCGTAAGGCAAAAGCCCGTTGGGACGTGCGGACGAGTGGAATGAGCGCGCAGAATGGTCGTCTGCTCATGTATGCCTCAAGCGAAACCCATACCTGGCTGCAAAAGGCCGCTGACCTGTTTGGCCTGGGAACCGATGCCATTCGCTGGCTTCCTGTCGATGAAGCGCTTCGGATCGACACAACCGTCCTGCGCGCACAGATTCAAGAGGATCTCAAGGCTGGTGATCTGCCGTTCCTGGTCATCGGGACGGCGGGTACCGTCAGCACAGGAACTGTCGATCCTCTGCTTGAACTGGCTGCTATCTGCCGGGAGTATGGCCTCTGGTTCCATGTCGATGGAGCCTATGGAGCCTTGGCGGCTCTCCTTCTGGAGAACGGCGAGGGTGAGGCGCCGCCAGATCTGCGAGGGATACGCGTAGCCGACTCTGTGGCCGTGGATCCACACAAGTGGCTGTATGCCCCGCTCGAAGCTGGATGCGCGTTAGTCCGTGACCCGGCGCTCCTGCGCGATGCGTTTAGCTATCACCCACCGTACTACCATTTTGATGAGAAGGCCACGGCTGCGATCAACTACTACGAGTACGGTCCGCAAAACTCCCGAGGCTTTCGTGCCTTGAAAGTTTGGCTGGCGTTACGCCAGGCTGGGAGAGAAGGCTATGTCAGAATGATTTCTGACGATGTCCGATTGGCGCAGGAGCTCTACCGGCTTGTGGAGGCGCAGCCCGAACTCCAAGGCTATACGCAGAGCCTGAGCATTACCACGTTTCGGTATATCCCGTCCGACCTTGTCCCTGGCGCGCAAGCGGTTGAACAGTACGTGAACGCGCTCAATACCGAGATACTGACTCGACTGCAAAAGAGCGGTGAAGCCTTTCTCTCCAATGCAGTGATTGGGGGAACATTTGTGTTACGCGCCTGTATCGTGAATTTTCGCACGTCACTGGAGGATATTGAAGCCCTCCCTGGCATCATTATCCGTATTGGCAGGGAGGCAGATGCCGCCATCCGTCCAGCAGAATAGAAAGACGAGGCTTGAAGTTGACCCGGTTAGGTGGCTCTCTTGAGTTTTTGGTGAAGCCAGCGAGGCGAGTAGAGTGACCATGGTACGATCCGGGGAAATACAACGCCTATCCCCAGGATGTCCCCATGCCATCTGCAGCCACCATTTTGCCGGATCCTGCCTGCTTCCAGTTGCTGCGTCTAGCAGCGGATGCGAACACCATCACGGCGACTGTCCTCACCACTGCCCCGAGCGCTCGTTGCCCGTTGTGCGGTGAGCATGCGTCCGCGTCCATTCGCGCTCTACGCGTCGCCTCGCCGACCTCCCTGGCACGGTATCGCGCTGCGGCTCGTGCTGCATGTGCGCAAGTTCTTCTGTGACCACGCCGCCTGTGTGCGCTGTGTGTTGACGGAACGACTGCCCAAGTCGTCGCGCCCTACGCCCGTCGTACCCTCCGGCTGGCGCATTGGTTCATGGCCGTTGGCTTCGCCGCGGGGGGAGCGGCCGGCGCTCGACTCCTCCGAGAACTGGGCGTGGGTGCGACGGCTGCTATGGTCTTGGCGCGCGTGCGCGCGGCCCAGTGTGTCCAGAGCGCCACACCGCGTGTGCTGGGCCGTGGCTGGGCCGTGGCTGGGCGTGGATGACTTCGCGTTTCGTCGACGGCGGCGGTATGGCACGATCTTGGTGGATCTGGAACAACGGCGCCCGGTGGACCTGCTGCCCGACCGCAGCGCCGCGACATTGGCCAGGTGGCTCAACGTTCATCCAGGGGTCGAGATCATCCAGGCCGCAGGCCGCGACCGCGGGGGGGACTATGCCGTCGGGGCGCGCGAAGGCGCGCCCAACGCGGTGCAGATTGCGGACCGGTTTCACCTCGTCAAGAATCTGGGGGAACTCCTCGAACGCGTCGTGCGACGCCATGCGGCAATCGTCGAACGCCTGACCGTCACGACCACTCTGGCCCACTCCGTGGCAACGGCGCCGCCGCGCGCTGAACGTGAGGAGACGCGCCGCAGACGTGCAGGAGCGTATTCGCCGCCGGTATGACGCGATTCATGCCTTGGCGGCGCAAGGACTGAGCGGACTGGCGATTGCACGAACGCTGGGCATTCATCGGCATACCGTCGAACGCAATCTCCGCTTGCCGACCTGTCCAGCAGCGCGCTCGGCATCCGCGCAAGCCCAACAGCCTCGACCCCTTTGAGCCGTATCTGCGTGACAGGTGGGCGCAAGGATATCACAACGCACTGGGTCTGTGGCGTGAGATCAAGGCACAGGGCTTTGCCGGCACGAGCCGACCAGTTTCGCGCTTTGTCACCTATCTTCGCCAGCAGAAACTCCAGCAGAAACTCGAGCAGAAACCCAGCAGAGCCAGCAGGAACGGCCCAGGCCACAGCGCCAGACGGGAGGACAAGCAGACCGTGATCGGCGCGGCCTGAGCGTGCGTGAGGCGGTGGGTTTGCTGCTGCGCCGCCACGACGACTTGACGGGGAGCAGCAGGTGACATGCACTCGCGTGTGTCAGGCGCACCCTGAAATCGGTCAGACGGAGGCCGTGCTTTCGCCGGTCTGCACGACTTCGCCACGCGGCCCAACGACCACGATCCGCATGCCCTGGCGCCCTGGCTCGAAGCGGCAGAGCAGAGCGGTGTGCCGGAGATACGCGCCTTTATGACCAAGCTCCGTCAGGATCTTCCCGCTGTCCAGGCGGCAGTAACACTCGTCCTGGAGTCAAGGCCAGGTCGAGGGGCAGGTGAACCGGGTGAAGGCTCAAGCTGCTCAAGCTGCTCAAGCTGCTCAAGCTGCTCAAGCTGCTCAAGCTGCTCAAGCGCAGCATGTACGGACGAGCGAAGTTCGACCTGCTCAAGCAACGGGTCCTCTCTCGGAGTGCTTCCGTATAGCCTTCTGTACCCCAGCAAGGCAGCCGGGCAGGAATACGCTCCCATCACCAAAAACTCAAGAGAGCCACCAATCCGGGTCAACTCCAGTCGCCATGGAGCATGCCCTGTTGGGACCGTTGGGATCGTTGGAAGCGATGGAGAGGCATAGCGCAGTCTCCTGACACGTATCGGCGCAACTGCCTGAATAGATTTCTGTGACGAGATTCCTCGCCAATTCTAGCGGGTCATGTGCTGCAGAGCAAGAAAACGTGGACCAAAGTCGTAGCGGAAAGTCCCTTCCGTGACGAGTTCTCTGCGGCGCCTCTCTACCGCTTCCTCTGGGTCACAGCCGCGACAAAGGTCTTCAGCCATGTTTTATTGGCGGTTGTTGGGCAGCGTCGCGCCGCCTGCGCTGAGGATCTGCGTTACCACGCCGTCCTGAACACGTTACCACCGCGACCTACGCACTGGTGGAGGCGCCCGCATCCGCGCTAGGATGTGAGTATGAGCAGACAGACGCGCTACGACGCGGTGGTGGTGGGCGCCGGATCAAATGGACTAGCTGCGGCGATCACACTGGCGCAAGCTGGACGCTCGGTGGTGGTCTACGAGGCGGCGGAGACTCTCGGAGGTGGAGCGCGCACGACCGAGCTGACGCTGCCGGGCTTCCGCCACGATGTCTGCTCGGCGATCCATCCGCTTGGCGTCGCATCACCCTTTTTCCGCTCGTTGCCGCTGGCGCGCTTCGGGCTGCAATGGATCTCCCCGCCTGCCCCACTCGCCCATCCGCTCCACGACGGCGCGGCCGTGGTCCTCGAGCGTTCCCTTGGCGCGATGGAGGCGACGCTCGGCAAGCGTGACGCTGCCGCCTGGCGCGGCCTCTTCGCGCCGTTTATGCAGGAGTGGGATGGGCTGGCGCAGGGCATCCTCGGCCCGTTGCGGCCGGGATTTCAACTCACCCACCCAGGGATCTCACTGCTGATGGCGCGCTTCGGCGTGCATGCCCTGCAATCGGCGCGCGGGCTGGCCGAGCGGTCGTTCCACGGAGAAGGCGCTCGCGCGCTCTTCGCTGGGATGGGCGCGCACTCCATGCTGCCGTTGGAGCGGCCGGTGAGCGCCGCGATCGCCCTCATGCTGGGAACGGCAGGCCATTGCATCGGCTGGCCGTTTCCGAAAGGCGGCTCGCAGGCGCTCGTGGACGCGCTGGCGGCGCATCTACGCGCGCTCGGCGGGGAGATCGTCACCGGCGTCGCGGTGACGGCGCTGCGCGAGCTGCCCAGTTCACGTGCGGTGCTCTTCGATGTGACGCCGCGTCAACTCGTGCATATCGCTGGGGACGCGCTGCCGAAGGGGTATCGCTCGCAGCTAGAGCGCTACCGCTATGGGCCGGGTGTCTTCAAGATTGACTACGCGCTGGATGGCCCGATTCCCTGGCGGGATGCGAGCATGCGCGCGTGCGGGCACGGTTCATCTTGGCGGGGCGCTGGACGAGATCGCCTCCGCCGAGCAGAGCGTGTCGCGTGGGATCACCCCTGAGCAGCCCTTTGTCCTGCTGGCGCAGCAGAGCCTCTTTGATCCAACGCGCACGCCGGAAGGAAAGCACACCGCCTGGGCCTACTGTCACGTCCCCAACGGCTGCGACGTGGATATGACCGCATCGCATCGAGGCACAGATCGAGCGCTTCGCGCCAGGCTTCCATGACCGCATCCTGGCACGTCACACGCTGAATCCGGCGCAAATGGAACACTACAACGCCAACTACATAGGTGGCGACATCAATGGCGGCGTGCAGGACCTCGGCCAGCTGTTCACCCGGCCTGTCATTCGCCTCGACCCCTATTCGACGCCGAACAAGGCGCTCTACTTGTGTTCGTCCTCCACCCCACCAGGGGGCGGGGTCCATGGGATGTGCGGCTACTACGCCGCGCGCTCCGCCCTCCGTTCCGCCCTCGCCTGAAGATTGTGCGACTTTGCGCGTCGTTATGAACCATCCTTGAGCCGGCTGGTTGAGACTGAGCCTGGGCGAGAAACCGGAGCGGCGGCTGGAACGCATCGTTCTGCGATAGCGAACTGGATAGGACGTTCCCTCCTCCTTTCAAGCCGCGTACCCCACACTGTTGGAACCGATCTGAACCGGGTCGAGGCGGATGTTCCTTTTTGACACTCCCCCGCATGAATGCGGGAGATTCTCGGACTACGCACGTCCCAACGGACCACGTTGGCGTCCGAGGGGCCTGCCCGGCCCCACCGCAGGGAGGAGCGTCCGAAGAGGCTCCATTTACGCACCTGCCACCCTACGAGTATCTCTTCTCGCCTAGTGGCGAGAATCCGGCAATGGGGGATGGGCCATTCATCCCCCCGCTACAGCAGGGAGCTTTCTGGCCCTGGTCTTGTAACGATTTTGGGACGTTCACGTTGTACGTTAATAACGTTATCGCTGAGGGAGAAAGGGAACTATCCCATGACTACGCCACTAGAGACTGCTCCCCGCTCCTGGCTGCGCTGGAGAAGGTTCAGGCGCACACAGTCAGAACACGGCGCCCCGCCCGCCAGGCGATCGTCTGCGCATCATGCGTCGCCGATTGCCGCTCCCCCCTCTGTTGAGCAGGCGCCCATTGAGATCGCCCCCACTGATCCTCTTTTTGCCTACTTCCTCAGTGCGCCGGGGGCGGTCGAGTTGGAGAAGCTTCAATTTGACTCGGCAGCGTTGCGCGCGCTCCGCGAGGCAGGGGTCAAGGTGGCTGTGCCCCTCGTCAGCCAGGGCGAGCTGATCGGCCTGCTCAACCTCGGCCCGCGCCTGAGCGAGCAGGACTACTCGACGGACGACCGCGGGCTGCTCAACACACTGGCGACACAGGCCGCACCGGCGGTGCGAGTGGCACAGCTGGTGCGCGAGCAACAGGCGAGGCCCGCGAGCGGGAGCGCATCGAGCAGGAGTTGCGCGTCGCGCGGCTGATTCAGCAGACCCTCCTGCCAAGGATCTGCCTGTGCTGCCCGGCTGGCAGTGTGGACGCCGTACTACCAGCCAGCCCGCGCGGTCGGCGGCGACTTCTACGATTTCATCCCTTTCGACGATGGCCGGCTCGGCCTCGTGATCGGCGACGTGACCGATAAAGGGGTGCCCGCCGCGCTGGTGATGGCGACGACACGCAGCATCTTGCGCGCGGCGGCGCAAGTGGAGCGCTCGCCGGGCAAAATGCTTGAGCGCGCCAACGATCTGCTCTGTCCCGGACATCCCACCGAAGATGTTCGTCACCTGCTTTTACGCCATTCTCGATCCCGCCAGCGGCCATCTGCGCTATGCCAACGCCGGCCACGACCTGCCCTATCAGCGGCGGCTCAGCGGGGTAGGCGAACTGCGCGCGACAGGCATGCCGCTGGGCCGATGCCGGGCAGCCGCTATGAGGAGAAGGAGACGACCCTGGAGCCAGGCGAGCATGTCCTGCTCTATAGCGATGGGCTGGTCGAGGCGCACAGCCCCGGCTATGAGATGTTCGGGTTTCCACGACTTGAGGCGCTTGTCGGGGCAACACGCCGACGGAGCGACGCTGATCGAGTTTCTGCTCGCGCAACTCGACGACTTCACCGGCGAAGGGTGGGAGCAGGAGGATGATGTCACCCTCGTCGCGCTCCAGCGCCTTGCGGCGCCGGGGCCAGGCGATAATGGCCATTCGCCTTCTCCCGAGAATCAGGCCAGCGAGCCAGATGGAGGTGGGTACGTGCGCGGCGGTGAGTGGCGACTGCTGAACGAGTGGTCATTCCCTAGCGCGCCGGGGAACGAGCGCCTGGCGATAGCCGCGGTGAATGAGGCGCTGGGCGATGACCTGCTCTCGCTGCGGCGGCGCGAGCAGTTGGCGTCGGCGGTCGCCGAGGCGACGATGAACGCGATGGAGCATGGCAACCACTATCAGCCCGAGCTGCCGGTGATCGTGGAGGCGCTGGTCTCAGACACCGCCGTGGCCGTGCGCATCAGCGACGAGGGTGGAGCAGGCGAGGGTGGAGCAGGCGAGGCCAGCGAGAAGCCAGACGGCTATGAGACGCCCGATCTCGCCGCGAAACTGGCAGGACTACAGACACCGCGCGGATGGGGGCTGTTCCTATCAAGCACCTGGTGGACGAGATGCGCGTGAGCGCAGACGAGAAGCGCCATACTGTCGAACTGATCATGCGGCTGGAGGAGCCGGAAGAGGGAGGCGAGCGACCATGCCATCGCGCACGCTTGAGGCGCGGGTGCGCCATCACCGGCCACGCATCGCTGTGATCGAGCTGCACGGCGAGATCAACGGATTCGCTGAGGCGGCGCTCAACGACGCCTACGCCACGGCGTCGGATGAGCTGGTTGAGACGATTCTGCTCAACTTCGCTGATGTGGACTACATCAACAGTAACGGCATCGCCCTGATCGTCGGCCTACTCGCCAAGGCGCGCGCCAGCCGAACCCGCCTGCTGGCCAGCGGTCTCAGCGAGCACTATGTCGAGATCTTCACCATCACGCGCCTCGCCGACTTCATGACGATCTTTCCCGATGAGGCGAGCGCCATCCAGAGTAGCGACACATCCGCCACGGGAGAGTCGCACGATGACAGCGGCGCTGGCCGCTAAGTAAGAAGGGGGACATCCCTTGGCTATTCCACAGGCCACGATGACTGTACGGCGTGTGACGCCGAGCGCCAGTGTAATCGACATTCAGGGAGATATCACGGCCTTTGCCGAGAACGCCCTGATGGATGCCTATACCGAGGCCGCGGCGCCCGGCGTGCGCAACTTCATCCTCAACTTCAGTGGGCTGGAGTTTATGAATAGCAGCGGCATCGGATTGCTCATCACACTACTCATCCGCATCAACCGGCAGCAGCAGCGCCTCCTCGCATTCGGCTTGAGCGATCATTACCGGCGCATCTTCGAGCTCACGCGGCTCAGTGAGGCCATCTCCATCTACGAAACAGAGGCTGACGCGATCGCCGCCAGCGCGGGTTGACCAGAGCGCAGGGGAAAGGATGCTTCGCATGAACAGGCAGAACATCAACGCGGAAGACACTGCTGACGCCACTCTCCCATCACAGGGAGGCGTGACCGACGCCAATCCCTACGCAGATCCGGCGGAAAACACTGCCGGACGCGGCGCCGCGTGACGCCGATTACTGGGCGCAGGCCGCCGGGCGCATTGACGCCCCACGCCGGATCGCGCCGCGTGGCGTTGTGCCGGGGAATGTCAACAAGCGCCGGCTCGTGGGGCCGCTGCAGGGCTTCGGGCGACTCTGGCAGAAGACCTACCAGACACGCCTGAGTGGCGCCACGGCGACGCCCGCCGAGGTCATCCAGGTTTTCAAAGAACACCTGCCGGAGTTCCAGCCGCCGCAGAACCGCTTCTTTCCGTCGGTGCGCGGGGTCGCGCCAAACGAGCTCGTGTTCATCAACGCTTCGATTCGGTGGGATGCCAGTCGATACGGGCGTGCTGGTGCTGTATTCGGACGATGAATCCTTCACCCTGATGACGCCACAGGGGCATCCAGAGTCGGGCTGGGTCACGTTCAGCGCCTTCACCAACGACGACTGTGTGGTCTGCCAGGTACAGTCCATTGCCCGCGCCAACGACCCAATCTACGAGCTTGGCTTCCGAATGGGTGGCTCGGCTTCACAGGAGAAGATCTGGACGCAGGTGCTGGAGAGCCTCGCCGCCTCCTATGGCTTGAGCGCGCCGGTGCGTGTCAGCGTCACCTGCGTCGATCCGCATGTGCAGTGGTCGCAGGCCGGCAATGTCTGGCACAACGCCATTCTACGCTCGCTGCTCGGCGCGCCGTTCCGCGTCTTCCGCCGCCGTCGCTAGGCATATCGATAAGCCATCGGGAGGATACGCGCATGGGAGCATCACCCGCCTCCAACACGCTGGAGCCTGCGGATCGCTCGCGGCTGCGTGGTGCCGCGCTTGTGGTCGCGCGTATTCTCTGGCTGGCGCTGGCCCTCTCCACGGTCGCGCTCACGGTGATCGGCGTCCCGCTGTACTATCGCCTCCTGCTGACGCCGTGCGCTAAGGCAAGCTCCTGTGGAGATCTGAACGGCACGCTCACTCTGGACGCCGTGCGGTTCCTCCAGGAGCATGGAATCTCGATCAGCGTCTATGCAGCGTTGCATACCGTCTTCTATGCGGTGATCATCTTGATTTGGTGGGTGATCGCCTTTCTCATCTTCGCGCGCCGCAGCGACGATGTGTTCGCGCTCGTGGCCGCCTTATTTCTGATGTTCTACGGCGTGACGACCCCGTCCACATTCCTGGAAGCCACGAGACGCGCCTACCCCGTTCTTACTGGGCTGGCCGGGTATGTCTTGCCCGTCTCGGCCATCACCGCCATCGTCTTCTTCGTCTACTTCCCGACGCTGCGCTCGGCCCCACGGTGGTTCCTCGTTGTCTTTGCGCTGGGATTTGGGAAGACGATTGTGGACGTCTTCCAGACAATGCTACCGGACTGGCTATTCTCAGTGGCATTTGTCGCCTTCTATGGCGCCGTCATCGTGGCGCAGGTCTACCGGTACCGGCGCATCTCGACTCCCAGTGAGCGCCAGCAGACAAAGTGGGTGGTCGCCGGAATCAGCGTGGCGACCGGCGGGGTGATCGGCTTACTGCTGCTGAGTGTGGTGAGTTCGTTCATCCCGTCGTTCTACACCTCCTACCTCCTGGGCGAGAGCTGGACGATTCTGTTGCCACTGGCGTCTGTCGCCATTCCCATCACGGTCGGCGTCGCCATTCTGCGCTACCAACTCCTGGATATCGACCAGCTCATCAACCGTGCGCTGGTCTATGGCTCGCTGACCGGCATCCTGGCCGTTCTCTATCTTGGGCTAGTCATCGGCGCGCAAGCGGTCTTCTCAAACGTGACCGGCCAACGCGACCAAAATCCCCTGATTATCGTGTCTTCGACGCTGGTGATCGCCGGCTTGTTTCAGCCCCTGCGCACTCGCATTCAGAAGCTCATCGATCGCCGCTTCTACCGGGCCAAATATGATGCACGCAAAGCGGTTGATGCCTTCAGCGCCACCCTCCGCCAGGAGCTGAGCCTGACGGAGTTGCGCGAGCGGCTCGTCGCCGTGGTCACCGAGTACCATGCGCCCCGGCATCTGTCTCGCTCTCGCTGGCGATCCGGCAATGAGTACTTGCCGCGGCGAAGAAGGGACCAGCGTCGTCTGCAGAGCAGCATGCTGGAGTATGGCCATGAGCGCAGTACACTCCAAGTACCACCCTTCTCCTGACGCAGGACGAGGAGATGAGCAGGCGGATCGTTCCAACCTTCAGGGAGGCTGGCTTGCGCTGGCGCGCGTGTTCTGGCTCTTCTCCTTTTTCTATGTCCTGGCGATATTCATCTTTCAGCTTCCAGTTCCTCGATCAACTGCGTAACCCGGCGTATGTCGGGCAGATCGGGATATCACTCGATCTCTATCCTTGGATCATCATCATCCTGGCAGTATTGACGATGACGGTCTCCATGTGCGTCGCCGCGTCTTGTTCTGGCAGCGTTCGCACGAGCTGGATCGCGCTTGTCGCCAGTCTCTTTCTCATCCTGTTCTCAGGGTTGCCACTTGGAGCCGCGCCTGATGGTCCACCCTTTGCCGGATGTGTTTCCTATGCCTGGCTCGTTTGCACGTTTTTCGTCGATATACCAGGCGCCGCCGTCCTCTATGCGTTTTTCTTTCTCCTCTTCCCCAGCGGACACTATTCCCACACTGGTGCTGGGCGCTGATTCCCATGTCGGTCTCCCGAACAACGCTCTTCGACCTGAGACGACGTTCCGCGCTTCACTCGCGAGCTTCTTCAGATTCGGCTTGCTCTTCGGCTCTCCCGATCCTCTTTATCGCCACGATCGCCTTTTCAGATCTACCACTATCGCCGATATCCACACCAGTCAGAGCGTCAGCAGCGAAGTGGTCGCCACGGCGCTTGAATCGCCCCTTTTTTGTGGGTCGGGAGCGGGCATGGATCGCCGACCCGCTTCGGCTCGGTATGCCTTGTTTCGCGCCAGTCGCGCAGGCGATTCTCTCTATGGTTCACCGGCTGAGTTGTGCCAGATCGCGTATTTGATCGCCATGCAGCGCGTACCGGCTTCTACGAGATCGACCGCCTTATCGACGAGGCGCTCGTCTATAGACTCCTCACCGGCATCTTAGGCGCGGCCTTCGTCGGCGTCGTGTTGGCCTGCCGGAGATGATCGCGCGCACAACTACCGGGCAGGACTCGCCTGTCGCCCTGGTCGCCACCACCTTGCTGATCGCTGGCCTTGTCCAGCCGCTGCGGAGGCGCATTCAGAAGGTGATTGACCAGCGCTTCTATCGTGCGAAATATGACGCTCAGAAGACGCTGGCCAGCTTCAGCGCTGCGCTGCGCTAGGAAGTGAGCCTCACTGAGTTACAGGCAAACTTGTTGGCGGTTGTCGAGCAGACGATGCGGCCGTTGCATGTCAGCCTCTGGTTCGCCGCCTCCGACGACAACGCCTCATATATTTGCTCCTCCAGCGCCATCTGAAGAGAGGCATGCATACATGATTGCAGCGTTCAAATCGCAGGCGTCGTTCGAGCGCGCCACTGAGGCTCCTGATGGGCGGCTGCGCGGTTCCCAGGTGTTGTGGGCGCGTGTGGCCTGGCTCATCCTCGTTGCCTCAGTTGTGATTCCGTGGGCGCTGACACTACCGGAGGCGTTTGCCGATTACCTGATTCCTTGCGTCGATGATTGCGCGCTCACCCCGCGGGCCGCCGAGGCGCTCCTCCGCCGGCGTCTCGCTAGGCTCTATGCCTGATCGCGCTCAGCCTGGCATGCCTACTGCTCCTGGTGTCGCTCGTCCTGGCGCTCATCCTGTTTTGGCGGCGATCTGACGACTGGATGGCGCTGCTGGTCGCCGCCTTCCTGGTGGTGAACGCCAGTTTCGTGAGTCCAGGAGCCGACACCACGCCGCCGTCCATTACCACCAATCAGGCATGGTGGCTCACTGCCCTCCTGAACCTTCTGCCCAACCTCGTGTTTTACGCTGTCTATCTCCTCTTTCCCGGAAGGCATTTTGCGCCGCGCTGGTCGATGGGCACTCCTGATCCTCTGGCTGTGTTTTTCCATCGAGCAGGTCATCAGCCCAACATCGCTAGGATGGCTGTCGCTCTTGTATCCACTCTTCTTTGGCGTTGCCATCGCCTTTCAAGTCTATCGCTTCCGCCGCGTCTCGACGCCGGTGGAACGGCAGCAGACGAAGTGGGCGGTCTTCGGGCTGACGATCTCGTTGCTCGCCAACCAGCTCTTCTGGCTGCCTTCAGGACTCACGGCGCTGGGCGAGACCCTCTATATGCCGATCTCATTTCTGGTCTATCTACTGGCGTGCCTGCTCGTGCCGATTACCTTCTTCATCGCGATCCAGCGCTACCAGCTCTATGAGATCGACCGCATCATCAACAAAGCGCTGGTCTACGGCCTCCTCACCGGCATTCTCGGCGCTATCTTCGTCGGTGGCGTCATCACCCTGCAAGCGCTCGTGCGCATCGTCACCGGGCAGGACTCACCAGTCGCGCTCGTCGCCTCGACACTGCTCATCGCCGGCCTCTTCCAACCTCTCCGCTCGCGCATCCAGAAAACCATCGAACCGCCGCTTCTACCGCGCCAGGTACGACGCGCAGAAGACTCTTGCCGCCTTCAGCGCTACATTGCGGCAGGAAGTCAGTCTCAGCGAACTACAGGCGCAACTTCTCGGCGTTGTGAGAACAGACGATGCGGCCGATGCGCCTATCCCTATGGATCGCGCCGCGCGCGACCGAGTATCGGACACGTCAACTGCCACCGGAAACCGTGGAGAGCCATCGCAGTGAGCTGGTACTGTCCAGCCTCATCAGCCGCTTCTCCTCTTTCCTGCCTGCTGAAGAACCTCTAGCGCCTGAGGATCACGGCCCGGTGACGTGCGCTGTTTAACGTTTCAGCGGACGGGCGACGGGTATGAGGTTGACGTAACGGGAACAAGACGCAGATCGAGTTGAGTTCGGAATGAGGGCAGGTCTACCGTGGGACAGCCCCAGGCAAAGCGACGCGAGATCCCGTACAAGGCTCACCATGACAGCATTCCTCGTTCGTCCGCGACTGACGCTCAGGGTTCAGTCCATGACGCTCCGGTTCGGTTCGACACACTCGGCGGAAAAGCCTCGGCGGCAAGCGTCTGCCCGCGCAACTAAGGTCTCGCAGGCGTCTTCGCGGGGATCATCCTGCTCTTCTTCGGCCTCATGGCATCTCAGTGAGAGGTCGCGGCCGGAATCGGCTCTGCTCGAGAGGTATCCGACCATCTTGTCCGCGCGCTTCGCCGACGAGGCACGCGACCTGAAAGCAGTCTTCGCTGATCAGATCGCGTCGTCGGTGCGTCGCTGCCCGGGATGGTCTTCGCAGCACCATGAGCAGGACCCCGGATCGCGGCGGTCGTACGCTCGACGGAGACGGATGCAGCCGCTCCTCCATCAGCTTCACTCGGCTCAGACCAGCCGCGCTCACCGGCTGCCTCCCGTCCGCACCCGGCGCCCGGCCACGGGCCGGCTTGCCCAGCGGCGCGCCGAGCAGTTGCGCGCGCTTGCGCGCCGCCGCGCGACTTCGGCAATTAAACCACTGGTCTGGACGCACTGATCTCGGCCGCGAGGTAGCTCGCCCAGCGTCTGACCGACCACCCTCGTGACGGCAGACAGTGCGGTGGCGCTACGGCGCCTCGGCGTTCGCTGGAGACACGCCAGCACTTCGATCACCGGTCCCGATCCAGGCGCGCGAAAAAGGCGCCGACCGCCTGATCGCCTGACGGCGGCACCGTCCACATCAGCACTCGCTTCGCCGACGATCTGGTCGAAGTACGCCTCGCGCACCGCCTGCATGCCTCCGGCCGAGCAGACAGCCTGCACCTGGTCGACGAGACGGTCGCAAGCCGGTCCGGTGCAAGCGTTTCACCTGCTCTTCGCCTCTGGCCTCTCGTACGCATGCTCCGCCAGGAGAACAGTCTCACTCGCTTTATTCCACAACCGTCAGTGCCGCTCACTGGCTCGTGGCTCGGCTCAGTCGCGCGTGGCTCGCGTCGCCGCCTGATCGCGCGTCCCGCCCTCGACTCATGCTGCTCCAGCTGAGGCGCTGACGTACGGTCTCGGCGTTGATCTCGGACAACGCCTCCTGGCACGTCCATCGCCGTCGGGCCTGGATTCGGCTCACGATTTACAGGATCTGCCAGGCCATCGCATGCGCATCCTGGTCTTTACTACCTCATCAAAGAGTCCCTCGCTCCCGACCCGATCGACCATCGGATTACCGCTCCAGCGCGCCCATCTGAGCCACGCACCTGCTCAGCGCGCAGAAGATCACCCGACCGCGTGTTCGGACCACCGTCACTGCCCCCATCGACCCGCGCCTCTCGCTTCCTAACCCGTCAGGACAAGGCCACCGATCATCACTCACTATTACATAATTTCTGGCGCAGCACGCTCTTCGCCCCGGCGCTCGGCGCGACCACCCTCACGCTCCCTCTGCTGGCGCGCCTTGGTGGGGTACAACGTCAAGTGGTGATGCGGTCTTGGGGCCTGGTAGGCCTGATGCTGGTACAAGGTCTGCTCATTGACCTCGGCAGGTGGGTCTGGATGCCCATCTCGTCGCTCCATCCCGTCAACGCGCTGGCGCTGATCCTGGTCGCTTACACGTTGGCGCCGCAGCGCCGCCGATCGGTTATGATGACGCGTAGAAATTTGCTCGTTTTGACGTTTTCGGTTCGCCGCTGCTGATTGCGACGCCGGTGGGAACGCATGGTGGTGTGGATGGAGAAACTAGCCCTCTACATGTTTGGCGCGCCACGCCTCGAGCGAGCTGGCGCGCCTCTGCGCATGGATACCCACAAGGCGCTGGCGCTCCTCATCTACCTGGCAACCACACAGCGACCACAGAGTCGCGATACCCTCGCCGCGTTGCTGTGGCCGAACTACGATCAGGCGCGCGCGATTCTCCGGCGCACCTTCTCGCCGTTGCGTGCGACGCTCGGCGAAGACTGGTTCCTCATCGAACGAGATACGATTGGCCTGCGCGATCCCAAAGCGCTGTGGACCGACACCGGCGCGTTTCACCATGCCCTGCTCGCGCGTCAGCGGCACGAGCACCCGCCGAGCGAGGTCTGCGACGAATGCATGCCGCTCCTCACGGAAGCGGTGACTCTCTACCACAGCGAGTTTCTGGCAGGATTCCCCGTGCGCGACTGCGCTCCATTCGACGACTGGCGCGCCTATCAGAGTGAGGCGCTCCGCCGGGAGTTGATCGAGGCGCTGGAGCGACTGTCGCGCGGCGAGGCCGAACGCCGCCGGCTCGATGTGGCCCTCACCCTGGCGCAGCGCTGGCTGGCGGTGGACCCACTCAGCGAGGCGGCGCACCGGCGGCTGATGCTCCTTCTGGCCTGGTCGGGACAACGCAACGCCGCGCTCCAGCAATACCGGCTGTGCGCCCAGGCGCTCGAACGCGAACTGGGGGTGGCGCCGCTCGAACCCACCACACGCCTGTACGAGGCCATCCGCGCCAATCGTATCACTTTGCCGCAGCGACTACGTACGCCCGTGGATGCTCCGAGGCCACGTCATGGAGAAGCCGCAGAGGAGCGAACACCACTCCTCGCCGAAGGTTCGCAGGCGCATGATCGTCCCGCTTCACCCCCAGGCAGCCTCCCCTTTGTGGGCCGCGCACAGGAATGGTCGCTGCTGATAGATCTGTACGAGAGCAGCGCAGTGGACGGCAAAGTCGCGCTGGTGGTGGGCGAGCCTGGCATTGGCAAGACCCGGTTGGTGGAGGAGTTCGTCTCCGACGCGACGAAACGTGGGACGGCGTTGGCCTCCGCGCGCTGCTATGAGGGCGAATCAGGCCTCGCCTACGGACCAATCATCGCCCTGCTGCGTTCCGCGCTTGCGCGACCAGAGAAGCTCGATCGCCTGAAGCCAGCCAGTATCGCGGAGGCCGCACGGCTTTTGCCAGAGCTTGCCGCACGGCGCTCGCCGCCAACGACGTCGCTGGACGCGCCCGGCGCGCGCCTGGTGTTCTTCGAGGCAGTCTGCGAGGTGTTGCTCGCCGCAGGAGCTGGAGACGAAGGGAACGCCCATCTTCCAAGCATCCTGTTGATCGAAGACGCGCAGTGGGCCGACTCCGCCTCCGTGGACCTGCTGACCTTCCTCACGCGACGCCTCCAAGGCCAGCGGGTGTTCCTCGTGTTGACCTGGCGCGAGACCGAGGCGCTCGCGAATGTGTCGCTGCAACGATTGCAGGCCGAAGCCGCGAAAGGCCGGACCGGCGCAATCCTGCGGCTCGCGCGCCTCGACTCGGAGGCTGTGCGGACACTGGCGGAGCAGGCTGGGCTGGTGAGTAAGCGTGACGGAGTGCGCGCCGAGGCGCTTTCCGCGCGTCTGTATCGCGAGACCGAGGGCGTGCCGTTCCTGCTGAGAGAATATCTGACCGCTCTGCGCGCTGGCGTGTTGCATGCAGATCATGGCGAGTGGTCGCTGCCGGGTGGCGCGCGCGACCTCCTGCGCGCCCGGCTGAGCCTCGTCGGCGAGATGGGCTGGCAGATGTTGCACACCATCGCGGTGATGGGCCGCTCATTCGACTTCGACACGGCGCGTGAAGTCAGCGGCCGGAGCGAAGAAGAGGCGGTGGCGGCGCTCGAAGAACTGGTGGCCCGTGGCGTCATCGTGGAGACCAGGGGCGAGCAGACCGACGGTTCAGGTCCAACCTACGACTTCCTGCATGAGAAGCTGTGCGCGCTGGCCTACGAGGAGACCAGCTTGGCCCGAAGGCGGCTCCTGCACCGGCGTCTCGCCGAAGCGCTGCTGACTCGTGCGCGCCTGGCCCCTGGAGTAGATAGAGTGGCAGCGCTGGCAGCGACGATTGCGCGCCATTTTGCGCTGGGTGGGCTCGACGCGCAGGCGGCGATCTATTCGCGGCTGGCGGGTGATCGGTCGCGCGCCCTCGGAGCGCACGCCGAGGCGCTGGCGCATTACGACGCGGCGCTCGCGCAGGGGCATCCAGACATTGCGCCGCTTCATGAGGCGATCGGCGACGCGCAGACGATGCTCGGCTCCTATGACGCCGCGCTGCGCAGCTACATCCTGGCGGGCGCGCTCTCCTCATCCCAGGCCCTGGCGGCCATCGAGCGAAAGTGCGCGCAGGTCTTCGTGCGGCGCGGCGAGTGGGAGACAGCCGAGGATCACCTGGAGGCCGCTGTCGCTGCGCTTGGCGAATCGGGATCTCCCGGGGAACGTGCGCACATACTCGCTGACTGGAGCCTCGTCGCGTCCCAACGCGCCCAGCCGGAGATGGCGCAGCGCCTGGCCAGAGAGGCGCTCGCGCTCGCCCGCGCAGGAGATGACGAGAGCGCCATCGCGCAGGCGCTGAATATCCTGGGAGTCCTCGACACACGTCAGGGGACCAGCTCACAAGCCATTACCCATTTAAGCGAGAGTCTGGTCATTGCGCAGAACCTGCCCGACAAAGCGGCGCATGCGGCGGTCCTAAACAACCTGGCGCTGGCATACGCCGCCAATCACGATATGACGCAAGCTCTGATCTTTGCCGAGCAGGCGCTGGCAGTCGGCGCGCAACTGGGCGATCGCCATCATCTGGCGGCGTTGCACAATAACCTCGCGGACATTCTGCATGCCGCCGGCCGATCGGAGGCCGTTATGACGCACCTGAAAGAAGCTGTCACGATCTACATGGAAATCGGCTTCGAGGAGGGCGAGTGGCGGCCGGAGATCTGGAAGCTGAGCGAGTGGTAGCGCGCACGCCATACCAGGCGACATCAGCGTGTGCTGCGCTGGCGCTATAGGTCAGTATGGCGGTCGCCTGGCGTCTCTTTGAGCCACAGCCAGACGCTGGTTGGAGCCATTGTCTCCTGCACGACGGCGGTCAGATTCGCGCGCAACTCGCCCAGATCCACCTCCTGCCGGAGCGTCGCGTTGAAGGCGGCGACCGCCTTGGCGGCGTCATATTTGCTCCTGTAGAAGCGCCGGTCGATGGACTTCTGCAAGCGCCCGCGCAGGGGTTGAAAGAGGCCCGCAATGAACAACGTCGAGACCACGATGGCGAGCGGTGAGTCTTGTCCAGAAACGCCGCGCACGAGCGCCTGCAGGCCGATCACGCTGCCAAGGTAGACCGTCGCCAGGATCAGCGAGAGCGAGCCATACACCAGCGCACGGTTGATGAGTCGATCAATGTCGAAGAGTTGATAGCGCAGAATGGCGATCCCAATCGCTATGATGGTGAGCACCGCGGCGAAGCTGTCGGTTGCGACGTTGAGGAGCGGCGCAAGGGACTCCGGCGCGCCGATCACTGGTGCCAGGCGCACAAGTGCTGCGCTCACGATGGCGCCGAAAAACGCCACAAGGATAGCGAAGATCGGCCACTTCGCCTGCTGGCGCTGCACTAGCCCAAACACGCGTCGATAGCGGTAGACGATGACCGTCAGCGTACCGCAGTAGGTGAGCGCCAGAGCGACTATGGTGATCCAGGCAGGCACAGGAAAGATGAAGACCGCTACTGTCACCGGCCACAGCAGGATGAGCAACCAACTCGCGCGCGGCGCGAATCGCCCGATAGGGAAGGTCAGGATCACTGCGCCGAACGCCGACCACTCAAGAAAGACGAGCGCGTAGATTAGTCCCACGACCAGTCGAGCCAGCAGGGGGTGTAACAGCGGCGAAAGCTGGAATAGCGATCCCAGAAACTCCGCGGTGCTGCCCGTGGCGCCGATCGTGATAAGCGAGATCGCGATGAAGAGTCCCATGCCCTGGTTCCACTTGCGCCAGGCGATCAGCACGCCGATGCCACAGATCACCAGCGCGGCCAGGACGACCATGCTCAGCGCGACTCCCGCATAAAGAGTGGGTGTGACGCCGTAGTGACGCAAGGCCGCGACGCCCTGCGCTGACAACTGACCCGCGCCACACTGCGCGCCATTCGCCGCCGGTTCACATGGCTGGAGCAGTTCCCGATAGTAGAGTGGAACGCCGAACAGGAGGATCGCCGCGTCCAGTGTCGCGAAGAGGATCCACGCGGAGTGGGCCAGCGCAAGCCAGCGTCCCGCAAGCGGGCGCGCTGCTGCCATGACCGGCTCCATGCGCGGATCCCTGGCGGCCTGGGGCAGGGCGCTCATGTGGAGAGGCCTTCCTCGGTGGCTGGGCGCGTGGTCAATTTGTCCGCCACTGGCGTCTCCCACGGCGGGCGCGTCAGCCAGAGCGAGACGCTCGCGGGCTGCATGGTCTGCTCTACAACGGCGAGCAGGTCCGCGCGCAGATCAGTCAAACTGACCTCTTGTCGCAGCCGCGTGCTAAACGCCGCCAGCGTCTTGCGCGCGTCATACTTGCGCCGGTAGAAGCGGCGGTCGATGAAGGCCTGAATGTGGCGACGCACCGGCCGGAACAGTATGACGATCACCAGTGTGGTCACGACCGTGATCACCGGCGACTGCTGCTGGCCGCTCAAGTGTGTGAGTCCGCCGACGACCGTCTGGCTGCCAATGACACCCACCACATAGACACTGGCGAGAATTGCGGTCAACGAGCCATAGACCAGTGTCCGCTTGATGATGAGGTCGATGTCGTAGAGACGATAGCGCAGGACTGACACCCCGAGCGCGACGAGGAGGATGCTGAGCGCCAGGAAGTCTTCCGGATAGGCGAGCAGACCGTAGAGCGAGTCTTTCGCTTGGAATGCTGGGACCTGGAGATAGGTCTGCCAAAAGAGTTGATTGAGCACGATGAACAGGATGAAGGCGTAGATGAGCCACTTGATCTGCTGGCGCTGTATCGCTGTGGATACTCGGCGATAGCGATAGATCAGGCTGACGACGAAGCACAGCAAGAGGGCAAAGAGAAAGACAAAGGAGAGCACGTCGGGCACGGCCGGGCCGGGGATGGGAAGGTCGCCGAGCGGGCTAAAGAAGAGCACCAGAAGCAAGAACGGCAGCCAGAGCCAGCGTGGCACGAAGCGGCCGCTAGGAGAGAGCGCGATGAGCAGGATGAGACTCACGCTACTGATCTCGCCCAGCGCTGCAACCACTAGCGGCAAGTCTCCAGGGATGGATGTCAACACTTCCAGGACCGGAGTGAAGTGCAGTGGCATCAGACTGAATACCAGCGCGACCAACAACGCCATCCAGTCGTCCGAACGCCGCCAGATCAGCAATGCGGCGGCTCCATCCACCGCCAGCACAATCAGGCACGATATCAGCGTGGCAGCGATTGCCAATGATGCCGGTGTGATGCCAAAATCGGCCAATGGCGCAACCTGCTCTGGCCGTATGAGGCACTGGTTGACTGGGTCGTTGCACGGAGTGGCAAGCCGATTGATGCTGCTGGGCAGCGCCTGCGCGAATACCACGGCAACGACGGCCATTGTCGCGCCGACGAGCGTACGGGCGGCCACGAGGCGCCAGCCGTGCAGATGTGTCTCGTTCGGCTCATCGACGGCTGCGTTCGGTGCTGCGTTCGGTGAAGCAGAGCGTTCTTGAGCAGGACTGGGTGAGGATGATATGCGAGCCATCGTCAAAACCTCTCTCAGAGTAGACACAGGATCACTCCAGGTGCGGTCTGTCCAGTCTGTGGTAAGAGTCTACACCACCTGCGTTACGCATCCGTTACGGCTGCGTAATGAAAGGTCGCTTGGCCTTCCTCCAGGTCCTGGTTGTCGCGGCGCAATGCTAGGCTGCGCGCGTCTCAGAGTGTGTTTTTGCAAAGCCTTACTATGGCATAACGTCGCATGCTTTGCTGCATAAGTGGAGCGCATCACGGCCAAATGTCGGCGCTATCAGGCCCAGGGCAAGCAAGTCCCAGCATGGGTGCGTGCGGGGATAGATGAACGCTTCCGTCGGGTGGAGCAGGTAGAACAGCGAGTACAGATGCTCCTTGGAATGAACCCTTAGTTGTGGACCAGGAGGGCAAGTCAACTCGGCGGTAGCCCTGCGGTACACTGGCCACAGGGAAGACAGCGAGACGACGTATGCCTGGTCGGAGCTTCACGCGCGAATTCAAATTGGAGATTGTGCGTCAACTCGCCAGAGGCGAGAAACGCCCAGCACAAATCTGTCGAGAGCAGGGACTGGCCGAGAGCGTGCTGGCGCGTGAGCGCTGCGACGCCGATGCGCGGTGGGACGAGCTGCAACCTGCCTATGAAGTCTTGGCGGCCGAGGTCGGCTAGGCGCTGGCCGCTGTCGGATGAGCTGTCTCGACCCAAGCCTCGACCCAAGCCTCAACCCAAGCCTCAACCCAAGCCTCAACCCAAGCCTCGACCCAAGCCTCGACCCAAGCGTCTGCGCCGAGCACGCGAGCATGCCATGACCTCTTCGCGCCGAGTCCCGGCGCTGGGTCGCCGACTCTGGCCACGTGTACTGCTCTCGTCATGAAGGACTACACCGACTATCCGCAGGCCCGCGAACACGCGCGAAGAATGTTGCGCGTGTGACGCAAGCGCTCGCGGGCACGGATGAGGCGCCTTTGCAACTCATGGAGGTCGTGGCAGCAGACATTGGCCAACTCGACGCGCTTCACGTAGTTCCACACGCCTTCGTCCGGATTGAGGTCGGGCGCGTAGCCGGGCAGTTGCTCCAGATGGAGGCGTTTGGCTGCTCCACGGCGCAAAAAGTCCTTGACGGGTTGCCCGCGATGGATGGGGGAACCATCCCAGATGAGGATGATCCTGCCCCGCACCTTGCGCAGCAACACCCGCAGAAAGCCCACTACCGCCGCGCTGTCATAGCTCCCCTCGCGCACCTGCAAGAACAAGCGCCCGTCGAGCGTGACGCCGCTGATGGCCGAGAGATGGTCCTTGGTCTGCTTGACCACGCAGGTGTGGTGTCTGCCCCCGCGGCGCCCAGGTCCGCACGACATGCGGCAGCAAGTAGAAGGCGGATTCATCTACCCAGACGATGGTGGCTTCCTCCTCGGCTGCTTTTTTCGCAGCGCGGGCCAGCGCTCCTCTTGCCACTGCTTGATGGCCTGCTCGTTGCGCTGGGTCGCCCGCGTGATGGGGTGCTGTCGGCTCCAGCCGAGCTGACGCAATAGCCGACTGACATGGTCGCGATGGTAGCGGACGCCGAAGGTGTCGGTGATGAGCTGCGCCACCCGCCTGGCCGTCCAGACGTCGCCGCGATAGCCATAGGCTTCTGCTCCCTTGCGCCAACAGACGCTGGCAGCTGTGCCCGCTGCTCTACGCTCAATCGCGGCGTCATCCCAGGCGGTGGCCGCCGCTTGAGCGCCTTCGACCCCGCCGTGCTCGCGAGCCCGCTTGAGCCATTGGCTCACGGCCCCTTCACTGACGCCCAGCACTGTGGCGATATCCTTCTGCGGCCATCCTTCTTGTTTCAAGGCCCAGGCGCGCTTGCGCCGCTCCTCGCGCCAGTCAGCCCGTTTCGGTGCTCCCATCCCGAGAGCCTACCACTGATTTAGTTCTTTCTGCCGAGGTCAGTAGAGGGTGTACAAGAAGGGTCATTGCTGGTCTCGAGTCAAGCGAGCGAGGAGGAGGCGGATGCCGGTGAGGTAGACCAGCGCCTCGCTCGTGGCGGGCAGGCGCTCGTAATCTTTGCTCATGCGGCGGTAGCGACTGGTCCACGCCAGTGTTCGCTCGACCACCCACCTTCTCGGCAAGGGCTCGAAGGTCGCCGGCAAGGCGACGCGCTGGAACTGGCCGTCGGCGGTGACCACGAAGCCGCGGCGCGGAGACCGCTCGACGACCTCGACCGTCCACCCCATCTGCTCTTTGATCCAGTCGAGGATCGGACCGGTGTAAGCTTGATCAGCCCACAGATGGCGCAGACGCGGGAAGTGACGCTGCAGGCCCCCCAGCACGAGCCGAGCGCCCTCGCGATCCTGCCGGTTGGCCGGATGCGCCACGACTGTGAGCAGCAGAGCGAGGGTATCGACCAGAATATGGCGCTTGCGGCCATTGACCTTCTTGCCGCCGTCGTAGCCATGCGGGCCGCCTGTTTCGGTCGTCTTGACCGATTGGCTGTCGATCATGGCCGCGCTGGGCGTGACCTCGCGTCCAGCCGCGCGACGCACCTGCTCGCGGAGGACGCGGTGGGCGGAAGACGACGAACGGCCCGAGCGATCGGCGCGCAGCACGACCATTCCACGCGCCCACGTCACCAGCGCCTGTCCTGACGCGAGGCCCAATCTTCCCGTCGCCGCCACTCCTCGTCCGCCAACGCTCTGACGCGCGCCACCAGCTCGGCCATCTCAAACGGCTTGGTGATGTAGCCCGTCGCGCCGGCGAACCGACCGCGCACGCGGTCGACGATGTGGTCGCGCCCGCTCACCAGGAGGATAGGGGTCTCGCGGAACTCAGGCAGGTCGCGGAGCAGGCGGCAAAGCTGGTAGCCGTCCGTCTGCGCGCCGACGGCGAAGGTGATGTCGAGCAGGATCAGGTCAGGACGTTCCCGCGCCGCGGCGATCACTTCGCGCGGGGTAGCGGCCTCGATCGTCTGCAGCCCCGCGCGCTCAAGCGCGTGCCGCGTCACGATGCGCATGGTGGGGCTGTCGTCGGCGATGAGGATGAGGGGGGCGAAACGGGGCTCCGGACGGAGGTCGCTGGAAAGATCTCGCTGCATCATGGTTGGCCTCTGCTCGCTAGTGGGCGCGGCTCGCCTCACGCGGATCGCCTCACGCGGATCGCCTCACGCGGATCGCCTCACGCGTTCGCCGCACCCTTGGTCGCTGTCATGCGCAGCGATCACGTCCGCAACGCCACACCTCGGAGACGGAGGAACGCTCCTCCGAGTGCATGCATTGTTCATTCATTCTGCGGCGGCGTCGCGCGAGCGCGCCGATGGACGCGATGGACGCGATGGACACGGAGCGACCTGTTCGCCTTCAGTATGGGACACGATCATCACAATGGACACCATCATCACCGGTGTGAGCGCACGATACGATCACATGGTGTGTCAGGGGCCGCCAGAGGCCACGCCGCCATGGCCGGAGCGAGACGCGCTCTCACGTGGCGTCTGGCTCCTCCACGGCCCCGCGCTCCGGCGCGGCGCCATCCTCTGCGGACGCTGTCATGGCGCGTGCGGTTTCGCCCGCTACCGTGTCGGGCCAATCGTCGCTGCCTCCATGCTCCCCCACGGATCATCCACGGGATAATCCACGATTGACTCCGGTGTCGTCCCTCGCAGTGCCGCCATCATCCACCTCCTTCAGTGTCCCCGCTGTGACTTGTTGAGTCCGGTATCTGGCTCTCCCGCGGTTTTGGTGAACCAGGCAGTAGGTGAGGCTGATGCTATGCTGTGTGGCGTTCCTCAAGGATGGGAGGCGCCCAGCGCCAGCAGAAGGGGATCGCTCAGCATGGCGACTCAGATGAAGAAACGGGCGAGCACGCCACTCCTCTCCTCCGCTGGTCAGAGCATGCTGGCTGCCTTTGGTCGGCAGTTGCGGGAGACCGAGGATCTGCGACCGGCGACGGTGCGGAACTACCTCAGTGATCTGCGTCACTTCGTTGCCTGGTGTGAGGCCCGATGGCAGGAGAAGTGGGAAGACACGGAAGACGGGCAAGACGGGGTGGCAGCATCCTTTTCACCTGCTGCGGTGACCACGCCGACGCTCACCGCGTATCGAGCCCATCTTCAGGCGGCTCTCGGCCTGAGCCAGCGTCGATCAATCGGACGTTCATCAGTCTCAAGCGCTTCTTTGCCTGGGCAGTCGACGCCGGCCTGATCGCACGTGATCCTGCCAAGGTGGTCAAGCTCGTCGAGCAAGTCGATCCCCCACCACGCTTTCTCTCCGATCGCGAAGAGGACGCGCTCATCGCCGCCGTCTCGCGCCATGGCACGCTGCGCGATCGGACGCTGGTCGTCCTGCTGCTGCACACGGGCCTGCGCGCGCATGAGATCTGTCACCTGCGCGTGCGACAGGTGCATCTGGGCAAACGCAGTGGCACGCTCGAGATGATCGGCAAGCGCGGCAAGTATCGCGAAGTGCCGCTGAACGCCACCGCGCGGGCTGCGCTGGCGGAGTATCTTCCGACGCTGCCGACGAGTAGCGTCTTTCTCTTTCCCTCCACCAAGACGGAAAGGCGCTCTCCGAGCGGGGGCTTCGGCTACTGGTCAACGCTACGCTGTCCAGGCGCGCCTCACCGACATCAGTCCGCATGATCTCCGCCATCGCTTTGGCTATCGCATGGCGGCGTCGGTTCCCCTGCATCGGCTCGCCCAGATCATGGGTCACGACTCGCTCAACACCACCTTGCTCTACGTACGTGGCACGAAAGCCGATCTGCAGCGCGAGGTCGAGAAGATCGCCTGGGCGTGAGCTGGGCGTGAGCTAGGGTGAGCGCAGTGGAGAAGAGGGAGGTCGTCAGGGATCGCTGGTGAGGCGTCACACGCAGGAGCGTCCCGCATCGCCTGCTCTCAATCTACCCAATGGCGGTGCCGCACTGGAAAGACGATGGAACAGTGGCAGCCTGCGCCTGAGAAGCAGCGAAGGGAACGAACGTTGCCGGATGCGCCATGATTGCATACTTAGTGGTGCATCCGGCAAGTTCACGGCAGCTGGGAGCGACGGCGATGCCCGGTTGGCGGCGGGGCTGGTGACGGCGTCGGCGGCCCCAGACGAAGGGATGGCGATGGGCGTTCCAGTACGGCCGTGGCCGCCCGACCGCGGCACTCGATCTCCTCCCAGGTCTCGAAGCGCCGACCCTTCAGCGCCAGGGAGCGCAGGATCTTCCACCACGGCTCGATCAGGTTCAGGTAGGCGGCGTATTCGGCTGGAAGACGAACTCCCAGCGCGGATGGGCCAGGGCGAAAGCAGCACGTCGGTGGCGCGGTGGGCGGTCAGGTTGTCCAGGATGGCATAGACGCGCTCGACCGCCGGATCGATCCAGGCCTCGACCTGCTCAGGAAGTCGACGAAGTTGGCGGTGGTGCGGCGGGCATAGCGGCCAGGTGAACGCTGTCGCCGGTCGCGGGCTGGAAGGCGCCGAAGACATAGCCAGTGCCGCGGCGCCCATAGTCGATCTCTTGCTTGGCGCGCTGAGCCGGCCGCGCGGTCGCGTTGACCAGCTGCTGGCCAGGGAAGCTCTTGGCCGCCTCCGGCCCCATCTCGTCCAGGCAGACCACGACACTGCCCGCCGGTGGGCAAATGTAGAGGGTTTCGATGGCCCCCTTTTTGCGGCGAAGTCGGGATCGACCCGCTCACCGAACCACGTCTCCTGTTTGCGCCAGCGCAAGCCTTCGCGTCAACAGCACTTCGTCGATGCGGCTGCGTTTCATGGCGATGCCCTTGGCATGCTCGCCAGATACGCCACCAACCGGTCGAGCGTCCAGGAGGCGAAACGGCAAGCCGAGGGACTGCGGACTGCTGAGTGCGGCCGCGACGATCTCGCCGACCTGCTCGCGCGGATACGTGGGCGGTCGCCCGCCACGCGGTTCGTCCTCCAGGCCCAACAATCCCCGCTCCTCAAAGCGGTGCAGCCACAGATAGACGGTATTGCGCGCCAGGTGCTGCCGCACGGCGATGTCTTAGAGTGCATGCAGAGAGTGCATGCATACATCCAGAACGACTCGGCTTACCCTGCGGGCTGGGACTTGACGGGCTAATTGATCTCCCAGTAATTGCCCTCTGGATCGACAAAGTACGCGGTGCGCAACCCCCATGGTTGGTCGGCTGGGGGGCGGTGCAACGTGACGCCCTTGGCCTTGAGGTCCGCGTACAGGGCGTCGACATCCTCTACGCTGGCGGCCAGCAGCACGTGCGACCCGCCCTCGCTCGGCACCTCCAGCAGGAACAAGTACAGCTCGCCCACCTTGAACACGGTGTGATCGGGCCCGCTCTCGGTGACGGGATGCCCGAGCGTCTCCCGATAGAACGCCGTACAGGTGGCCAAGTCACGCACGATCAGCTCGGTTGCGATAATCTTGCGAAACATCAGCAAGCCTCATCTTTCGGTTTCCTGTCCAGGTATGGAACATCCACAAGGTAGCCGAGGCATGTCGCGACGCTCGCGTCGCGACATGCGGACCAGTCCCTTCGCCCTCCGGCTCGTTCATCGTCGATGCAGCGTTGCCAACGCCAGGTCAAGCAGCCTTGCAATCCTGGCGTCTTTACGCTTTCCCATACATAGTCTCATCCGACGCCGGCCACTGCCTAGCCGACGTCGGCAGCCAAGGCTTCATAGGCGGGGAGGAGTTCGCCCCACCGCGTGTCGGCGTCACAGCGCTCACCCCCAGCGAGGTAGGCGGCGAGATCTTCGACATGAACCTGGTTCCCCGCCCCGTAAGCGGCGAGCTGGTCCAGGGGCATGCCCCGTTCCTCGAAGACCAGGTTCGTCTGGTCGCCGTCCGCGGCCAGCGTGACCTCGGTGACCAACTCGTACGACGCGTCGTCGTCCTTGGTCACCACAAGCAGCCGTCGCGGGGGCTCGCACTCCTCCACCCGCCCGCTCCCTTCCCATCCGCTGCTCAAGACGTGTGCGCGGAACGCACCGCCCAGGCGCAGGTCGCCTTCCACCTGACCGTACCAGCGGGCCAGGCGGCGGCGATCGGAGAGCGCCGACCACAGGTCATCGATCGTGGTGTCGAAGCGGTCCTCCATGCGCACGACGCCCGTGCCATCCGCTGTTCCCAGGCCGCCCAGGATGCGGCTACCCGCATCGGGATTTTCTGCATTGCCACTCATCTCGTCCTCCTTCGTTCGTGTTTCCCCAGGCCACCTCGGTGTGCAGGGCGTCCAGCCGTTGCTCCCACAAGGCGCGGTACCGGCCCAGCCATTCATCGACCTCGGCGAGCGACAGCGCGTGATCGGTCATAGCTGCGAGTCCACTCTCCACAAGCGATCCGCCAAGGTGATGGGTCGCCTATCACTTCTCGTTTGGTTGTTGAATGGTGGAAAGACGATTCGCTTCCGCGAGATGTCGTCTAGCCCTCCTGCTTCGATCCGATCGACCGGTGGATTTCCCAGGGGTTGCCTTCGGGGTCGGCAAAGTGCGCGGTGCGCAACCCCCAGGGCTGGTCCGTTGGCGGTCTGAGCAGGGTGACACCCTTAGCCTTGAGCGCCGCGTATGTAGCGTCCACATCCTCAACCTCGACGGCCAGGAGACTGCGCGGGCCGCCCTCGAGTTTCAGTTCAAGCGGCTCCTCACTGATCAAGTGTGCAGCAGCTGCAATCTCCACCAGGAAGAAGTACACGTCTCCTATCTTGAACACAGCCGACTCGGAGTCGCTCTCGGTCATCTTGAGCCCGAGCGTGTCCCGATAGAACGTCGTGCATCTAGGCAGGTCGCGGACAAACAACTCCGTCGCGACGAACCTCCGAATCATGGTTGACACCTCTACTTTCTCCGTGAAGCGCCAGTGACGCACGACCGACCCGGCTTTCACCACTCCTGCTGCATCGCCAAGACGTGTCGCGGCAGTGCGCGTGTCGTCGCGGTCGGAGGGAAGTATGGGCCAGAGCACCCGGGAGCACAGCGGTCAAAGGTCTACCAAGAGGTGTATCTCGACGAGGGGGAACGGCGTCCTGTTGGGAGGAATCCACCTAAAGCAGCGAACGGGCACGCGCCTGGACAATCGCCTGTGTGCGACTAGCTGCTCCCAGCTTGCTGAGCAGATTGCTGACGTGTTTCTTGACCGTGGCCATGGAGATCACCAAGGACTGGGCAATCTCTTGATTTGAGGCCCCAGTGGCAAGCAGGCGCAAAACCTCCCGTTCACGGCGGGTGAGGGTCGGTGACAGCGAGCGATGGGGTGCCGCCTCCTGTAGGTCGCTCGCACCGTGCTGTTCGTGTTCGAATGCCGCTACGAGCTGTGCGACATAGGTGGCGCTGGTGGATGACGTCATCTGCGCGTGCTGTGCATGCTGTGAACGCGGCGTAAGGAGCGCCTGGAGCGTCTGCCGCATCGATTCACCCTCATCCAGATAGACGCGGAGGTAGCCCTCTGGTTTGGTGAGCGCGAACAGACGCGCCGCGACCGCGCGGGCTTGCTCCCGCTGTCCGGTCTGATGCAGCGCAACCATATACTGCGTGAGGAAGGTCATGGTCATCGCGATGTTGGCTGGCCGATCGAGGCGCCCGCTCCAGCGTTCAAGCAGCCCCAGCGCCTCTTTCCAGCGCCGCTGTGCGAAATAGACACGCACCACCACTGGGAAGGCGGCATACAGGCTCCCGTCCCACTCGTCGTCGGGAAAGATGACCTCCGCCGCCCAATCGGACGCAGCCGTTAGCTGTCCCTGCGCGAGCCACCACTGCGCTCTCATCGCTGGCAGCCAGTTCGGGTAGGCCCCAACGCGCTCGCGCTGCACCAGTTGTTCTACCTCGTGTTGCGCCTGCCGCGCCGCCGTCCAATCGCCTCTGGCGAGTTCGACCTGCGTCAGATAGACATATCCTGACCCGAGTATGTCGAGCTGCTGCCAGGCGGTGGCGGCGTGCAAGGCCGCGTGCAGGTTGCGTCGCGCTTCCTCTAGCCGGTTCCATTGGTACAGCGCGACGGCCTGGGCGATCTCAAAATACGCTTTGAGCGGGGCGCAGCCCGCCAGGTGCTCGATCAAGCCAAGCGCCGTCTGGCTCTCCTCGTAGGCCAGGTGCAAACGCCCCGCCTCCGGCGCTGTCAACGCCAGCCATTGTTTAACCTTGATGGTCGCGAAGAGGCTTCCTGAACGGCTGACTCGCTCCCTGGTGTCCAGAAGCTGCGGCAACAGTCGCGCTCCCTCCTGCCAGACGGTGTAATGCAGAACAAAGCTACAGGAGAGCGGTACCATCTGCCAGATCGCTTCCTCATCTCGATCCAGCGCCTCCTGTATCTCCTGTCGCATGCTGTTTAATCGCTCATGATCCCCAGTGGCTGTCGCTTCAAGGACGGCCAGAAACATGCGGAGCAGGTGGAGACGCCACTGCAACAGAGCGTGCTCGGCAGCACGGTCCTCCCGGTTCTCGAAGCGATGGGATGGAGACGCTGCCTCTGCAGGCAGTTCGGCAGGCAGTTCGGCGTGCGGAGCCGAGAAGTGGCGCGAGGTCTCGTCCATTTGAGACAGGAGAGCGGTTTCGACGCGCGTCATGAGCTGGTGCACTACGTTGTAGGCTTTGGCGCGCTCCTCCGCTGTGGCCTGCGCGACCGTGAAGAGCAGGTACAGCGCCGTCGTGAGCACAAGTCGCGCATGCTCACGTACCTGCCGCGTGGGCAGCGTCAGCACCCAGTGCGCCATCGTCGCAGCCTCTCCGCGCAACCAAAACTGCTCGATCGTCTTCTCCATCAGGCGCGTGGCGGCAGAAAAGTCGGCGGCGGCAAGCCGATGCGCAATCGCCTCTGACCACTCCTCTTGTCCCTCATAAAAGCGCGCTGCCCGCCGGTGCAATTCGGGCGCGGCCTCTGGTTGGGTGGTGTGCAGAGTCGCCAGCAAGGCCTCACGAAAGACATCATGCAGGCGATAGCAGCGCTGCTCCTCATCCAGGGGCGCGAGGAAGAGATTGTTGGCCTCTAAGTACAAGAGCATTTGCTGACAGGCCGCTGTTGTCGTCGCTGCGATCACTGCTTGACACACCGCAGCATCCAAGTGAGAGAGGACAGCCGTGTGGAGGAGAAAATCGCGCACGCTCGTCGGCAGATATGCCAGGATTTCCTCCTGTATGTAGTCCACCAGATAGCGCTGGCTGCCAGTAAACGTCCGAAGAAATGTCGCACGATCCCCGCAGTTCCGCAGGGCGAGGGCCGCCAGTTGCAAGCCTGCGATCCAGCCCTCGGTACGGTCTTGCAGCACACGCTCCTCTTCTGCGGCCAGGGGAGGGGCCAACATCACCCCCAGAAAGGAGCTCGCCTCTTCCCGATGAAAGCGCAGATCGTCCGTGCGGATCTCGGTCAGCTGTCCCCGAGCACGCAGCCGGGCAAGGGGCACGTGTGGGTCGACCCGGCTGGAGAGGATCACATGCAGGTGGGCTGGAAGATGCGCTAGCCAAAAGGACAGTCCCTGGTGAATGGCCGGATCGGTGATCACCTGATAATCATCGAGAATAACGACGACCGGGGCAGGATGCACCGCACGGAGTTCCAACTTCTTGAGCAGGGCGGCCAGACACGCGGAGAGCGGCGGCGGCTGAGGTGAATGGAGGAGCGCTAGCTCTGCCGCTCCAAGGGTTGGCGCATACCTCCCGCATCGTCTCAGGGCGGCGATCAGGGCGACCCAGAAGGGCGTTGAGCTGTTGTCCCGATCTTCCAGCGAAAGCCAGGCAATCGGCACACGTTGTTGGCGCGCCCAGGAGGAGAGCAGCGTTGTCTTGCCCCAGCCGGCCGAGGCGGAGAGCAGCGTGACTTGCGTCACAAGCGCGCCGTCGAGCGCTGCTAGCAGGCGCGGACGTCCCACGAGGGGGCTCGGCAGGCGCGGCGGAGCGAGCTTGGTGGCGAGCAGCGTCATCCACTCGTCGATCAGGGGCGGGGGATTCTGCTCGTGCCAGAGATCTCTCGCTGTCTCCTCTAAGCGAGCCAGCGAGAGGCTCTGTGTGCCGCCAAGATAGCGCTTGCGGGTGCGACCCTGATCGGTGTGGTAGGCATACCAATACCGTCCCCCGCGCCGCCGAGACTCCTGGTAAACATTGAGAGACCCTGAGGCGCCGTGAAAGGCGAAGGAGGTCGCCTCGCTGAGCCATGTCAGCAACACGGCGTCATCCACCAGGTGAAACCGTGGCTCAACCTGGCCCTGCCGGTACAGCGCATAGCGCCTCTGGTCTTTGGACCAGACGAGCGCGCGACGCGGGACTCTAGGCATCTCGTCTTTCCACGTGCTGCGTTCTTCCCAACTGCCTTTGTCGTTCCTCCCAACATAA
>CAVTFE010000006.1:0-30933 GCA_963733745.1 uncultured bacterium
CGCTCTTTCACTGGTGGCCCCAGCGCCTCCACAAGCGACATGTGCCCAAGCGGAAGTAGTATGATATCGTGCCGAGCGTTCACACCTAGGCCGCACCAGCGCCAGGCTATTCCGACCTGCGCCAGCCTACGCGTGGGTCCGTCGATTTCGGGTGATGCTCTCGCGCACCTGGAGTTGGTGCTTCGCTTCCGCTCGCCGCGCAACCTCTTGGATGAGGCCGGAGAAGATGCGGCGATGAATGGGATAGAGCGTATACCAGTACAGCAGCCCAAGCAGCCCTTTCGGGACGAAATAGGCGGTTTGCCGCAGTTGTGTTGGACCGTTTGGCGCCGGTGTCGCCTCAAATTGTAGCCATGCATCTCCGGGCACCTTCATCTCAGCACGCATGCGGAGCAGTTTTCCCTGCTCCACGCGCTCGACCCGCCAGAAATCGATGGCGTCGCCCACACGCACATCATAAGGAGATCGACGTCCCCGACGTAGTCCCACCCCGCCTATCAAGCGATCCAATGCGCCGCGCAGGCGCCAGAGGATATTCGCATACAGCCATCCACCTCGCCCGCCAAGACCTACGAAGATTGAGTAGACCTCATCCGCCGAAGCCGCTACGGTGCGCTGTCGCCGTTCGACGAGCATGCCATCACGCTCGCTCATATCCTCACTCATCTCCACCGGGGGGACATCGCCACAGCTCGTCACCAGCGCGTCGCTCCACATTGTCTCGATCTCCCCCGTGCGCACTTGGGTGAGAGCGGCCTCAACGGCTGCGCGATAGTCGAGAGGATGAATGGTTGGGAAGAGTCCAGTAGCGAGTGAGGTGTGCGCCACCACTTCGTTGCGCAACCCCTCGATGAGGGGACGCGCAATTTCCGCGGGAATCGGTGTTACCCAATGAACCCAGTAGGAGGAGAGCCAGGGCGTGAGCACCGGCACAGGCACCAGGACGCGATGCAGCCCTCGCGCACGCGCATAGCCGAGCATCATGGCTCCATAGGTGAGCACATCCGCTCCGCCGATTTCAACCACCTGGCCCGCGCTCTCAGGCGTCGCAATCGCTGCCACGAGATAGTCCAATACGTCACGGATTGCAATAGGCTGGACACGGGTCGAGGTCCACCGAGGACAGATCATGATGGGTACGCGCTCGGTGAGGTAGCGGATCATCTCGAAGGACACGCTGCCGGCGCCTACGATGATCGCCGCGCGAAATTCCGTCACAGGCACACCAGCGTCGGCGAGCGCTTTGCCCGTTTGCTGGCGTGAACGCAGATGCGTCGACAACTGCGCCGTCGGATCGCCCAGGCCGCCGAGATAGATGATCCTCCGCACACCCGCTGCTTTCGCAGCGTGGCCGAAATTTCGAGCAGCGGTCAGATCGCGTTGGCCAAAATCCGATCCTCGCATCAGACTGTGGATGAGGTAGAAGGCGATATCGACGCCGTCGAGCGCGCCATCCAGTGAGTCGGGTGACAGGACATCTCCTTTTGCCACTTCGACCTGCTCAAACCATGAGCGCCCTAGCAGTCGCTGCGGATCACGCGCCATAACGCGCACGGGATAGCCTGACTGGAGAAGACGTGGCGCCAATAGACCGCCGACGTAGCCGGTGACGCCGGTAACCAAAACACGCGATCGGGTACTCATGAGACCTCTCTTTATGGACTGACACAAGCACACGCACATTCCTTGCGCGCAGCGTTCAGCTCCTACTCTCAAGTATGACTCTTGAAGGCGGACACTGACCAGAGAACCGCCAGGGAAGCGCGCGCTGTCCGTGCGTCACTCATCGAGCGCACGCTGTAAAGCCTGCTCCTTCTCCTCCGTGATGACTCCCTCAGCACACCAGACACGGTCGACGAGCAATGCGTAGATCGTGTCTTCCCTTGGCAACTGGAGCGGCGTCGCTGAACTCTAAGACTGAGAGGGTGTTATGAACCTGCCACGAACGCCGTAGAATGGCCCCGTCAAACCGGCGAATGAGCGAGAATGAGGTCGAGAACACCTTGTTTTCGCTCACACGCTGCCGATACTAGGCCGCTCAAGGCGAGTTCATAACACGCTCTGACATAGTGCTCCAGCTATCCGCTCCATTGGTTTGGACGCGGCGCTCTCAGCGATTGGGCTCAAGGCTCAATGACGGCTGTAAGCGAAAAAGGTCGCGCTTTTGGGCGGCGAGTGCGAGGATAAACCCAATACTTACCAAGGTTGTGGTCAACAGGAAAAAGAGGCCCTCCTCTAAGGGAAGTTTCCCTAGCATCACGCCAAGTGAGCGCGCTGGGTTGATGGTCCAGATGCCCATAGAAATTGCGATGCTGTCCGTCACGCTGAGATAGATGGTGACAGGGATCACCGTGAACAGGAGCAGCCAACGCTGTTGGGCAAGCGCAACAGCGCCCACAACCACCTGAATGAATAGTGGAGGCAACGCCCAGGCGAGTTCCAGTCCCAGGTATCTAGCCGATGGCCAGCCGGCAAAGAGCGCCACCAGCGCGCCGATCCAGACACTAGCGAGAAGACCCATCAAAAGAATCCGCGCCGGCCAGCCAATGGACTGACTCGCTGTGGGCGCACGGCGGGCCACACACAGACACCACAGCACAATCAGAATGGGCTGAAGGACAAAGAAGGTGTACTCTTCCAGGGGTACCCAGCCGAACGTAATGCCAGTCACCAATCTGGGCTCATACCACCAAACACGCGTTGCGACGAGGTAGTTATCCCATGGCGTCGTGTAGACTAGTGCGACGATGACGAGCAATCCAAGGATAACCCACGGGCGGGAGCCTCCTGGCGTTAAGGGAAAACCTCTGTTCCGTCGCGCGTCGCGCAAGACGAGCAGACTGAGCAAACCAATTGGAAGCGCTACAAAACATACCAAGAATGCAAAATAGGTCATGGCCCTATCCTCACGAGTTGCGGCTCGCCCGACGAGCGAGAGACCGTCTCCTGGATAAGTTTCTCCGCGATGATCGCCGATGAGAGGACACCTGGCAATCCCGCGCCAGGATGCGTTCCTGCGCCAACAAAATACAGGTTATCGAACTCCTCCGAGCGGTTATGGGGACGGAACCAGGCCGATTGTGTCAGGAGAGGTTGGAACGAAAAGGCCGATCCCAGATGACTCTTGAGGTCGTGCTGGAAATGCAAGGGATCGATGTGGTGCTCCGCAACGATGTTGCGCGACAGATCCGGCAGATAGCGCTCTTCCAGGAACCCCATGATCGCGTCCCGATAGGGTTTGGCAGCCTTGGTCCAGTCAATGTCCGCGCCTAGGTGAGGAACTGGCGACAACACATAGAACGACTCGTATCCCTCTGGCGCGATGGATGAATCGCTGATTGTCGGCATGTGGAGGTACAGCGAGAAGTCTTGCGCCAGGATCTTCTTGTCGAAAATATCCTCCAGCAGCCCTTTGTAGCGCTTGCCCAGGAGAATGTTGTGATGTGCGAGCGGCGTGTCGGTGTAGCGGCGCTTGGCGCCGAAGTAGATCACGAAGAGGGACATGCTGTATTTCATGCGATCGAGTTTGCGATTGGTGAATGTACGACGCGCCTCTGCTGGGATCAGGTTCTCGTATGTAAAGGCGACATCCGCGTTTGACACGATGTGATCCGCGCGATAGCGCGCGCTATCCGCTAGCCGAATCCCCGTCACGCGGCGCTTCTCCACGAGGATTTCGGCGACATCGGCGTTGAGATGGATGGTCCCGCCCAACTCCCGAAAAAGCCTGCCCATTGCCTGTACAATCGCTCCCGTCCCCCCGACTGCGTAGTGAATGCCCCAATGGCGTTCCAGGTAGTGAATCATGGCGTAGATGGAGGGCGCGTCAAACGGATTGCCGCCGATGAGGAGTGGGTGGAAGGAGAAGACCTGTCGCAAGAAGTCGTCCTTCACGAATTGGGAAATATAGCGATAGACACTCTTGTACGACTGCATCTTGATGAGATCGGGCGCGACCTTGAGCATGTCGGTGAAGTGGAGGAACGGTTTGTCTGCCAGCTCGACGAAGCCCTTCTGGAAGATGGCGCGCGTGCTGTGCATGAACTGCTGATAGCCTGGAACATCTGCTGGATTGCACTGCGCAATTTGGCTGAGGATGAACGCCTCGTCACCGTTGTAATCAAAGCTGCGTCCCTCGTGATCGAAGATGCGGTAGAACGGATCACACGGCATGAGGTGAAAATAGTCTTCACGGCGCCTGCCCGCGCTTGCCCAGAGATCGTCGAACATGAATGGCGCGGTGATGACGGTGGGGCCACCATCAAAGCGGAAGCCGTTGATCTCGTAGACATACGCTCGACCACCAAGCTGATCGCGTCGCTCGAAGATCTCGACCTCATGCCCGCGCGCGGCAAGCCGGATGGCCGCCGCCAGCCCACCGAAACCACTCCCAATAACGATAATGCGTGACATAGTTTACGCCTCACTGCGGACGGCTGGTCATCCGGCATGCCCACCACACCGCCGGAATTCGTTTGAGTTTCTCCGCCGTGCTTATGTGAGCGCGACGATTGAAGACGTCGTAGTCGTGCGCCTCGATATCATCGAGAATGCCGCGGTAGAGTCCCGCGGCGGCGCTCACGGCGAGTCGGCCATCGGAGTTGAGCAACTGTACACCAGGTTGCGCTTCCTCATAGAGCTGGCGAACACGAGCAAGCTGAAACCGCATGAAGGCGCGCCAGGCATCACTGACAAAGCCAGACGCGATATCGGCCTCGGTGAGGCCAAACTCGGCCAGCTCGGTCAGCGGGAGGTAGAGCCAGCCATTGGCCCAGTCTTCTCCAACGTCTCTGAGAATGTTGGTCAATTGCAGGGCGACGCCCAACTTGATCGCATACGGCAATGCGTCCTCATCGTCAAAGCCGACGATGTGCATCACCATCAGCCCCACCGTCGACGCCACACCGTAACAGTACTCGGCCAGTTCTCTGAAGGTCTGATAACGATGCTGATGGAGATCCCGCGCGATACCATCAATGAGCTGCTCAGCATAGCCGCGCGGAATGCCGTAGCGCGCCTGGGTGTCGGCCCAGGCCAACGGCACTGGATCATGCGCCGCAAAAAACGAAGCGCTCAACCGTGATCGCCACGCCGCAATGAGAAGGCCTGGGTTCTCTACGTGGTGCGTTTTGTCCACGAGATCGTCTGTGGCGCGACAGAACGCATACAGGGCATGCGCGGCCCGACGCTTGTGAGAAGGAAGCAAACGGCATGCCAGCCCGAACGTCCGGCTGTTGGCATGGACGACTACCTTGCAGTAGTCATAGGCGTACCTCAAAGCCTGAGCGTCAACCACAGGCTTATCTTCCACCGCTGGGCTGACCAGCCCCTCGCGCGCCCAGTCCAGCAGATGATGCTCCCAGGCTGTGGTTTCGATTGTCATAGATCTGACTCCAAACTGGCGCCCAGCCATCGAAATGTCCAGTAAATGTGGACAAATAGTAGCTCATAACGTATGTTTTGTCAACATTGATTGCGAATTTGACCAATATATCTGGACAAATCGTTGAGGAGCGTGTAGACTTTCTTTCAGAAGAGGAGCGAGGTCAAACACTATGTATGTTCGCCCCGAAGAGCCGCTTATTTCCATCGGCGCCTGTTCACGCCTGACCGGCGTGCCAGAGGCGACCTTACGTGTCTGGGAACGACGCTACAACTTTCCAAATTCATCGCGAACATCCGGCGGACATCGGCTCTACTCGCAGGAAGAGGTGCTTCGGCTTGCATGGGTCAAGGCGCGCCTGGCGGAGGGCATGCAGGTGAGCCAGGCTATTCTGGCGTTGCGGCGCGCCGAGGAGACGCAAGCTCTTCGGTTAGGGCCAACCGTGCCAGTGGATGGAGAGCGCACGCACGAAGACAACGCGCTGGTGAATATACTTCAGCGCCAGTTACGCGACGCCTTGTTCAAGCGTCGCCTGGAGGACGCAAGACTCGTTATTGGCGAGGCGCTTGCCGCCTATTCGATTGAGGACATCATCTTACAGATGATCGTACCCACGTTGCAAGATATCGGTGAGTCCTGGGCGAGTGGGAACCTCGCCGTTACAACCGAGCATCTTGCCACAAACTATCTGCGCCAACGACTGTTCACGTGGCTGCGCCTTGGTCCGCCCGCATATGCGGTCAAACCGGTGGTGTTGGCCTGCGCGCCTGACGAATTACACGAAGGCGGCCTGCTAGCGTTTGGAGTGTTGTTGCGCCGCCTGCGCTGGCCCGTCGTGTACCTGGGTCAGACAATGCCCTTGTCTGATCTATCGAATATCATCGTGGACCTGGTCCCCTCAGTTGTCGTGTTCGTGGCGATGACCGAAGAGACCGGACGGGCGCTGGCGGATTGGCCACAAGAACTGTCAGGCATAGCGTTGGAGCCGCCTCCCGTCATTGGCTTTGGTGGGCGTGCCTTCATCACCCATCCTGAACTGATCAAAGCGACGCCCGGCGTGTTCCTGGGCCGGACGCTCCAGGAGGGAGTGGAGAAACTTGACCGCATGCTGCGCGAGATGAACCTCGGATTGGCGTAACCTTTATGCTCTTCTTCATCTGGCTCGTGTTGTCCTATCTCTCGGGCGCGATCCCCTGGTCTGTGTGGCTGGGAGAGCGTTTCTTCCATGTCGATCCGCGCCAGCAGTCCGATGGCAATCCCGGCGCCGCAAACGCCTTTCGCGCGGCAGGTTGGCGTCTTGGCGTGAGCGTCCTGGCGCTCGACTTTCTCAAGGCGTGCCTCCCTGTGCTCGTGGCGCGCCAATGGCTGGGCTTCTCTGGATGGGAACTGTTCTGGATCGCTCTCATGCCGACACTGGGACACGCCTTCTCCATCTTCCTGCGTCTGCGCGGCGGGCGGGCGCTGGTCACGATGTTTGGTGTGTGGACTGGTTTGACGCTCTATGAAGTTCCGCTGGTTATGGGCGCTATCGCGATCCTGGCCACGCTCCTGCTAAAGAAAGATGAGCACCGGACGGTGGCCATACCGCTTGCGCTCGTTCCCTATCTCGCGATCCGTGGCGCCAGCCTCTGGATGATCTGCCTAGCGTTAGCGCAGGCGCTTATCTTGCTGATCAAGATCTACGGTTCTAATCTCAGTCGCCTCGCCGTGCGAAGACAGGACGCATGATGGGCCGGTTTTTGCGCATGTTGCCTGCGCTACTGTCGCATCTCACTGCCTTGCTCACGCTTGCAGCGCTCACCCGCCGTCTCTGGTCAAACCTGCGCTTTCTCAGAGCATCAGGCCCAAGTGGCGCCGTCGGCGCAGCCGCATGTGAGTTTGCTGGTTCCAGCGCGCAATGAAAGCGCAACCATTGCCCCTTGCGTCGCCTCGCTTCTCTGCCAGGACTACTCCAACTTCGAGATCATAGTCCTTGATGACGCCTCTACGGATGACACCAGCTTCCAGCTCGATAGACTCGCAGACGCCTCGCCACGCCTCAAGGTAATTCAGAGCGCTGAGACTCCTTCAGATGGTTGGAATGGCAAGAGCTACGCCTGTAGCCGCCTCGCCGACCACGCCACAGGCGAGTGGCTCCTCTTCACCGACGCCGATACGCGGCATACGCCCCAGAGCCTGGCTAGAGGGATCGCCACGGCGCTCGCGCTCGACGTTGACCTCCTCAGCGTCATGCCATACCAGAGCACGGTGACCTGGAGCGAGTCTCTGCTCGTTTCCTTCATCCTGGACTTCTTGGTATTAATAGGACTGGATCTCAGGGCGATCTGGCGTGGCGACTCGCGAACTATCGCGGCGAACGGACAGTATCTCCTGGCTCGCGCCTCGAGTTATCGCGCTCTCGGAGGACACTACTCCATAAGAACTGAGATGGTGGACGACTTCGCGTTGGCGCGGCGGTTCCGCGCCTGTGGATACAAGATCGCCTTCGTTGACGGCGAGGAGATGCTCGAATGCCGCATGTATCACGGCGTTCGCGAGGTGTGGGAGGGGTTCTCGAAGAACCTGCTGCTTGGACTCGAAACAGCGCCATGGGAGCGGCGATCGCCCTGGCGGGGAGCGCTCTTCATCTGGGGTTTCGCCTGTCTTTTTGTGACGCCTTTCTACCATCTCGCGCGGGGAGGAATGCGCTGGCTAGCGCTGATCGAGATCGGCTGGCTGCTGCTGCTGCGAGGATGGGTGGGCGCCCATCTCAAGCGTCCTCGCGCCGAGATCGTCACGACCCCACTCGCCGGATGGATGGTGATGACGCTTGGTATGACCGCGCTTTATCGACGCTGGAGAAAGCGGGAGATCAGGTGGAAAGGGCGCGTCTATCGCGGCTAGCTAAGGCCCAACGTCTGACGGCGTGACATCTTCACCATGACACCTGGATGTGGCTGAAGTGTCGCCGCCATGCGCGGGCGAACAGCGCCCCCTACATACCGCGCATCGAAGGTCTGTAAGATGCGCGCAAGGATCACTTTGGCCTCTACCTGGGCAAACACGGCCCCCAGACAGTTGCGCGGGCCGCCACCAAAGGGCACAAAGCTATATGGCGTCTGTCGCTTCCTTTGCTCCGGCGCAAACCGGTCTGGATCAAAGCGATTTGGATCATCCCAGTCCTCTGGGCGCCGATGGGTCAGGTAGATCGAGTACATCACACGGGTCCCGGCGGGGAGGGTGTACTCCTGGAAGTGTATATCTGTTGCGGCGATACGAGACCCCAGATGGATAGGGGGATAGAGACGTAGCGTCTCCTTGATAACGCAGTCAAGATAGGTGAGCTGACCAATATCCTCATAGGTCGGTGGGCGGACGCCGAGAGCGCGGTCAACCTCATCCCGCGCGCGCGCATACACGTCGGTGTGCGTCGTAACAAGATAGAGCGCCCAGGCAAGAAGGGCGGTGCTGGTGTCGTGCCCGGCGATGAGCAATGTCAAGAGCTGGTCGCGAATCAACTCATCGCTCATGCCAGATGCGACCAATTCCCCCAACAGATCAGTCAGCTCTCCGAGATAGGCGCGATGCGCGACGATCAGTTGGCGCAGGTAGCTATCCATCCGCTCTATCGCACGTTGAGAACGCGGCTGTGGGACATCACGCCAGACCAGCCAGGGACCAGGTGAAATGTAGCGAATAGTATCGAGGATTGGCTGCCAGATGGCATTGAGATAGGGATAGATATCTTCATCAAACAGGGTCCTGGTGAGGATCAAGAGTGCGATCTTGCGCATCTCGGCAAACTGGTCTCTGGGCGTTTCGTCGCCCCAATCTTTCGTGACCTGGTCGACGCAGCGCCACATCGTTTCCACATAACCTTCTATTCGGGCTCGATGGAGAGAGGGCGTCATGGAGCCGCGCAGTTCATCATGGAACACTCCATCCTCTACAAGAACGCCATGCCGCAACAGGCGTGTCACAGGATCATTCTCAGCGCGCCAGAGAAAACGGCTGCTATCGGTCATAAGAAGGAAGCGGTTGGCTTCTGGCCCGACCAGCATCGTCACGGGAAATCCCGGTAACGGAATCTGGAACACATCGCCAAGCTCCCTATGAAGTGCCTCGAGGGCTGCAAGAACATGTCCCTGCTGTGTCAGCGCGCGGAATGCTCGCCACGCAACTTTGCCACGCGGTAGGGGGACAGTTGCCATGGGTCCTCCGTCGCCAAACATTAATGGACCATTACGGGAGTCAGATCACGGCCTACGTTAGAGGATACTGTTAGGAGTTCCTCGACAAGAGGTGCATCTGATGCGTACACGAATGCGCATGGCGCCTCTCTTGCGAACACAGCCAGGCCGACAGCATAGGGCTCAAGCACCCTGATTTGGGTGTGGCGCTATTGCCAGGGCAGAAGTGTCATTGCCTATTCTATGGCACAAGGCGGGGCAAATCACCAGTCGCTCTGCTTCAATAGCTCAACATTTCTGTAACTCAACAGGCCTATGGGTTGTAAACCCCTCCTTTTCAAGGCGATCCAAGAAGCCTTGACTTGGCAGGTGACAATGCGCTACAGTTCATCTGAGTGATCACTAAGTCAGAGGCGAGACCAGCATGGAACTTGACACGCGACAGTTGATCCTGCGTGAGGCCGAGCGGCTCTTCATGCGACATGGTTACGCCGCCGTCTCGATGAGCCAGATCGTCGAGGAGATCTCGAAGACACGTCCGCTCACCATGCCGGCGATCTACTATTATTTCGCGACGAAGGAAGCACTCTACGCGGCGGTGATCCTCGACGTAGGCGAGCGCGTGGGACGTGTCATCCAGCAGGCCGCCGCGACGCCAGGTGATCTGACCACACGTGTGCATGCTGTCGCAGGCGCATTGGGACAGGTGCGTCCGGAACGCTTCACGCGCATGCAGCTTGACATGAACGAGCATCTCCATGAAGAGACGCGCCAGCAGGCGTACCACGTATTCTTGACGCGGATCGTCGCACCTGTCGTTCAGGTCTTCGCCGACGCCGCCACATCCGGCGAGTTGAGTCCGCACGTCCAGCCAGAGGTCGCGGCCTCTGCGCTCATGGCGCTGATTGGCAGCCTCTCCGGCGCGGAGGAGGGTGTGGGGCCTCCCATATCGCCTCACGCGGTCGCATCGCTCTTGCTGGAGGGTATCCACGCACGCTAACCGCTCTCATTTTTGCGTCTTTTACTGAGCGAGCGCTAAGTCAGTAGCGGATCAGGAGTTCTTTCGATGCGTAACCTGTTCGTCTTCCTCGCCAACTTCAGCGTCGGCAAAGTCACCCGCTGGATCGTGATCGGTGTGTGGATCGCGCTGGCCGTGGTTCTCACCCTCGCCACGCCGAAGCTCTCTACCCTTGATGACAACTCGGCCACGTCAAGCATTGGCGATCAGGAGTCGGTGCGCGCGGGCAAGGTCCTCCAGGAGGCGTTTCCCGGTGAGTCGAAGAACGCCGTCCCCGCCATCATCGTCTTCAGCAATCCCAACGGTCTGACCACTGCAGGACAACCAGAAGATCGACACCGTGACCTGCTGGCTGCTCAGCGACGCCCAGCGCGCCAAGTACAACTGCGCCAGCGACGCGCAGGTGGCGACGCGTCCGGCGGAAATCGGTTCGGTTGTCGCGCCGCTCACCGTCCCACAGGCCAAATCGCAGCTCCTCTCGTCGGATGGCACGACGCTCACCGTCGTCGCCCCGATCAACGCGCCGACCACCGATCCCACCGCCATCGTCAAGCAGGTGCGCGCCTACACGCAGCAGTACAACAGTGGAGATGGCCTGCAAGTCAAGGTGACGGGTCCAGCGGGCATCGCAACCGACCTCACCGGCGTCTTCGCCAACATCAACGTCACGATTCTGGTCACGACGGTGCTGCTGGTGCTCGTCCTGCTGTTACTGATCTATCGCTCGCCGCTGCTGGCGCTGCTGCCGCTGGTCGTGGTCGGCGTTGTATTGCAGATTGTGGACCCGATCACCGCGCTTTTCGTCAAGGCTGGCGCGTTCAGTGTCAATGCTCAGGCGACGGGCGTGCGCGATGTGCTGCTCTTCGGCGCGGGGACGGACTACGTGATCTTTCTGGTCGCGCGCTACCGCGAGGAGCTGGAGGGCGAGCAGGATCGCTTCCGCGCCTTGCGGCGGGCGACGGTCGCGGTGAGCGAGGCGATTACCTCCAGCGCGGGAACCGTCGTGCTGGCGTTGCTGACACTGCTGCTTACCGGCATCGGCTTCTACAACTCGCTCGGCCCGATCCTTGCCATCTCTATCGTCGTGATGCTGGCGGCGGGACTGACGCTCGTGCCCGCGCTGCTCAGCGTGCTGGGACGTCCGGCGTTCTGGCCGGGCAAGGTCCGCCAGCGCACAGAGGCTGAGCGCACCGCAGCCGCCGACCGCGGGCTGTGGGGACGCATTGCGGCGCTTGTCACAAAGCGCCCTGCGATTACCCTGGCGGGCAGCCTCGTCCTGCTGATCGTCTTCGCGCTCGGCAATCTCGGCGTCGTCGAGAACTACAACTTCCTCACAGGGCTGCGCGGCCCGACCGAGTCCGCGGCAGGCTCGAAGCTGCTCGCCGCGCATTTCCCCGCCGGAACGCTCGCGCCCTCCACTGTGGTGTTTCACCTGAAGGACGGCGGCGACGCCTACCAGCGCCTCGTCGCCATCGACGCGATCACTGCGGCGGTCGCCGGAGCAGAGGACGTGGCGCAGGTCACCGGGCCGACGCGCCCCGATGGCAAGACGCCCACCATCGCCCCACAGGCGCTCCAGGATGGCTTCGCGCAGTTGCCCGACAGCCTGAAACAGGCGATACGCTCCGGCGACGCCTCGGCCTTTACCGGCGGACAGCCGGGGCAGAGCGGCCCCTCTAGCTTCGATCCGCGCCTGATCGGCCTCTACGGCGCGACAATTCCCTATATCTCGGCGGATAAGCAGACCGTCAAGCTGACCATGACGCTGAAGAACGACCCCTACAGCGCCTCCGCGCTCGACGCGATGGCGGGTGTGCGCCGCGCCGCGACCGAGGCCGCGGCAAGCGCAGGACTTGGTCCCGATGTCGCCACGGTGCAGCTCGCGGGCGTCACCCCGGCACTGGCCGATACGCGCGCCGTCAATGACCACGACAAGGCGCTGGTGATTCCGCTCGTGCTCGTCCTGGTGGCCATTGTGCTAGGGCTGCTGCTGCGCAGCCTGATCGCGCCGCTCTACCTGCTGGCGGCGGTGACGCTGAACTACTTCGCGGCGCTCGGCCTCTCGTCTTTCATCTTCACGCGCGTGCAGGGAGACGAGGGGCTGGGCTATACCGTCCCGCTCTATACCTTCATCTTCCTGGTCGCGCTCGGCGCGGACTACACGATCTTCCTGATGTCGCGTGTGCGCGAGGAGGCGGCGCAACATGGCGTCAAGCGCGGCGTGCAGATCGCGCTCAGCCGTACCGGCGGGGTAATTACCTCGGCGGGACTGATTCTGGCGGGCACATTTGCCGTGCTGGCGACGCTACCACTGCGCGACCTCTATCAGCTTGGCTTCACCGTCGCCGTCGGCATCCTGCTCGACACCTTCGTCGTACGCGGCTTCCTCGTCCCGGCTGTCGTCGTGCTGCTGGGCAAGTGGAACTGGTGGCCAGGTGGATTGGCGCACGAAAGTTCAAAGAACATGTCCACAGGGAGTGATGTGTCTCCGACCATCAGTCGGTAAGTTCGCTGAGGTCACTAGCGCAACGATCAACATAGCGCCAGAGACGCGACAGAAACGCGCACTATTGTGTGCAGTCAAGGAGGTAGGCGATGCCAGGAACAGCGCGACTCTTCTGCTACTACAGTTATCGTAATGCATCTAACGCCATTGACTGGCTTATCCAGGCGTTTGGCTTTGAGCGCGTGCGTCAGCAGGATGGCGCCGATGGTACGGTGCTCCATGCAGAACTACGACTCGGTGATGCGATCATCATGGTCGCGAGCGCCGACGCGGACTACATCATGCCGCCACTTGTCAGGCGTTCTACTGGGCACGGCGTCTACCTCCTCGTTGATGATGTTGACGCCATCTTTGCGAGAGCGCTTGCCAGTGGAGCTACGTCAGTAGTTGAACCTGAGACAACCGAATGGGGCACGAGACGATGCCGCGTGCTCGACCCCGAAGGGTATGAATGGAGCTTTGGCATCTACGAGCCCGGCGCAAGCTGGTGAGGTTCATTCACTCGATCTGACGCCACATGTCTTTCGTAGTTGGCCTGGTCGGTAAATTGGCGACAGGGTCACTGCCGATAGTGATGGGCCTTGATGCCATTGGCCGCCAACTCCACCGTCTCGGCGATCCGCTTCCGCCTCGTCTGGTCGGTCTTGGCAGCGTAGATCCACTCCAAGATGATGCGCTGTGAGGATGGTGGCATGACGGCGCAACGCCGCTAGCGATCGTCCGCGTCAGCGCCCGTTCCTTGCGCGCTCATCTCCTGTATCTCCTGGCTGGACGCATAGCGCAGGAGGGCGAACTTGGGAATGAGCAAGGTCACTGCCAAATCGTCGAGACTGACGCGCGCCACGAGGCCAAATGGCACGATTTGGACGGCATCGCTCGCGATATCGTCCCTGACGATCAGGCGTTCGTTGTCGCGATCGATGATCTCACCAACGTAGTCATCGTCTACGTCGACCACGGTCATGCCGACGGTGATGTTGTCCGTTACCTCATCCAGGCTCACCGGCATGATCCGGACGAGCCGTTCATCATAGCCGCTGCGAAGCTCGTGCCAGATCACTTCTTCAGTGCGTCCCGTGAGCGGATTGGTCCACTCCTCTACCACAGGCTTGATCGGTGGTGGCAGGAGATAGTCGTCTGTGAGCGTGGCGTGCGCTACCGTGAGAAAGGCCTCCTTCGGACTGATGGCGCCTATCAGGTGAAATGGGATATAGAGTCGCCGTCTCTCTAGCGCGCCATGCTCCACCACTATGTAGCCCGCGTCAAGATCAAAACGGTAAACCTGGCCGATCTTCGCGCCGTTGAGGTCGAAGACAGGCAGCCCTTCCTTTATCATGTCGGCAATGTTGACCACCACCACGGCCTCACGTTGTGTATCCTCTTCCTCCATGCTTGGCTCCCCTTTCTCATCGCTGGGACACTATTGCGCCTCGTTGGACCAGTTTCACCCCGCCTGACGTCTGGTAGTCGCGTAACTGATTGACATAGGCTGGCCGCGACACTGGCAGTTCCTCATGCCGACCGCTCGTAAGTATCTAGGCCGCTCTCGGACGGCCCTTTGTAGATCTGCCTCGCATGTGGCGCGCCCTTCCGACGTCACAGCGCGGTGTGATGAGGCATCTGGGCCACTCTTGCGCCGGCGCAGAGTCGTTCCTGCGCCGGCCGAGAAGGAGCACAGCGGAACACAGCGGCCCCCACACGGCGGAGACAGAAGCAAACGAGCGTCTCCCCACCCCGCTACACAGCGTCCGCTCAGGCGTCCACCGGCAGCATAGAGTGTTCTTTCACGAGACATCGCGCGGAAGTGACAGGTGAACAGTAAAGGCGTCGCCGTCGATACTCTGAATTGCGCTAAACGGCACAAACAGAACGTGTGGCCTGAAAATGCCACTCTCGACCGAGATTAGGCTGCGTGCGGTGTCGTACTGACTGACATCGCCTAGCCGAGCGCCACTGGCGTCATAGACAGCCATACCCACGGCGAGCCGATGCGCGATGTCGGCGGTATCAACGCTGTTGAGCCTGGCGGGCAGCCCGTCATAGCCGCTCTGCACCATCTGCACTTGACGCGACTCCGATTTCAAGCCGCCCTCAGCAGTCCTCACCAGCCGTTGTTCGGTGAAGGTGTGGATCTGCGGCGGAGTGGTGTAGCCCGCGACGACCGTCTGCTTCGGCTCGCTGAGAAAGAGCTCGCGCGGGTCGATGCTGTGGATGAGGCGGAAGGGGATGTGGAGATTGTCCTTTTCGAATGGGCCATGTCCGACGATCAGGTACCCCGCCACTGTGCTGAACATCTTGACGTGGCCAATCTCTTCACTGTTCGAGTCGTAGACGGGCATGTCGTCCGTAAGATAGAGGTCGATACGCTCGACCACCGTTTGTTGGTTCATGCTGCTGCTCATGGGAGCGACACCTTTCTCGGTCGACGCTGTGTGACAGAGCTGAGGCGGCAGGCGCCACTGCCAGCCAACAGGGCGGGAGTCGATGTCGATGCGGCGTCTCTGACGCTCACCGGATGAGGGACGTGAGGGATGCCTCGCATCCAGCGCTCCCGCCGTGTCGCGCCACGTCGACGCAATATCTATCCTTGGCCGTGTCCTACTGCGAGCCGCTCGCCGGCGTTCCCAAGCGCCTGCGCGCCGGTGCGCGCCACCTGCAGGAGAAAGGCGTGGTAGAGCAGCGAGACGCCATTGAGGATCGCGTAGACGCCAATTACCCAGGTCAACGCCACGGCGCCCGACTGTGGCCAGACGGCGACCAAGACGCCAAAGACCACTGAGAGCGCGCCGGAGAACACCGTAAGCCAGGGGTGGGCCATGGTCTGTGGCAAGGCCAACGCAAAGGTGATCTCCGCCACGCCGCTCAGGATCGCCCATGCCGCGATCAGGTAAACGAACGCCAGCGCGGTGGCGTTGGGATTGACGAAGCAGACGACGCCAGCCAGGACGCTGATCACGCCACTGGCGGCGAGCCAGCCCCAGTGCTGATGGGCCTCGCCTGCCCGCACCGCGGCGACGAGTGTCACGAGACCGGAGAGCAGTGCGAAGACGCCAAAGACGTAGACCAACGCGGTTATCGTCTGGCCGGTGTAGAAGAACGCGACAACGCCAAACAGGACGGCGAGTACGCCACGGATGGCCAGCGACCACCCGATGGCCGACAGGATCTTGTTCATAGCACAAACCTCACTCTCTTGCTGTTGCTTGTTTTGGATGTTCACTTTGTGTGCACTCGCGTTGTGCGCGAGCGGTCAGCGCGCACTCCGGATCCTTCCGGCCCCCTGCGTCCCTGCCGCAAGACGCCGTGCGTGTCTCTCTCGCTCCAGCGTGTCGTGGGCCCGACGATGACGAATGTCACACCTGCGCCTCGTGCATGAGGCGTATTTTGACGTTCGTTGTGGCCCACCACGCGCTGAGTGGAGAGGTTCATAGCCGCATTCCTGGTGAGGAGGGCGCGATGGTCTACTCCACGGACTGGACTTCTACGCCTGGACTTACAAGCCTGCTGTGGCGGCGTCGGCGTCCGCACGAGCGGCGATCGCGTCGAGCACCGCCCACTCCGCGTTGTCAATAGCCGTCAGCGCAAAGTCGATCGCGCCCGCTGCGTTATCCTCAGCGAACTCCGCCTTCGCGACGGCCTGATCTGCCTTGGCTTCTGCTTTGATAGCCGCCATGTCGGCGTTGAATCCAGAGACCTGTTCCTGGACGTGGCCCTGCAATGCCGCCCAACGCACCGCCGCCGCCTCTTTCGTCGACTCGGCTTCCGCTTTGACCTTGGCCGTTCGCGCGGCAGCATCTGCCTTCAGTTCATCGATGCGCACCTGGACTTTCGTGCGCGCCTCGGTTTGCGCAGCAGCGCTGTCCTCTTCCGCTTTCTTGGCGCGCTTCGACAGATCCTCCAATTGCTCGGAAGGGGCTTCATGGTCGTTCTCCTCTGTCGGGTGATCGCTGTGATTGTCTGCGGTTGGTGGTGAACACGATTTGGACAACATTCGAGAGGTTGGGCGCCATTGCGTTCACCCGATCTGGTCGGGCCTGGTGAGGCGCTCATCCAACCAGTTGGGAGCTAGGCTCCCACGGGGAGCATCGCGTGCTCCTTGACGATCGACGTCCTTGGGCAACGTCAGGTACACGGTAAGGGACTCGCGGTCGGCGCTCTGGATGGCGCCGAAGGGTACGAATAGCGCGCGTGGCTTGAAGATGCCGCACTCGACGACCATCAGGCCGCGCGGGGTGTCATACTGGGTGATCTCGCCCAGGCGAACGCCGTCCGCGTCATACACAGTCATGCCGATGGCGAGCCGCTGGGCCATGGCCCCCAGGTCGGTGGCCGACACGGTGATCTGCTCGCCGTCGTAGCCACTTTGCACCGTCTGCACCTGGCTCGTCTTTGTCGTCATGGAGCCGTGTGGCCCGAACACCAGTCGAGTCTCGTTGACGCTGGTGATCTTGGGTGGCTCCGTGTACTGCGCCTCAAGAGTGGCCTTGGACGTGCTTAGGTAGAGTTCGTGCGGGTCGATGGTACGAATCAGCCGAAAGGGAATGTACAGATTCGGCGTGCCGAACGGCCCGGTTCCTACCATCAGATAGCCAGCGACCGTGCTGAACATCTTCACTGTGCCGACGCGCTCGCCATTTGAGTCTTTGACGAGCATCCCGTCAACGAGATACTGGTCGATGTTCTCCACGATGGTATGCGCCTGGCCTGATGGCTGGGCCGTTGGATTGCTCATGTTCCCGTCCTTTCCTGTTGGAACAGAGCGTCTCTTCAAGGTCTTAGCGCTCTCGACGGAGATCGTTCCTGCGACGCGTACCGGCCGGACGTTGCGCCTGCAGATTGCTCGCCGCTCTGCGTGAACCTCTCGTAGACCTTCTGGTAAAGCGCTCATGTGCGCCTCACATCACCAGCATAGTCAGTCTCGAGTGGCATGCCCCCATGTGGACGCTCAGTCTTTCGCAGGACTGGCGTCGCCTGCCGATCCTGAGTAAATGCGCAGGGGGCTGGGAGTAAAGCGAGGAGTCTTCAGGCAAAGAGTCGTGGCTGTCATCCGTGAAGGTGTGTGCGCTCTCAAGGTTCTCGACCCACGTATCCGCGTTTGGATTCGCCGTGCGAACTCCTTGCACGCATCCTGCTGGGCCGCAGGCTCCTCCGAGCAGACGATAGAACGTGCGTAGATGAATGAAATTCCTGATCGGCCGCGAGGTCGAGTGCGACCGATCTAGAGCAGCCCGCGCTGCGCCGCGACTGCAACCGCCTGAGCACGGGTTTCGACCACCAACTTGTTGAAGATCTGGATGAGGTGGTAATTGACCGTGCTGGGCGAGATGACGAGTTCGCGGGCGATGGCCTTGTTGCTCAAGCCTTGCGCCACCAGCCCAAGCACCTCCTGCTCCCGCTCCGTCAAGAGATTCTCTCGCTGCGCAGCGTGACCAGACGAGCGCTGAGCGGTGTGAATACTGCTGTCCATATCCTGTGTAGAATCCTGTGCAGATCCGGCGACGAGAGCGTCTTGCGATGGCGCAGTATCTTCTAGCAGGCGCAGCGCAAGGGTAGCCACGTCACCTGGCGAGAGGGACCGCCCCGCGTGATAGTCCGCGGTCTGCTCCGCCACTGTGGTTTCCCATGGAACACGCCCACTCCCTGTTGCCTGTCGCAGGGTGTCTGCGGCGCCCTGAAGACGCGCATAGGTGACCGGATCGCCATGGGCGGGTACAACGGCGAGCGTCGCTCTCGCACCGAGGCTCAAGAGCCAGCGGTCCCGCAGATAGTCACTTGTCTCGAATACTGCACGGAGGTGGAGAAGCGCGCTGTGCACGTCACCTTGCTGGCCCGCGATCACTCCGAGCTCGACATGAACGGCCGCAGTGAGGCGCGGGTCCCCTGCCGCCTCGACGATGTCAAGCGCCTCAGCATAGTGCGTGGCCGCTTCGGCGAGATTGCCTCGCGCGAACGTCGCCACACCTAAGAAGAACAGCGCGATGCCAATAGGATACGGGTCGCCCACCGCGCGAGCGACGCGCAGCGACTCCTGTAGCAGCGGGACCGCTCGCTCCACGTCCCCGACGTTCACCGCATGCTGCCCGAGAAAGGTCAGCGCCCGTGCGAGACCAGCAGAATCGCGCCGCTGCTGGGCAAGTGAGCGCGCCTCTTCCAGGCGGGCGCATGCCGCTCCGAGCTCTCCATGCATGGTCAGCAGCGCGCCCGCCCAGCACAGCGCTGTAGTACGCAGAGCTGCCTCGTCCGAGTCGGCCTCGTCCCGTGAACGGCGCGCGGGCGAGCGCCCCTTCAAGCCAGCGTGCGCCTTCAGTATGATAACCGCGCATCCACCAGAAGTAGCCAAGTGCGGCTGCCAGGCGCAAGCCTGCTTCCCGCTCGGCCGTCTCATCCTGGTCGAGCAGCCACCGGAGGGCCGCCCGCAGGTTGTCGTGCTCGCGCTCCAGCCGCAAGAACCATGCCCGCTGATCGCTCCCTCGCAGGAAGGCATCGGCGCGCTCAGCCAGCGCCACAAAGTAGTGAGCGTGTGTGAGCTCGGCTGCCTCATACTCGCCTGCCCGCTCGAGTTGCTCGCGGGCATACTCTCTAAGGGTCTCGAGCACGTGGAAGACTGAGAGGCCATGTTGATCCTCTACCTCTTCGTCCTCCTCCCCCTGCGCCAGCATAATGAGGCTCTTTTCCGCCAGCGAGGCTAACCCTCTTAGTGTTAACTCGGCAGTGATCTCTGCGCCCAATACAGCGGCCACCGCACTAGTAGCGACCCGACCGACAAAGACGCCGAGGTGGCGGAATATCCGCTGCTCCTCAGGGCTTAGCAGGTCGTAGCTCCAGGTGATGGCGGCCTCCAGGCTGCGCTGTCGCTCGGGCGCATCGGGCGCGGACGACGCGAGCATTTGCAAGCGATCGCGTAGCAGCCGCACGAGGACCGGTAACGAGACCGCATCCAGGCGCGCGGCTGCCAGCTCGAGCGCGAGTGGCAGTCCGTCGAGATGGACGACCAAGTCAGTCACCAGTTGCGCTCGCGCCTCAGTCAGCGCGAAGCCGGGGCGTCGTGCGCGCGCCCGATCGAGGAAGAGCGCAACTGCAGGGATTTGCCTTAACTCATCAAGGGTGAGCGGTGTGGAGACGTCAGGGACCGGCAGGGGATTGATGCGCAGGATGTGCTCCCAGCGGAGCTGCAGCGGGACGCGACTGGTTACGAGCATGCGAATCTGTGAGCAGACTGCCAGGAGGTCGACCAGCTGGTTGGCCGCTGGCAGGACGTGCTCGAAATTATCAAGCAGCAACAAGATCGCGCGATCTTCGAGAGCAACTCGCAGCCGCTCGAGCAAAGGCGCGTGGCCCGTGGGCGAGACGCCGAGCGCGCGGGACAGCGTTTGCAGTACCAGCGTCGGATCGCGCACACGAGCGAGATCCGCCAAAACGACCCCATCGGGGAACACGCTCGCAAGCTCGGTTGCCGCCGCCAGCGCCAGGCGAGTCTTCCCCACCCCCGCCGGTCCCGTCAGTGTGAGCAGGCGCACGCCCTCGACCATGAGGCTTGTCCGGATGCTCTCACGCTCCTCCACCCGGTCGATGAGGGGAGTGGGCTGGAGGGCGAAGAGAACTCCAGCATTGTCAGCATAACGGATCTCGCGCTGCGTTTGGGCGCGGATTGGGCGCTTCTCTTGAATCAGGTGAATCGGACGCCTCGATCAGATCATGGCTGCCCACGAGGTGGTCAGGAGCCGGTTGCAGCGCCGTCTGGCGATGCGCGTCCAGCTCACTGGCCCTGGGGGCTCGACGCATGAGACGTCTCGTCTTCCATAGGCGTCCTCCGCTCTGTGCGAGAGGAACATCCGTGTGTCGGTCCCGCGCCTCAGTCTACCCCGATCTTGTCCGCTCGTCTACCCACCGTGGATAGTCGCCAGATCGGCGCAGTGCTGATCGGCTCTCTCCTCAAGTTGGATCTCCAGGGAGTCTAGCAAGTTCAGCGCATCACAAGCGTGGAGAGCTGCTCGCGCGCTGCCAGGTAGCCTGCGTCCACCCATTCGCTCGCTCTGGCGAATGCGAAAGTTGTGCCATAGCCGCTCACCGTCAGCCGTAGCACATGCGTCTCGATGCCATCCGGAATACCCTCAATGGCGCGCTGCGCTCGGTAGTTGCCGCCCACCTGCATCGACCGTTCCATCAGCACAGCCAAGGGGTGAGGACGCAGGACCGGCCGACTCTGCTCAGACCGGCTCCATCGTGCCGATTTCCCACCGACGGATGACTCATCGCGCGGGTGCTCAACATAGCCGATATCGAGGATGAAGAGACGCTGTGCTCCCGCCTCCAGCGCCACATCCAGGTTCACGTTATCAATCGCGGCGCCGTCCACATAGACTTCCTCATCGATGGCGACGGCCGGGAAAATGCCAGGGATCGCCGAGCTGGCGATAACTGCAGGACCAAGCGGACCCGATGAGAAGACGCGGCGTTTGCCACTCGTCAAGCTCGTCGCAACAACGAGGACCGGTACGCGCAGATCAGCAAAGGTTTGTTCCTGCAAGTAGCGCTCAGCCAGCAGCGAGACGCCAGTGTCGCCGTAGAGCGATGCGAGTCCCTGAGTGACGCGACGCGCGGCTGTGAGCACGAGCGCCCGATCCGCTCCCTGCAATGGCCTGCGGGGCGGAGACTCCTGTCCGAGCAGAATCAGACTCAGGGTCGCTGAACGCCAGATCTCCTCTATGCGTCGTATGCCTTCCAGAGTCGGATCCAGTCCGAGCCCGACTCCATTCCACGCGCCGATGGATGTGCCCACTATCAGATCCGGCTGAATGCCCCGTTCAAACAATGCTCGCAGCGCGCCAATTTGCAACGCGCCACGCGCGCCGCCACCGGTAAGCACAAATGCTGTGCGTTTGCGCTCACTCACGGTGTCTCCGATCTTCTGGGCGTCTGCGCCCACGTCTGCGCTCATATGTCCCTTCCTCGCTCTCACTGCCAGGCGGCCCTATCCGCTGCTGCAGGGCGCCGCATGCTGACAAGGAGAGCCTACCTCTGCGGGTATGGACATCGGACCCTACAAACACGCGGTCTTTGGCGCCCTAACGCCACGCCAACCCCCTGGTCATCTAACCAGGGGGTCTATTGGTTGCGCGTCATTCGCTGCTGCGACCAGCTGACTCACCGTGGGGCTTCGCATTGCATGGCTGCTCCGTATGCAGCCAGTTCTTGGGCATAGATCTGCTCCAGTCGTGCTACCTGGTGTACCGGCGCCTCCCGAAGACCAGCTTCCTCGAGTGCGAGCAGCGCCTCTTTGATCCGGCGCTCAGCCAACCGTGCTCGCGCCGTGTGCAGATCACCTGGTGGGGCTTCGCCCACAAGCACTGTCTCTGCGGCTGTATCCAGCGTTGTGCTACCGGCTGGATGGTCATTGTTCCACACCGGCAGGAAGGGTAGGACCATCCCTGCTGGTGCCACAAGGAGTCCGCGCTTGCGTCGTCGGCGTCGGACCAACTCGCCAAAATCCTTGTCTGGCTGACCAGCAATCTTCGTTAGTGCCTCAAAGAGACCGCGTAGTCCCATCGAAACATCGAACGTCTCGCCCTTGGGATGGAGCAAGGCCGTGCGGCTCACCAGATAGCCATAGGCGCCCGCATCGAGTTGCTCGACCGCATGCACGTGCTGCTCACGGCGCATATACCGCGTTGCACCGTACTATTGTAGTTAGGGCAACCACCGTCCGGGCACCGTCAGCGCTCTACCTACGCGAGCTCGAGCGTCGGCGTTCTACAGCGGTATGACGCAACACGGTTGTACGAGGCGGCGCGCCTTCGTGGGCACATCGATAAATAGAGTCATCTGCGCTAGCTGTAAGAAGGTATCGATCGGCCACCGCGAGCGACTGGCGCTCGCAGATCTGGGTGACACTACCTGACAAACTGGAGAGTGCCCGGCGCCTCGTGCTCCCTGAGTTGGACTATCTCCGATGGGTCTACGTCGCGTTAGCATCCAGGGTACCTGTTCACGGCCTGTGCCGCCTTCATGTTCATCTAGTGCTGTGGTGATGGATGTCGGTGTGCAGGACGGGCCATAGTCCTCTGGCTCGCACTCACTCGACCCGTGGCCACTGCCTCCAGGCGTGCCAGTCGCTGTGGGGCCATCGTCGTCTTCACTGGCCACGTGAGACGTGGTCGCAGCCGTATTGTCTGGGTTTCCGACGCCGATGTCATGTGGCAGCGAGTCGTCTCCTCCGCTGGTGAGCTGCGCTACCAGTCGTGTCGGCGCCACCGAGACCACATGCCCCGCCGGTCGCTGCCTGACCAGCAGGATCGCGCCGCTCTGGAAGCCCGACCCAGTGATGGTCACGGTCCAGATATGCCCAGTTTGCCAACTGGAGCGTACGCTCACCACCTTCGTCACTGTAATCACCGACTCCCCCAGCTCTCCCAACGCATTCGTCGTCGAGATGCGCGCTGGCCAGCCCACTACGGGCAGCGCTGCGTGCAGGTCATCTCGCCCACGCGCTCGCAGCGCGTCAAGGCTCGCGGTCAGGGCGTCGCGTTCGGATCCAGCAGATAGCAGGCTCAGCGCATCCTGCGCTTGGCGCAGCTCATCGCTAAAGCGACCCAACGCCTCGTTGTAGACGTTCGCACTGGCCTGGCGTGCCACAGCGGCGTCGAGCGCGTTAAGCGCGTCCGTCGCATACTGGAGGTGCAACTTCGCGCGCTCGGCGTCACTATTGGTCAGATTGGTGCGTGCATCTTCCTGCCAGCGGCGCACGCCGTAGAGCGCAGATCCCGGACTGGCGTATGCCGCGAGAGTAAAGGTCGCGACACTCACGAGTAGAAGGAGCGCTGCCGCAAGTGAGGTCCAGACACGCCAGGAAGGGCGTGTGCTAACTCGCTTCAGCGCCGTAGGGCGTGAGGACTCAAGCGCACTGATAGAGGGAAGGGTTGGCGCATCCTCCACGTCGTCGTGGCGCAGCGCAGGTTCCATGTGCTGATATCCTGCGCGAGCGAGCAAGCGCATCTCCAGGTCGTCGGCGAAGGCGGACGCGGGGAGCATCCTCCGAACGAGCGCAAGGTCATCGGCGAGGTCGAGCAATGGCTCCAGCTCTTCATGCTGGCCCTCTGGGAGGGACCAGCGCTGGCGAGCTGAAGGGGGAGAGGAGAGCAGCGCGTCGAGCCTATCTTGGGGTTCCATAGCTCCTCCTCTCTCTTTCCTTCCCATGTTGCTTCTCGCCACTCTGGTCAATCTTGCGCCGCTCCGCCGCAACCAGATGACGAGTGAGCGCGGCAAGCCCGCGGAACTGTAACCCACGCACGGCGTTTTCCGGCTTGCCGAGCATCTCGGCGACTTCTGCCGTGGAGTATCCCAACGCACAGCGATACACCACAACCGTTCGCTGCTCCTCGGTAAGGAGCCGCAGCGTGTCGACGATCTCAGACCAGCGCTCGCGCATGGCCACCACTGTCTGCGGGTCGGCTTCCTCGGCGACGGCGAGTGGTGCGCATCCTCTGTAAGCGTGAGGGACGTCTCTGCTCGCGTGCGCAACGTGCGGTAATAGTGCGTCACCTTGTAGCGCGCGATGCCCAGGAGCCACGCTGTGAAGCTCGACTCGTCCTGTGCGCGTGTCGAGGCGATGCCGTCCACCATCGCGTAGAAGGTCTCTGACGTCACATCCTCCGCCTGAGGCGCGGCGCCGACATGGGCAAGCGCGTACTGATACACAACAGGGAGGAAGCGCCGGTAGAGCATACTGATCGCCGTCTGATCCAGCTGGCGGGCGCGCTGAAGTGTCGGGCCGAACGGCAGCCCCGGCGGCCAGGTATATCCCGTGCCACCAGACGGCCCGCTGGCCACTGAACCGCGGTATCCCTTTGGATGCCTGCTGTCGCTCACTCGTCCTCGAATTTCCGCCTGACGTATTCCAAGTGGTCGCTAATCGCCGCTGTGTCCGCCGTCATCTGTCTGGACGTGTTGCGCTGCGATGGAGCCATCGCTCCGCTTCACGCCCTTCACCTCGACACGCATTCCCGACTTGAGGTCTGTAATTCCCTTCACACCTACGAATGTGGTTGTATTGGAGACCGTGACAGTACTGGTATTCTGCTCACCTTTGACCGTAAACGAGGTCGCGCCGACCGTTACAATGGATCCGGAGACCTCAGCCTCCTGGTGAGTGTCGTCGTCGTCATTTTCGGCGTCGTTCCCATTCGACGCCTCAACCTTGGCCGCCAGGAAGCTGTCGCTAGACTGCGACGCGCCGCCCACCTCGGCCTGCATGCCCGCCTTCAGATCGGCGAACGACTTCGTTACACCCTCGAACTTCGTGTCGGCGGTCACATTGACGGTGAGGGTCGAGGTAGTTGGCGTGGACTTGGGAGTAGATGCAGTCGTTGGGGGTCCATGCTCGTCACTTGTATCACCATGATCATCGTCGGCTTCATGCTGGACGGTGAGGATGAAGCTGGAACCTGCGCTGTTGACACTCGCCACAACACCATGGGTCTCCTGATGCTCGCCGACGCCATTTGACGTCTTTGTGGCGTCGTCATCCTCATGATTGTGCGAGCCGTCCTGGGCGAAGGAGGCCAGTGGCAGATGGGATGTCGCTCCGGTAGCGGTCGCGACAGCCGCTCCGCCGCCCGCGACAAGGACCGCGCCGACAATGGCGATCCCCATCTTGCTATGAAGCAGCATGGCTAGTTTCGCGAGCATAGGACAAACCTCGTCTCCTCTAACACGTCTCAGCGTGAGATCATCTCTCCGCCGATACCATGGCGCCATCATCTGTATGTGCCATCACGTGCTCGAAATGTTAGGGGCGCCACGAGCAAGGCGCAAAACTGGCATTCGCGCTCAGACGTGGCCATGGCCCAGATTAGGCTTCCTCGGCGACTGCGACCTTCTTCTTGCCACCGAAGAGCCGCAGCAACGTCAGGAAGCCCACCGCGCCTATCGCCATCCCATAGAGCGCGCGCTGCCACGGCTCGCTGGCGTCGCTTCCAGCGAGCAGCCCATGCGCCGTGACCAGCCCAAAGGCGACGAAGCTGAAGACATGCAGGAAGCGCCAGAAGCGATAGGGGATAAGGGCGCGGAACCATGAGCTGACGAGGACGACGGTCATCGTGTAAAAGGCGAAGACGCCCAGGTTCGTCGCCAGCGGCCGGTAGGGCTGGTCGCCAGGGATAAAGAGGTTGTTCAAGGTGAAGGGGATGAAGGTGTCGAATTTGAGCGAGAGGAGATGTCCCGCGATGAGTCCGCCAGCCAGCGACGCGATGAAGGTATGCAACTCATCTACGATCCACGAGAGCCGCTCGCCGGAGGTCCGCGCGATGGCGCGCAGCATCCCCAGGATGACCGAGAGCGTCAGCGCGACATAGGCGGCGACGGCGGTCGTGCGCGTCAGGTACCAGAGCACAGGGTCATCCTGTGCGGCGCGAGTGCTCAGCGCACTCAGGACCGCGGCGACGGTCGCTGTTGGGATCAGGACAACCATAGACTTCCACCACCTCCATAGCGATCCAGCCAGGCCTCCAGATGCGCCGAGACATGAACCGCGCCCGATCCCATCACCAGCAGCAGCGCCACATCCACATCGCCATATGGTGGGCGTGGGCGCCGCCGGTCCGACTTCCAGCCGCGCGCCACACGCTCCATCGCTTCTGGATAACCACGCAAGAGGGCGACCTTCGCTGCGACCTCGGCGTGCGCGGCCGTTGGCGCGAAGGCCGTCGCCGTGGCGATCAGGTCTTTATCCTCAGGCAACGGCTCGCCGGTATTGAGCCAGATACGTGCGGGAGCCCCAGTGCGCGGATCAATCAGGTGATGGCGCGCGACGCCATCAGCATACCACCACCGCTCCGTCGCGCCAGAGGTCGCCGTACCACCTTGCCCCAGCGTCACCACCGCGACATTGCGCGTCTCTGTTTTCTTCTCATCAGGCGGCGTGTGTGGATCTTCGATGCCGAGCGCCCACAACTCACCTGGCTGCGCGCCGCCCCGCGCGCGCATGTCGCCGCTGGCGTTGATGAGCGTGCTCTCGAAGCCGCAGAAGAAGCGCTCCAGCGCCGTATCCGCCGCCCAACCCTTCACGATGCCGCCGAGGTCAAGTCTCGCTCCCACAGGCAGGTAGATACGGCTGCGAATGGGATCGAGCGCGATCTCGCGCCAGTCGATCAGTGGCGGCGGCGCGGCCCGTGTCCCGATCTCGCGCTGTGCGATCTCATCGTAGTCGCGGTCGTACCCAGCCGCTTCGAGCGCGGGCAGCGCGGCAGGATGGAAGAGGCCATTGGTCGCCTCGGCCGCGGCGACGCTCTGCTCGACGACCGTGTAGAGCGTATCGGAGGCAGCATGCCATGACCCTGCCGCCTGATTGAGCTGGCTCAACTCACTCGCCGGATCAAAGCGCGTCAGGCTACGCCCTATCTCCTCCAGCCAGGCCAGGCAGTCCGAGATGGCACGTTCGGCGCGCTTCTCATCTTCTGGTGGGACGGCGACATGCACGCTCATCCCGCTCGCCATGATCTGCTGGCGCCGCTCGACGAGAATCCACTCCTGCGCTGCTGTCATCGGCCTGTTCAACACTTTTTTGATGGCGCGCAGGTGGCGGTCGGCCTGGGCGCTGGGGTCGCCGTGGGCTGCCCCGGCTTGGGGGTAGGCGTTGGTGGGGCCAGAGTTGGCGTCGGCTGCCCTGGGCGGAGGGTCGCCGTAGGCTGGACCGGACGCGGAGTGGAGGTTGGCTGGCCAGGCAGTGTGGTCGAGGTTGGCTCCGTGTTGCTCGCGTCTGGCGTGGACCCATCGTTTGATTGGCTGGACGCGGCGTCTACCTGCGGCCCCCAGCTATCGGGGCGGTGGTTGGTGAGCTGCCAGGCGCCAAAGACCAGCGCGCTCAGCCCTAGAATTGAGGCGAAGCGTGTCAACGTGATTGCGCCTGCGCGCGAGACCCCACTCAGACCAGGGACCGCGACGCGCTGGACGCCAGCGGGCGGGCGACCTCCCGAGGCCAGCGCCACCTCGCCGATAGGGCGCGCGATACAGCTCAGGACATATCCCGCCGAGCGTTCGGCCTCGGAGAGCATATCGCCTGCTGGCTCGGCCTGTCCCTCGACGACACGCAACTTGCATGTGCCGCACGCTCCCACGCGACAACTGAAATCAGGCTTATAGCCGTGCCGCTCCAGCGCCGTCAGCAACGTCTCATTGGGTTGAACGTCAAGCACGGCGGCCGTCTCGACGATGCGCAACGAGCCAGGCTGCCCCGTTCCCGCGTGGCGCGTAATGCGATAGGCGGGGCCGCGCGCGCCGGGACCGGACTGCGTGGCGAAGATCTCGCTATGTATCTGCGCCTCTGGAACCTTCATCTTCGTCAGTTGCTTGTGCAGGTCGCGCTTGAGCGAGTCCGCGCCGCAGACATACCAGTAGGCCTTCGCGGCGCGCGCGCCAGCCCGCGAGAGAATCGCGTCCACACTCATGCGGTTGCCGTCCGAGGAGAGGTAGTGGCGCTGCCGCAGCCAGAACTGGTCTGGATCCATGTCGTATAACTCGTCTCCGAAGATGATCTCCTCCGGCGAGCGCGAGGCGTAATGCAACTGCGTCGCTGGCTGGCTGCCCGACGGCATATTGGCCAGCGCGCGCAGCATCCCCATAATCGGTGTGATGCCGCTGCCCATCGCGATCATGATGAGCGTCATCTCGGGACCGACGTTGGCCGGCAGCGTGAATGTGCCGCGTGGGAGGCTGGCGTAGAGGAGCGTGCCAACATCCACTTCTTCGTAGAAATAGGTTGAAACCGCGCCGCGCTCCATGCGCTTGATGGTTAACTCCCAGGGCTGGTCGGGCGAGCCATCGCCGCAGAGCGAGTAGGAGCGATAGAGGGTCTCGCGTTTTGTCGGCAGCGCCAGCGTGACGAACTGGCCGGGGAGATAGGGCGCCGGAGCCTGGCGTGTGCCGGGCAGCACGAGGAGGAGCGAGACCGTATCTGGCGCGATCTCCTCACGCCCCACCACCTGGACGGGCAGCATATTGGCAGGCGAGGCGACGGGCAAGGCGCGTGAGGGTGGATTCGGTCGCATGTGTTGGCTGGTCCGCATGCGCTCGTCTGGCCGCATTGTGAGGCTCCTCTAGCAATGGCTAACGAGATGCGCCGCTGTAGATGTGGGCGAAATTACATCAGCATTCCACCAGACGGCGCCATTCCTCCCAGTCACTTCCTATGTGCCCAAGCGCGTGGCGCTTGTTAGGGGTATGGCGCCATCATCTCAGACATTGGGAGCATCGTACTATGCCGTAGTCAATGCGCTTGATACCATCGGGTATGCTCGTGATGCGTTGAACAGTGATACACACTACGCCTCCGCCGATTACACGTCAACAGGCAGGGAAAGGGGACTCTTACATGAGCCGCCTCGGCAGATTTTTCAGGAGCAGGATCACCCTCGCGGTGGTCGGCGTGGCGCTTGTCGGCGGCGCAAGCGCGTATTGGGCGGTGACCTCCGGCGTGCCACCTACACCCCAGGTGGCCAGCTCGCTGACAAACACCGATCCGACTAGTTCGACCAGCGCCGAGGAACCCACCTCCACGACCGAGCCCGACGCGACCGCCACGACGATCCACCGCACGCCTACCCCAACTCCACGGGCAACGGCAACTCCCTGCGTCGCCACCGGGCAATCGGTGCACTGGATTAGTCGCATCGCAAGTGTGAATACGACGGCTTTCAAGCTTGCGGTGGGATGCGCCCGTCCAACGATTACCGTTAATAGTGCTACGACATGGCCCGGTCAGGCAAAGAGCGTGGCAGACTTGAAGACAAACTGGGTAGCAAATGTGACAGCGACTCGGCAGCCTGATGCGACCTATCTTGCCTCCAGCGTCACTGCTCCGCAGGTGATCGACAATTAGTTGCCATCGTGTGAGACCAGTCTGTGTGTCAGACCGAAGCGCACTCCTTGGTTACTGTTGTCTTAACAGACGCATACTGCAGGTGCGATCCAAAGCGTTTGGGCGTGAGAGGGTTGTTCTCGAATACGTACAATTTCTTGCAGAACCCCCTAATCAGATTGCGGCAAGAACTTCGTAGTTCGCCAATGCCTGTCGATAGAGGGAGTCTAGCCGCTTTTGGTCACGCGCCGAAACGTCACGCCGACTCGCCTCCTCCAGCGCCAGCAGCGTCTCGGCCAACCGCCGCTCGGCCAACCGCAGACGCGCCATGCGCAGTTCGTCGGCAGAGGCCTCGCTTTCGAGCACCGTCTCCGCCGCTGCATCCAGAGCTGCGCCCTCGACTGGATGGCCATTGTTCCACGCCGGCAGGAAGGGAAGGACTTTGCCGACTGGCGCAACAGGCAGTCCACGCTTGCGCCGACGCAGGCGCACGAGTTCACTAAAATCCTTGCCTGGTTGGGCAGCGATCTTGGTGAGTGAGTCGAACAAGCCTCGCAGACTCATGGAGATATCAAAGGTCTCTCCCTTGGGATGGAGAAACGCCGTCCGACTCACCAAGTAGCCATAGGCGCCCACATCGAGTTGCTCCACGGCATATACATGCTGCTCTCGACGCATCAGGCGACGCGCTTTGGTGGACGCATTGTTGAATGGCGCAGTCTGAACCAGCTGCCAGGTGGGATCAGTGGCCCACCGCGAGCGATTGGCGTCAGCATCAGGAATCACCCTCCGGATCCACGCCACATCCACCTGCCTAACGGCCGTCGCACAGCCTGAGGTGGCATCATCCAGATGAGTAGCCTGCCCCACGACGTAACCCCAGACGTCGCGAATGTGCTCGAGGAAGGTCCACGGATTATCCAAACTGCCCAGGATCTCTGCTGGAAGCCCGAGTGTACGCAGCGCGTCACGGCGCAGGCGCGCCTCATGTCGGATCACGGATGTCCT
>CAVTFE010000007.1:0-5600 GCA_963733745.1 uncultured bacterium
TCGCGCGAGTTGGCATAGCCTCTTTTGCGCGCGGTAGATTGCTATGGCGCGAGGGGATAGGTGAACCGTCTGTGGATGTGAAATGATATGACGTGAGGTCGTCATAGCATAGCGCCTGTGCGACGCACATGAAGACGAGAACTGTAGGAACAAGGAGGATGCCTGATGCGGTATCTCACGCGTTGGTGGGAAGGGATGGGAAACACGGAGCGCATCACCGCGATGTCGCTCGCGACGGGTGCGCTGATCGCCATCGTCAACTCGACCGTCTGGGCGATCGCGTCGAGCTACATGGTCCGGCAACGGATGCTGGCCGAGATCGAGCGGGCGCGCAACTATGTTTTGCCCGACGGACACAGCAGCGCCCATGAGGAGCCTACGAGCCACGAGTCTGTTGCGATGGATGAAGACGCCGTCGCGCGGTCGATCTAGCCTCATACGGTCTCTGGTTCGAGTGTTAGAGATGTTGGAGACTGGCGGCAAGACCTGGAGCGCTGCGACCTCGTGGCTCATGCGCTGCACGAGGGCGCCGTCGTCGGGTTTGGCATGCAAAGCGCGCCAGTTGATCTGCGAGCAGGCGGCAGAGCAGATGTGGACGAGCGTCGTTAAGGCGCTGCGCGCTGACTTAGCCGCTTCCAACGCTGGTCCCATTCCGGGCTCCATTCGACATTCCATTGCAGGGCCGCCAAGGCCCCCGACCACACGACGGCGACGAGCAGGAGGGCGAGGGTCCACAGTCGCATCCAATCAGCCGCTTCTTGGTCGACATACGGGTTATCCGAGTTGGAGAGAACCGCCAGCGCTACCTGCGCCAGTCCGTAGAGCACAGCGATCCCGACCGGGCCGCCGACCAGGAAGAAGAGGAACACGAAGAGGGCGCGTCCTGTCTGGTGGGTGTCGAGGCAATGGAGCACAAACACCGCCACCGCCACGAGCGCGACACAGGGGAGCATGAAGAGCGCCTCGCCGGAGCCAAATGAGCGAAATAGTAAGTCTGCGGTGGAACAGGTGTCAAAGCAGGCGAAGCCCAGCACAAACCAGGACATGGGGCATCCGGTGAGGAGCGCCGCCAGCGCCGCCAAGATCGCAGGTACGTGCGCTAGAACGAAGGGGGAGGGGCCGGCTCGCTGCATATGGCTCCCTTGCGTGGGTGAGATGCAGGCGTATGCTACTTCGCCCTCGATGATACCATGCGCAACCGTCATACCGACAACGAGATGGATCGTCCCAGGCCGCCGACTGCTACAGGGGCGTCGCGAAGTCCTGCGTCCAGTACGAGCTGTAGGGGCTCCCCTTTTGGTAGAAGTACGCGAAGCCGACGTCTCGCAGCCCGCAGTTGAGCAGGTTGCGACGATGGCCGTCGCTGGGCGGCGTCTCGTTGAAGAAGGCGTCGATCACGGCTTCGGGCGTCGGATAGCCTGCGGCGATATTCTCCGCCGCCATGGAGAATTGATAGCCCGCGGCGTGGATGCGATCCCACGGAGTCTGGCCAGAGGGGCTGTTGTGGTCGAAATAGCCATGCAGCGCCATATCCTCGCTATGCGCAAGCGCGGCTTGTTCGAGTTGCGCGTTCTCGTGGAGTGGCGGGCAGTTGAACTGGCTGCGGTAGGAGTTCGTCCGGGCGAGGGCGCGGCTGGCGAAGCTCGTGGGGACGCTGGTCGGCGTGCGCGTGGTGCGAGATGGACTCGTCGGCGTAGCCGCAACGCGAGGCGGCGTCGTTGGCGTAATGCCCAGTGTGGCCGGTTCGGTGGATGCGGTCACGGTTTGCGATGGGATCGCGATAGAGCCATCCAGCGACCCCGTCGCGCATCCCGCGACGATCAGACCGAGGAGAGCGTACAAGAAGAGGATTCGGCGCATAGCAGGCGGCCTTGCCAATCGCATGGACGGGTGAACCATTTCCTCTATTGTGGCACGCCGCCAGATGAGGAGACATGAACGATGGGAAGGATGGGCGACAGGCGCAAAAACCACCATCAAGCCGCACCGCGCTCAAGCATAACGCGCCTGTGGAGGATATAATCGCTCCACGAGTCGGGTACGCGCTGACATAGAAGCTCAACATTGTGAGCAGACCCCCCACGAGAGATCGCACAGGAGCGGCGCAAAACGCTGCCGACACTACTGGAGCCGCCCAATGGCCAGTGATGACACCGCCAGAGTCTCGACCAGCGCAGTCATGGGTAAGATCGGTTTACCAGCGACGGTGAATGAGTTGGCTTCGCAACGGTGGGATGTCATTATCGTCGGCGCGGGCCACAACGGCCTGACCTGCGCCGCCTATCTCGCTCGTGAGGGCAAGCGCGTGCTCGTCCTGGAGGCGCGCGAGCGCGTTGGCGGCGCCTGTACGCTTGAATCGCTTTGGGACGGCGTCAAGATGTCGCCGTGCGCGTATCTTGTCGGCCTGCTGCATCCGCTGGTCGTTGACGAGTTGCGGATGCGCGCGCATGGCTTCGCCTGGACGCCCGCGACGAACGGCCTCTTCGTCCCCTTTGATGATGGCTCCAGCGTCCAGTTGTGGGAAGATGACGACGCCTGTGAGGCGGAGATCCGCCGCCTCGCCTCACAGGATGTCTCCGGCTGGCGCGCCATGCAAGACGTGATGCGGCGTCTGCGCGACGCCCTCCGCCCCGCTGGCGATGGCGACACCTGGATCGGCGACGCGCCCACGCGCGAGCAACTTGAGGAGCGCATCGGCCATGATGAGGCATTGCATGGGCTGCTCTTCGACTGGAGCATGGCCGAGTTCGTCGAGCGCTACCTCTCGGACGAGCGCTTGCAGATCGCGTACCTGGGGCAGGGCGTCATCGGCACGAACGCGTCGCCCTTCGACAAGGGAACCGCCTACATCCATTTTCATCACTCCTGTGGAAGCCTGGACGGGTACACAGGCGTGTGGGGCTATGTGCATGGCGGCATGGGGCAGGTGTCCTTCATCCTCTGCGACATCGCTCGCGAACTTGGCGCCGTCGTCGCGGCGGGTGTCCCCGTCGCGTCAATACTTCCGCGCAAGGGGGTACAACTCGCCGATGGTTCCATGCTTCATGCGCCTATCGTCGTGAGCAACGCCGATCCGCGCGTGACGCTGCGCCTGCTCGGGGAAGAAGTTGACGATGGTTGGCGTGCGCAGGTCGAGTCCATCCCGATCACGGGATGCACGGTGAAGCTCAATATGCTGCTGCGCGAGCTGCCGAACTACACCGCCAGGCCAAGCCTCAACGAGCCGCACCATGCCGGCCAGATCAACACACCGCTCTCGAAACAGGCGTGGCGTGACGGATTCGCGGCGGCGCAACGTGGCGAGCTGCCAGAACAGCTCTGGACCGAACAATACTTCCAGTCAGTTCACGATCCGACCGTCGCCCCAGACGGCCTGCAAACGATGAGCGTCTTTGCGCAGTATGTGCCCTATAGCTTCGCCTCAGGCGATTGGGATGCGCGCCGTGACGAGGTGAGAGAGCTGGCGATTCGCTCCATCGGGCGCTACGTGAGCAACTTCCCCGACGCGATCATGGACGTGGAGGTTCTCGGACCGCCAGACATCGAGCGGCACGTTGGACTGACCGGCGGGCATATCTTCCAGGGGGAGTGCCTGCCACCGTACATGTGGGATCAGCGCCTGAGTGCGCGCACGCCGATGCCAGGAGTCTATCTATGCGGCGCGTGTACGCATCCCGGCGGCAGTGTCATCGCGATCAATGGGCGCAACGCGGCGATGGCGGTACTGCGAGACATATCTGGAGCCTGATCCCCCGACGAGCCTGATACAAGGAGGTAGAGATGGCAAACAGGGTATCGCCAGACATACGAAAGCGTCACGCGTTCATAGGCTGGATAGTGGGCATACTCATCCTGCTCAGCGCGTGTTCGTCGCAATCGAACGCGACATCAGCGCCAACCGCGAGTCCCAAAGCCTCGCCTAGCGCGTCGGCGGCCAACGGCGATTGCGCCGTCAAGGGGCAGACGCCGCCCAGCAGGAATATCTCCGCCAACTACGCCACAGCCCTGGCCTTCGCGCCGGATGGGCGGCTCTTCTGGGCGGAGCGTTCGGGGACCGTCAAGGTATGGCAAGATGGGGGCGCGCGCACGTTCGCCACGGTGAAAACGGTCACGACGGAGCGCGGCGGTGGCTACAGCGAGCGCGGTTTGTTGGGCCTCGCCATCAGCCCGACCTTCAGCCAGGACCGCTTCGTCTACGCCTTCTACTCGGATACGAACTACACCGAGCAACACGTCATTCGCTGGCGTGATTGCGGCGGAACGGGCACAGACCCCAAAATCGTGGTGACAGTCCCCGCTGGAGGAGACTGCTGTCACAAAGGTGGTCGCATCGCCTTTGGAACCGATGGCATGCTCTACGTGACGCTCGGTGACCAACACTCGGCCTCGGCGGCGCAGAACACCGGAGATCTGCGTGGCAAGGTCCTGCGCTACCGTCCCGACGGCTCCACGCCATCAGACAACCCGTTCGGCGCGTCCAACCCTGTCTGGGCCTACGGAATCCGCAATCCCTTCGGCATCGCCGTATCGTCGTCTGGACAGATCGCGGTCACCAGCAATGGGCCGAGCGGCGACGCGGGCGCGCCATCCACCGGCTATGATCTCGTCATCCTGAACGTGGAGCGTGGCAAAGGCTATCAATGGCCCAAGTGCTATGGGTACAGCCATCCGCTGGCCTCGTCCTCCTGCCCGTCGACCAGCCGCAGCCCGATTACAGCAGCGAGAACAGCACGATAGTTCCGACCGGAGCCGCCTTTATCAGTTCGTCTGGGCCATCACAACTTGCCGGCCATCTGGTCTTTTGCACCGTCAACGGTGGGATGCGCATCGTCACATCGGGAAGCCCACACGCCACGCTCCAGAACGGGCCATCAGGCTGCCACCTGGACGTGAAGGAGGCTCCAGACCACGCGGTGTACTTCTCGGACACCTCGACGATCTATCGCATGAGCTAATACTGCTCCGCCACAGCCACCGCCTCACGATACAACGCCGTCGATCGTCCACAAGCGTCGGATGTGGTTTCTGCCTGTGAGCGCGCAGGTAGCCCATCTGCCACGCGGTCAGAAGCAGCGACAGCGCCCGCGGACGACTTGATTGTCTGGCAGTCGTGAGGTATGCTGCCAGAGTAGGCGCATTCCTTGAGTCGTAGATAAGCAGCGCACTTGGCAGAGCAGTAATCTCCCAGTCCCCGTCGGTTGCAAGCTCGACTCTTTATCCTAGTACCCCGCACAGCGTTCACTAGGAGCCCTTACGATAAGGTGGCTGGTAGTTTAGTTAAAACATGTCTGGGGAAGGTGACACCAACAGAGATGCAGGCACGTGCCAGAGGTATGACAGCTGGCTAAGGATTTCTTCATTAGCTACAACCACAACAACTAAGAATGGGCCGGTGGATTGCGTCACGCTAGAAGAGTTCGGCGGATATACAGTAATAATTCAAGCCTCGGACTTTCAACCGGGCGGCAATCTTGTCCTAGACACGCACGCTGCCGCCAATGCCGAACGAACCATCGCTGTTTTGTCTCCAAATTATCTTAACTCCCGATTTACGCAGTCTGAATGGGCTTCTGCATTTTCGAGAGATCCAACTGGAGAAA
>CAVTFE010000008.1:0-19782 GCA_963733745.1 uncultured bacterium
CCTCTTTTGGGCGTGACTATCGATCTATTGTACCCAGTCCATGTGAGGCGTGTACATGGCTAACTTTGTCGTGATTCATGCCTAATTACAGCGTGGGCATCAGGCGATAGTCGCGAGCGGATCCTTTGGGATGGCGTTCCAGACGCAGGAGATCGAAGTCAGCTTAGCCACAGATGCGTTGTGAGCCCCTTGAGCTGATTCAATATCAGAGGTACGACCATCACGAGCCGTTTGCGTGGCGTCGCTCCCCGTGCAGGGAATCTCTCGGCATTGGGTCGCCTCTCGCTGGACGCCTGGTTGTGGACTATCCACCAAAACGATGAACTTCTCCCTCATTCCGCACTTTGTTGAAGGGCCAAATAGCAGTTTTCGTAGTCCGGCCCCAGCAGCTGTAAGACACAACAGTGGACCGTGTCCAAGCGCAAGACCTCGGTGACGCGGGACCCATCTGGCTGGGCTATGTGGAGCAGATCGATTCCTTCGAAATACTGGAACAGCCAGCGCAGCGTCGGGCGCGCCGTCGGCTTGCGGGCCTGGTCGGGAACGGTCTGCTTCGTGTCCACCAAGCGCTGGCGCACCCGCACCTCGGCCAACTTGTAGACCAACAGGCAGAGCGTCATCACGAACGCCAGGGCCATGATGCGCTCTGGTCGTTTGACAAAGACCGACGAGGCCAGAAAGAGCGGGTCTTTCAAGAAGGCGAAGCTCCGCTCCACCACGCTCTGTTCGCGATACAGCTCGATGACGGCCTCATCGGGCCACGCCTCGACGTCCAGCAAGTTCGTCCCGACAATATAGGCCGCCCGACGCAGCGCTTCACGCTCCAGCGCCGCAGGGTCGGGGGTCAAGCTCGTCTGGATCTGCCACACCTGAGTGGCAAAGGAAGCGGCGTCTTTGCGGGGCCGGCCGCGGGTAGGGTAGGTCGGGTGCGAGCTCACGGTGGCGGTGAGGGTGAACCACGGCGGCAAGCGCTGACACGCTTTGGCCAGCGCTGCTTCCGCATCCGGCTGGCAGGCAAACGGCTGGTTCCCCAGATGCCACAGCCGTTTCTCCCACGTCGCCTGATCCCGCTCTGCTTGGCGCTGCACCGTGGCGCGCGCCCGCGCTTCCCCCTCCTGCGTGCGCACCACGATCCACCGTTCTGGGCCCTGCGGGAGATCTGGCTGGAGCCGGCTCCACCAGTGGCGTGTCCCGTCGGCGCTGCGCTGCCAGCCATCCTCCGCATCCACCGCGTCCTCGGTCGTCTCCAGCCGTTCCTGCACCATGGCCTGCGCCGCGGTCGAGGTCTCGGGTACCCGACTCACCCAGCGCACGCCGGCGGCGTTAAGATGGGTGACGTTCTCCGCGCTGTAGAGCCCACTATCGGCGACGTAGACGCCTGGCGTCTCCCCGCTCTCTCGCAGTTGGTGCGTGAGCGACGTCACTGCCTCCAGCAGTGCGCGTTTGTCGCTGGCGTTGCCGTCGAGGGGGTGGAGGAACTGCGGGATCCCGTCCCCTGAGGTGACCAGCGCCAACATCCACTGCTTCAAGTCCTCGCGGTGGTCACGGGAATACCCGTACGTCACCTCGATGACGGATGGAGCCTCGTCCTCCTCCTCCCCTTCCTTCAGTGCTCCCGCGTCTGCACGCTCCCGGGTCGCCGCTTTGAGCAGCTCTGGGGTCTCCAGCGCTTCTGGCAGGTCCTGCGCGTAAGGGTCGTACTGCCCGTGGACCGCGAACGAGGTGGTGTCGGCGTGCAGTCGCCTGACCTCCACGCCGAACGCCCGGCGCGCCCGCAACGCCAGCCCCGCGAACAGCCGCGTCACGTCGTGCTCATACAGCCAGTCCAGGGTTCGTCCCAAACAGTCGTCGTTGAGGTCCTCGGCCAGGATCCCAGACCCCAGCAAATGCTCCACCGGTTTGTCGGCGAAGAACTGTGGCACGAGATACAACCGGCGATTGCTGAAGCCTAGTCCGTTGAGCACGAGCGCGACGGTCGCCGTCCCCACGCTCACCTGCTGTCGGTTGGTGGGGTCTTGCTGGTTCAGCCAGTCCGCCACTCCGATCTCCCGACAGACCTCCGCGACGATGCCCAGATGGTTGAGATGTTCGACGACAAACTGTGACGCCATGCGGCCCCAGACTCCTCCCCGTCCTGGAAGGGAGCCGCCCCGCTGGCTCCTGGATCTCACCCTACCTAATATCCCTCAAGTAGGTCAACCCAAACTGCGGAATGTGGGACTTCTCATTGCACGCTTGAGGTCAGCACAACACTCAATCTCACCTGTCTATGGCTCCTACCGTTATAGCGCGACCTGCGAAGCTGTGAGATACGCCAGGCGCGCGGCGTATCCAGAATAACGATGCTGCCTCTCGCTCATTGACATGCGCGCACGCAGTGAAGGAGCTTAGATCATGCGCCGTTCGCTGTCTCTGCGTGCTATCGCCATTCGTCTAGTCTTCTCGCTGCTGGTCGTCGCGCTTGTCGACGCATGTGCTGGAGGCACGAGCTTCGTATGTGGTTGTAGCCTCCCAAAAGACCCTCAAATTTTGAGTGTGCTGGCGACGGGGCAGGCTGGTAGTGATGTAGGGTCGCTTGATCCAGCGCATGTGACGGGTGCGCTGGAATATGAGATCGCGCACCCGTCTTTCCGCCACTAGAGCAACTTTCAAGTATCTTGAGCAGGTAGAGGGTATCCTGCGTTTGCGAACCAGGCGGCCGCGTCATCGGGAGTGATGGCTGCGATAGCCAGACGGACCGCTGCTTGGAGGGCCTCCTGGGTGCGGGCGCCGAGACCCCGCAGGATGGCCTTGACCTTGGAGAACGCCTGCTCGATCGGGGTGAAGTCGGGCGAGTAGGGCGGCAGGAAGAGCAGGTCGCAGCCGCGCGCCGCCAGCGCCGCACGCAGGCTGGGGGACTTATGGGCACTCAGGTTGTCCAGCACCACCACCTGTCCCGGCCGCAGCCGGGGCGCCAACTCGTCGCGGATGTACCACTCAAAGGTCTCGCTCGTCATTGCCCCCGCGATGAGCAACCAGGGTTCGAGCAGCCCGTCGGGGGTCAGCGCGGCCACCAGCGTGGTGTTGTGACCGTGGTTGCGCGGCACCGAGCCGGTCGCGCGCTGGTCGTGCGGCGCCCAGCCGTAGAGCCGCGTCAGCGAGGTATGGGTGCTGCTTTCGTCGACAAAGACGAACTGCGCGGGGTCGCGCGTGGCGACGGCTTCCCGCCAGGCGGCACGCGCTTGCTCGTCACGCTCGCTGGCTGCCAGTGTCTTTTTTTGTGCGTCCAGCCCAGCCGGCGGATCGCCCGCCACATCGTCGCCTCGCTCAGTTGCTGCCCCTGGTGCTCGGCCCACCACGCACAGTGCTCCAGCACCGTGGCATCGGGCGCCGCTTCCAGCCGGGCGCGCAAGATGACCTCCTGCTCCGTCCCAATGCGGCGCGGGCACCCGGGAATCGGCTTGCGCTCCAGCGAGCCCGTCTGAGCCCGTCTCGCGCTGTTGTACCACGGCGCGTTTGACCGTGGTCACCGCCACACCAAAGCGGCGCGCGGCTTCTCGCATGGGCTGACCGTCAGCCACCGCTCGCACCAAGCGTTCCTTGAGGTCGGTCGAATAGGCTCGCATACTGTTATGTATAGCACATCCCATGCCTGGCTTTGCTTCTTGCAAGTTGCTCTAGTCGCGCTGGACGCCAATCTCAAACCGATTGACTGGGCTACGAAATCCCATGAAGTCACCAGCGACGGACTCACCTGGACATTTCACCTCAATACAGGCATGCGCTGGTCTGATAGCAATCCTCTTGACTCAGAGACCTTTGCCTACTCGCTCAACCGTACGCTTGATCCCTGCACACGCTCGGAGGTTGCCCATTACCTCTTCAGTATTCAAGATGCGGTGGCCTTTCACGCCGGCGCATGTCCAGCAGGGGCGCATACAAGCGCGAAGACGCTCGTCGGATCGTCCATCATCTCCAGTGACCCTCTCACGTTGCAGATCAAGTTGAGCGCGCCTGACCCATCGTTCCTCTTTGCGCTGACGACGCCTGGCTCGTGGGCCGTCCCGGAGCGATTGGTCAAGATCTATCTTGACCACTGGACGGAGCATCTAGCAGATGGGAATGGTTTTGGCGGTAATCTCTACAAAGTCACTAAGTGGGATCATGCCGGTCACTTTGAGATGGCTAGCAACGACGGTTTCTGGGGCAAAAAGCCGATCATCCAGCATGTCAACTTTACGCTGTACCGAGTTGCTACTGAGGCGGTCAGTGATTACAAAGCTAGTGTCGGTGATATGGTTGCAGCGCCTATCGCCCCATCTGATGATCTGCGCAGCCTCAAGGGTACGAACTACAGCGCGATTCCGGCGCTCGATTTGACCTATCTCGTTCCCAACTGGCGTATGGCGCCCTTCGATGATCTGCGCATGCGTCAGGCTCTTGCGCTGGCGGTTGACCGGCGCGCGTTGCTACGTGACGCCGGGCGCGAGACTGATCTGCCAACCATCCATATCGTCCCATCTGGTTTGCCGCAATATGATGGAGATCTGCACGATCCGGCGGAAAGGACAGGCGACGACGCGCTGGCATCCGCTCTAGTGCAGGCGCTGGCGCTCGCACAATCCTATGCGAACTCGAATTGTGGCGGCTCCCTCAACGCATGCCCGCCGATTTCGCTGACCTTATTGGGCTTTCGCCCGCCGCAAGCCGCCGGGATTTCAACCCGTGCGGTGAGGCGGTTGGGGGCGTTCGCCATGCGTCCTGCGTCCATTGCCGTGTCCTCCCCGTTGTGCGAGAAGAGGTGGGGAGGACATTTTGCACCGCACCAAGCACCTCCTCTTACGGGGTTCCGTGGAATGTCGTTCCCACGGGTAAAAGCCGTAACCCGTCTTGGACGAGGTGCGCTCCGCTTGAGCGGCGGTCGTTGAGCTCACCACGCCACGCCGCGATGGAGTCAACCTCCAGTGGGTTCGGGCAGAACCTTCGGGCGCTAACGTGAGCCGTTGGGCTGTGCGTAGCCTGAGAATCCGCCGGGCTTTAGCCCGTGCGGAGTGTCAATACCTGGCAAACAGCTTATATTAGGGCGTAAGTCACACTACTGCGCAACGGCAGGCGAGCTGCACGCGCCGCCGGTGGAAAACTTCCACGCCTGCTTCCCGTTGCCGCCGTTGATCGCGTAGACCGAGCCACTGCTCGAGCCACTGTAGACGATGTTCTGCGTGACGGCGATCCAGGGGCTGGTTCCACCGCCACTACCAGTGGAGAACTTCCACTTGAACGAGCCGTTGCCAGCGTCCAGCGCGTAGACGGTTCCATTGTTTGAGCCGACCGCCACCAGGTTCGAGTAGAGCACGGGAACGCCAACCGTCGAGTCCGTCTGATACGACCAGCGCTTCTGCCCGTTGCTGGCGTTGAGCGCATACAGGTTGTGGTCCTGCGAGCCGATATACACGACGCCGTTCGCCACCGCCGCCCGGCTGGCGATACCACTGCCCGCCGTAAACGACCACAGCTTGGCTCCGGTGTTCGCATTGAGCGCGTAGAAATGGCCGGTGTCGTCGCCAGTGTAGACCACGCCATTGACCACCGCCGGCGTGCCGAACTCGACCGGGGCTTCCTCCTTGAATTTCCACTTGAGACTGCCGTTGGAGACGTTGATCGCGTACAGATAGAAGTCCGCCGAGCCAACGTATGCGACGCCGTTCGCGGAGGCGACGCCGTTGCTGACCTGGCTGCCCGTCGAAAAAGTCCACTTCGGCGCACCGGTGGAAGCATCGATGCCATAGATGTTCTTGTCATAGGAGCCCACGACGACGACGCCGCTCTCCAGCGCGGGGCGTCCGTTAATCCCGCCGCCGACCGGACCATAGCGCCAGACCAGCGCGCCACCGTTCAGCGCGAAGACATGCCCGGCGTCGGTGCCGAAATAGACGAGGCCGTTGCTGGTGATCGGCTTGTTGCCGCCCGCGCCGGTCGCGTAGCTCCAGCGCTTCTGCCCGTTCGCCGCGTTGATGCCATAGAAGTTGCCGTCCCCAGAGCCTGCGTAGACGGTCAGCGAGCTAAGCGATGGCCCAGGGGTCGCGGTGGGGCCACCAGTGGCGGTCGTCGGCGTCTCCGATCCGGTGGCGGTGGTCGAAGCTGACGCCGAAGGGCTTGGCGTTGTAGACGTGGTGGCGCTGGAGGCTCCGCAGCCTGTCGCCACCAGCAAGATAAGCGTCATCAGCGTCAGCGCGACGTACGGGCGCGCCAGGGATATTCTCGACATCGCTTCCGTCCTCCAAAGTGGTGTGGAACGCGCCGCCGCCCTCAACCTCCCGCCGCCCCGCCCCACATCCAGTGGGTTCTTCCGCCGCCCAGCGTCCGGCCATTGTGTAGCAGCCAGTGTGCCGTGATTTGCCACCGCTGTCAAGAGGGCGTTGTGATGGCGCGCGCGAGCGCCGTCCGCGCTAGCAATCGCGTTGTGTCGATGAAGGGCAGTGGCGTGTTCTCTTCGGTGATGACCAGCGGCAACTCGGTGCAGGCGAGAATCGCAGCTTCCGCGCCGCGCTCGCGCAGGGTCGCCAGGATCGCCACGATGCGCGGCGCCGTCGTGGGCGTCACCCGCGCCGGAATGATCTCCTCGTAGATGATCTGGTTGAGCGTGGCCTGCTCGTCGGGTATGGGCGTCATCGGCTCGATACCGCGCCTGCGCAGGAGCTGATCGTAGAGGCCATCGGTCATCGTCAGGCCAATACCCAGAACGGCGACCCGCGCATACCCACCCTGAACGCAGGCGTCGGCGCTCACATCCACGATGCTCAGGAAGGGAACTGGACATTGCGGGAGAAAATACTCGGCGGCGTAGTGCGTCGCGTTGGCAGGCATGATGACGAGCTCCGCGCCGATGGAGACCAGCCGCGTAATCGAATCGCTGATGAGCGCGCCGACTCCTGGCCAGTCACGCTCCTTGAGACGCGCATTCAGTACAGCGAATGATCCCGTGTACAAAGCGATCGGTGGATGCGCGCCGCCGGGCAGCAATTGAGCGCTCTCCGATACGATCGTGCGATAGCAGAGCGACGCGCCCTCCGCCGTGATTCCCACAATGCCGATAGTCTTCGGTTCCATGATATCTCCTCCGTCTCCTTTACTGGCTGCCTCTCGCGCCGCTGGCGATAAACCTGCGCCCGGGGGACCTGACCCCTTCCCTCCAAGGAAGGGGGAACCACTCGTACCAATTCTCGCCATGGTTCTGGCTCCCCCTCCGTTTCAGGGGAGGGGGTTGGAGGGGAGGTCTTCTCTGAACATCGGCCCTTGACAAGATGATACACAATAGGTTAGTCATTTGTCTAAGTCAATTGACTAACTCGAAACACGGAGTCGAAATACCTATGGTGAAGCCAGACAATCGCAACGCAACCGAACAAGTCTTCCTCGACGCCGCCGAGCGCCTTCTCGTCGAGGTCGGCTATGCCAACATCACCACCCGCCGGCTCGCGGAGGAGGCCGGCGCCAACCTCGGACTCGTCCACTACTACTTCGGCTCGATGGAGCAGCTCTTCATCCGTGTGCTGGAGCGCTTCACCGACCGGCTCATCGAACGGCAGCGCGGAATGTACGCCGCGCCGCTCCCGTTCATAGAGAAATGGCGCGCCGCGATGGGATATCTCGACGAAGACCGCGAGAGCGGCTACCAGAAGATCTGGCTGGAGTTACAGGCTCTCGCCTGGAACCGCCCGGAACTGCGCGAGCGTTTGGCGCACGTGAGGAGCCAGTGGGTCGCCACAGCTAACCGAGGCGTTTGGCCCCGCGATGGAGGAGTACGGCCTCGACACCGAGCGTTTCCCGTCGCGGCGATGGTCGCTCTGGTGGCGACCTTCAACGAAGGCATCATCCTGGATCGTCTGGGCGGCATCACCGAGGGGCACGCGGAGTTGCTGGCGATGATCGACAACTGGCTGGTCTCACTGGAAGAGCGCAAGAAGGAAAAGAACAAAGGAATGGGGGACGATCATGCGAGCGCGCACTCCTGACCAGGAAGGCTACGTCGAGCGCGACGGCGTCAAGATCGCGTACGAGGTCTTCGGCTCCGGTGAGACGACGATTCTGCTGATGCCCGCCTGGTCCATCATCCACTCACACCTATGGAAGATGCAGGTACCCTATCTGGCGCGCCACTACCGCGTCGTCACCTTCGATGGGCGCGGCAACGGCAAGTCGGATCGCCCAGCGGACCCGGCGGCCTACGCGAATGAAGAGTATGTGGCCGACGCGCTGGCCGTGCTCGATGCGACGGACACGCCACGCGCGGCGCTGGTGACGCTCTCGATGAGCGCGCAGTGGGGGCTGCTGCTCGCCGCGAACCATCCTGAGCGCGTCTCTGGCGTCGTTTTCATCGCGCCATCGCTGCCGCATCCCGCCCTTCCACGCCTCCCGCATGGTCTACTCCTTCGACGATGTCCTGCCCACCGACAAGGGCTGGGCCAAGTACAACCGCCACTACTGGCTGCGCGACTATCAGGGCTTTCTCGATTTCTTCTTCTCGCAGGTCTTCACCGAGCCGCACTCGACCAAGCAGATCGAGGATTCCGTCGGCTGGGGGCTGGAGACGACGCCGGAGACGCTCATCGCCATCGAGGAGTCGCCGTCCAAGCGAAGCGCGTACGACCCGCCTATGACACCAACTGGGTGCGCGACTGCGCCGAGCGCGTGCGATGCCCGACACTGGTGATTCACGGCGACCAGGATGCCATCTCGCCGCACCGGCGCGGCGTCGCGCTGGCCGAAGCGACGCGGCGGATCGCTGGCGACGCTGGAGGGCAGTGGGCATATTCCGCACGCGCGTGATCCGGTCAAGGTCAACCTGCTGCTCAACGAGTTCATGCAGCGTATTCAGCCGACGTCGCCGCAGAAGATCAACTGGATGCGCGGCCACAGCCGCAAGAAGCGCGCGCTCTACATCTCCTCGCCTATCGGCCTGGGACACGCCCAGCGCGACGTCGCCATCGCCGCCGAGCTGCGCGAGCTGCATCCCGACCTCGAGATTGACTGGCTGGCGCAGAACCCCGTCACCAGAGTCCTCGAGGCTCGCGGCGAGCGCATCCACCCTGCCAGCGCGCTTCCTGTCGAATGAATCAAGCCATGTCGAGAGCGAGTCCGCCGAGCACGACCTGCACGTCTTCCAGGCGCTGCGCCGCATGGACGAGATCCTGATCGCGAACTACATGCTCTTCCACGATGTCGTCACCGAGGAGCAGTACGACCTCTGGATCGGCGACGAGGCCTGGGAACTGGACTACTACCTGCACGAGAACCCAGAGGAGAAGCGCGCCGCCTACGTCTGGATGACCGACTTCGTCGGCTACCTGCCGATGCCGGATGGCGGCGAGCGCGAGTCCTTCCTGACCGCCGACTACAACGCCGAGATGATCGAGCAGGTCGAGCGCTACCGCCGCATCCGCGACCGCGCCATCTTCGTCGGCAATCCCGACGACATCGTGCCCGACACGTTTGGCTGTGATCTGCCGCCGATCCGCGCCTGGACCGAGCGCCACTACGACTTCGCCGGCTACGTCACCGGCTTTGATCCCGCCGCCTTCGCCGACCGCGAGGCGATCCGCGCCGAACTTGGCTACCGGCCTGACGAGCGCGTCTGCATCGTGGCGGTTGGTGGCTCAGGCGTGGGCTATCACCTGCTGCGGCGCGTCATGGAGTCGTTTCCGGAGGCGAAGCGGCGTGTTCCCGACCTGCGCATGATCGTCGTCGCGGGGCCGCGTATCGATCCAGCCTCGCTGCCAGTCGTCGAGGGGCTGGAGGTGCGCCCATTCGTCTATCAGCTCTACCGCCACCTGGCCGTCTGTGACCTCGCGGTGGTGCAGGGTGGCCTGACGACGGCGATGGAACTGACGGCGAACAAGCGCCCGTTCCTCTACTTCCCGCTGCGCCACCACTTCGAGCAGAACTTCCACGTGCGCCACCGGCTGAACCGCTACGGCGCCGGGCGCTGCATGGACTACGAGACCGCGACGCCGGAGACCATCGCCGAGGCCATCGCGCAGGAGATCGACCGATCCGTGACCTACCGCGATGTCGAGACCGATGGCGCCGCGCGCGCGGCAGCGCTCATCGCCGAATTGATCTGAGTTTCCTCATTCGAGATGAGAGCAGAGCATGATAACGCCACAAACGGCTGGGCGAACATACGCCGGCGATGTCGCGGAAATACAGCAGACCGCGCTGGACTACATGCAGGGCTGGTATGAGGGCGACGCGGAACGCATGCGCCGCTGCCTGCATCCCGAGCTGGCGAAACGCGCGATCCTGCCCGATCCACAGACAGGCGCCGAGCGCTTTCACCACCTGAGCCAGCAGCAGATGGTGACAAAGACGGCGCAGGGCGGTGGCAGAGATGACGCGCCCGCTGATAAACGCTATTACGCCGTCACTGTCCTCGATATCTACGGCGACATCGCCTGCGCCAGGGCCGAATCCTATGCGTATCTGGACTTCTTGCAACTGGCGCGCAGCCAGGACAAGTGGCTGATCGTGAATGTTCTCTGGACGGAGAACCGCGATCGCGCCACGCAGCAGAGCGAGCCAGCATGACCAGCCTTTCCCAGCCGCCGGGCGCCGCGTCGCTGACTGGGCGACGACCGGCGAGCGCAGATATTCCTCCTGGCGCGTCATCTCCTCGACGACTACGGCTTCTTCCCTCGACAGACCAGCGCGGTGATATAAAGTCACAACAGACCGCGTCGGCGCAGACGATGGCGCTCCTGGGTGGCAGAGGGAAGCGTATGGCGATGCATCTGCTCGAACGCGACCACGAGCTGGCCACGCTTGACGCTCTGCTGGGCGAGACCACAACTGGCCAGGGGCGGATTACGCTCATCAGCGGCGAGGCGGGCATCGGCAAGACCGCGCTCGTCGAACGCTTTGTCGCGCAGGCGCGCGAGGGACGTCCGCCTATGCGCATCCTGTGGGCGGCGTGCGAGGCGCTCTTCACGCCGCGCCCGCTTGGCCCCTTCTATGACATCGCCCGGCAGACCGCATCGCCGCTGCGCGCGCTCCTGGATAGCAATGCGCATCGCGCGGCGCTCTTCGCCGCCGTCCTCGACGACCTCACCTCGGCGCCGACTGTGCTCGTCATCGAGGACATCCACTGGGCCGACGAGGCGACCCTCGACCTGCTCAAGTATCTCGCCCGCCGCATCCCCGTACCTCAACCCTGCTCATCCTTACCTATCGCGACGAGGAACTGAGCCGCGACCATCCACTACGTCTCCTCCTGGGTGATTTGCCCTCCCGTGACGTCACACGGCTGCGCCTTGCTCCCGCTCTCGGAAGCCGCGGTGACCGCTCTAGCGCAGCAGGCCCACCGTCCAACCGAGCAATTGTACGCCGCCACCGCCGGCAATCCCTTCTTTGTCGTCGAAGCGCTTGCCGGCGACGATCCTGGCGTCCCTACCAGCGTGTCTGACGCGGTCCTCGCGCGTGTGGCGCGCCGCTCGCCGGAAGCGCAACGCCTCCTCGAGATAGTTGCGGTATCTCCAGGGCGTATCGAGCGCTGGGTGGTTGCGGCGCTGGGCGTGGGGGACGAGACGGCGCTCGATGAATGCCTGTCCACGCAATTGCTACGGCTGGAGGGACAGACAATCGCCTTCCGGCACGAACTCGCGCGGCAGGCCGTCGAAGGCGCGCTTTCCTCCGCGCGCAGACAGGCGCTTCATGCCGACATCCTGCATGTGTTGTTGAGGCGTGACGTCGGTTCGCCCTCGCTGGCGCGGCTGGTCCACCATGCCGCCCAGGCAGAGGACGCCGCGCTCGTGCTGTGGTTTGCCCCTGAAGCCGCCAGGCAGGCGGCGGCGCAGAAGGCGCATCGGGCGGCGGCGGCGCACTACCAGACCGCCTTGCTCTACGCCGACCAACTGGCCCCAGAGCAGCGGGCTGAATTGCTCGATGGTTTGGCGAACGAACACTACCTGACCGGGCAAATAGAGGAAGCGCTTGCCCCCTGCGAAGCGGCGCTGGCGCTCTGGCGCGCCCTGGATCGCACGGAGAAGGTAGGACAAACCCTATGCCGTCTCTCACGCCTGAGCTGGCTTCTCGGCAGAAACGACGAGGCGGAACGTCATGGACGCGCGGCGGTGGCCGCGCTGGAGACCTTGCCACAGGGTCACGAACTCGCCCTGGCGTACGGCAACCTGGCTCATCTCGGCACACGGGCGACCGACAGCGCCGCCGCCCTCTTCTGGGGTGAACGCGCCATCGCGCTGGCCGAGCGTTTGGGCGATCTGGAGACACTCAGCTACGCGCTCAACAGCGTGGGCGCGGCGGAGATCACCAGCGGCGATGAGCAGGGCCGCGCCAAACTGGAGCGTAGCCTGGAGATCGCGCTGGAGCACGGCTACGAGGAGCATGCCGCGCGCGCCTATGCGAACCTCGCGATCTACTCGGTCTTACGCCTTCAGCGTCCCCAGGCGAGCGTCTACTTACACGAGGGCATCGCCTACTGCGCCGAGCGTGACCTCGATCCCTGGGGGCATTTCCTGCGCTGGGCGCAAGCGCGTGCGCGACTCGATCAAGGAGACTGGCTGGGGGCGGAGGAAGACGCCACCGCCATCTTAGACGTCCCCTGGATGGCGGTCACCAATCGCGTACCCGCGCTGCTCGTCCTCGGCCGAGTGCGAGCGCGACGTGGCGATCCCGGAGCGAGAGCCGCGCTGGACGAAGCGCGCGACCTGGCGCTCGCGATTGGCGAGCCGCAACGCATCGAGCAAGTGGCGGCCGCCCGCGCCGAGTGGAGGTGGCTACAAGGCGATCCTGCTGGATGCGCGGCCGAGATCGGCGTGGCCTGGCGCCCGCCATTCCAAGTGGTCCGTTCATGGTACCAGAGCGAGTTGGTGATCTGGCTCTGGCGCAGCGCTGGCCTGACCACAGCGCCAGAAGAGACATTCGCGCCCTACGCGCTCCAGGTCGCGGGTGACTGGCGCGCGGCGGCGGAGGCCTGGGAGCGGATTGGGTGCCCCTGGGAGCAGGCGCTTGCCCTCCTCGATGGCGATGAAGCCGCTCAACGCGTCGCTCTCGCTATCTTCGAGCGTCTGGGCGCGACGCCCGCGACGGAGATAAGTCGCCAGCGGCTCAAAGGCCAGGGCGCTCGTGGTCTTTCCCGTGGACCCCGCCCAGTGACACGCGGGAACCCGCGCGGTCTGACCAATCGTGAACTTGAGGTGCTCCCGCTGCTCGCTGAGGGGCTACGCAACGCCGAAATCGCTGCCCAGTTCTCGACCAGCCCCAGGACAGTTGAGCATCATGTCGCTGGTGTATTGATGAAGCTCAACGCGCGCTCGCGGGCCGAGGCGGTGCGGCGCGCCTATGAGCTTGGGCTACTTCCCCAACCCTCCTCCGCCGCCAGCGCCAAAATAGGTGGATGATCCGCCGAAATCGCGTAGGAATACCCATGCGCGCGCCTCTAGGACGCGGGTATGCTCCTCCCGTCCGAGATAACAAGAGGCGCCGAACACGCCTCTCTCGGCGAGCAGATCAGGAGGACGGCATGAGTTCGTTGACCATCCCGATAGTGGAAACTGACCGCCTAATCTTGCGCGGCCCTGTTCCCGCCGATATTGACGCATGGGCGGCTCATATCGCCGATCCGGATGTCACTCGCTACGTGCCAAAGGGTCAGGGAACCTTCCATGAGCGCGCCACGCGAACGCTCAACGTCTATCAGCAGCGCTGGGAGACGCAGCCCTTGAGCGCTGTCGGCTGGGTGATAACGAGAAAGGCCGATGGTCAGCTTGTTGGCCTCTGCGGCGCGGATGCGACTCCACGGCCAGATGAAGGTGAGCTGGATTACTACTTGGGCAAATCCTTCTGGGGGCAGGGATTCGCCACTGAGGCGGCTCGAGCCGTGGTGCGGTACGGCTTCGAGAACACCACCTGGAGCCGCATCGTGGCGGCCATCGTGCCCGCCAATATCGCTTCAGGCCGTGTGCTGGAGCATCTGGGCTTCGCCTACGAGAAACACATGGATTACCGCGAGATGACGGGCATTGACTCCATCGCGCTGGATGATCCCGCCGTCGCCGTCTACTCGTTGCGGCGCGAACGATTTCAGCCAGGAGACGCCTTCTATCACGTCAGGTGAACCTGACCAAAAACCTTTGCGCGATCAATCCATAACTTCCACATGGAGATGTCCCATGCGGCTTCCAGCGCCATTGTTCATCGATCACCGTGACCAAGAGAAACCTGACCAGACCTATCGCGGGAGCCTGCCGTTCTGGCCGTGGCTGCTTGTCGTCGCCGCCTGGGCGATAGCGCTGCTCGCGGTGTTGACGCGCCATACCGAGTGGGGCGATCACCATTACCTGCTGCGGGACAGCGGTCTCCCTTTATTCAGCGCCCTGGGCTTTTTCCTCGTCTCATGGCAGGTGATGATCCTGGCGATGATGGTTCCTTCCCTCACGCCACTGCTTCGCCAGATGACGAGCGGCGACGGCGTATCTGCCAGGGCGCCTGGCGCCATTGCCATGTTCCTGGCCGGATATGACCTCATCTGGACGGCCTTTGGCTGTGTCGCGTTCTTTGGCGATGCCCTCATCCACAGCCTGGTAGAGAACTGGTCATGGCTTGGCTCCCACGACACGGTCATCGCCACAGGGGCGCTCGCGCTGGCCGGGGTCTATCAGTTCACGCCAGGCAAAGCGCGCTTCTTGATGGCCTGCCAGGTTCCATCGCAGCGCGCGGACGTGTCACGTCTCGACGCCTCCTGTCGCGCGGGAGCGGGCGTCGGACGCGCGCATCTCGGCTCATGCTGGGCGCTCATGCTGGCCATGTTTGGTGTGGGGATGGGGAGTCTGGTGTGGATGGCGGCGCTGACCGGCGTCATGGCGGCCGAGCAATTTCTTCGGACACGCGCGCTTGCGCTTCGCTGGCCGGTCGGCCTGATCTTCTGCGCGCTCGCGGTTCTTACGGTGGCGCTGCCCGCAGCGCCACCCGACCGCTTCGGACTGGCGGGGCTACTGCCTTTCTGGTAGGACCCCGTGACGCTTTGGGTTGGATAAGGAGGAGCAAATGAGGTGATGTGTACCGTGTTTTGCCAACGAGGTTTGCCGAAGATGAGCGCGGCTTCCGCAGAGGGCACGCGCAACAGACGCAACAGATGCAACAGACGCAAAGGATGAATTACCGATGACACACGAGCACGACCACATGCAACATGCGCAACACGCGCAGACCGATGGCTCCAGCGACGCCAACGCTTGCTGTGGGCCGGGGTATGCCTCGCCAGAAGAGGCCATGCGGGCAGAGCGTGAAAAGCTGCTGTACACCGTTGGGCTGTACGGAGGCACCGCAATTCAGTCGCCAGACTATCTGGCAACCGTTGACGTTGATCCGGCGTCGCCAACCTATTCGCAGGTCGTCCATCGTACGGAACTTGGCATGGATGATGAGTTGCACCATTTTGGCTGGAATGCCTGTAGCTCGTGTCACGACGACGAGAGCAAGTCACGGCGCTTCTTAATCGCAGGTGGCTTCCGCTCTGGCCGCATCCACATCATTGACACCGAAGATGCGCGCGCCCCCAGGCTGCACAAGGTGATCGAGGCCGAGGAGATCAAGGCCAAGACGAACCTGAGCGCGCCCCATACCGTCCACTGCCTAGCCGATGGCACTGTCATGATCTCGATGTTAGGCGATAGCGACGGGAATGGCCCTGGCGGGTTCCTGCTGCTAGATGGCGATTTCAACATCGCCGGACGCTGGGAAAACAAGGCCGATGGCATGGTCTACAACTACGACTACTGGTACCAGCCGCGCCACAACGTCATGATCAGCAGCGAGTTCGCCTCCCCCAACACCTACGAGCCTGGGTTCAATGTGGAGGACGTGGCTGCTGACAAATATGGGCATCGTTTGCACTTCTGGGATTGGCAGAAACACGAGTTGACCCAGAGCATCGACCTGGGCCAAGATGGATTGGTTCCCCTGGAGGTTCGCTTCCACCACAATCCGGACAGCGAACATGCATTTGTCGGGGCGGCGCTTAGCAGCACGATGTGGCATTGCCACAAAGTCAACGGCGTTTGGCAGGCCGACAACGTCATTTCCGTTCCTTCCGTCGAGCTGGCAGGATGGCCCATTCCCGTGCCGGGGCTGATCACCGACCTGGTCCTTTCGATGGATGATCGCTTCCTCTACTTCTCCAACTGGCTGCACGGCGATCTGCGCCAGTATGACGTCAGCGATCCTGCGACCCCCAAGCTCACCGGGCAACTGTGGCTTGGCGGATTGCTGGGGAAGGGCGGCGAAGCGCAGGGACACAAGCTGCAGGGCGGCCCACAGATGCTGCAATTGAGCCTGGATGGCAAGCGGCTCTACGTGACGAACTCACTGTTGAGCTCCTGGGATAACGAGTTCTATCCCGATATGGCCAAGGCCGGATCCTCGATTGTGCAGATAGATTGTGACACGGTGAACGGCGGGATGAAGCTCAACGAGCGCTTCTTTGTGGACTTCTCGAAGGAGCCAACGGCCCTGCGCGTGCCCACGAGATGCGCTATCCTGGCGGCGACTGCACCTCGGATATCTGGATTTAGGGGACTGAGCCGCTTCCGCCGCGCCGTCGAGACGCCGCTCAATCGCGTTTTCGAGGCGCGCATCTAGCGCACTACTCCTCAACCTGGCGCTGGGAGACGTGGTGGGTGAATATCCACCGCGCCTCTCAGTCGGGGGAGAGCGATCCCGCGACGCCAGAGGGTGAAGATGTTCACTGCGCGCCGCCGTGGAGTCGAGATGGGAGCCGCGCTATTGCTCTAGCGCTCTGGCGCTCTGGCGCCGGTCAACCGCGCGACGAGGCGCGTTGGCTCCGCCGCCTGGAAGGCGTGAAGCATCTCGTCATCGGGCAACGCCGCGGCGATGGTTTCCGTTGTGGCGAGCGCTTCGGCCAGCAACACATCATCGCCATCCAGACTCAGCAACACGGTCGCCGCACGCAGGAAGATGGCTGGATCGCCGAGTAGCCGCGCGAGTTCCACCGCGCGGCGAAGATCCGTGATTCCTTGGCTTTCCTGGCCCAGAGCCACCAGCGTTTGGCCACACGTCAGCAATCCGGCCACCTCATACTTGAGGCGTCCAGCTTTACGGCTCTGTGTGAGGGCGACCTGCGCGCGATCTAGCGCTTCCTCGTGGTTGCCCCGCGCCAACGCGATCTCCGCGCGGACCTGCGCCAATCGGAGGCGCCAGAGCCAGCTATGGAGACCCTGAGCGTGCGCGACCGCCTCCGCCACAGGAGCGATAAGGGTCTCGGCGCGTCCTACCTCATGGCGGCGCGCGTAATTGAATAAGAGGTCAATGCCCGTCGCGGCGATGGCCTGAGGAAATCCCACCGAGCGAGCAAGCTCACGCGCCTCCTCCGCCAGCGCCTCCGCCCCGGCATAATCGCCGGCATCCAGATGCGCTCCGCCCCACATGGCGATGGCGCGGGCGAGCCAGCGACCCGTTCCATGCTCACGTGCGAAACGCCGGGCCTCCTCGAGGCGTTCGAGCGCATCCCGATAATGTCCTTGCGCGGCCTGGGTCAGCAGCAGGACGCCAAGGGCGCGCGGTGTGTACGTCGTATCATGACTGTTCCGCGCAAAGTCGAGGACTTCCTGGATACGATGCGCCGCCTCTTCGTACTGGCCCAGGTAATAGAGATTCTGGCCGTATTGGTCATTCGCCACTATAAGCGGACGGCGCTGGTCTGGGCCAGCGCGCGCGAACACCTGACGGAACCGCTTTACACTCGCAACCACTTCGCCATCTGACGTATCGGCTATCGCCATCTCGGCCAGCGCCCGCGCCGCCAGATCATCGCGTCCAATCCGTTCCGCCAGTCTCAGCGCCTCATCGGCGTAGCGGCGGATGTTCGCGGCTTTGAACAGGAAATGGCTTACCACCGCGAGGTCGATAAGGACTGCGATGCGCTGCTCGATGTTTTCTGGCGCCAGGCCGTCCAGCGCGGTCAGGAATTCGTGTTCCGCTGCCGCCGCCTGGTCGAGGGCGCGCAGGGCGCGTCCGCGCAACGCATGGAGTTCGTTCACCAGTTGGCTGCGTCCCAGTTGTTCCGCGGCCTCGATCGCCTGACCCAGCAGCGACGCCTCCTCATGGTAAGAGGCGGCCGAGCGAGCGTCCTCAGCGGCTTTCAGCAGATACAGAAGCGCCTTTTCGTGGTCATGCGCGCGAGCGTAATGGTAGGCCAGCTCAGCCACACGACGTTTATGATCGGGCGCTGCCTCGATCGTCTCCGCCGCCGCCCGATGCAGCCGCCGCTTGCGCCGCGCTGAGAGCTCGGCGTAGAGCGTGTCGCGCGTCAGGGCATGATTGAAGTGATACTGGTCATGCTCTCCCTCGCGCACAATGCCCGCGCCCGCCGCCTCCTCCAGCGCCTCCTCCACCTCCTGCTCGCCGCGATCGCCCATGCGCCGCAGATCGTCGAAGGCGAAGACCTGACCCAGCACGCTCGCCTCGCGCAACACGTCCTGTGTATGCGCCGTCAGCCGTCCCAGCCGCTGCCCAATCACCGCGCGGATACTCTCTGGCGCCTCGAGCGCGCCGCGCTCGCGCGCGTCAGCCGCCACTGCCCCTCGGCGAAGGCTGAGGCCTCGCCCTGCTCCTGCAGCGCGCGGGTGAGTTGGCGGGTGAAGAAGGCGTTGCCCTCGCTGCGCGCATAGATGCGCTGCGCAAGCTGCGGCGAGACCGCTGTGCGTCTCGCCTCTCCGCGCCTTCGGCTCCGCCCAGCGTCGCCCCGATCAACGCGCTCGTCTCCTCCGACGCGAGCGGTCGCACCGCGATCCGCTCTAGCAGACTCGTCGCGGCGCAGATCGCTGAGCGCGTCGGCGAGGGGATGCTGGCGCTGCGCCTCGACCTCGCGCGCGGTTCCCACCAGCAGGATGGGCCGCTCACGCGCGTGCCGCGCCAGATGTTGCAAGAGGTCCAGGCTGGCGCTATCGGCCCAGTGCAGGTCGTCCAGCAGCAGGGCGAGTGGGGTCTGCTCGGCCAGCGTCCCCAGGAAGCCGGTCACCTGCCAGAAGAGCCGTTGCTGCGCGTTGCGGTCGTCCAGCTGCGCGGGCACGGAGCGCTCGCCAGTGGTCGGGCAGGAGCCGGGCGACCTCCGGCCAGCGCTCCGGCAGTTGCGCCTGCACGAGAGCTGGCAGTGCCACGGCCATGGCGAGCGCTTCGAGGAAGGGTGAGTAGGCGAGGGTCTGCTGTGGCTCGTAGCAGCGCCCGCGTGAGGACGCGAAAGCCCTGCGCGCGCGCCAGCAGCGTGATCTCCTGCGCCAGCCGGGTCTTGCCTACCCCCGGCTCGCCTACGAGGACGAGCAACCGTCCTTGCCCACTCGCGACCGCCTCCAGCGCATCGTCAACCACGGCGAGTTCGCGCTCGCGTCCGACCAGCGGACCCGCCGGCAGCGCGCCCAGGAAGCCGCCGACCGGGAGAGGCGGGGATCCTGCGTCGCGTCGCTATCGCGCCGGCGTCGCGCGACGCTGGGCGCCTGCGCCGGCTGACTCCAACGCGGCGCGCTCGTCGCTCGGAGAGGTCGAGGGCGTCAGCGAGCAGCGCGACCGTGGATGGCTGGGGCTGGCGGGCGCCGCGTTCGAGCATGCTGATGTAGACGACGCTGAAGCCAGCGCGCTCGGCCAGTTGCGCCTGGGTCAGGCGGGCGGCGCGGCGAAATTGTTTGAGGAGCGGGCCAAAGCCTGGCAAGAACGCGGATGCCATGCCAACCTCTCCCGCTGAGTGCGTCCCTGATCTCCACACCTGTCCTCGTCACTGTA
>CAVTFE010000009.1:0-73443 GCA_963733745.1 uncultured bacterium
AGGGTTACGGCACGGTGTGCGCCGTGAGGCGCTCTGTCGCATCCCTGGCGCAGCCAGGAAGAACTTGAAGGGAGGTTCTTGGGTTAACTGGCTTACCTGGCGTTGAAAGACAACGGGGACAATAGCATGCCAGTAAAGCAGCCAAAATCGGAAGGCGTGTGTGAGGAGGGCTGCAAGACCCGCATGATACGGTGAAAGCTAAACTGCCTGAAGCCTAATCTCCAGCAGGTGAAAAGTGCACCACCCGTCGGCATCACGTCTGCAGCCGATGTCGTCTCGTGTATCGGCATGAACCGTGGGACGATACAACCTTCGCGAGACGAGCGATACCCAATGAGGGCATTGAAGGAGATGAATGGGCCACCTACGTCATGCTCGGACGTGTGACAGAGACGTACCACGGGATTCCCTACAGCGGGCGACCGCCAGGGAACGGAGTGCTCATGGTAGTCGTGGGGGTAACGTCCCACCAAGGAGCCTGGGAAAGCCAGGCGCAGGGCGACGGGGTACAGGTGACTTGATACTCAGCATAAGCGAGGCATGCGAAATGCAGAGCGCCGAAACGGTACTGAGTATCCTCCAAGAACGCGGAAAGCGGAGACTTCCGCTCACCAGGCTCTATCGGCAACTCTTCAATCCGCAGTTGTTCCTGCTGGCTTACGGGCGTCTGTACTCCAATGGTGGAGCCATGACCCCAGGAGCCACAGGGGAAACCGTGGATGGCATGTCGCTGGAGAAAATCGAACAATCATTGACGCGCTGCGCCATGAGCGCTTTCGGTGGACACCAGTCAAGCGGGTCTACATTCCGAAGAAAAACGGGAAGTTGCGTCCGCTCGGCCTGCCAACGTGGTCCAACAAACTGGTCCAGGAAGTAGTCCGACTGCTGTTAGAGGCGTACTACGATGTGCAGTTTAGTGACCACTCCCATGGCTTCCGTCCCAGATCGAGGCTGCCACACCGCGTTAAACGAGGTGGTGCATGTCTGGAAGGGGACGCATTGGTTTCTGGAGGGCGATATTTCCCAATGCTTTGAGCGTCTCGACCATGAAACACTCTTGGCGATTGTGGGAGAAACCATCCACGACAACCGATTCCTGCGATTGCTCAGCGCAATGCTCAAGGCGGGATATTTGGAGGACTGGCGCTGGAACGCGACGCTGAGCGGGTCACCGCAAGGCGGCGTGTGCAGCCCCATCTTGTCAATATCTATCCTAGATCGATTGGATCAGTTTGTCGAGAAAGAACTGCTGCCCCGCTACAACCGAGGGACGCGCAGACGCCCAAATCCTGCGTATCAGGAGTTCCAATGGGCGATTGCGCGGGCAAAACGGAGGGGCGACCGCATGGCAGTGCGGACCTTGCGTCAGCAACGGCGCGTGCTACCGAGCAGACCTCAACGCCCCGAATTATCGGCGGCTCAGGTACCTGAGGTATGCCGATGATTTTCTGCTTGGTTTTAGCGGGCCAAAGGCGAAGCTGAGGAAATCAAGCGCCATATCGCGGTGTTCCTGCGCGATACACCTCAAGCTGGAGCTGTCCGACGAAAAGACGCTGATTACCCATGCGCACACGAGGCGGCGCATTTCCTCGGCTACGAAATCGTGGCCCAACATGCCGATGACAAGCTCGACCACCGTGGTCGACGCCAAGTCAATGGCATGATGGGACTGCGCGTGCCACGGACGGTGGTGACAAAGAAGTGCGCGCTTTATATGCAAAGGGAAAACCAGCTCAACGGGCGCAGATGCTGGATGACAGCGATTACACGATCGTCAGTCAGTTCCAGGCGGAATATCGGGGACTTGTCCAATATTACCTCCTGGCCCAAGATGTCTTCCGTCTGGGGAAGCTCCGCTGGGTCATGGAGACCTCGCTGCTCAAGACCCTCGCAGGAAACATCGTTCGGTGTTCGGAAGATGGCACGGAAGTACAAAGCGACAACCGACACCACCCATGGACCGCGAACTGTTTCCGAAGTGACGGTCCCACGAGGCGAGGGGAAAAAGCCATTGGCGCGCAGTTCGGCGGCATTCCTTTATACGGCAGCAACCGGCGATACTGGTGGATGTTCGCCCAACATCTTCACCACTAGACCAAAACGAACTGGTGAAACGGCTCTTAGTCGGCATCTGCGAACTGTGTGGATCTGGGAAGCAAATTCAGGTTCACCATATCCGCAAACTCGCGGACCTCGACAGCCAGGGCGAAAAGAGAAACCAGAGTGGATGAAGCTCATGGCAAGGCGGCGACGCAAGACACTCGTCGTGTGTCGTCCCTGCCATGAAGCTATCCATGCAGGTCGAAACACCGTGTCCTTTCGGAGATAGTCACTGGAAAGCGGAATGCGCGGAAACGTGCATGTTCCGTTCGGGGAGGGGCCGACAGAAAAGGGTCATCATGCTGACACCTCGCTGGCGGCCTACTCCACTCCTGAAGGGAGGCGGAGGTTGGCAACAGCCTCCGCCCACCCAGTCACCTGTGGGAGGCCCTTGACGGGTTCTTCGTTCACCGCAAACACCTCCTGCGGGCGCAGCAGGCCTCACCACGGCGACAAATCCTCGAGGAGACACCCTGGCTCACCGGGAGAACGCAGCAGGGTGAGGAGCGCAGCGTGCGGAGCCACGAGCGCTTCGTCGAGCTCTATGAGCAGATCCACGAGCTGTCCGCCAAGCGCGTCGACATCCGCCAGATCGCCCAGCATCTGCAGATCAGCCGCGGAACGGTGTATCGCTACTTGCGTATGCAGCAGCCGCCGACACGGGCACAATGTCCCGTTCCTCATCGCTTGCCCCTTGACGCCTACAAGCCCTACCTGCTGCGCCATTGGAATGAGGGCTGTCGCAACGCCAAGCAACTCTGGCGCGAGCTCGTCGCGCACGGCTATACCCAGTCGCGCAGCACCGTTGCCCGTTTTATCGGGCTCCTGCGCATCGAGACAGGTCAACGCAAGAAATACAAATCCGTATCCGAGGCACAACTCTATGAGGAGCAAGGGGCGCAAGAGGACACTGTGCGGCCGCTGACCACGCGCCAGGCAGCGCGTCTGCTGCTGACCGTCGAATCTCAGCGTACGCCGGCGGAGCAGACCACCCTCTCTCGTTTGCTCGCCGCTGATCCGGAGATCGCCCGCGCCTATGAGCACGCGCAAGGGTTCTGTCGGCTCGTGCGTGAACGAGGCGGCGTCGCGTTCGACGAGTGGATCTCCTGTGTCCGTCAGGAGGGCTGTCAGGAGCTGCGAAACTTCCTCGAGGGGTTGCTCAAAGATGAAGCCGCCGTCCGCGCTGGTCTGACACTTCGCTGGAGCCAGGGGCCGGTGGAAGGCCACGTCAACAAACTCAAATTGCTCAAGCGCGCCAGTTACGGACGGGCGCGCCTTGATCTCTTACGGCAGCGGACAATCTACCGCCAGGTCGGGTAGATGAGCGCTGCTCGGCGAGGCTGCCCACAAATCAGCAGAAGTACGGGAGAGCCGCGAAGCTACGAGTTAGACTCCTACATACCCACATCATCGCCCTCTCCATCTGAGACGGCTGAACTCTGATCATTTGCAGTTCCGGGAGAAAGTGTGAATGGACGCCTATGTCTGCGGGCGTCGAGGTGCGCAAGGTAGCCCTGTGTCGTTCGTATATCGAGATGGCCTAGCCAGCCACGCACATGCTCGACCGAGGCAGGCGGGCGCCGTTTGCCTGATTACCTTCAAGCAGCGCGATGGCTGTGCTGTGACGTAGCGCATGCGGCGAGATGCGCCGCGCATCGCCTGACCGACGCCCTTGTCTCCTATCTGTTCCCTCGTAAAGCGCCTGCCATTGTGTCTCGACGCGGTCGACGATCAAGCGGATCTGGCCGGGGCTTAGCCTGCGAAACGCTGGCTTTGGCTGTGCTTCGGAGGTCTCACCAGCACGTTGTCTCGCCATTCGTGTCTGTGGCGCGCGCTGATTTTTCACGGCTCCTGATAGAAAGAGCGGCGTCCCACGATCTTCTGGGCGCTCCCAGTGGCGTCCTGTGATCTCCAGATAGTCGCGCAGAATTTGTAGGACTTCTGCAGCCAGAGGCAGTGAGCGTCCACCGCTCTGTCCTTTTGTTTTACTATCTGGAAGGACCAGCCACCACTCTTCCTGTCCAGCACGCCACTCACGTGAGAGATCACCCACGTCCAGCGAGGCCAGTTCAATGGCGCGTAGCCCTGTCGCCAGCGCAAGAGCCAGCAGAGCATGATCGCGCGGCGCGGTGCGCTCACCGGTGAGGCCAGCTCTGGAGCGTATCAATTTCCGCGTAGCCTGCTCCATCCGCTCATCCGGCTGCATCCTCGCTGGAAGCTTCTCCGTACAGGCGTTCACTCTTCTCGGCTAGCTTGCGGGCCTCTTCTCGCACAGCACGCGACACACCCCAGGGACCCGTTGAACGGGCGGGGTCGCATCTTTCTGCTTGAGTCCCAGTGGCAGGGCCTGACTGCCGGTCCGCTGGCAGGCGCGCCGCCGCCAGAAATTGCGCCCACTCTGGCTCTGCCAGCGTCTGATATGGTCGTCGGCGCTCAATGCTGAGACGCCGCAAAGCCGCACGAATCTGATCAGGCGTAAGTGAGATCGCAGACCCGTAGAGCGCACAATAGACGAGGAACTGCCGCAGCGCGGTGAGCCGGATGTTGACTGTGGCAGGTGAGAGCGCGCTTGGATGGCCCTGCGCACTGGCCCGTCTGCCGCTCCTTCTGCCGCCTCTCCCCGCTGATCTTCTGCAGCTGGGCAGGCGTCACACCGCTGAGTCTCGCGCGTGGACCTGAGCGCATGGACCGGCGAGGCTGGAGCTCTGTGTGCGCAGTCGCGCGCATAGCCAGCGCGCCGCGATAGGCCAGTAACAGATCGAATGTCAACGCTGCGATCTGCTGCGGCACACCAGACGTAGACGAAGAAATACGAGACAGCCTTTTGGTACTCTCGTTGCGTGCGCCCTGGATTAAGGGTCGCCAGCCAGCGCTGCGACTCAAAGCGCCAGCCACCTGGCAGATCTGCCTCAGAGTTCGCAGAGGTATCATCTCCTCCAGAAAGAGCGATGAGCGCAGTCGTATCAGGCGTCTGAGCATCAGACCCATCGCCTGAGTGTTTCCTACTATTCGAGCTATCTGACTCGCTCATAAGGAGCCCCTCTAGGGATTGTCCAAAAGGGTGATGGATGTATCGAGCGATCACATTGTACGCTATGACTATGACAACGAACTTGTTTCGGGTGACCTCGTGTTTATTGGCTTCCTTCTGACTCCATGTCCGTGACCGCGATTGGATTGGGTGTGTAGGCTATGGCTATAGGAAGGCGCGGGCGTTCATGGCAAAGGTGACGACGGGAACTGGTGATACTGGCTACACCAGCTTGCTAGGCGAGCAGCGCGTCCCGAAATACCATCCGCTGCCTGAAGCTTTTGGCGCGGTGGACGAGGCGACCTCCGCGCTTGGGATGGCGCGCGCCGCCACAGATGACCCCACCGTACAGGAGACCATCCTGCGGATGCAACAGGATCTCTATGTACTTATGGCCGAACTGGCAACTCCACCGGAGCGCCAGGCCGCTGTTGGCATGCGCGTGACGCCAGAACAGGTGGCATGGCTGGATGGCCTGGAGGCTCGCCTGAAGCAGGAGGTCGAGATTCCCAACAAGTTCATCATTCCCGGTGACTCGGTTGTCGGCGCGGCGCTCGATCTCGCGCGGACGATCATCCGCCGCTCGGAACGTCTGGTGGCGCGACTCACGCACGAAGGCGCTGTCGAGAATCCCGACGTACTGCGCTATCTGAACCGCCTCTCCGACGCAGTCTTCATCCTGGCGCGCTATGTCGAGGCGAAGGTGGGAGGCAGCACGCAGGCTAAGCGTCCACACGATGAGTGATCCGGCAGGAACTATGCGATTACAAACTTCAGCGTTCTCGAGCCTACCTGCAAGCGCTCACACGACAACACTCACGGTGCGCAGCTATGAAACAACCACCGCAGGCATAGTCTCACCGGCCACCGTATTACGCTACCTGGAACATATAGCGACGCTCGACTCGGCAGCGCGTGGCTTCAGCCATTCCTGGTATGAGACACACGGCTCCGCCTGGGTCGTACGCGACATGCGCCTGCTGGTATGGGACACGCCTGCGCTGGCGGACGAGGTTCATTTGGCGACCTGGCTCTCGGGCTACCGGCGCGTGCAGGCGACGCGCGAGTATTGCATCTGGCGTGAGCCGGAGCAACGCTTGGTAGCGCGGGCACAGGGACGCTGGGCATACGTCGACCGCGAGCGTGGTCTCCCTGCGCGCATCCCCGACGACCTGATCGAACGCTTTGGGGTTTCGGGCCATGCGATGCCGCTACGACCAACGAATTCGGCGATGACCGCACAGGCAGGCGCAGGATCGGAGATAACCCTCGTCGCCCGCTCATACGAGGCTGATACCCAGCAGCACATCAACAACACGATCTATATGGACTGGCTCGGCGAAGCCTGACACTCGCATTAACTGAGAACAGACGCCGCGCCGGACACGAGCGCCATCGCACCGCGCTACTATCACATTCAGTATTTCCATCCAGCGCGCCCTGGCGATCGCGTGGTCATCTCCACACAGGTGGATCGTACTGGATCACGCCGGCTGACCGTCGTTCAGACGATACGTGACAACGCCACTGGCCAGATAGCCGTAGAGTGCCGCTCAGAGCACCTATTGCGTTAGCGTCAACGATAAGCCGTGCTTCATACTGCCATTTTCCATCGTCACAAGGAGCGGGTCGGCGGCGCTGGCGGACATCGCGGGAGCAAAGTCCACTATCGCGTTGAACCAGTCCAACGCCAGGCGGTCGCCATCTGCTGCGGGACCACCAATGGGCGGATACAGATGGCGCCGCAAGTAGCGCGCTGTCTGCGCCAGCATCCGGTAGTTATTCACTTTACACGCCTGAACATCCGCCTGCTCTACAAGAAGTGCGGCGCAGACGATATGCGCCAACTGCCGGGTGAGACGGCGCATCACGAGGTCGCGCTCGTCTGCGCTCTTCGCTTCCAGACCGTCGATCACACCCTCCATCTGGTCAAGCGCGCGCTGTGTGAGATGCGCCGCACGCCGCGCCGAAGGGTCTTTCACCGCTCGTAACCGCTCCGAGAGGGCAACCAGTAGCGCGGCGCCAGCATGTTCGCGCAAGATGGCGCGTCCGACATCCAGCGCTGAGATATTGCCCGTGCCTTCCCAGATCGCCTGCACTGCGACATCACGCAAAAGCCGCGCGTTCGGCCACTCCTCGATGTAGCCGTTGCCACCGCGCACCTCCATGCCCTGCTCCACCACACGCCGCGCCTGATCGGAGACGTGGAACTTCGCCAGCGGAATCAGGATACGCGCTACCGTCGCCGCTGTTTCATCGCCAGCATCCGCCGCCGCGAGCTGCGCCGAGCCTTCAAAGAAGAGGCTTGTCATTGCCTCTACTTCGAGCAGCATATCCAGGAGTTGCTCTCGCATCAGCGGTAGGTCTACGAGCATACGACCAAATGCAACGCGCCCACGCGCATGGGTAAGCGCCTCCAGGAAGGAACGCCGGGCTAGCGCAGCGGCGGCAGCGGCGCAGCCGAGACGGGTCACGTTCAGCATCTCGGTCATCTGGAGCCAGCCGACGCCCGGCCCGCCAATCATCTGCGCAACCGCGCCATCAAACGTGACCTCGCCACTGGCGAAGGAGCGGATGCCCAGTTTGTCCTTGAGCCGCTCGATGCGATAGGCGTTGCGTGAGCCATCGGGCAGCCGCTTCGGCACGAGGAAGAGGCCTAGCCCGCGTGTGCCTGTTGACGCGCCCTCTGGTCGCGCCAGCGTCAGGATCAGGTCCGCGCCGGCGTTGCTACAGAACCACTTATCGCCATAGAGCCGCCACTCATCACTCCCCAGCGCTTGCCTCGCCGTCGTCGTGATGATGCCCAGATCCGAGCCAGACTGCCGCTCGGTCATGAACATCGCGCCGGTCAGCAGGTGATCGAGGTCGGTGGCAGTGAGGCCAGGAGTATATCGCTCGATGATCTCTTGGCTGGCGAACTTGTTCAGCGTGCGCGTCAAGGCGCGTGTCATGCTGAGATGGGCAGAACAGGCCCGATTCGGTCTGCTCGGCCAGATAGATCAGCGCATCATTGAGCACGAGCGAGGTAGGCGACGACCAGCCATTGACCCCAGGCGCGCAGCGACATCGCCGCGAGACCATACTCGCCGTAGAAGATGCGCTCCATCTCGCGGTAGGCCTGCGACGGCTCTACATCGTTGATCGGGTTTCCGCGCTTATCGCGCACGCGCAATGTTGGCGTTGCGCGATCCGCCTCCGCCGCCAAATCCTCGATCTCGTTGCCCAAACGGGCTCCTAGCGAGCGCAGCAGAGGCTCTCCTCGCGCCAACTCATCGGCGCTGAGTTTCATGCGCAGCAGGAGGCGCAGATGCGGATCGGCGTCGTAGAAGTTGATATCGCGCGTGTCGGGCATCGCGCCAGGCGACAGGCGATTCGTTCGTCTGCGTGGGCGCGAGTTGGCGCTCGCTTTGTCTTAGTTGCCATACGATGATGCTCTGTTCCCTTTGTGATCTGCGTATGCCTTGCTACCTCATCGCGCTTGCTTCCAGCGCCAGCATGACCACGCCGAGCGGCGGCAGCGTCAACGAGACCGAGTGCGCGCGCCCATGAGCGAACGCCTTCTCGGTTTTGAGTGCGCCGTCGTTGACGACACCACTGCCCCCATACTGTGTCGCATCCGTGTTTATGATCTCACGGTAGCGCCCAGGAATCGGTGTGCCCACCCGATAGCGCGGCCGTGGAATGGGAGTGAAGTTGCAGACAATGAGCAACGGATCCACTTTGTCGGCGCCATAGCGAAGAAATGAAATCACGCTCTGCGCCGCGTCGGAGCCGTCGATCCACTCGAAGCCTTCCGGCGAAAAGTCGCGCTCGTGCAGCGCTCGCCGCTCCCGCACAAGCTGGTTGAGGTCGCGCAAAAGACGCTGGACCTGGGCATGCAGTGGTCCGTCCATCGAACGCTGCGTCGAGCAGATCCCACTGGAGGAAGCCAGCGAACTTCCATTCCTCCCACTGCGCCAGTTCGCCACCCATGAAGAGCAGCTTCTTGCCGGGATGCGCGGCCATGTAGGCGTAGAGCGCGCGCAGATTCGCGAACTTCTGCCAGCGGTCGCCAGGCATCTTGTTCAGCATCGAGCCCTTGACATGCACAACCTCATCATGTGAGAACGGCAGGACATACCGCTCGGAATAGGCGTAGAGCATCGAGAACGTCAACTCGTTGTGATGGAACTTGCGATGCGCGGGATCGCGCCGCATGTATTCCAGGATGTCGTGCATCCATCCCATGTTCCACTTGAGCGAGAAGCCCAATCCTCCCTCGCTCGCCGGGCGTGTGACGCCCGGCCACGCCGTGGACTCTTCTGCGATGGTGAGCGCGCCGGGAAAGCGGCCATGTACTGTCGCGTTGAAATCCTGCAGGAAGGCGATAGCCTCCAGGTTCTCGCGCCCACCGTAGCGGTTGGGGACCCACTCGCCGTCTTTGCGCGAGTAGTCGAGATAGAGCATCGAGGCCACCGCATCTACGCGCAGCCCATCGACGTGATACTTCTCCAGCCAGTACAGCGCGTTGGCGATCAGGAAGTTGCGGACTTCACTGCGCCCATAATTGAAGACCAGCGTGCCCCAGTCAGGATGCTCGCCCTGTCGCGGGTCGGCATGCTCGTAGAGATGCGAGCCATCGAAAAACGCCAGGCCATGCTGGTCTCTGGGGAAATGCGCCGGCACCCAATCCAGGATCACGCCGATGCCATGCTGGTGGCAATAGTCAACGAAGTACATGAAATCGTCTGGCGCGCCATAGCGACTCGTCGGCGCGTAGTAGCCTGTCACCTGATAGCCCCACGACGGATCGAAGGGATACTCGGCGATGGGCATCAGCTCGACATGGGTATAGCCCATCTCGATCAGGTACGGGCACAAGCTGATGGGCCAGATCGCGATAGTTGACCTCGGTCGAGTTCTCAGGCGGTCGCCACGATCCCGCGTGAACCTCATAGACGAGCATTGGCGCGTCCTCGACCCGCCAGCCCGCGCGCTCGGCGAGCCAGCGCTCGTCGCCCCAGGTGTAGCGGTTCAGGTCGAAGACACGCGAGGCGTTGCCCGGTCGTACCTCGGACCAGAAGGCAAAGGGATCGGCCTTGTTGACGCGATACTCCCGGTTCCATGACAGAATCGCGTACTTGTAGCGCGCGCCTGGCTCCACGCCAGGAATGAAGAGCTCCCAGACGCCGTTCGCATGCAGCCGCATCGGATAGACACGCTCATCCCAACCGTTGAAATCACCGATGACACTAACTCGCCGCGCATTGGGCGCCCAGACCGCGAAGGCGACGCCAGAGACGCCCTCCACCGTGCGCAGATGTGCGCCGAGCCGCTCATAGAGATCGAGGTGGCGGCCTTCGCCAATCAGGTAGAGATCGAAGTCGCTGAAGAGCGAGGGCAGCGCGTAGGGATCAACCACGCGCTCAATGCGCCGATCTTTCCGCTCGACCTCGAGTTGATAGCGCTGTGCGCTTCCCTCTGGCAGCGCGACGCTGAAGAGGCCCGCTGGATGCAGGCATGTCATCGGCAGGCGCTCAGGCGCTGACTTTGCGGACTTGCCGCCTCGCTCAGACTGAGGAACCAGCCAGACACGCTCAGCGTCTGGCTGGAAGGTTCGCACGAAGGTGCGCACACCGTCGTCTATATAGGCGCGATGCGGTCCTAGCGCATCGAAAGGCGCGCCGTGGGCGCCAGCGACCAACGCCTCGATCGCGCCGAGGTCCAACGGGTCACGCGACGCGCCGGTATCAAGTGACTGCGACATGACAAGCGCCTCACACGCTACGAATTCCGCGAGCCGCCTGGCTGGCGGGTCTTCATCATAGCAGCAATTCAGGATGCTGTGTCTGGAAGTATCGCACGTATCCCTGCGCGCTCATCAGATAGTTCGCCGCCACCTCATAGCGGTGCGCCGCAGCAGGGTCGCGTAGGCCGGTGAGGCGCGCAAGATCGCTCTCGGCAAACGTCCTGGAGATACCTCTCGGCGTCGAGTCCGGCGCGCATGCCGCCAGCGCAATATCACTCCAGAGGCGTAACCGCGCGCGCAGTTCGGCGATATGCTCTTCTATCTCATCAACTGGGCCAAAGTGCGGCAGAAAGATGCGCTGTAGACGAAGCGCAAGAATGCGATCCAGACTGGCGTACCAGTCTTCGAGACTCAGGTCAGGCGGCGGCGTTGGTGGACGGACCAGCGATGGATCTTCCAGTCGTACACCCGCTACGTCGCCCGGAAAGAGATAGCCCAGACGTTCATCAAAGAACGCGACGTGATGAATCGCGTGTCCCGGCGTATAGAGTACCCGCAGTTCGCTTGGGCCGACAGCGATCTCATCGCCATCATCCACGACGTGCAGCCGCTCCTGTGGCACAGGGACGATCTCCCCCCAGAGCGCGCTCATCCGCTCGCCATAAATGCGTGTTGCGCTGCGCACCAGCCGTGTGGGATCGATCAGATGCGGCGCGCCCAGCCGGTGGACGTAGACCTGCGCGCGTGGCAGTCGCGCAACCAGCGCGCCCGTCGCGCCTGCGTGGTCCAGATGGATGTGCGTCAAAAGGATGCGCTCGATCTGGAGCGGATCAAAGCCGTTGGCGCGCAGGCCAGCGAGCAGGTTCTCGACCGTCGCGCCAGAGCCAACGTCCACCAGTCCCAGGCCGTGCGGCCCGTCGAGAAGATAGCTGGCGACGACCCAGGCTGCCCCTGATGATAGGTGTCGATCACCCGGAGATGGTCGTCAAGTCTGCGCGCATCACCTTTGGATGTCATGTGTCTTTCCTGCGAGTGGTAGATACGCCAAAGGAAGGCGCAGCGCTATTTTGGCGCAGAGAGGTGATTGAGAACCACCCGCGCCCCCGCGACCGCGCGCGCTGCCCGCTCGAGCGCGGCGCTGGCTTCCTGCGTCGGCGCCGAGCCTTCTAAATAGACGATGCCGTGTTCGGCGAGTACGCGCACATCAGCATCGTTGGCGCCTTGCGCAGCCAGTGTCGCAGCCAACTGCCGCTCGACACGCTCCGCCAGCGACTCCATCGAGGCGAGGTCAGAGGTCACTCCACGCAAGCCGGCGATGTGATCGAGCGCGGCGCGCGCCTGGGCGACCTCTTCTCCGGTCTCCACCAGTCCGCCCAGATGCAACGCGCCCTCCTGCACGAAGAACTTCACGCCGCGACGCGCATTGCGATTCGGTAGCGCCGCTCCCAGCGCCGCCCACGCATCTCGCTCAATCACGGCGTCCGGACGGTAGGGCGTCAATGCATCCAGAGCGGGCGCATTCGTAGCGAGCACGACTTTATTCGCCGCAAACCCCTGGATGTAGCTGGCGTCAAGCACATACTCCATCGGTCTGCCAAGCAACACGCGACCAGGCGCGACAAGGATGTGGCGAATGGCGCCGGTCGCATTGTCACACCAGAGCGCAGTTACCGTTCCAACCCTTGAGGAGCCGCGCAGAAGCGCAACGCCGCGCGTAAGGGTAACGTACTGTGGCGGCGTCGGAGTGCGCGCATCGCCAACTACTTTGGCGCCCATCGGTAGCGACTCGCGCCTGCGCAGTGGCGCGAGGAGGGTATACACCACTCTCGCTTCCGCTGGATCGACGATGACGCCGCGAACTCTCCCTGGCGCAGCGCTCTCGATCAGACTTCCACGCGACCAACCGCCCAGTACCCACCGCAACTCTGCGCGCGCATATTCCATTGCCACATTCCTCCAGCATTGATCGTTGCGGCGCTATGGTACCATGGCCCTACCCGCTGGGCAAGCGCTCTGCGGGGATGAAGGACCTCCATCTCCCAGATTCGCCAGATCGCGACGTGGACAGCGTTGTCGTTATGTGAACGGAGGGCAAGGAGCGACCATTGTGCCTCATTCACGCCACAGACGCGCAGCGCGCACCTATCGCGCCACCCTGCTCGCCTTCTCCGCGCTGACAATCCTGCTTACCCTTTTCACTGTCGCGATCATCGAACAGGACGCGGTGGCGCATACCATTCGCGCCGCCCTCCAGGATGTGACTGCGCTAAACGACGACGAGACGCGCGTTGCGGCTGAACTGACGTTGATTCCGCTTGCGGTTGGCGCCCTGACTTATCTCCTAGCCGCTCAGGGTATCCGACTGCTTCGACTCTCCCTCTTTCTGCGCCGGTTTCATCAAGCCGTCGGCGAGCGACTCCAGCGAACCGCGCCGTTGTATCGCCTCAGCCATCTCGAGCGCGGCGCGAATCTGCCGCTCGCGGCGCCCATCGACATGCGCGGGCGTTCACTTGGCAAGTCAGTCTCGCTCTCGAGTGCCCTCTCCGAGGCGACTCATACATTGCTGTTGGGCGCCACAGCAACAGGAAAGACGACAGCGCTGCTTGGCGTCGCCTACGAAGCCAGCCGCGCTCGTGAGTTATTGCCGCTGTTTTTTGGCCGCCGGCCGCTGCCACTGCTGATCTCGCTGCCACAGTACGCCGAATCGGCGTATGACACATACGACACGCCGAATCTGGACTTTCTTGCCGAGCAGATTGCGGCGTACAGCAGCCCCGGCTTTGCGTCGCTCTTGCCGTCCTATCTACGGCGCAAGCGCGTGCTGCTCTTATGCGACGATCTCGACGAGGCGCCAGAGGTCGAACTAGGACGCATCAGCAACCACCTCACGCAGATGAGCGCGCGGCGCTACCGGCGTGTGCGCGTGCTGGCCACAGCGAACAGCGCGGCGCGCGAGCTTATCTTTCGCCAGATCGACGACCCGAGGGCCTGGCATATCTGTGAGCTGGCGCCTCCACAGGCAGAGAGCCTAGGTGGACTGGCGAACATCGCGCCTCGGTATGGAGCAAAAGGAGCGGCGGAGTTCTCAACAAGGCTGCGCACTCATCTACTCGACGAGCCTTATCGTCTGCCAGTGGCGCTCACTGCGCTCAAGCAGATTCAGGATGGCGCGGCGCTCCCACGTGGGATAGCGCAGACGCTGGCAATCCTGTGCCGGACGCGGTGCGAGGCTGTGGCGAGCGAGGACGTTCCCGCCGCCTACCTGCTGCAATTTCTCGGCGGCCTGGCCAGCGCGCTCTGCGGCGCGGGAACTTATACTCTCCCGCTCAATCCAGCGACAGAGATGGGGCCGTCAGTTGGCGCGTGGCTCGAGTACCACCATCCACAAGCGCCTGTGGCGTATAGGCAATCGGGCGGGATTGGCTTGAGTGGCGAGCAGATCGAGGTATTGTGCGCAGCGGCAGTGAACGCTGGACTGCTGCTCATCTCGCCGGACAGGGCGACCCTGCGGTTCACCCATCGTCTCATTGAGGCGACCTGCGCCGCGCTATGGTTGATTGACCATGATGAGCAGGAGGCCCTGTTCGATCCGCGTCTTCTTGGCGCACAGTGGACTATTCCTCTTCTCTTTTGGGCTGGCCTCTCTGATCAACCAGAGCGCGTGGCAACTGGGGCCTTACGACTGCGCGAGACAAGCCGAAGCGTCGCGTTGCGCGCTGGATTGGGGGAGTTCGCCATAGTGCAGCCGGCCGCGCTGGCCCTCTCACTCGCCACAATCCTCTATGGTAGCGCAGTCCGTCTGGCGATCAACGGCGAGGAGCCATCAGCTTCACCACGCGCTCACACGCACATCGAGAACCGGCTACGAGCGATTCTCGATGAGGCCCTCGCCGCCGCCTCAGATCCTGCGATGACCGAGAGTATTGTAGATGCGGCGCGCAGCGTTGGGAGGCGCTGCGCACCGGAACTCGACGTGGCGATGCGTATGCTGGCTCATACGCCGTCGCTTGGACGGCTGACACAGGCCGAGCTCTATACCTGCCTGGGCCTGTTCGCCTCGCCAACTGCGATTGACCTCTTGATCGAGCGACTCGGCGAGCGTGAGCCAACCATCCGCGCTGGCGTCACGCGCGGGTTTCTCCTGGCAGGCTACGCGGCGCTGGCGCGCCTCCAGGCGCAGATAGCAGGCGCCGATGACGGAATACGCGCCCGCGCAACAGAGATCATCGACGCGATTGCCGCCTCTGATGAAGCTGAGGATACGAGCGTCCATCGAAAAGCGGTCCATGTGCTGGCGACTGGCGCGCCTGATCAGCGAGCTGCGGCCGCTCAGACGCTCGGCGCTTTGCAGTCACATCCCGCAACCCAACCACTGATCGCCCGGCTGCGCGACCGTGAGCCAGAGGTACGCATCGCCGCAGCCCGCGCCCTTGGCAAGCTTAGCGCGGAGGAAGCGCTTGAGCCGTTACGTGCGGCGCTCCACCATGCGAGTCCTGAGCTACGCATTGCCATTGTTGAGGCGCTGGGCGCATACCAACCGAGCGAGGTCGCGCCAGATCTGGCGCGCCTGCTTGACGACCCTGCGCCCACTGTCCGCGCCGCCGCTGCGACGGCGCTCGGCGCGCTACCTGATGAGGCGGCGATCACCGCATTGAAGGCGCACAGCGACGATCCTGATCCCACGGCGCAGGCCGTCATCCTCTCGGCGCTACGCCGCCTCGGCCAGCGCTGACGCTCATCCATCTATGCGCCGGGGCTAGAGATAACGCGCCAGATAGCGTTCGGGTAGCGCGCCAGCGCCGCCTTCCAAATTGTCGAGCCAGCCATGCTCGCGATCGTGCGAGATATCCCAGGCGCGAGCCTCATGATGAGTGATGTACGGCAGGAGATGCCCCACAAGCGGCTTTCCCTTCCGTACACGCTCAAAGTTTTCTCGCGCGCGCGACCGCATGACCTTCAGACCTGCGACTGGATCGTTGAGCGAAGGAATATCCTCGACCTGCGGATGCGCGTGCTCCTGCCAGAGACGTAGGCGCAAGGTCTTAGCGCCTGTTGGGTCCAGCGCTGACACGTTGATCTCGGCGTCGGCGTGCATCCCACGGCTGTTGAGGTTCGCTGAGCCAACCGTCCACCAGCGATCATCTACTATCGCCAGCTTGGCATGGACATAGACTGGCCGATAGCGCATCGCACCGTTTTCTCCCTCCGAATTGCCAAGGGTGAAAACGGTGAAGCGCTCGCGCGCCGCCGCGCTGATCTGCTCACGGATATAAGTCACCGCTGCGTCGGAGAATTCCCGGCCACAGTTCGGATGGTCGGGCAGGACCAGCGCCACGTTGACGCTCCGATCCAGCGCGCTCGCCATCATATCGAGCAGGCGCTTCATGCGCCTGTCACGTCCAGCCCACAGGGTGCTATCCAGTCCCGCGAAGACATCCATCCACAAGTACTGGCTCTCAAGATACACGTAGTGGGCGGCGGAGGCGATCGCCCGCAGATATGTCTGATAGATCGTGGACACACCGCGATGCGCGAAGGAATAGGTCTTCGGTGGGATCGTACGCACAATCTGCGCTGACACGCCGGTCGCCGTCTGAGTGAGCGCTACTCCTGTTGGCTCAGGCCACGCCCCCAAACGCTGGCGAGCTGCGACGCTGTTCCATCGTTGAATGATATTGCGCTCGACATCTCCGACGATTGGGCCTTCGAGCTGTGTATGGATATCGTGCCAGGGATGTGAGGGCGCGGAGCGCCCTGTAGTCCGTTCCTCGGACGAGCAGGCATGCGCGTGGGTATCCCAGCGATCATAGTCGCCGCCTTCATGCCGTGTCAGATCTACACCGCCGACGAACGCCACCCGACTGTCGACTACCGCGCACTTCTGATGCAATGATTGCGCAAGATGGGTGATCGCGCGGCTGCTGCTGTCTAGCAATACCTCGACGCCGACGGCTCCGAGCCGCTTGGCTTCTTCATGCGGGTTGTTAGTGAGATGCATACCGGCTTGATAACCGTCCCAGAGTAGCACGCCTACTCGCACACCACGCGCGGCGGCGAAACCCAAGACATCCGCGACGGTGAGCTTGCCCTGCGCCCAGAACGCCAGCGCTTCTTCGCTCAGCCCTGCGCTCTGCAACCTCGCTAGCAAGCCGCGCTCGGCGCGCGCGGCCTCAGAGTTCAGGAGCAGATCTTCGCCACGCACCATCGGTAGATCGGCGCGAATATCCCAGGCGGTGAGCAGAATCGAGCGTTTGGCGCTCAGGAACGCTATGCACATGCTCAACATCGCGGCATGACCGTCGATGAGCGGCTCAACCCGACATCCCTCATGCGTGGGAAAGTCGCCTGTCGTCCACCAGACTCCTGACCGCGCCGCTGCTCTACCGCGCCAGAACCACATACACACTCCTCCGGGAGAAAACTATCATGACAGCTCATACATCGATCAGCGCGCTCGCCCAATATAGTCTATACCAGCGAGCGCTACAGAGCGCATCATACAGGCGAGACGACCTCTACGCAAATCAATCTCTTTAGAGCGCCTGCCGGTCTTCAATCAGCCCGCTGTCTGGCAGCGCTTCGAGGTGCGCCGTATCGTTGACGCGCATCACGATGATATAGTCAGCGACTATGTCAAGTTCGGTGATGGAGGCGTTGTCGCGCCGGAACTGCCAGCGCTTCGTCAGATCCAGGTCCAGCGCATAGCAGAGCAGCGCCGAGATCACGCCACCATGCGTGACCCAGATCATGGTCGAGTCCTGCTCGGGTCTGAGCCAGCGCTCGAATGCCCGTATCACGCGCCGCTGGAGCGCAAGCGCTGTCTCACCTCCTGGAGGCACGCCATGGATCGGGTCACGCTGCCAGAGGGCAAGCGCTTCCGGCTGCCGGTCGCGCACTTCGGCATAGGTCAGCCCCTCCCACACGCCAAGGGCGATCTCACGCAAGTCGGGATCAAGGTTCAAAGACGCGGATGGACGCGCCGCAACGATCTCCTCAGCCGTCTGCGTCGCTCGCAACAGATCCGAGGATACAAGCATCGAAAAGTCTATCGTCCGCAGGCGCTCCGCCACCGCTCGGGCCTGTATCACGCCATACGCCGAAAGCGGCGCGTCGGTCTGCCCGGTGAAGCGCGCCTCAGCATTGTGCAAGGTCGCGCCGTGCCGGATGACGATCAGCCGCATGCGAGCGCTCCAGTTCTCAGTTGATAGATGAGACGAGTTGCGCGACGACCGGAGCCAGCGCGAGGATCGCCACCTCGACCAGCTCGTTGGCCGCTCCATACGTGTCGCCGGTCAACCCGCCACCGAGCCTGCGACTGGCCCACAGCGCCCACAGCAGCGCTACTGTGAGGCCTGACGCGCCAAGCATGGCAAGAACGAGCGCACGCTGCGGTGGCATTCCCCAGGGCGCAAACGCCACCAGCGCGGCCAGGGGCGCCAGCGCCATGCCGGAAGCGCTTATGAGACGTGCGCCGCTCGCGCGAAAACCCGAACCGGCGCCATGGGCGCGCACATAGGGAAACAGTGTCACGAGCCAGACCATCGTCCAACGACCGGTGATGATCGCGGTGATCACGGCGAACGCCCACAGCCCAGGAGACAGCGATTCCAACGTGGCATAGCGCGCGAGCAGCAGCAGCGCCCCACCGCCGACACCATATGCGCCTACACGGCTATCCCGCAGGATCTCCAGCCGCCGCTCGGCGCAACGTGTTCCCAACAGCGCATCACAGCAATCGACAAAACCATCGAAGTGCAGCATGCCGGTAGCGAGGAGCAACGCCGCGATTGCTATCACATCACGCAGGCTACGCGAGAAAACCGGCGTGAGCGCCCAGTTCAACCCCACCACTCCCGCGCCCAGCAGCGCGCCGACCAGCGGAAACCAGAACAAGGCGCGTCCCATATCGAGGGCGCTGTCAGACCGGCCTGATCTGCTCGTGGTCACAGCTCTTGGTCGCACAGGAACAACTGTGAGAAACTGGAGCGCAATCAGGAAACCATTCGCTCGTGGCTGCTTCGTCACGACAGGCAGCTCACTCCCAAGTGGAGGGCGCCCCTGATCGGCGTCAGACGCTTGCGGCTGCATCATGATCTAGTGACGCTTCCGACTCTTCGCTCGCGCGCCTGGCAGATCAGGCCAGCGCGTATGGAAATCCGTTACGCGCTGAAACGCGTCGGCGACACGCAGCAGTGTCGCCTCACCAAGGTTCGGCCCGATCAGTTGCAGCCCGACAGGTAAGCCCTCGCTGAAACCTCCAGGAATCGAGATGCCACAGTTGCCTGCTAGATTCGTTGGGATAGTGTACACGTCGTTCAGATACATCGCGTATGGATCGGAGACCTTCGCGCCGATCTTGAACGCCACCGTCGGCGAAGTTGGCGCGCACCAGCACGTCGAAGCGCTCGAACGCCGAAGCGAAGTCGCTGCGAATGAGCGTTCGCACCTTCTCAGCTTTCAGATAGTAGGCGTCATAGTACCCCGATGAGAGCGCGTACGCGCCGAGCATGATACGGCGCTTCACCTCCGCCCCGAAGCCTGCCGCGCGCGTCGCGGCAGTCGGGTCGTCGTCGCCGTTGCGCACGGATAGTCCATATTTCACGCCGTCGTAGCGCGCCAAATTGGCGCTGCACTCGGCCGGCGCGATGATGTAGTACGCCGCCACCCCATAGCGCGTGTGTGGCAGGGAACACTCGCCAATCGCCGCGCCAAGGCCCTTGAGTGTCTCGATGGCGGCCTCCACCGCCGCACTCACTCCCGGCTCCGCGCCCTCGCCAAAATACTCCTTCGGCACACCGACACGCAGGCCTGAGATGTCGCCCGTCAGCGCCGCCGTATAGTCCGGGACAGGCGCGTCCAGCGAAGTCGAGTCGAGCGGATCATAGCCCGCGATGGCCTGCAAGAGGAGCGCCGCATCGCGCGCCGAACGGGCGAATGGTCCCACTTGATCGAGCGAGGAGGCGAACGCGACGAGGCCGTAGCGCGAGACACGCCCATAGGTTGGCTTGAGCGCGACGGTATTCGTCAAGGCGCCGGGTTGGCGCACGGAGCCGCCGGTATCGGTGCCAAGCGCGCCCATCGCCTCACCCGCCGCGACCGCCGCCGCCGAGCCGCCACTGCTGCCGCCCGGAACGCGATCCAGGTCCCACGGATTGTGAGTGGGAAAGAAGGCAGAGTTTTCGGTGGACGATCCCATGGCGAACTCGTCCATGTTCGTCTTGCCAAGGAAGATGGCGCCGGCTGCGCGCAGTCGAGCGATAACGGTCGCATCGTAGGGTGGGACAAAATGCTCCAGGATGCGCGAGGAGCAGGTGGTACGCACGCCCTTCGTGCAGAGCACATCCTTGATCGCCAGCGGAACGCCCGCCAGCGGCCCAAGCGCCTCGCCTTCCGCGCGCCGCCGGTCGATTGCCTCCGCCTCACGTAATGCGTCCTGGTCGGTCACGGTGACGAAGGCGCGTACACGACCTTCTACATCCTCTATGCGGTCGAGATGCGCGCGCGTCAACTCGACAGCGGAGATCTCACGCCGCGCGAGCGACTCGCTCGCCTCGCTGATACTTAATCGCCACAAGTCAGCCACACGACTCCCCTTATCTCATCGAGAGCGATTCCGCTCAGAATTATTCGTCTTCCAGCACTGCGCGGACCCTGAAATAACCATCCTCCTTCGCGGGCGCATTGGCGAGCAGCGCCGCGGTTGGCTCCGAGGGACGCGCCACATCCGCCGCCACAACATCCATAGAGGGCAACACGTTAGCGCTCGCCGCCGTGGCGCTTGTCTCAGCCTCGCTGATGACATTGATATGTTCAAGGATGCTGGAAAGCTGGGCCGCCAGCCGGTCACGCTCATCCTCTGTGAGCGCCAGTCGCGCCAGCCGCGCCACATGATCCACCACGGTCCGATCAATGCTCATCTTATCAACTCTTTCACACCTGTCGCAGACAACTAGCGACGGATTTCAAATCGGTCAAATTCACTGGCAGCGCATGTATGTCCAAGTCTTACCTGGACGGATCGTATGTCGGCGCTTTCCGGTCCACGACGCAAGACGGCGAGAAACTGCTCGAGCGTCTCACGCGAACCCTCGCCGACGACCTCGACGGAGCCATCCGCCAGATTGTGTACATAGCCGGAAATCCCAAGCATGCGAGCGCGCCTCTGCGCCCACATACGAAAGCCGACATCCTGAACCTGTCCGCAAACGATGGCGCGCAACTGGACACATGACTCCCGTTGATCCATCCAATCTCCTTACTCCATGCGCTATGCGAATCTGCTTCATGATAGGATGCGAGATGCGCGCCATGCAAGCCTCGGCGCCACAAACAGAAGGGCGCACGGCAGAAATCAGACGGCCTCTCAGCTCGACTTTGGCCATTTGGAGGAAGAGAGCAGGAGAGGATAAGCTGAGGCCCCTTCCTGGAAAGAGGTGGTTGGATGCTTACCCTCCCCGAGGACATCTTCGCACTCCTGGCGCCATTCGCGCCACTCTTCTCGCGCCGGGTGTGGCGCTATGTGCCGGTGTTGGTGGTGGGCGCCATTGTCGCCCCCGGCCGACGCATGGTGAGTACTATCTTGCGTGCCGTCGGGCTCGCGCTGATTCGACGCTACCAGAACTATCACCGGGTGCTGAGTCGGGCCACCTGGTCGAGTCTGAAGGCCAGCCGCATCCTGCTGGAGCGGCTGGTGGCAACCGTTGCGCCTGAGGGGCCGCTGGTGCTGGGCATCGATGAGACCATTGAGCGCCGGCGCGACAAGAAGATCGCTGCTGCGGGCATCTATCGACATTCCGTGCGCTCCAGCCGCAGCCACTTCGTCAAGGTAAACGGGCTGCGCTGGATCAGCCTGATGCTGCTCACGCCCATCCCCTGGGCGGGCCGGGTGTGGGCGCTGCCCTTCCTGACCGCGCTGGCCCCCTCGGAGCGCTACGCGCAGCAGCACAGGCGGCGCCACAAGCCCATCGCCCTCTGGGCTCGCCAGCTCGTGCGCCAGGTCCATCGCTGGCTGCCCGATCGCGCGCTGGTCCTGGTGGCGGACAGCGCCTACGCCGCGCTCGACTTGCTCGCGGCGCTGCGGCCGGTGGCGACGGTGGTCACCCGGCTGCGCCTGGATGCGCAACTCTTTGCCCCCCGCCCCGCCGCCCCGTCGGCCGCATCAGCAGGGGCGCCCGCGCCTGGTCGGCCTGCGGCTGTCCACGCTGGAGCAGCGCGCCAGCGACCCCAGCGCCGTCTGGATACCGCTCACCGTCGCGCAGTGGTGCCGCGATCCTTTGAGCAAGTTCGCCACCCAGGCCCTGCTGTGTACCGACCAGGATGCGGCTCCGGCGCAGATCCTCGCCCACTTCGTCCAGCGCTGGCAACTCGAAGTCACGTTCCATGCCCTGCTGGCGCACCTGGGCATGGAAACCCAGCGGCAGTGGACACCCCTGGCCATCGCGCGCACGACCCCTGCGCTGTTGGGCCTCTTCTCCCTCCTCACCCTGCTGGCGCATCCAACCATGGCCACTCAGACGATCCGCCCTCCACAGTCCTCCTGGTATGCCTAACCGTTGCCCACCTTCGCCGACGCGCTAGCTCTTGTCCGACTCCGCCTCTGGGCTGCGCTCCTTTTTCCCACATCGGCCGCGACTAGCGCCCCTGAGAAAATACTGCCCATCCTTATGCAGCGCTGGTGCGATCTGCTCTGCTATGCTGCTTGAGATGGCCAAAGTCTAGCTAAGTTTACAGTTTAACCAACAGCAAGGGGTCGTGCTGGGTGAGTGGACAAGGAGAGGCTCGTGTGCCCATCCTTGTAGTATGAAGACGCCAGAACTGGAAGGGCTCCGAACCTTCCGCCAGTAAGTGTACACCCGCTTCGGCTGCCGACGCGATGCGCTCTTCGAACTCCTCGATGCGCTGCTGACAGCGCCAAGCATCGAGACGCTGGAGGCCAAGGAGAAAGCCAACGACAGCCATGCGGCGCTGCTCCTTGCCAAGAACGGCGAGAACTATAATGCGAAGCAGGAAGTGTGGCGGTTGGAATTTCAGCTACGGCGAGAAGGGGCGAAGGGAGGGTCAGCGATACTCGTAACTTCGACACTTCCCGTGGCGCTGTATGCCCGCGTGTCTACCACCCATCAGGTGGAGGCTCAGACGGTGGACAGCCAGATCGCCGCGCTACACGAACGGATTGTCAGCGACGCTGCCGAGGGCTTTCTCACCAAAGAGGAATTTGAGCCGCGTATCACTCGTCTCCGGCAGCGCATCGCCCAGTTTGAGGCAGCGCTGGCGCGTGAGATCGACGAAGCGAGCATGCTCCACGAGTTCCGGCTGGTAATAGGGCGGATGGAGGAGTTCGCGGCCCACGTCCGTGCCGGGCTCGCCGACACTGATTGGAGCCTGCGCCGTGATATCATTCGGGCGCTGGTCAAGCGTATCGACGTCACTGATGCGCACATCACCGTGGTCTTTCGGGTGGGAGCGCACACTCTTGGCCCAGCTCCTCCCCACCACCCTTGGCCACGTTGGTGGCCACGTCTAGCCGCGCAGGCAAGCGAACGCGTCCGCTCCACGGTCTGAGCGGAAGGAGCCAGAGACTTTCTGCTGGACTTTGAGCATGCGCAAGTCACGCTCCGCCTGATTGTTATCGAAGGGGATGGTGAAGTCGTCGAGGAAGGCGAGCACCTGCTCTTGGCCGAGCCACAGGCGTTCCAGCAGGTTCTGCGCTGGCGTCTGCTTGACGCGTCCGCGCTGGCGCGGGCGCCGCTGCGGGGGCGGATTGGCCGCGTGTCCGGCGGCGAGGAGCGCGCGGTAGCGGGTGACGAGCGTCTCGCGGAGGGTGGGGGGGAGGGAGCGGAGACCGGCGGCGCGGGCCTGCTCGACGGCAACTTTCATCTCCCGCAACACGTCTTTGAGCTCCTTGGCCCAGGTCTGGTGGTACTGCTCCTCCACAAAGGTCAGTTCGCGGAGATGGTGGATGTTGCAGAGCGCGTGGCGGCACCGCGTGTAGTGGCGATAGGGCCTCCAGCCGTCGTGCACGCTCACGCCGGAGAAATCCGGCAGGATGCCGATCGCGTCGGTGGCCTCGCGGCCGCGCTTGGCGTGGATGGCGTAGTGCGTCAGTCGGCTCGTGCTGGCCACATGCGCCCAGGCCAGTCGCCCACCCCGACGCACGCCCGTCTCGTCGTTATGCAGCACGCGCGCGCGCTGCAGCGCCGCCTTGAGCCGCGCGTGCACCGGCGCCAACACGACCGCACTCTGCTGCACCCACGTGACCAGCGTTCCCACCGACAGCGACGCGCCGAAGAGGTCGGCGAGCACTTCCCGCACGCGTCCATACGGCACGAACTGCTGCTCCACGCAGATACACCGCCAACGCGCGCAGGCGTGGCCCATACTGCGCCCGGCTCGGCGCCTCTGCGGGGAACGCACCCACACTCACCGTCTGGCAGCGCGGGCACCGCACGTGCAGCGCCTGATGTTCCCGCACCACCAAGCGCAGCGCGGGCAACTCGCAGACCTGGCGTCGCTCCCGCAGCACCACCTCCGCCTCGTCCAACGCCATCTGACAGCTGGCGCAGACGTCGGACGATGTTCCACCACCGCGTCGGGCGCCGCCACCAGATGCACTGTCTCGCCGCGGTGGCCGAGTTGTCCTCCGGCCTTCTTCCCGCTGCGTCGCCGCAGACTCTTCGTCTTCCGTCCTAGCCCATCACTCGAAGGCGGTTTGCTGCCGTTGTGGCTGTCTTTGGCCAGCCGGGCTTGCAACTCCTCCACCGGTGCCGCGAGTGCGGCGTTCTGCGCCACCAACGCGGCAATCTGCTCCCGCTGGCGCGCATTCTCGGCGGTCAAGATGGCAAGAACATCCTCGTGCGTCATGCCTCTACGCTACATCTGCTGGGCAAGTCTGGCTGAACAGACGCGTTCGACTGAAGGATTAGTCTTTGCCAGGCGCACACCTGTATTGACCGTTTCGTCACGCACGTGTATTCTCATACCTGCTTCTGGGACATCCAGGATGAACAATGCTGAACGAGGAGTGTTCAGATCGGCGCGCCGCTGGGGAACAACCGGCTGCAAGAGCGCTTCCTGTTCACTTTCCTGGGAGGCCAGGCGCTTCGGGACTGCGGTGGCTGCCTACTTCTACTAAGGATTTCTCCTGGCTCATAAGTGAGGATGCACATGACAGCGGATGATCAAATGGCGCGTCGAGCGGTTGCGTGGGCATTGCACCGGATACCGCTTTCCCGTGGCAAGGAACGTCTGGCTCTGCGGATTGGAACGCGTATGACGCCAAGCGGGTCCGAGGAAGTGCTGATTGGGACAACGACACAAGGGTTCAAGATGAATCTCTTCCTTGGTGATCGTGAACAGCGCCAGATTTATTTTTCTGGCCAGTACGAGCATCGTACGGCAGATGTCTTCAAAATGGCGCTTCGACCTGGAGATGTTGTTATAGATGGTGGCGCGAATATTGGCTACTACTCGCTCCTCTCAGCGACATGGGTGGGGAAAACTGGTAGTGTGCACTCGTTTGAGCCTATTGCCGAGACATTTCAGGCGCTCTATGCAAATGTGAGGCTGAACGATTATACGAATCTCCACCTGAACCAGATGGCGCTCTCAGATCATGCCGGAGAACTGCAATTTGAAGTGCCCCTCGACGAGCAGACACATCAACAACTCGGTTGGGCGGCGACACAAATCCTTCAGGGACGCGGCCCGGTTGTTCGTGTTCCGGCGATGACCCTGGACGACTATGCCGCATCACACGGAATTGCGCACATTCGGCTGGTCAAGCTCGACCTGGAGGGCGGGGAACTCGAGGCTATCAAAGGCATGCGACACCTGCTGAGTACACACGCGATAGACTACCTCATCACCGAATCCAATACGGCGTTATTAGAGCAGCGCCACATGAGCGGGCAGGAGGTGACTGAGGAGTTACTGGTCACGGGTATCGGCTCTATGGAATCGGCTCAACCTTTTGGGGCGGGCCACGTATCCAGGACCCGAAAGGTCAGACGCGGGAAGTCGAGGAAAATCTTTACGTCGCGCCAGGAGTAGAACCACCTCAGCAATAGCACGCGTTTGGGAGTTGCGCGCCCTCTGGTCTTAGGAGAGGGGATTGGCCCACCCGCGTGCGGCAACTGACTAAGTAGCCTGCATTTTAGCGGTCGTTCGCTCCCAAGTGAACGCCTGTGCTCGCTCCAGTCCCAGTGCCCGGTAACCATTCAAGTCGGAAGTTGAAGATCGAGGGGACGACTGGAGAAGGCAGCCTCGAGGGCATCGAGGACCGAGCGTGCTTGCTTGCGCCAGGTGGAGCAGACGCTACGGAGCCGACAGAATGCCTCGGCTCCCGCGTCGCTGCGAATTGATTGTTGTCGAAGGGAACGGCGAAGTCGTCGAGGAACAAGAGTGCCTCGTCTTCATAGGTCCACAACCGGTAGAGCAGGTTGCGCACGGGGCTTTGCCTGCGCCGCCCGCCGCGTCGCTTGCCCTCTTCCTGCGCTGAGGGAGCAACTGTGTTGAACGTCAGGCAGTAGGCGCCAGGCGCCAGGGGGTCTGGTGCTTGACCATGGCGTTGAGGATGGTGAGCAGCTTATGCATACACGCTACCAGCGCCACCTTCGGGGGCTTGCCTTGCTCGCGCAAGCGGGTCCAGAAGGCGCGCAGCACCGGATTGTAGCGCACGGCGCTCAACGCGCTCATGTACAGCGCGGAGCGCACGCGCGCCCGTCCTCCCCAGATCAGACGTTTGCCGCGCGCGGACCCGCTGTCGCGATTGAGCGGGGCGACGCCGACCAACGCGGCGAGCTGCTGGTGCGAGAGCGTGCCCAGTTCGGGCAGATCCGCCAGGAGGGTGAAGGAGAGGATCGGGCCGACACCGGGGACACTGCGCAGCAGGTCGTCACGCGCACGCCACAGCGGACTGGCGTGCAACGCCTGGTCCAGGTCCTGGTTGAGCTCATCCAGCGCCGCTTGGAGCCAGGCGATGTGCGCCTCAATGAGCGGACGGACGCATGCGACGGCCTGGTGGCGGCGGTTCTTCTCGGCGGTCAGCATGCCCACGACTTGCGCGCGTCGGTCCAGCAGCGCCGCCAGCTGCTGCGTCGCCTCATCGCTCAGGGGACGGGGCTCAGGATGGACCGCCTCGGCGAAATGCGCCAGCACGTGGGCGTCGAGCGTATCGGTCTTGGCCAAGCGCCCCGTCGCCTTGGCAAAGTCACGGACCTGGCGTGGATTGATCACCACGACTGGCAGACCAGCCGTGGCCAGCGCGGCCACCGCGTTGCGCTCGTACCCGCCAGTCGCCTCCAGCACCACCAGTTGGGGCGCAGCGTGCGCAGTCGCTCGACGAGCGCGGGCAACTCAGCCTCGGCGTTGGCCACACGCCAGTGTGCGCCGCTGGGGCGCACGCCGACATCCAGCCAGGCTTTGGCGACATCGATGCCCACAAAGCAGGGGATCGTGGATTCCGGCGTGCATCCGGCGTGGACGGGTGGTTCGGCGTGGTTCGGCGTGGATTCCGGCGTCGCATCCGGCTGGCTCTGCGCTTCGGTCATGCGTCTCTCCCTTCTCCTCGGTCCACCGACAGACGCCACGTGATCCAACCTTGCGGGATACGGGCTCACGGCCCGGGCAACTGTTCGGATTCGCGCTACGGCATGGCGCGACGACCAACGCTCTCTCACGGCCTCCAACGACCTGAGGGGGAACGGCCTATCGCGCCTCCACAACCTGTCGACACGGCAAGCATACACTACTTTGAACATACAAGGGGGCTGGGGATTCTGCGCTAGCCCTTCCCCAAAAGCGCCTCATAGCGGGCGATGAAGTCGGCGCGCAGCGCTCGATCGAGTTGGGTGGCGCCGCTGCTTGCGCGTGCTCGACCGCCGTGCGCATCTGGCGCGTGAGCTCTTTGAGCTGGCCGGCCCACTCCTGCTGCAGGTCCTCCTCGACGAAGGTCAGCTCGCGCAGGTGGTGGGCATTGCACAGCGCATGGCGACCCGCCTGATAGTGGCGATAGCTCGTCCAGCCATCATGCACACTCACCCCCGTGTACCCCGGCAAGATGCCGATGGCCTGCAATGCCGTCACCCCACGGCCCATCTATCGCGCGTAGTACGTCAGGTCCTTGGTGCACGTCACATGCGTCCACTGTCCTCGCGCCTGACCATCTTGCCCCACAACGCGCATCCCCGTCTCATCGTGATGCAGCACCGGCGCGCGGCGCAGCGTCGCTTTGATCTCGTGCTCGACCGGATGGAGCCGCTCAGCTCCCCTGCACGTGGTTCACCATCGTTCCCACCGAGAGCGCCACCCCGAAGAGATCGGCGAGCGCCTCGCGCACACGCGCATAGGGCACGAACTGCTGCTGCACCAGATAGGCTCCCACTGCCCGCAGGCGCGGACCGTACTGTCGGGGAGCGGCCACGCCCGTCGGCTCCCGCGCTTGGGTGGTCGCGCCGCAGCTGGGACAACGCACATGCGCGATCCGATGCTGCGTGACCACGAGCCGCTGCTGCGGCAGCTCCTGCACCTGCCGACGCTCGATCCAGCCGGGCGCATCCGCTGGCAACTCCTGCTGAGAGGACCCACAATTGGTGGGCCGATGCGTCTCGATGCGATCGGGCGAGGCGACCAGGGAGACCCGATGCCCGGGATGCCCCGGTTGCCCACCTGCCTTCTTGCCACTCTTGTGTCGCAAGCTCTTCGTTTTGCGCGCCGGGCCGTTACTCGATGGAGGCTTGCTGCTGTTGTGGCTATCCTTGCTCAGGCGCCCTTTGAGCGCCTCCGCCTCGGCCAACAGCGCCCGCACTTGCTCACGCAACTCAGCAAGTTCGGCTCGGAGCGCCGCATTTTCCTCGTGAAGCGTCATGCCACCAGTCTACAGCCCCTGCAAGCTCGTCTTGAACGGTTACGGTGCCCGAAGCCGTTGCGCTGTCTTTAAAAAATCAAGAAACTGTCTGGAAACACCTCTCATACGCGGTCGTATCACAGCACGGTACAAAGCGTGGCATGTCACGATCCATCCACCTCAAACCCCATCTCAACACGGCTGAACTCGGAAGTCGATACCGCAGCGCCCAGGATGCTATCGAGCGCGGTCGCTGGCAGTTCTTTTGGCTGCTGGCGTGTGGCTTCTCAGCCAAAGCTGCTGCTCAGATCATACTACCCACATTCCGCAGTCTCCTCAATCCAGTTTGTAGAATTTCGTGTACGTGGGCCCTAGCAACGCCAATACCTGTTCATGCAGCGGCTCCAGCCCGGCAATCTCCAGCTGCGGAGGGCCGAGGGGCTGGGGGAGGGTGACGAGGCTAATGCCTTCGAACACCTGGAACATCCAGCGCAGCGTCGGGCGTGCCGTGGGTTTACTCACCTGATTGGGAACGGTCTGTCCCGTCGCCGCCAACTGCTCGCGCAGGCGGTGTTCAGCGAGGCGGTAGACCAGCAGACAGAGCACCATCACGAGACTGAGCGCCACAATGCGCTCTGGCTTCTTGACAAAGACGGAGGAGGCGAGAAAGAGCGGATCTTTGAGGAAAGCGAAGCCCCGTTCCACGCTCCCTTGCTCTTTGTAGGTCTGGATCAGCTCCTGATCGGGGAGGAGCGCGGGGTCCAGCACGTTGGTGGCGACCAAGAAGCACGCCTGACGTCGTGCCGCGCGCTCCAGCGCCTCCGCCTCCAGCGTCACGCTCGCCTCCACCTGCCAGACGGCGCCCTCGGGGACGGCGTCCTTGCGCGGGCGTCCGGGGCGGGAATGGGTGGGATGCGCCACCACTTGGGCCACAACGTGGAGCCACTCAGGACGCTTCGTCAGGTGCTGGGCCAGCGCCGCTTGCGCGTCGGGCTCACAGGCGAAGCGCTGCACGCCCAGATGCCAGAGGGCTTTCGCCCACTGGACCCGTGTCTGCTCCGCTTTGCGCACCAGTGTCGCGCGGGCTCGCTCCTCGCCCTGGGTGGTGCGTACTATCACCCAGCGTTGACCGCTGGGAGCGCTCGCCACTGCCGCCCAGGAGAGCGCTCCCTCCTTCTGCCAGTCCTGTTCGTCGGCCTGCCGGATTGCCTGCTTCGCCTCCGTCGAGGTCTCAGGAACCCGGCTAATCCAGCGCACCTCCCCCAGCCGCGCCAGGTTCTCCACGCTGTACATTCCGCTATCCGCCACGAAAATCGGCGCTGCTCCCTCCGCTTCCTCCCCCCGCAGCTGCTCCCCCAGCGCCTCCACCGCCGCCACCAGGGTCACTTTATCGCTCGCGTTCCCATCCAGCGCCTGCAGATAGAGCGGAATGTCGCCTTGGCGCGTGGTGGCTAACGCCAACATCCATTGTTTGAGATCGTCCCGGTGATCCCGCGAATAGCCGTAGGTCACCGCTACCACCTGGGCATCTTCCTCCTCGTTCTCCTCGTTCTCCGCTGCCGCCTCAGACGCATACGCTCCCGAAACCGAAAACGAGGTCGTATCGACGTGGATCTGCCGGGCTCCCACCCCAAAGCGCTGCCGGGCTTGGCGCGCGATCCCAGCAAAGAGCGTCGTGGGGTCGTGGGCGTACAACCAGTCCAGCGTCCGTCCCAGACAGTCGTCGTGCACGAGGTCTGCGCTGATCCCTGGACCGAGCAAGTGCTCCACCGGTTTGGTGGCAAAGAACTGCGAGACCAGATAGAGCCGGCGATTACTGAACCCAAGCCCGTTGAGGATCATGGCTACCGTCGCCGTCCCGACGCTCACCTGCTGTTCGGTCGCTCCCGCCCGCGCATCCAGATACCCCGCCAGCCCAATCTCCTCGCACACGCCGGCCACGATACCCAAATGATCCAGCCGCTCGATGCGCATCCTCCGCGTCTTGCCCATGATGCCCCCCTTGTACCCAGTGGAGGCTCCATCCTAGCAAAACGTAGCAAAGTGATTCAATAGCGCTGCGGAATGTGGGCTACTACGTCCGCTTGGGAGCCTATCGCTTGTGAAGGCGCTGTGGCCACCACTGGAACAACGTCATGGAGCGGATCAGGGCACACTGTTCCTGCAGCGCTCAGTGAGACTCACCCTCAAGTCTCTCGCGAAGCTGGCGCAGGGTCGTCTGCAGATATTCCGGCATGACCTTGACATCGGCCAGCACAGGCATGAAGTTCGTATCGCCTATCCAACGCGGCACAACATGGAAATGCGCGTGGTCAGCGATCCCCGCGCCAGCCGCCGCGCCCTGGTTGATTCCCATGTTATATCCTTGTGGACCCATCGCCGCTTGCAGCGCCGCAAGGCATCGTTGCGCCGTCACCATGAGATCGGTAAGCGTTTCTGGATCGAGATCGGAGATGCTCGGCACATGCTGATACGGCGCGATCATGAGGTGTCCATTGTTATAAGGAAACAGGTTGAGGAGCGCGAAACAGGATGTACTGCGAAGCAGGATCAGATTCTCATCGTCGCGGTCCTCGGCGGCCTTCAGACAAAAGATGCAGCCAGCAGGACGCTCACCGTCATCCTGGATGTAGGCCATCCGCCAAGGCGCCCAGAGCTGTCGCATCGGATGACTCCAAGACGTAGACGCGCTTCTCAGCGCCCAAAGGTGAAGCTGTAGAAGCCGACGAGGAAAAAGAGCACGAACAGCACGGCGCCGAGCAGCAGTAGCGGAGTGAGTGGTAGGCCACCAGATTCGGCCTCATGGGGCAGATCGGGCTGCGCATCCCCCATCACCGCCGCGCTCGGAACTGGGACTGCGCGTAATGAGGCGCCGTCACTGATCGGGCGTGAAGGAAGTCGTAAGCGGGGAGCCACGCCAAAAGGCATGTCGGCCGATGGCTCGAGGGCATTGCCAGCCTCCGACGGAAAGACCTGTGTGCCGCCCCTGCGGGGACCAGGAGCGGCGCGCGCCACCCGTTCAATCGCCGAACGCCCGCTGGCGATTGTTGGCTCGTTCGACCATTCCGCCGATTCCGCAAGCGCACGATAGGCTTTGATCGCCGCAGGTACATCGGGTATGGAACCTGAACGAGCTGCGGCATAGTCGTTGGAGAGGCGTTCCAACTCGATAGCGACCTCCGCTGCGGTAATCGCTGATGGAGCGCTGGATGCGTCAAAGATGCGGCGCAAGAGGGCAGTGAGTGTTTCAGGGACATCCGCACGCGTTGAGCGAAGGAACATATCGGCTGGCTGATCGCTTTGCGCTGTCCTCTCCGTCGTCATGAGCCAAAGAAGATAGCCCAGTGCGATCACATCCCCAGTTTCGTCCGGCTGCACGGCGATCTGCTTCGTCTCTAGCCGGATGTCACGCGCGACGGCGTCTCGCGCTCGCGTGAAATAGGTCTCATCAGCGGGCGCATAGAAGTTGTTCAGCCGCACAAGCGCATGCCGGTCGATCAACACGGCCGCTGGCGTCAGATCTCCATGGATAACGCCCTTGACGTGCGCATAGCTGAGGGCAAACGCGATCTGGCTGGCAATATCGACCGCACGCTCGACGGGCAATCCTGCCAATAGATAGTCACTCAATGCCCGCTCGGCCACATACTCCTGAATAAGATACAGTGAGCCGTCCTGCTCGATCATGTCATAGACACAGACGACGGCAGGATGGGAAAAAGATGCGGATAAGCGGAGAGCCGCCCGATAGGATTCGACATGGGATGGCGGGACCACCTTGATGGCGATAGGACGGCGTAGCGTCAGATCCTGTCCGCGGTAGACCGCGCACAGCCCGCCGTCGCTCAGGCGCTCGGCCACCTGATAGCGTTCGACAAGTTTCAGACCATGACCCAAGTCACTGATTTGCGCCGTCACTGACTCGCGCCACCCTCTCGTTCATCCGGCGAGGCATCTCTTGCCAGCCACGCGCCTCTCAGCGCGTATTTCACAGCGAGCTCTCTCGCACACACTGGATGGCATTATGCCACGGATGCCCGCAGGCCGTCACCTGCTTTGCTAATCTGGATTGCGCCGAAATCAGGCGAGAAGGCGTGCTGCGAGTATGCCAGCGCCGATGAGGGCAGTGTTCGGCTCCAGCGCGCCTGGGACCACCAGAGGCGGAGATATCACGCCTGCTAGGTGGGCGCGCAGTCGCTCATTGAGCATCTGAAAATAGTATGGTTGCGCCAGCGAAAGCGACCCACCGATGACTATGGAGCCGGGATCGAGCGTCAAACAGAGCGCAGCCAGCGCGCTGGCGAGGGCTTCGGCGGCATCCTCTATGACAGATTGCGCAGCAGCGTCTCCCATCGCGGCTAATTCCACCACCTGGGTGGCGGACATCGCCTCGGCGCGGCCACCGCTGATACGGAGCATTGCCGCCGTACTTTCATCCGAAGCGGAAGCGCGCCCAATCATGAAGCGTACGATGGATTGCGCCGAGGCGAGCGTAGCTAAATGCCCGCGTCCGCCACACCCGCAACGAGGACCATCTTCCCCCACTGGCCAATGATCGAGCGAACCAGCGGCTCCGTGCGCTCCTCTGAGTATCTGTCCTTGCTCGATGTAACACGCTGTGATTCCCCGCGTCGGCAATATATACAGCTGGGACTTCTGACCGCGGCCAGCGCCACGTTCATACTCAGCGACTGCGGCAGCTTCCGTAACCGTCGCCAGTGAGATCACGCCGGGGATACGCTCGGCAAGTACGGCGCGGAAGTCTACGTCCCCCCATCCAGGCGTGTAGCGCATGCTGACAACGCGTTGACGCTCGGCGTCCAGGTCGGCCTCCAATGCGCAGCAAATAGCTCCTTCTGGCGAATTCGCTGCGCCTACTTCCTTCTGGATTTCCTGAATAAGACGTGTGATGGTTGCGCTGGCCCCCGCAGGCGAGAGTGGCGCCTCCGCGTGGCTGCGCCGTATCTGGCGCGATGGCCCATCCAGCGCCAGCGCGGAGAAACGCGTTGCGCTCTGTGCGATGACGACGCCTATCGCCAACACCATGAATGCCAGTCCTTTGTTCGCAAGACGATTTCACTCAATAGGCATGATAGGCATGATAGGCATGATAGGCATGATAGGCATGCGCCTGCTGACCCCGTTGGCCTGCGAATCTCCTCCTATGCTATCCTAAGCCCAAACTTGTCGTCCCGCTCATCGTTTTTGGAAAGCTCACACCATTTCAGAGGACATCAGGCATGCGTATCGCGCTCAACGCGCAATTGCTATCCGAGCCGCGCTCCGGCACTGGTCGCTATATCTATAACCTGCTTGATGCGCTCGGCCGGCTGGATTCTTCCTCCGAGTACCACATCCTTTCTACATGTCAGCTCCCCGAGCGTCCGCAGGTTCCGGCAAGCATGCGCTGGGAGGTCATGCCGCCAGGCGGCCTTGCAGGCCGATCAGCGGCGATGGAGAAGTTGTTCTGGGAGCAGCGTGCTTTTCCGAGGGCGGCGCACACCCTGAAGGCTGATATCATGCACATTCCCTATTTTGCGCCACCGCGGCGTACGTACGGTATCCCTTCAATTGTCACGATCCACGATGTCATTTCGCAGCGCCTGCCGGAGTATCGCGCATCCCTGCGTCTGCGAGCGTATACCCAGTTCGTCGCGCGCGCCGCGCCACGGGCCGCTGCTGTCATCGCTGTCTCGAATCATGGCAAACAAGACATTGCGGCCACGTTAGGAATTCCACCAGAACGCATCTACGTCACCTACGAGGCTCCAGACCCACGGTTCACGCCGGCCTCATACGAGGCGCAGCTAGGAACCTGCGCCAGCGACTTGGGCTGAGGGGTCCGTTTGTGCTCAATGTTGGTGGGATGGATGCGCGTAAGAATATCGCCGGCCTTATCCAGGCATTCGCAGAAGTGTATCGCCAGTTCGGCAACCCGACCTGCGCCTTTTCATCGCTGGCGATCCGGCCAAACTCAGCGCTGGCGCGCTCTTCCCTGACTGGCGTCCACAGGCGCGCGACCTGGGTATTGGCGACCACATCATCTGCGCCCCCGTTGCGGAGGACGATCTCGCTCCTCTCTACAGCGCGGCGGATTGCTTCGCCTTCACGTCACTCTACGAAGGCTTTGGCCTGACGCCGCTGGAGGCAATGGCGTGTGGCGCGCCGGTGGTCTGCTCCAACCGCACCTCGCTGCCCGAGGTGGTGGGGGAGGCGGGGTTGCTCGTCGAGCCCACCGATCCTGTCGCTCTCAGCGCCGCCATCCTGCGCGTGCTGACCTCGGCGCAGACCGCCCAGGAGTTACGCGCGCGGGGAATAGCGCGCGCGGGACAATTCACGTGGGAGCGCGTCGCTCGCCAGACAGTGGCTGTATATGAGGAAACCTTCAAACGCTCGTCTCATGCGTAAGGCGTCTTGACTTCATCGCTGAGTACATCCGCCCCCAAGAAGTCGGGCTGGAGATTGACAAGCGTATATTCGTGCTATCCTATGTCCGGCTCAGCACATAATGTCGGGCCCTAACCTAGGCAGCCCGTGGAGATTCTTGTATGCGAGTTGCGTTTAACGCGCAGATATTGACAGAGCCGAGAGGCGGAACTGTTCGCTATATCTACAACTTACTCGATGCGCTCGGCAAGATAGACACCAGCAATGAATACTATCTTCTCTCATCGCGCGCCTTGAGCCAGCGACCGGAAACGCCTCCGAATCTTCGCTGGGAAATTGCCGCAGTGGGCGATTTCGTCTTGCGGCGCCCAGGACTCGAAAAGCTCATCTGGGAGCAGCGCGCGTTCCCGAGAGCAGCGCGCAGCGTACAGGCGGATCTCATGCATGTGCCTTATTTCAACTCTCCACTCCGCACATTTGGCATCCCTACCGTTGTGTCAATCCTCGATGTGATCCCCCAACGCTTTCCAGAGTATCGAACAACGCCATCCGAAAAGGTATTTGCAGAGCTGGCGGTCCGCGCCGCCCACCGCGCCGCAGCCGTCATTACCATATCCAATTACTGCAAGCAGGATATCATCGACACACTCGGTATACCAGCCGATCGTATTTTCGTCACGTATCTGGCCGCTGATCCCCGCCTGCGGCCGGCGCCGGTCGAAGCGCAGCATGAACTACGCCAGAGGCTCGGTCTGCCCGGTCCATTCGTACTTAACGTTGGGGGCATCGATCTGCGCAAGAATACCAGCGGGCTTATTGAGGCTTTTGCCGATGTGTATCACCAGTTGGGCAACCCAGACCTACGCCTGTTCATTGTGGCGAATCCGGCGCAACCTGGTTCAACCCCTATCTTTCCTGACTGGCGGCCGCTCGCCAAGCGACTTGGCATAGCTGACAAACTGCTCTGCATGTCGCTCGATGAGGTTGACCTAACCACGATATACAGCGCAGCGGATTGCTTCGCCTTCACGTCACTCTACGAAGGCTTTGGCCTGACGCCGCTGGAGGCAATGGCGTGTGGCGCGCCGGTGGTCTGCTCCAACCGCACCTCGCTGCCCGAGGTGGTGGGGGAGGCGGGGTTGCTCGTCGAGCCCACCGATCCTGTCGCTCTCAGCGCCGCCATCCTGCGCGTGCTGACCTCAGCGCAGACCGCCCAAGACTTGCGAACGCGCGGCTTCGCCCAGGCGCAATCATTTAGCTGGGAACGCGCCGCCCTCCAAACGCGCTCAATCTATGAGAAGGTTTTCGAGAAATCCATATGAAGCGGGAGGCGTCACGATTGCCAATCATGACGGCTGCGCGCCTCGTCGCTGCGCAAACCACGACAAGTGGCTAGCGGTCAAACACTCGCCGAGCTCGCCGCAATGATGCTTTGACACGATGCCCAACAGGATTTCCTCCGCCGCCGCCCAGCTTAATAGTGTCCTCCATCTGCCGAACATTAGCCAGGATAGACTCTGATGGTTTGGCCCACTCGTTTGACGCGGCAGGAAAATTGGGCGACTTCTGCAATGTCAGATGCACCGATCCATAGGTATAGCCCTCGTGCGTCACGACAAGATGCGGATAATGCGACCAGACAATCTCGCCAACGCGTGGATATTTTCCCTGCTTGGCTAGCGCGGCGTCTACATCTGGTCGGTAGAAGCGGAGGCTCTTCGCGGAAGCCATTGTTGGAGCCGAAATCGAAGCATTGAAATTATCGACCGGTTCCAGGCCACTCGCCTGCACGATATAGCGCATTAGGTTGTCATGAGAAAAGAAGCGCAGACCATCCCAACCATCTCCGCCCGCTGGGCCATCAATGCGGTACTCGGTAGAGACGGTCATGATTCCACCCGGCTTGAGCACGCGCCCCATCTCGTACGCCGCCGCGGCAATTGATTCCCAGCTGCCAAAATGCTCGATTGAGCCAGAGCTGAAAATGCCATCGAATGTATTGTCGGGATACTGAAGAGACCGCCCGTCCATGTGCTGAACAATAAGGTGATCGCGCCGATAGGGATAGGGCGCGAAACGATCGGGCGAGACGAGCATAAACCAGGGGGCAGATGGCTGCCAGCTGCCACTCACCAAATACAGATCAGTCGCATAGACCTCCTGCGCATGGTTTGTCAGGTAGAAAACAGTCGTCTCAGTGCCTGCGCCCACGCCCAGCATCAAAGCGTCAGGACGCAGCGCGCCAAAGTCGCGGAGCGCGCGAACGCTCATCCCAATCTCCCAATATTTGCGGTACTCCGTTCCCTTTGGAAACTCGGGAGTGAAATATTTGACCTCATGCCGAAACACATCGCGAATCGTCTCGGCAAGCCCAGAATCAGCAAAGTCTTCGTACTCGCATACTTTGTTATAGCCAAGCGTAGAGGGCGACATCATCGCTTTGTTTCCTTCCGACCCCCATATCTCGCAGCAATATCATACGCTGGTGTGCGCACAATGATGCGCAAGCCAGCGCGCCCCCATGATAAGCGCGCCATCTGCATGAGTCAAGGCGTAGCGCCATGTGCGACATGGACAAAGCATGGGTGATGTCGAGCAGGAAGTTGCAATCATGACAAATGATGTACCGGAATCGGTGCATGTCGCACTTGCGGAGCGCGGAATTGCAACCGTGGAAGAGGTGGCGCTGCGCATCGAACTCGAAAGGCGCTTGCCAGCGTATACATTGTATCGCCTGACGCCAGCGGCCGCGCGACGTTGGAAGTGCAAGTATCGCCTGATGTTTGGCGATACCTATCTCGACTGTCAGACCGTCTCGGAAGCGTATGCCCGCGCATTGCTCGCCATCATGCCAGATGCGTGAGGGGCTTCCAACGCGTCACATCACGTCAATTTCGTTACTCCCGTTTCGACTGATGCGTAGCGGAAGCCATAGCCTGTGGCTATATGAAGCTCACGGATGCGCTGCTATGATACATTGGATTCGCACTCACTCGTTCGCTGCGCTCTCCGTCTTGAAGGCTCTCACATGTCATTGACTCTTCGTCAGCTCTCACCGCGCCAGCGCGACTCTTTGCGCGTCGCCGTCGCATCTCTGCTTGAGCGCTATTTCGCGTATCCGCCCTACTTTGATTTCCGGCGCAACGCCTCCGCCCACCGTCCAGTAGATGGCGCGAAACGCCTGGAAATCATTCGCTATGTCCAGCAGGTATCATTCGATGTCGATATTCAACTCGACGCATTCGCGCTAGAGCGCTGGGCGGCGCAGACGCTGCTGGGCTTCGCCAACACCAACCCCGCGCTGACCACGACACGCGCCTCCTCCTCGCGCCGGCAGACGATCATCAAGCATGCGCAACAGGCCGCCGCCGACATCGCTCAGCACACGCTCAACAATGCGCAGCGCGATCCGCCAGTTCCGTTCACACCTGAATCCGCGCGGACCTGGCTTGGCCAAGCAGATAGCCGCGCGCGTCCTGACTTCATCGCAGAGCATGAGCGCCAGACGCAGATGATCGCGCTGGTGCTTGCGCGCCCACGACCTCCCAAACAGTCGGCGGTCGAAGAGCCTATGATCGCAAGGGCGGAATCCATCTCTGAACGACAGGAACCATCGGGCTTCCTGGGATTTGGGCGCAGGAAGGCTCCGGCGCAGCCTCAGGCGGCGCAACCTTCGCCAACTCATCCTAGAGAGGCTCCCGAAGATCTGCTCCAGCTTTACGGCGCGTATCTCAGCGATATGCAGCCAGAGATGACCACTCATGAGACTGCGGCGATTCCGCGCCCTTCGACTTTTCAGGGTGGATCGTCTGGGGCCATGCCAGGCACTGACGATGTCCAGACAGATATGCAGTTGTTTTACCAGCTCCGATTTCAGATCGAGGGCTACGTGCGCAAGGCTGCGCGCAGCTATGGCCTGCCCGATCTCCCTGGCGACCCAGCGCATGTGATCGAGGCGCTGCGCGGGTCAAACCTGGTTGACGAATCGGATCTGCGCATGGCCGAGGGGGTCCTTGCCCTGAGCGATCGCGTGATCGCCGACGGCAGGGCGAGCCTACAAGATTACCGTCAGGCGCTGATGCTTTACCTGCTCTATCACCGCAGCCATCTCGCCTGACAAAGCTGGAGCGGCGCTCAGGATGGTTCAGCTTTGTCGAGGTCGACACCTTCAGGAAGAGGAATGCCCTGCCCAACCTCCTGCCCAAGCAGACCTTGGAACTCAAGCGCGTTCACAAGGGCATAGTTACGCGCATTATTGTTCATGACGACATGGACCTCACTGCCGGCGAGTTCAGACGCCATCTGCTCGACACGCTCCGCCCAGGGCGCCAGCTCATCGCGGGTATAGCGGTAGTCGAAGCGGTCACGGCTACTCTTCAAGTCCCTGCCATACCAGGTATGCGTGTTGCGTCCATGAAAGCGCGCCATCGCAAAATGATCGTGTGTGATCATGACAACAGGCGGCGCGCTGCCTGACCCGATCTGCGGCTCATCAACCACGCAGAAGGCCAACCCTGTCTCGGTTAGAAGATCGCGTGTGCGCTCTAGTTGCGCGCCCTCCAGCCATGACCGGTGGCGAAACTCGACGACGAGCGTGAGATCGGACAACATCTCCGGCAACCCGGTCAGATACTCTTCGTTGTCTTCGCTAGCCCGAAACCAGGGTGGAAACTGAAAAAGTACCGCTCCCAACTTGTCCGCCGCCTGCAACGGCTGCAGCATCGCGCCGAACTTCTGGAATGTCTCAGCGCTCGGCGTAATCGGCGTTCCTGAGTCGTCGCGGTGATGCCACGTCAACTCGCCAAACGCCTTCACGTCGAAGATGAAGTCGTCTGGTGTGCGCTCGGCCCAGAGCTGGAAATTGCGCGTCGGTTGCAGGGTGTAGAAGGTGGAATCTACCTCGACCAGCGAAAAATAGCGCGCATAATAGCTGATGCGCTGCGGTTTCATGCCGGCTCTGGCGTACTCTGCGGGATAAAACGGCTCATGGTCGGTCCAACTCGCGGTTCCAACCCGAATACGTGCGGTCATTGCGTCCTCCTTGTCGCATGCTCTCCATCGCTTGCGTCCTGCAATACGTCTCTTCACCGTATCACATTGTTTCGTCAGCATCAGCGAGCGATGACAGCGCGCATCTGTCCCAGTCGCCTTGACACTTTCAGCGCGCCACCGGTATAGTACGCCCGCGACCAGGCGCGGCAGGTCGGGTCGTATGGCGGGGGAGAGGCGCGTGCGTGATCTGAACCGGCGGAGAGTCGCCAGGGCGAAGAGCCATAAAGCCTCTCCAAGGGAACTGCGCGAAGCCAAGGTCCGGCTCAAGGAGATCGAGGAGGAGCTGCGCACCGTTCCGCTCGCGCCCGAGACGAAGCGTGGCGAGGATCGTGAGCGCAGGTACACGCGTATCCTCCGACTACGCGCGCTACGCGAGGACTTCGAGCAGCGCTTCCCCTATGATAAGCGACCACACGCCAACAGCCTGATGCTCTCACTAGTCATGTTCGTCTCTGCGTTCGCGGTCTGCGCGTGCCTGGCGGGAACCGTCGTCGGCGGCTACAACCTGCTGACGGCGAAACCTGACCCCGTTGGAACAGGCGGCGTCTTCTGGGACAGCGTGACAAGCCAGGATTACGGCACCGTCCACGACAGCTATCTCAGCCCGACGCTGCGCGTCCAGCAGAAAACCGACACGTTCGTCTTGTCGGCGCGCCAGGCGGATACAGACTACGGCCCAGTGACCAACGCCGTGTTGACGAAGAAGCAGGTCAACTCCAACAACGACGTCGCAGCCCTCACCTACACCGTGACGCGAGGGACTTCCACTACCTACCCCGTGACGCTGACACTGACCATCTTCAATAACGTCTGGGGCGTCAACGACCTCGGCGCCACCTTCCAACCGAACCAGGCCGGAGTGCCAGCGCCTTCGCCCACTCCAACCGAGTCGCCCACGGCTACCCCAGAGGGCTGACGCTGGCGCTGGATTCGGCGTACTGCAACTCGTATAGCCGTCTGTAGTAGCCATCACGCGCCAGCAAATCCTCGTGCTTGCCCTCCTCGACGATGTGGCCTTTGTGCAGCACGATGATGCGATCTACGTCGCGGATCGTTGAAAGGCGGTGCGCGATGATGAGCGAGGTGCGTCCAGCCATGAGCTTGCGCAAGGCGTCCTGAATCAGCTCCTCGGTCTGTGTGTCCACGCTGCTCGTGGCCTCGTCGAGAATCAGCAGGATCTCAGGATTGAACGCCAGCGCCCGCGCGAAAGCCAGCAACTGCTTCTGTCCGACCGAAAGACCAGCGCCGCGCTCGCGCACCGGCTCCTCATACTGTTGGGGGAGCTGCTCGATGAACTTCGCCGCGTTGACGTAGCGCGCCGCCTCACGCACTCGCTCATCCGAGATGCCCTCCTCATGTAGCCGGATATTGCTGGCGATGGTGCCAGAGAAGATGAACGGGTCCTGCTGCACAGCGCCAATGTGGCGGCGCAGATCGGTCTGCGCGATGGCGCGCACATCATGGCCGTCGATCAGCACCTGACCACGTTGTACATCATAGAAGCGTGAGATTAGGCTGATGAGCGAAGTCTTGCCCGCGCCGGTCGCGCCGACGAAAGCGACACTCTCACCCGGCGTGATCTTGAACGAGATGCCCTTGAGCACCCATTCGCCGGGATTGTAGGCGAACCAAACGTCACGGAACTCAATCTCACCGCGCACCTTCTGAAGCGCTGTCGCTTCTTCAGGATCTTCCAGAGTGATCGGCTCGTCCAGCACGCGGAAGATGCGCTCGGAACTCGCCATCGCCGATTGCAGGATGGTGTACTTGTCGGCCAGATCACGCACCGGAAGGAAGAAGCGTTCGACGTACTGGAGAAAGGCCACCAGCGCGCCAAGCGTCAGCGCCTGCGGGATCGCTAAGACCTGGCCACCGCCGACGCGGATAATCAGCGCGGTGGCGATTGCGGCGAACACGTTGACCACTGGCAGAAACAGCGCGAAGAAGAACAGCGAGCGCACCGAGACCTTCATATAATCGCGGTTTAAGTCGTCGAAATGGGCGAAGTTGCGCTCCTCACGGTTGAAGAGCTGCACCACCTGCGTTCCGGCGATATTCTCAGCGACGTTGGCGTTGATGCGCGCCAGACGCACACGTATTGCGCGGAAGTTCTCACGCATGAAGCGTTGGAAAACCATCGTGACGAAGATCAGCGGCGGAATGACGACGCAGACGATGAGCGCGAGTTGCCAACTCTCGACAAAGAGAATGACGATAATCGTGCCGAGCGTCAGGATATCGCTGATGAGCGAGACCGAGCCAGAGGAGAACAACTCGTTGAGCGCATCCACATCGTTGGTGATGCGTGTCATCAGGCGGCCGACGGGGTTGCGGTCGAAGAAGGAGAGCGAGAGGCCCTGGAGGTGCTTGAACATGTCTGAGCGCATGTCATACATCACGCGCTGTCCGACAACGCTGAGCAGGTAGTTCTGGAAGTAGCGTAGGCCAAAGCCAATGCACAGCGTCAGCAGGAACACCACAGCGATCAGCAGTATGCCGCGCTCCCGCTCTCCGATGGAGAGCGTCGTCGCGCCTTTCGGGGCGATATACTGGTCAATCGCCACCTGGGTGAGGAATGGCGCGAGCAGATCAACGACGACCATCACGCAAGCAAAGATCGCGGTGATGTAGATGGTGCGCTGGTACGGATGAATAAAGTTCCATAGTCTTCGTGCGAGACGCCCATCATACGCCTTGCCGAGGATTTCATCTTCCTGAAAGAACGCCTGCGCCATGAATCCATCCATCCTGTGCGCGTAAAGGAGCGCCATCGAGCGAGGATACGAAGCGCTCTACCGAAAGCGCGTGTTAGATTTGGGTCATACGCTCATATTCTACCAGCGCCCGCCATGGCGGACGCCAGATTTCTGACAAAGGCCGGCCCGGATATTTTCCTGGCGCGATACAGGAAGAACGGCCCCACAGAAATTCACATGGAGCCGTTTGCCAACATGCTTCCCGCGCGCTCGAGCGCCCCTTCCGCGCCTCTTAGCGGCTGCGACCGAAGATGCGTAGCAGGTAGAGGAAGAGGTTGACGAAGTCCAGGAAGAGCCGGAAGGCGCCGATGAGCGCGATCTTGCCAGCAGCCTGCTCGTCGCCCTTCTCGGCGATGGTCGCCGCGTTGCGCGCGATCCATTGGGTATCATAGGCGACGAGGCCGGCAAAGACGATCACGCCCAGGTAAGTCAGCCCCCAGTAGAGCCAATTCTGTCCGGGCAGGAAGAAGATGTTCACCAGCGTGCCGACGATGATGCCGATCAACGCCATGAACAGGATCGGGCCGAACTTCGCGAGGTTCACCTTGGTCGTGAAGCCGATGATCGACATGATGCCGAACATCGCGGCAGCGGTCACAAAGGCGGTCGCGATGGATGGAAGCGAGTAGGATACCAGCACGGTCGAGATCATGAAGCCGAAGAGCGCGGTGAAGAGCAGGTACACCAGCGTGCCGACGGCCAGACTCGTCCGCTGGATGACCGGATACAGAGTGAACCCAACTACGAAGTAGAGGACGATGGCGCCGATGTAGACGAAGGGGTTGATAAAGAACTCGGCCAACGCCGCGTTCTGGCCGGTTTGCACGTAGTTGAGCACGGTATTGCCGACGAAATACGCGATACCGAAGCACACAACCAGGCCGACGCAGACCCACGAGTACACCCGGCGCATGATGTCGGAGAGATTGATTTGGCTAGGGAGCGCCGCTCCACTGGAATAATCGGTGTTAAACATGTCGGACCTCCTGTTGGATAACTCCTTGCCACGGCATGCGCACAAACTCAGCCAGAGAAGAGCTGTCTAGTGGACATGCAGCCCATGACGCCGACATTGTAGCACGTTCCCTACCCTCTAGTCGGGCGCAGCTTCGCTCGGCTCAGTGATATCCTCGTCGTCGGTCTCGCCGTCGTCCACATCAAGCTCTTCACTCAGGAGTTGGCGGCGATACATCGCGGCATACAGCCCACCCAGAGCGAGCAGTTCTCGGTGCGTCCCGCGCTCGACGATGCGTCCTTGCTCCATCACGATGATCTGATCCAGGTTCTTGACTGTCGAGATGCGGTGGGCGATGACAATAGATGTGCGACCCGACATCACCTCACGCAACCCCTCTAGGATCGCCGCCTCGGTGTTCGTATCCACGCTGGAGAGCGCGTCATCCAGGACGAGGATCAGCGGGTCTTTAGCGACGGCGCGCGCGATGCTGGCGCGCTGCTTCTGGCCGCCGGAAAGCGTCACGCCGCGCTCGCCAATGGTGGTGTGCAGGCCCTGTGGGAAGTCCACAAGGTCTTTCGACAACTGCGCGATCTCGACCGCGCGCGTGAGCCGCTCCTCGTCCGCCTGCCGCATGCCGAAGGCGACGTTTTCCTCAAGCGGGAGCGAGAAGAGGAACGTCTCCTGTGGCACGTAGCCGATGGTGCGTCTGAGCGCCTCCAGTGGGATCGCGCGCACATCCACGCCATCGATTAGGACCTCACCATCGGTGACGTCGTACACGCGCGCCATCAGGTTCACCAGGCTCGACTTGCCCGCGCCAGTATGCCCGACGATACCCAGCGATCCTCCCGCTGGAGCCTTGAACGAGATCTCATGCAGCGCCTCTGGCCCCTCACCGTAGCGCAGGGAGACGGCACGGAACTCGACATCGCCGCGCGCCGGAATGAAGTCGGTTTGCGTTTGTGGGCCGTCCGCGATGGCTGGAGTGGCGTCGAAGATCTCCTGGATACGACTCATCGAGGCGGAGCCTTGCTGGAAGAGGTTGACAGCCCAACCAAGCGCGATCATCGGGAAGGCGAGCGCGGCGAGATAGGTGTTGAACTGGACAAACTGACCCAGCTCGATGCGTCCCGCGATCACATCGGAGCCACCCAGCCAGAGCAGTAGCGCCGCGGCGAGTCCAGCGATGAAATACATGCTCGGCCACAGCAATGAGTTCAGCCGGGCGAAAGAGATGCTCCTCTCGACATACTCATGGTTGACGCGATTGAAGGCGTCCTGCTCTCTCGTTTCCTGCGCGTACGCCTTCACGACGCGGATGCCGGAGAAGTTCTCCTGCGCGCGCGCCGAGACCTCGCCAAACTGATCCTGCACAGCGCGGTAGCGCTCACGTATGCCCTGCCCGACGACGATGAACAGGATTGTAATCAGCGGCATCACGGTGAGCGTGTAGAGCGTCAGCCGCGTGTTGATGCGCGCCATCACGATGGCTGTGACCGTGAAGGCGATGATGGTGTTGCAGAGGTTCGTGACACCAGGCCCGGTCATCATACGGATCGCGGAGAGGTCATTGGTGGCGCGCGCCACCAGATCGCCGACCTTACGCTGCTGGAAGTAGTCGAGATCGAGGCGCTGGAACTTCCTGAAAAGATCCGTGCGCATCTCATATTCGGTGAAGCGAGAGACGCGCAGCATGACGAAGCGCGCGCTGAACGCCACGATCCCGGTGATCAGCGCCAGGCCGACGATCATCAGCGCGTAACGAGTCAACGCGCTGACATCAACACGCTGCTGTATGTCGTTGATCGCCTGGCCGATGAGGAAGGGAGGGATGAGCGCAAACAGGTTCGCGCCGATCAGCAGGAGGAAACCCGCGACCAGCGAGAAGAGGTGGCGACGAAGATAAGGCCAGATACCGCGTAACGTGCTCATATAGCACATATTGTAGCGCCACACGGATGAGGCTCGCAATCAACAATCCATCCTTCGCAGCTTCAGGTCTAGCAGGCAGCGCGCAACTATATTTATGCAATTTGCCCAAAGTGACGCGCGCTGCTTTGGGTGCTACAGCGCTTACCGAATCAAGTCGCACTCGTTATACTGGTGAGGAGGGATGTGATTTGTGCAATGTGCCAAATGAAACAGTGCGCATCATTCCCTCTTTCATGTTTTGATTCTTTCGTAGACTTGGCGTACGCAGACGGTGGAGAAACAGCATGGCGATGACCCCTGGGCAAGCACTGCGATTGGCGCAAGATCATGGCGCGCGGATGGTGGACCTCAAGTTCACCGATGTCTTTGGCATGTGGCAGCATTTCAGTGTTCCGTTGCGCTCCTTCGACGAATCGGTCTTCACGGAGGGCATCGGGTTTGACGGGTCGAGCATTCGCGGCTTCCAGGAGATCAACGAGAGCGACATGTTGCTGATTCCCGACGCCTCGACCGCCGTCATGGACCCGTTCACCGCCGATCCGACGCTGAGCCTGGTCTGCGACGTCACGCAGCCTGGCGTGGCGCGCACGCCGTACACACGCGATCCGCGCTATATCGCGCGCAAGGCTGAGGCTCACCTCAAGAAGAGCGGGATCGCCGATACCGCTTACTTTGGCCCAGAGGCCGAGTTCTTCGTCTTCGAGGATGTCAAGTTCCGCTCCGCGCAGAACGAACAGTGGGCGGTCGTGGATAGCGACGAGGGACACTGGAATTCCGGTCGCAATGGCTCGGCCAACCTCGGTCATCGCATGCGCCCGAAAGAGGGGTACTTCCCGGTCGCGCCGAACGACACGCTGCAAGATCTGCGCACGCGCATGGTCCTCGTGATGGAGGACTGCGGCATCGACGTGGAGGCGCAGCATCACGAGGTCGGCGCCGGCGGGCAATGCGAGATCGACATGCGCTTCGACTCGCTACTGCGCATGGCCGACAAGGTGCTGATGTACAAGTACATCGTCAAGAATGTCGCGCGCGCCGCCGGCAAGACCGTCACCTTCATGCCCAAGCCGATCTTTGGCGACAACGGCTCCGGTATGCACGTCCACATGAGCCTCTGGAAAGATGAGAAGCCGCTCTTCGCCGACGCCGCCGGTTACGCCGGCCTCTCCGAGACGGCGCGCTTCTTCATCGGTGGCCTGCTGACCCACGCGCCCGCCGTCCTCGCTCTGGCCGCGCCGACGACCAACAGTTATCGCCGCCTCGTTCCCGGCTATGAGGCGCCCGTCAACCTGGCCTTCTCGCAACGCAACCGCTCCGCCGCCGTACGCATTCCGATGTACTCCGACAGCCCGAAGGCGAAACGCGTCGAGTTCCGCCCGCCGGACCCGACCTGCAACCCGTACCTCACCTTCTCGGCGCTCCTCATGGCCGGTCTGGACGGCATCCGGCGCGAGATCCTGCCGGAGAAGCATGGCTTTGGGCCGATTGACTGCAACATCTACGAGATGCCAGCCGAGGAGAAAAAGGACATCAAGTCGGTTCCTGGTTCGCTGGATGACGCGCTCAACGCGCTGGAAGGCGACCACGAGTTCCTGCTCGAGGACGATGTCTTCACCACGGACCTCCTGGAGAAGTACGTCGAGATCAAGCGCGCGCAGGCCGCCGAGGTGCGCCTGCGTCCGGCGCCGCTGGAGTTCGCGCTCTACTACGACGCCTGATTACGACGCCAAGCCAGACAATCTACGCTCGACACGCGGAAGGGCAACCTCACCATTCGCAGGGTGGGCGCGCCCTTCTGCTATTCTGCCAAGCTGAAGCCGCCGCAGTTGCGGTGCTACAATCGAGGCATGAAGAGCAAGAGGGTCGAGCGCGTCTTTCTGATTGGCTTGCCTGGCGCAGGCAAGACGACGACCGGCCGTGCGCTCGCCGCGTGGTTGCGCTGGTCCTTCCTCGATCTGGATGACCTCATCACAGCGCAGGCAGGCAAAAGCGTCACCGCGATCTTTGCCGACGAGGGCGAGTCGCACTTCCGGGCGCTGGAAAGCGCTGCGCTCGCCGAGGCGTGTGACCGTAAGCGCCTGGTGATCGCAACCGGCGGGGGCATAGGCGAGACATCAGGAAATCTTGCATTGATGCGCGAGACCGGATACATCGTTTGCCTCGATGTCGAGCCTGCTACGGCGCTCATGCGGCTTAGCGCCGAGGCCGCAACGCGCGGCGACTCCTTACCCGATGCGCGCCCTTTGCTGGCGGGAGCAGATCCGCTCGCGCGGTTGGCCGAGCTGCGCACGCATCGCCAGCGTTGGTACAGCGCAGCTGATCTCATCCTTGACGCCAACGTTCCTGATCCCGACGCTCTTGCGCAACGCATCGTGGCGCGCCTCGCCGGGTCGGGCGCGCTCCCACCAAACGACGCTGTGACAGTGTCGCGCATGATCGCGACGACAACCGGCGACACCTACGAGTCCGTGATCGGCTGGGGAGCTATCATCACGTTGGCCAAGCAGTTAAACAGGCTGAATGCGCCTCGGCGTGTCCATCTCATCACCGACTCGGTCGTCGCGCCGCTCTACCTGGAAACCCTCGAGTTGACTTTGGCGCAGGCTGGGTTTACCACAGAAACGTGCGCCATACCTGCTGGTGAGGCTCACAAGACACTCAATCAATGGCGAGCCGTCCTCGACTGGCTCGTTGAGCAACACGCTGAACGCGGTGAGTTTCTCCTCGCGCTGGGTGGCGGCGTGGTCGGCGATCTGGCCGGGTTCGCAGCCGCAACCTATTTGCGCGGCGTCCCGTTAGTCCACATTCCGACATCGCTGTTGGCGCAGGTGGACTCCTCGATAGGCGGTAAGGTGGGCGTTGACCTGCCTCAAGGGAAGAACCTGGTCGGCGCGTTCTATCCACCACGCCTCGCACTCGCAGATCCAGCGCTCCTGCTGACGCTGCCACGGCGACAGTTCGTTGAAGGCTGGGCGGAGGTCATCAAGCTCGGCGTCGCGCTGGATGCGGACTACTTCACTTTTTTGGAAGAGTGCGCCGACGTGTTACTCCAGATGGAACCTGCGTCACTCTGCGCGGCCATCGTTCGCGCGGTGGCGATCAAAGCGGCGATCGTGGAGCGTGATGAAGGCGAGCAGGGCGAGAGGGCGCTGCTCAACTACGGCCATACTCTTGGTCACGCCATCGAGCAGGTGACAGGCTACACGCACTGGCTGCACGGCGAGGCGGTGTCCATCGGCATGGCGTTCGCCGCACGGTTAGGATATCGAATCGGCGTCACTCCCGCCGAACTCATCGAGCGCCAGGACGCATTGCTCGAACGCATGGGACTGCCGGCTCGCGCTGACGACCTGCCGCTGAATAGACTGTTCGACGCGATGACTCTCGACAAGAAGGCGCGCGATGGCGCCATGCGGTGGGTGATTCCAACGGCGCTGGGGCAGAGCGCCTTGATAGCTATCCCAACTGAAGATGTGCGCGCAGCGCTCCTGGACTTTGGAGCCACTGACGCGCCTGCTTCGGACGGATCGCAGACGATTGGAGCGGCGGATGCCCAGTGAGAAAAGCGCTTCCCCGCAGCGGCGCGTGCTCGTGCTGCACGGACCGAACCTGAACACTCTGGGGACACGTGAACCGGAGATCTATGGGCGGCTCACGCTCGACGAGATCAATCAACGTATACAGCGGCGGGCGCAGGAGCTTGGCGCGGAAGTGGTGTGCTTCCAATCAAACCACGAGGGCGCGCTGATTGATTTCCTGCAGGCACAGGAGCCCTCTGCCCAAGGGCTTATCATCAATCCCGGCGGGCTGACCCATACGAGCGTCTCGCTGCGCGACGCGGTGAGCGCCAGTGGCTTGCCAGCCATCGAGGTGCATCTCTCCAACATCTATGCGCGCGAACCATTTCGTCACACATCGCTGATTGCCGGCGTCTGTCGCGGCCAGATCACTGGCCTCGGCTGGTGGGGATATCTGGCTGCCCTGGCAGCGCTACTTGGCTCATTTGAGTGAACGTGCGAGGGCGCGGCAAGCATAGCCTCTGGCTAGCATGATATGATAGGACGCTGACGATAGGCGCATGGCGGCATAGCGCTCTACTCGGGCATATGAATTGCTCACAAGGCCATTAGCGCCAGGGAGGATAGGGTGATCTCGACCGGTGACTTGAAAAAGGGGATCTCGCTGGAGATTGAAGGACAACTCCTGCAGATCGTCGACTGGCAGCATATCAAGATGGGACGCGGCGGCGCCATCGTTCGCATCAAGTTCCGCAATTTGCGCACGGGAGCCAACATCGAGCGCACGTTCGACGCTGGTGAGCGCTTCCAGCGCGCCTTCCTGGAGCGGCGGCCCGTTCAGTATTCGTATAACGACGGTGACGCCTACTACTTCATGGACAACGAGACGTACGAGACGACGCAGTTGACGGGCGAGCAGCTAGGCGGGGGTAAGGACTATCTGCAAGACGGCATGCAGCTCGAGATCGTGACCTATAACGACGAGCCGATCAGCGTCGAGCTTCCCGTCACCGTCGACCTGGTGGTGACCTACACCGAACCAGGTTTCAAGGGTGACACCGCCACCGGCGGCACCAAACCGGCCACACTGGAAACTGGCAAAGTCGTTCAGGTGCCGTTGTTCGTCACTACTGGAGACAAGATTCGCGTCAAGACTGAGACCGGCGCGTATGTGGAGCGCGTGAGCTAGGCGCAAAGACTGTTCGCCGATAAGTGGGCTGGATGATGAGGAGGCGGGAGATGGCGCGGGAACGGGCGAGCCGTCAGACGACGGCGACAAGTCGCGGGAGACGGCGACTCAGTTCAAGCGATATTCGTGACCTCATCGCCCTCATGCGCCAGAGCGACATCCACGAGATTACCGTCGAGGTAAGCCCCGAGACGCGCCTGACGTTGCGCAAGCCGCAGCCCATCAGCGCCGAGGCGATCTCACACATGGGGCCAGTGGAGTCAGTCGCACACGAGCACGGCGGCGCGGACACGCCTGCGTCCCAAGCCACTCCAACGGAAAAGACGATTGCGGTAAAGACCTCGTTTGTCGGCATCTACCGGCGAGCGGCCAAGCATGGCGCCAAGCCGTTCGTCTCAGTGGGCGACACGGTCGAAGAAGGGCAGGTCGTCGCCGCCGTCGAGGCGCTCAATCTGGTGAATGAGGTCGAGGCGCCCTTGAACGGGTCTGTCGTCGAGTTGCCGCTCAAGGATGGCCAGGCCGTCGAGTATGGCCAGACGCTCGTCGTCATCAAGCCCTGAGTCAGTTCGCGCGTTCAGGCTGCGCGTAGGCGGCAGCGCCTGCCTCTCCCAGACCCCTGCGCGGCGCTTCCTCGGTGTGGCATACTCTAAACATACATTTGTTCTACTCAGCAACCAGTGGCGTTTCTAAAGGCGCCGTCTGGTCATGAGTACGGGTGGCGCTGAGCGAAGGTGTGCGCATGCGCGTCGTCGGAGTCGGCGAGGTCACGCGATACCTACATGATCTGCTGGAGGAAGACTACAACCTCCAGGATCTCTGGGTGCGCGGCGAGGTAACCAACTACTCGCAGTCCTCGAATGGACATTGCTATTTCTCGCTCAAGGACGAGACGGCGATCCTTCGTTGCGTGCTCTTTGGCGGACGCGGCAGGGATGTTCCCACGCTGCGCAATGGCATGGCGGCCCTGGCGCATGGGCGGCTGAGTGTCTATGAGGCGCGTGGCGAATACCAATTCTACGCCGACGCCGTCGAGGACGCGGGAGTAGGCGCCCTGCAGCGTGAGTTCGAGGCGATGCGTTCGCGGCTGGAGGCCGAAGGACTATTCGCCGACGAGCGCAAACGCCTGTTGCCAGTCGCTCCGCGTGTGATCGGGGTGGTTACCTCGCTTGCGGCGGCCGCGTTGCGCGACATCCTGCGTACACTCAGCCTTCGCGCGCCATTACTGCGCGTCATCATAGCGCCTGCTCTCGTGCAAGGGGTCGGCGCGGCGGAACAGATCGCCAACGCGATCGATGCGTTAAACGCGCAGGGCGAGGCGGAGGTCATTATCGTCGCACGCGGTGGCGGATCGCTTGAGGAGTTGTGGGCGTTCAACGAGGAAGCGGTCGCGCGCGCGATAGCGCGCAGCAAGATCCCCATCGTCACAGGTGTTGGTCATGAGAGTGATTTCACCATCGCCGATTTCGTGGCTGATGCGCGCGCCTCCACGCCGACCGCCGCCGCGACCATCGCAGCGCCCGACATGGCGCAATGGCGCGCCGCTATCGCCGAGCAGGAATTGTCGCTTGACGAGCAGATTGCGTGGCTAGTCGAGCAACGTCAGGCTCGTCTAGACCAGACTATCGCGCGTTTGGCGCGTCAGCATCCCGCCAGCCAGATCGTAGATGGACAGCGGCGCCTCGAAGAGAAGGAGCGCGCGCTCCAGCGAGCGATGTCGCACGCTCTGCTCCTGCGCCAGGAACGCGCGCGCGCGGCGGCGTTGCGCCTCGACACGCTCAGTCCTCTCAAAACGCTGGGACGCGGCTACGCTATCGTTCGCCAGGCGGGGAGCAACGCCCTCATATCATCAGCGCGTCAGGCGGAACAGGCGCGGCGTGTACGTATCCAGTTCGCCGATGGCGCTGTCGTCGCGGTCACCGGCAATATTCCAGCCCCAAATCAAGAGTCGCGCCGCAGACGCGCGGTCGCCGACGTAGCGCTGAATCAGCTCAGCTTTCTCGATGTCGCGGAAGCGCCCACCGAGGAGCCATCAGCGCGCGGCGAATCTCCTGCCGACAACTCTTCTGGCCATGGAAAGGCCCTGCCGCATGAGTGAACTTGACGAATCGAACCAGCAGAACGGCGCCCACGACACGGCGGGAGACAGCCCGAAAGGACGGCGCGAATCTAGAACGCGACGGCTGCCCGATGTCGAGACGCTCTCTTTCGAGGATGCGCAAGCCGAACTCGATAGCGTCGTCGCCACACTCGAAACCGGTGAGATCGACCTCGACCGCTCCCTGGCGCTCTACGAGCGTGGCGTCGCGCTGGCGCGTCATTGCCAGGCGCTGCTCGACTCCGCCACACTTCGCGTCGAGCGACTACGCGCGTCGGGAAGCGAACCGGCGCAGAACGACGGCTTCAGCGTCGAGACCTGGGCGCCCTTCCGACGATCAGTAGACGCGGCGCCGCTTTCGTGATCTGACACAGGGCGGTACAATACAAAGAGCGACCCATCTCCAATATCGACGCTGCGCAGGATGCGCGCGGGAGATGGCCCCCCATAGAACTCAGGGAAGGGAGGAGTCAATGGCTCGCACAGCCTCCTCTTATGCGCGTGACGCCGTAACCCTCTTCTGGCGCGCAACCTTGCTGCGTTGCCCACGTTGCGGGCAAGCACCCCTATTTCGAAGTGGCTATACCACGCACCGGCGCTGCCCCGTCTGCCAATGGCGCTTCGAGCGCGAGGAAGGCTATTGGACGGGGGCGATGGCGATCAATCTGGTCGTGGCGGAATTCCTGATCGCGGTGGTCGTCATTCCACTCGCCATCTCAGGCACGCCGGTCGTGCCATTGCTGATTCTCACCTTGCCACTGCCCATCCTGCTTCCCGTACTCTTCTATTGGCATGCCAAAGCGTACTGGATCGCCCTCGATTTCCTCATCCATCCGGTTCCACTGCTCTAGCTTCACGCGTCCAATTGAAATGAAAGCGCTTACCGAGATTGCGCCAGCATCGCGTCCACCTCGGCGGCCGATGGTATCGAGGGTTGCGCGCCCTTCCGCGTCACGGAGATAGCGGCGGCGGCGTTCGCCCGTTCCAGCGCATGAGACATCGACTCACCTGCAGCGAGTGAAGCGGCCAGCGTCCCGCAGAACGTGTCGCCCGCAGCCGTCGCGTCAACTGCCCGCACATCGAGAGCCGCGCCATAGGTATGCGCGATGGCGCCGGTAGGGCCTTTTGTTGACCAGAGATAGCCCTGGCTGCCCAGCGTGATAACGACATGCGTTGGCCCGCGCGCCAGAATGTGTTCAGCCGCCGTCTCGGCGCTGGCGCGCGAATCCACAGGAATGCCGCTCAGCGCGGTCGCCTCCGGTTCATTGGGAATGAGCACGTCCACCAGACCCAACAGTTCATCCTCTAGGGGCACAGAAGGTACTGGCGCAGGATTCAGGATCGTCATGGCGCCATCTCTTCGGGCGCGCGCAAGTCCAGCGCGTGTCGCCTCCAACGGAATCTCACACTGTGTGAGAAAAATCCATCGGTCATCTGCATTGCCATGCGGGGCGCCAGCGTCCAGCGCGGTCTCAACGTCGTCTCTGCGCAGGCGCATGTTGGCCTGTGGCGCGACGATAATCATGTTCTGCCCGGTATCCTCGCCGACGTAGATCAGCGCCAGGCCTGTCCCGACCTCTGGATCATGGCGCACACCGCTACCGTCAATGCCCTCATGGGCAAGCGCCTGCACATAGGAGTCGCCATGCGCGTCGGCGCCCACCCGGCCGATCATCGCCACCTGCGCGCGCTGCCGTGCGGCTGCGACAGCCTGATTGCAGCCTTTCCCGCCAAGAAACTCACCGAAATCTGTGCCAAGCAGCGTCTCTCCGGGTCCAGGCAGATGGGCCGCCCGCGCGACCAAATCAACAATCAGGCTGCCCATCACGACGACTCGTCCCATCGCCGTCATCCTTCCTGTCACGTTATTTACGGATATGCTTGTAAGCGATCAATGATCCGACTTGGCAATGGAGCTCAACGCCCGCGCAGTCATGAGCCATAAAAGCGTGGCGGCTTGAGCCTCAGTGTCTGCCTTGGACTTCAGCGAAGCAGTATCTAAAGCAAGTAGCGCACAGGCCCCCTTCTTCAACTCCACGCGCGCAGGCGCTGTGCCCGCGATCAACATACTGATCAATGTGCTGAGATCTGGCTCGTGTCCGACAAGCATCACCGAGGCGTCCTCATCGTAGCGCTGCAGCAGCGCCCGATATCCCTGGCGCAGTTTGCCAGGCTCTAGCGCCTGAACTTCCTCGACCGGGGCATGGAGTTCCGTGGCGGTCAGTTGAGCCGTCTCGGCCGCCCGCAAGTATGCGCTCGTGAGAATGATATCCGGCGCGACGCCCAGGCGCGCCAGCCCTCGCGCCGCCGCTCGACTGCGCGATCTCCCTTTGTCGGTCAATGGCCGCTCGGCGTCGGGACCAGTCCACTCCTCGCGGCTGTCAGCGAGGCCATGACGCAAGATATACAGCTCCATCGCTCACGCTCACTGTCCAACGGCAGTCACAACGCCGCGATCAGCGCCGCGAGGTCGCGGCGAAACGCCTTCCCGGATAGTTGCGCCCACAAGCGCCAGAATTGCGCGCGTAACTCAATTTGTTCAGTTGCGAGCGCCTCATCATACACGGCTAACGCCCGTTGATCTGAAGCCTCTGCCCGCGATCGCTCCAGATAGCCGCGCGCGACAACACAATCCTGATGCGTGCCAAGGCAATCCTGAATAGTGACGAGAAGGGCGATCAGCGGATCCACCTTGGAGCCAAAGGCGTGAGCGAACATCTCAAGCGCGTAGCGCTGGCGCTTGCAGGCGATGCGGATCTCATGCAACACTGGCGCTGATTCCGTCGGTAACTGGCATTCGTGGCGCAATACGTCTTCATAGCGCCGCCAGACCGCGCCGCCAGCAAAATGCCGTACCAGGATCGTCTCGTCGTCGCCGTCCTCTTCAGGTTGCTCGGTGGCAAAACCATGTAGCGTTTTCAGCGTATCGCGTATCTTGTCGTCGTCCAGCGCGTCGAGCATCTCTCCACGCGCCTTGTCGCGCTCAAGCGTCATCTCATCCCAGATGGGCTGCAAACCATCGCGCAACTCAGGATGAGCGCCGCGATACCCCGACAGCCGCTCCAGTTGCACATCGAGGTCGCGCACCGCGCCGAGCGCCGCCGCGAGGTCCTTTAGCCGCTTACGCCAGCGTTTGAGGTCGTCAGCGTCGAACCCTGGAGCATCTTCAAGCAGCGCCAGCGCCGAGCGCAACCGCCTGACTGCCACACGCACATCATGGACGCCCTCGGGGTCATCTCCCACGCGCGCCTCGTGTTCGCGCTTGTGATACTTACGCAACGCGGCCGCAACCGTACTCCTGGCTAGCGCATGCAGATCTCTGCGCCCAGGAGCAGGCCGTTGTCGCGGGAGCAAGTCCAGCCCACGCGAGAGCTTGGTGCGCGACTCTGGTTCCAGCGGCGTCAGCGCGCGCAACCGTTCGCCGAGTGTGTGTAGGTCCGTCTCCTCGCCGGCGCCTTTCAATTCGATTTCAAGCTCGTTGACCGCATCAGCTTTGCCGTTGGCAGAAACCTCGCCCACGTCATAGGCCAGTTCGGCGACCACCCGACCGGCGCGCTCGATCTTCCATGTCGTGCGATGGATATCGGTGTGGATCAGCGAGAGAAGATGCTCTTCGCCGATCATCTCGCTCACCCTGCTCTTGATCGGCTCTGGCCAGCGCGCTCGACTCACTCGCCCCTTTTTCGCAGAGCCTGGCGAGTCGGCGTCAAGCACTGCCTCGATCTCTTCGCGGCGATGCAGCGCGCCATCGCCTAATGGCGGGCCTTTCAGCGTCAGAATGCGCCGTTTGCCGACCTCGCGAATGCGAAGCGCATATCCGTCGCTGGTGATAGCTCGATCCGTCGTGTCCAGCAAGATGTCATGATGCCGCTCATCTTCGGCTGGGCTCATCACATAAGGATGCAGATCGAACGATGTGATACGCTGAGGAGACAGCTTCCCTACGACGCGATACTTCGCTTCGATCTCCATGCTCACACCCCGATTTCTGGCGCCAAATTGTAGCGCTCATCGTAGCACATGCGTGGCGCGTGTATATCCATACAACGCAGGAGCCAGGGGTGCGCTTCAATCGTCTGGTGATGTAGAGTGTGAGATATCTCGTCGGCTGTTTTCCCCAAGCGGCCCAGAGCCGACATGCTTCAGCATTGCAGCTCACACCAGACGCGGAGGATAAGGTGACGGCAAAAGGTGTGAATGGCGCGCACGCGAATGGCGCTCATGCAGGCGATGGACCGAAAAAGTACCGACGACCAGAACTCTACACGAATCGTGAGATCGCGCTCGTCGACTTCAGTCGCCGAGTGTTTGAGGAGGCGCAGAATCCGCGCCACCCACTGCTGGAACGGGTCAAGTTCCTCGCGTTTGTCGGCTCACAGCTCGACGAATTCCTGATGGTGCGCGTCGCCGGGTTGCATGACCAGATCGAGGCGCAGGTCACCGAAGCTGGGCCTGATGGTATTCCGCCTCGTCAACTACTTGAACAGGTGAATCAGCGCGTCAAGACATTGCTCAACGAGGCGCGCCGCTATTTCGAGCACGAGTTGCTGCCACAACTCACGCTGACCGGCATTGAAATCTTGCCATACGCTCGTCTGACCAAATCGCAGCGTGAGACCGCCGCGGACTATTTCAGGAGCAGCATCCTGCCGGTGCTGACACCGCTTGGCGTGGATCGCAGCCATCCGTTTCCGCATATCTCAAATCGCAGCTTAAATCTTGCCGTCACGCTGCGCGATCCCGCTGCGGGTGAGTTGTTCGCGCGGATCAAGGTCCCCGCCACTCTCCGCCGTCTGGTACAGGTTCCCCTCCCCGGACGGAGCGCGCACCGTATTGACCTTTCGACGCCGAAGCGTTACGCGCTCATCTGGCTTGAAGAACTGATCGCCGCCCACCTGGATATGCTTTTTCCTGGCATGACCGTCGTCGCCTCATACCCGTTTCGTGTGCTGCGCGACGCCGACATCGAGGTCCAGAATGACGAGGCCGGCGACCTGCTCGTCACGGTGGAGCAGGGTGTGCGTGAGCGGCGTTTCGGCTCAGTCGTGACGCTGACCGTGACGCCGGAGATGCCGGATGCGGTGCGCGAACTGCTCATTGACAACCTCGAAATTGCGCCTGAACATGTCTGGGAGATGGAGAATCCGCTCGGCCTGAATGACCTGTTCGAGTTGACGGATTTGGACCGGCCCGACCTGAAAGATCCACCACTCGTCCCGCGTGTCCCAGTGGAGTTGCGCCGCGGCAAGGACCCTTTCGAGGCGATCCGTGACGGCGACATGCTGTTGCACCACCCGTACGACGCCTTTAGCTCCGTCGCCGACTTCATCCAGACGGCGGCGCGCGATCCACAGGTGCTCGCCATCAAGCAGACCCTCTATCGCGTCGGTAGCGGGACTAACTCGCAAATCGTGCAGTCGCTGATGGAGGCCAACGCGCGCGGCAAGCAGGTCGCGGTGTTGGTGGAATTGAAAGCTCGCTTCGACGAGGAGAACAACATCGAGTGGGCGCGCATGCTGGAACAGGCGGGCATCCATGTCGTCTATAGCCAGGTAAACCTGAAAACACACGCCAAGGTGGCGTTGGTCGTGCGCCGCGAGGCGACAGGCCTACAGCGCTACGCCCATCTGGGCACCGGCAACTACAACGCCTCCACGGCGCGCACCTACGAAGATTACGCGCTGTTGACCTGCCGGCCTGAGATTTGCAGCGACCTGACCGATCTGTTCAACGCTATGACGGCGTATGCGCGCGGGGTTGTCTACCGGCGCCTCCTGAGTATCGCCCGGACACATGCGCGATGGGTTGCTGGAGCGCATCGAGCGCGAGATCGAGTATCACCGCGCTGGCAAGCAGGGCCGGCTGATCTTCAAGACAAACGCGCTCGTCGATCCGGCGATCATTCGCGCGCTCTATCGCGCATCTGCCGCAGGCGTCCAGATCGACCTGATCGTACGTGGCATCTGTTGTCTGCGCCCTGGCATTCCGGAGGTCAGCGAGAACATCCGCGTGGTCAGCCTGGTGGGCCGCTTCCTCGAACACAGCCGCATCTATTACTTCGGCGCCGACGGTGCTGACGAAGTGTGGCTCGGCAGCGCAGACCTGATGCCGCGGAACCTGGATCACCGAGTGGAGGTGCTGTTTCCACTCGAAGAGCCTGCCTTGCGTTATCAGATCGCGCATGAGATTCTGCCCGCATATCTGCGCGATACCGCCAATGCGCGGTTGTTACTTCCAGACGGAACCTATCAGCGTAAGCGCCCGGCGAAAGGCGAGCCGCCATTCGACGTGCAGCGCTGGCTCGGTTTGGATAACCGGCCGACACAGGACACTGATGCGCCATTTGCGCTGCAGGCGGGCGCGCCTACACCGGATTGATAATCCAAGTTTCACCGCAATATAGGCGAGCATTGCTCCACATCGGCAAGGGGACCGCATGAGCACAACGTTTGCGCTTGGGCTGGACATTGGCGGTACAAAACTATATGGCGGCGTTGTCAATCTCGAAACTGGCGAGGTCGTCGGCAGCGCGCGCAAAAGGACGCATCCTGAGCGCGGCCTGAAGTTCTTCACGCAACGCCTGTTCGACGTCGCCAGAGAAGCGCTCGCCAGCGCGCCGGAGCATGCTTCACGTCACGTCACGGCGATTGGCGTCGGCATCGCTGGCCAGATTGACCGCGACCAGGGCATGTTGATCTCCGGCCCGAACCTTGGAAAAGGCCTTGACAACCTGCCGCTGCGCAAATTACTCAGCGAGACGTTTTACGCGCCAGTCGTGGTTGGCAACGATGTAGAGATTGCCACCTATGGCGAGCAACACTTTGGGGCTGGTCGCAATGCGCGCGACTTCATCTGTGTCTTCGTCGGCACAGGGATTGGCGCGGGCATCGTCGCGAATGGGGAACTGCGCAGAGGCGCGACGGGAACAGCAGGCGAAGTCGGACACATGGTTGTCCACTATGGGGGAAGGCTCTGCGGCTGCGGTGGACGCGGACATCTTGAAGCGTATGCGTCGCGTACGGCGATCACGCGTGTGCTGCTGGCAGAGTTGGGACGCGGGCGCGCCTCAAAGCTCCGTGAGGAGTTGAAGGAGGGCGAGACGGTCATCCGATCAGGTATGCTCGCACGCGCATTGGAGCAGGAGGATGCGCTGACGCTGGAGGCGCTCACCGAAGGCGCGGACTATCTCGGCGCGGGACTCGGCTCCATCGCGACAGTCTATAATCCGGAGCGTATCATCGTCGGCGGCGGGCTGGTCGAGGCGATTCCAATGTTCCTCGCGCGGGCGGCTGAACGCGCGCGTGAGACCGCGCTACCCGTCGTTGGCCGCGCGCTGCGCGTCGTCAAGACTGACCTTGGCGATGACGCTGGCGTGGTTGGGGCGGCGTGGATGGCTGGCCATCACGCTTGACGCGCGGCTATACGCGCTTATTTGGTCGCGGTCGGTGTTGCCGTCTTCGAGGTTTGTAGTATGCGACACGATAGCACGCTGCCCACCCTCCCGCGATTGGGCGTCTGCCCGCCGAGCCAGTGACCTGCCTGCACATGCGCTGGCAGTCTAGGCGCAGCCTGCCGCGCCTTCCCCAAAGCTGAGAGTGAATCGGCTGACGATCTGCGGTGATCAGCTGTGTCAATTGATGCTCTGCTCGGCTCAAATTGAACGGTTGCAAATGCTGCAATCGTGGATGAAAGAAGACCCCACAATAGTGGGACCTGTAGGCCGAGCTGTTGGCGCCGAGACAGGCCAGAGTTTTCGCAAGAACCTTCTATGGAGCGTCATTCTCGGCGTGATCTTCTTGTTTGCGGGCTGGCTCCTGTCGATTGTTGCTACACCGGCAACGTTTGGCTCCTTCTTCGTCCGCTAGGCGCGGGAGTCTATGGTCGCAGAGATTGCAGCTCTTCGCGTCTCTTCAAAAGAAGTAGCCCCCGAACCAGCCTCGATGGGGAGACCCAGAAGGGATAAGGATTGAGCTTACTCTGCCGTGCTGGTATGTGATCGGAGGCGGGGCACCTATCGAGACGCGGAATAGCGGCATTTAGCGTTCGCCTTCTCATCTGGCGAAGAACCGCTGGGTGAAGGTGGCGATGAACGTAATTTCGATGAATAGGCCAACCACCGCCTCCGACTGCAGCCAGGGCTGCCACCGGGTCGCCCAGGCTCTCTAGTGGCTGAAAGAAGCCACGCCCATGAAAGCTGCTCACGCTGAGAATGAGGGCCTCGTACCAGGGCAGTGGTGCGAGTTGGGAAGGCGCTGGCAATCCGAGCGGAACCCAACCTGTCGTCGCCTGCATATACAAAACGGTGAAGCCCACTATCGTGACAAGGTACCAGAAGAGTGCGCGCCCCGGTCGAAAGCCGTAGCCAGCCAGGTATCGCCAGCACCCACGAGAAGAGATATTGTGGCAGGCGGAGGGTGCGCAAGAGCACACCGCGCTCACGTATCTGGGCGCGATAGGCGAAGCGATCGGCGGCATCCGCCATTCCCTGGTCACGCAGCCGGGCAGCCACCTGCCTATAAGCACGCACCACTTTGCGATGGTCGTCCGCACTAGCAAAGTAACCAGCATCGCGCTCGTCTCCCAGGCGGCGCAACTGTTCCCAAGGTACACCCGTCAAGTGAGCGTCGCGCCACTTTATGTCACCAAGTGCCGCGTTGCTGTTGCGCAAACGCATGGTATCGAGCCAGTCACGTGACATCCCCGGTCCCAACTGCACATTTGTAAGGTAGGTGTCCGCATCGAACCGCGCTCCAGCGAGGAGAACGCCTTCCATGTGCGCTCGGTAGAGACTGGTTCCCTCTAGGTGGGCACTGCGCAGTCTCGCCTTCTCCAGATGCGCCTCGCGCAGTGTAGCTCCCTCCAAGTGCGCTTGATCTAGAAAGGTATCCTCCAGATGCGCCTTGTCAAGATCAGCTCCCTCCATTCGTGCCAAATTCAGAAAGGCGCTTTCCAGGTGTGCTCCGCCGAGATTGGCCCCCGCTAGATGCGCCTCGCTGAGGCTCGCTCCTTCCAGCCGGGACTCGCGGAGGCTAGCGCGCTCCATGTGCGCTCCGTAGAGACTGGCTCCCTCCAAGTGTGCCCCAGGCAGCTTCGCCCCTTCTAGGTGTCTCTTGCCGAGGTCGACCCCCTCTAGATGCAGGTCAGGTACCCAGGCATGCGCGTCGCGCACCCGGTCAGCCAGCCACGACACATCGCCCCCAGTGAGCCAGAGGAGGTCGCGCTCCGCAATGTCCCGCCCTGTAAAGTCAAACGGACCATTTCGCTCACCGTGGTCTGCTTCCGCCGCCCAGCGGTCCAGATAGCCCTGCAACTCGGCCTGCCGCTCCTCACTAATCGGGTCACCCCACCGCGTGCCGACTGCCTCTGGATGCGGGCATGCGCTGATCGTCTGCTGCTCGCTCCATCTCTCACTCCTCTCGCTCGCCATGGATCCAACTGTACAAGATGGAGCAAGTGGCGGCGCCGCTCAGACGCCCTCTTTACAATGCCGCCTTGGCGTGTATACAGTAGAACTGATGTTCTCCATGGGCGACGGGGCGAGTGCTTCACGGGGCTAAGCAGCAGGAGGGAACGATGAGAGACGAGCACAACCCGTACAAGGACGACGTAATCTGGCCACGCGAGAAAATATGGAAGGCCAGCATGGCGGCGGCGACTGAGGACCGCAGGTGGGATGGGCGCAAGATCGTCGGCTGGTCTGATTGGGTGGGCGGCGACAACCACAAGCATGCGGTCATGGTCCTCGACGACGGGACGCGCTACGTGATCCACGAAGAGGGAACCATCCTCTGACGGGCCCGCCTCGTCTCGTGCCCGCTTACATCTGCGCCTTGTCTCGATTCTGCTTGATCCTGTCTACCTGATCGTACAGCCACGCACGGTTGATGGCTTCCTGCTCGCGTACGGCGTGTAGCACGTCCATATCGAACTGCTCTTCCACCGCTTCAATAACGCGCTCGCGTAGGACCGGCGGTCGAGCGCATCCAGTTCTACCGACAAGTCACCAAATCGGGCGATGTGCGCGGCAGCGCGCGTGTCGGTAGGTTTGGTGAAGATGGGCGGCAAGGAGTAGCGCTCAATATCCTCTAGCGTCAAGGCGACCTTGATGATCTCTGGGTAGGCGCCCTGATCGTTCAGTCGTTCCTCCAGGCTGCGCACCATATCCTCCCCGCTGGGATCGAAGTCGCCAAAGTACAGAATCACACTCTCGTCCTGCTCTACGTCGCGGAAGCGCTCGGCGGCGTTATGGACAGATGACCAGCCATCATAGCCGCGCCCGACGTTCAAGCCGATGTTGTAGTCCTCAAGCGCATCCGTGAAGATGCCGGAGAGCGCGTCCTTTTCCAGCCAGCACTCCACGTAGCGTGGCTGGCCCGGCCAGATCGCCGCCGAGTACCCATTGACGAGCGAATCGATCTGCTCGTCCAGATACTCTTCCACGCTGTCCCAGCCGTCGCCAAGCCCGCGCGGAACGCGGAGACGATCTTCAATCCAGTACCACGGAATGATGCCCTCACGCCGCGCCGCCACCAGCGCATCAGACACGCCCTGATAGGCGCTGCGGCTGTTTTCTACGACTTGGCGGGAAACCAGTTGATAGTAGACCTGGCGCACCGTCATGGGGCTGAAGTCGCTCAGAATCGCGTACGCCGCGTCAATGATGGCTTGCGTCTTTTTGTGCCGCATCGCCTGCCTCCTTTAGTTGACAGCTATTTCGATCACATGGTATCATATGGTATGTCATGGTAGCAAGGACATCTGATCGCCCTTGCTGGCCCCTGATAGACTGTGAAAGGAACGAGACCATGCAAGCAGTAGAAACTGCCGTACAGCGAGGGATGCGTATGCCCGCGCCAACCAGTCGGCACACCGTGCCGTCGCTGCGCTATTGGCGCTTAGAGCGCCTGTTGACCCAGCGCCAACTAGCGGAGGCGTCGGGTGTCGGCGAGCAGACCATTATCCGCGCGGAGGGCGGGCGCGAGGTGGGCGCGCTGACTGGCGCCAAATTGGCCCGCGCGTTGGACGTGAGTGTGGCGGCGTTGCGCGCCGCGCCGCCGGAGGAGCAATAGCCGATGCGTACCGCGATCTATTGCCGCGTGTCAGGCGCGCGTCAGAAAGACAACACCAGCCTGCCAGAGCAGGAGCGAATCGGCAGGGAAAAAGCCGCCGCACTGGGCTGGGCGGTCTCCGAGGCGCACGTCTACCGCGAGGTCATGGGCGGCGAAGACTTGTACCGGCCCGAAATGGACCGCCTCTGGGAAGCGATCATGCGCCACGAGATTGACGGCGTGGTGATTGACGTTCTCGACCGCCTCTCGCGCGATGAGGGCGACCAAGGCGCGTTCTATCACCATTGCGACCGCTACGGCGTCACCGTCGAGATTGCCAGCGAAGACATTGACGAGACCGAGAATGGGCGCAACCTGCGCACCCTGGCGGGCATGGTCGCACGCATGGAACGCGTCGACATTCGTCGTCGCACGCAAGGCGGCAGGCGCGCGCGAGCAGCCGAGGGCAAGCTCTTTCCTGCCAGCTTCCCTCTGTATGGCTATCTGTTCGCCGACGACGAGCATACGCGCTACGTCCCCGACCCCGAGACCGAGTGGGTGGTGCGACGCATCTACACCGACATCGCGAATGGCGTGCCGATCCGTGAACTGGCGCGCAGACTTACGGCAGAAGGCATCCCCACCGCTGCGCAGATACTCGCCAAGCGCGGGCAACTCCCCAAGGGGTGGCGCAACCCGCCCCTGAATGAGTGGCGTCCTGGCTTCATCGGGCACATGGCGCATAACCCAGCCTACATCGGGCAGCACAGCGCCTACCGCTGGGAAACGAGCGCGACCAAGGAGCGCCCCGCCGAGACGGGCGTCACCCGCAAGGTCTACAAGACGCGTGAGCGCGCGATAGACGACCCCAAGCGCGTCCCGTTGCCGCCTGAGACGTGCCCGGCGCTGATTGATCCTGAGCTTGCCGCACGCGTCGCCGCACGACTGGCGCAGAACAAGGCAGAGAGCGCTGGGCGCAACCGTGACCCACTCGCGACCCTCTTTCGCGGCATGGCCTACTGCGGGCACTGCGGCTATCCGCTGGGCACCTACACGCGCACACAAAAGAACGGCACGACGCCTCGTCGCTACCGCTGCGCGGGCATGACCGTGATTGGTCGCGCGCCCTGCCCTGGCGCTGGGTTCGCGATGAACGCGCCCATTCTCGACCCGCTCGCATGGGACGATGTGGTGGCGTGGCTGCGCGATGAGAAGAACGTGACGCGTCTGCTCGCCGACTGGCAGCGCGTGCGTCAGCAGGGCAGAGACAGCATGGCGTCGCGCCTCGCCGCCGCTGACGCGCAGATCGCATCGCTCCAGAGCAGGATGGCGTCACTGACACAGGCCATTAGTGAGGTCAGCGCCGCTGCGAGCCGCGCCGCATTGACGAGCGGGCTAGACGACCTCTCTGCCCAGTTGGCGCGTGAGCACGTCAAGCGCGAGCAGTTGGTTCGCGAGGCCGCCGACGAGCGCGCGTATGCGATCGGCGCGAGTGAGATGCGACAATGAGCGCGTCTCGTGAGCGAGCGCGCAGGCACGTTCACGCGTGAGCAGCAGCGCGATACTCTGCGCGCGTTGGGCGCGCAGTTGACGCTCTGGCGTGCGGATGCGGTCCACGACGATGGCTGGCCGCAGCGCTATCGCGTCGTGCTGACCTTTACCGGCTTTGGCGCGCAGCCCGTCACGCTGCCACCCCAGGGTGCTATTTTGTCTTCGAGGTTTTGATCTTCTGGTCGAGCGCCTTGAGATATGCTTCAGCGCTATTGATATCCTTGATAGTGATGTCACTCAGGATAGTGGGCGCTAGGCCTAGAGCGCTCTTCCAATTCAGCACCAGATCGTGAAGACGGTCGATCTGGTCACTATGCTGCCCTACTTTGCTGAGCACGTCCTGGGCGGTCGAGAGCGCATCGGCAAAGCCCTGCAACGCGACTGTCCCAACTCCGGCGACCATTTTGGAGACAGGCACGGCGATGTAGTTTACCGCGAGCTTCGTCAACTCGGCGATGGCAATCGCGCCGTCCAGTGTCACGCCTTCGAGTTGTGATAGCTCGGCCAATACCGCCTCACGTCCCTGTTGGATACCATCCTGCAGCGCTTGATTCACCGCGTCTTGAGTCAACTCACCGACTTTGCCGGCAATGAACGGCGTGGCGGCTGCCCCTGCGGCGCAGGCGCCAAGGCCAGCGGTAACGAGAAGCGCCCGGCGCGCGACAGGGCTATTTGCCTTCGGTTGGATTGGCTGGATCGGCTGGGTGACCTCGGTGCTCTCGCTGCTCATGTGTGGCTCTCCTTCGATCTGGGGGTGCGCTCCAACCCGGGCAGAAGCGCTGTCGCTCGAGTATAGCGGCTGCGCGCTGTTCGGTCAAAGCCGACAAATCCTTTCATCGGCCTGTGCGTTCTACGATTCACTACCTGACAGGTTGCATCTGTTCCATCGCAGTTTCGACTGATCAGACTATTTCTTTGCTTACAGACGCGCCATCACCGCGCGACAGATCGCCAGCAGTGTTGCGAAAACGCCGTCACCTGTCACCGCCACCGCCGGGAAACTGCGTACACCCCGACGATTTAGATAGGTCTCTAGCGTCTCCACAGGCACTGCGCGTGGAGCGTCGCGCTTGTTCCACTGCATCACATAGGGGAAGCCGGCCAAATCCTTCCGCATGGCGCGCATATAGCCTTCCAACTCCGCCAGACTCTGATAGTTCTCATCAAACTTCTCTGGCGTCGAATCGGCCACGAACACGACGCCATCCACGCCCTCAAGCACCGCCCGGCGTGTCGTCTCGTACAGCACCTGGCCAGGCACGGTGTAGAGATGGAAACGCACCTGGAAGCCGTGGATCGCGCCAAGGTCCAGCGGCATGAATTCGAAGGTAAGGGTACGCTCGCGGTCCGTCGCTAGCGCCATCAAATCGCCACGCGCGGACAGCGGTGAGTGCGTATGAATGAACTGCAGATTCGTCGTCTTGCCGCTGAAGCCTGCGCCATAGTAGACGACCTTGCAATTGATCTCACGCTTCGCGACGTTCACCAACGCCATATCAATTCCCCATTGGAAGATCATACCGTGTCCTGCTGGTCATTATAGCCCCAACGCCACCATTTGAAATTAACGCTCATCCAGCAAGGCCAACTCAACCCGAAACGCAGCATCCCCCTTTACGTTGGTTAGCTGTTAGCTGTACACTGCGTTCAATTCTCGCCTCACCCGGCGCGGAACCTCAATGCGCTATGAGGCGCAGGCCGTGCGACGCGGTGCGAAAGAGGGCGCAATGTCTCAGCCCATCGTCTCGACCACCAAACTCTCTGCCCCAGTTCCTGACGCTTCTTCCCCGACGCCACCTATCGTCATCCTCAATCCTGCGAGCAAGCGCGGAGCCTCGCTGCGGCGCTGGCTGGAGAAGGAGCTAAAGAAGAACAAGGATGGCGAACTCGTTTTTACTGCGCAGCCGCGCCATGCGGAGCAGTTGGCCCTGGAAGCGGCGCAAGCCGGACGAGATGTGGTCGCCGTCGGTGGCGATGGCACGGTAGCGGAGGTCGCGCAGGGCGTCATCTCGTCGGGGCAGCCGGTGCGCTTCGGCATCGTCCCCTGTGGCAACGGCAACGACTACGCCTGGCATACGCTCGGTCTGCCACGCGACCACCGGCAGGCGCTGGAGATCGCGTTGCGTGGCGCGGCGCAGGCGATGGATGTCGGCCTGGTCAACGGTCGCTCCTTCGTGAATTCCCTAGGAGTCGGCATCGACGCCAACATCGCCGCCGCCGCCGAGCGCATGAAGCGCACGACCTTCCTGCGAGGCCATACGCTGTACTACGCATCCAGCCTCACCGAGCTGATCTTTCACTACAACCGCTGTCCAGAGTTGCATGTAACGATTGACGGCGAGGACCATGACCGCAGACTCTACGCGATGGCGGCGGTCAACCTTGGTCCGACGGCCGGTGGCGGCTTCAAGATCAACCCTGGAGCCGACCCGCGCGACGGACTGCTGGACCTCTGCCTGATCTGGAAGCCCTCACAGTTCCGAGCGCTACGGCTGCTGCCGATGGTGGAGAAGGGCAAGCATACCGACCAACCGGAAGTCCGCAGGCTGCGTGTGCGCGCCATCACGATGGAGGTCGCGCAGCCAATCTACGCGCATCTGGATGGTGAGGTGATGCGCGCGGACCGCTTCGACGTGAGCATCTTGCCGGGCGCGCTCCTGGTCCGCCAGGGATTCGCATAAGTGAACCCGCGCCAATGGTCGCTGCCAGATAGGCCAAAAAGAATAGCCTCACAGAAGCGCTGATGAGTCTGTGCTACACTGCGCTCGCCAGTCGCCAGCATCCGCGAGTGAGAGGACGATCCGATGGCTACCGAGGCGCCAGACAGCCAGCAGCAGGAGAATCAGACGGAGCAGCGCGCAGACGCCCTGCGCACGCGCATCCGTGAGGCAGATCGCGCTTATTATGAGCAGGACAACCCCATCATCTCGGACGCCGAGTATGATGAACTGATGCGTGAGTTGCGCGCGCTCGAAGAGGCGAATCCCGCGATTGTCACACCCGATTCGCCGACTCAAGCCGTCAGCGGCGCGCCCGCCGCCGGTTTCGCCAAGGTGCGCCACCGCACGCCAATGCTTAGCCTGGCAAACGCCCGCGCTCCCGAGGAATTACTGGCCTGGCGCGACCGGGCGGCGCGTGTTCTGCCACAGGCGGTCTTTCGCTATATCTGTGAGCCGAAGATCGACGGCCTGAGCATGAACCTGACGTACGACCACGGCGAACTCATTCTGGGAGCGACGCGCGGTGATGGGCTGGTTGGCGAGGATGTGACAGCCAACGTGCGCACGATCAAAGACATCCCACACCGGCTGAATGCCGATGGCGACGCGCCAATCCCGGACATTGTGGAGGTGCGCGGCGAGATCTATATGCGCCACAGCGACTTCGAGGCGCTCAACCAGCGATTAGCAGATGAGGCGGAGCAGGTGGGAACCACGCCGCGCCTCTTCGCCAATGCGCGCAACTCCGCCGCCGGTTCACTGCGCCAGAAGGACCCGCAGATCACTGTGTCGCGACCACTCTCGTTCCTGGCCTATCATATGGGCGCCCTTGAAGGCGCTGATGAGCCGGCGACACAGGCCGATCTGCTTGGTTACCTGCGCGCCTGGGGTTTCCCGGTCAGCCCGCTGGCGACCCGTGTCGAGACCATCGAGGAGGCCCAAGCCTACGCTGATCAGCGCGCCGCGGCGCGCTTCGATCTTGGGTACGACATTGACGGCGCGGTGATCAAGATCGATGACCGCTGGCAGCAGCAGGAGCTTGGCTCGGTGGGGCGCGACCCACGCTGGGCTATCGCCTACAAGTTCGCGCCAGCCGAGGGGAATACCAAGTTGCTTGGCATCAACGTCTCAGTTGGGCGGACGGGCGCTCTCACGCCCATCGCGAGCCTCGCGCCGCTCAAACTCGGCGGTGTGACCATTACCTCAGCGCAACTCTTCAACGAAGACGAGGTACGGCGCAAGGATCTGCGCATCGGCGACACGGTCGTCGTCCAGCGCCATGGCGACGTGATCCCCGGCATCGTCAAAGCGATGGTCGAGCTGCGCGATGGCACGGAGCAGCCCTGGACCTTCCCCACGAACTGCCCGGTCTGCGACACGCCAGTCGTACGCAAAGATGACGGCGCCGTCACCTACTGCCCAAACCCAGATTGCCCCGTCAGGCATCTTAGAGGCGTTATTCACTTTGCTGCAGTGATGGATATTCGCGGGCTAGGAGAGGCCATCGCCGAACGACTCGTCGGGTCAGCGCTGATCCGCGACGTTGCAGACCTCTATCACCTGACCAAGGAGCAACTGCTGACACTGCCTGGCTTTCAGGAGAAGAGCGCGGAGAACCTGTTGCGGTCTATCGAGACGAGCAAGAGGCAACCATTCGAGCGTGTCCTCTGCGCTATCGGCATCCGCTTCGTTGGCGAGAAGGCCGCCGAGTCGCTGGCGCAGGGATTCCGCTCAGCCGATGCGCTGCTGAACGCCACCGAGGAGGAGATTAGCGCGCTGCCCGGCGTCGGCCCCAAGATCGCGCACAGCGTCTATGAATGGCTCCAGGTCGACACGCACCGCCAGTTCATCGAAAAGCTCAAGGCCGCCGGACTGCGAATGGAGGTCACGGATGATGGTAGCGCCACGACCGATGGGCTGCCCTTCTCTGGCCAGACGTTCCTGCTCACCGGATCGCTCTCGCAGCTCACGCGTGGTCAGGCCGAACAGGCGATCAAGGCGCTTGGCGGCAAGATCGCGCCCTCTGTCACGAAGTCGCTCGACCATCTCGTCGTCGGCGACGCTCCGGGCAGCAAGGTGGCGAAGGCAGAGAAGCTCGGCGTGCCGGCACGCACTGAGGACTGGCTGGTCGAGCGGTTGCGCGAGCATGGAGCCATGCCGGAGAAGCGCGAGCGCCTGTCGTAGCCAATTGTCAGCGCGTGGATATCAGGTCAAGGTGAAACTGGCGAGCATGCTCGCCAGATCGTCATCAGCCTTGTCACCGGAGACGGCGTCGGTGCTGATGTGATACTCGATGTTGTTCACGAGCAGGTAGTAATCGACGTGGGTAATCGTCTGGCCGCCATTGGGAAATGTCTGCTGCAGCGGCGTAGTCGCGTAGGCGGTTAACCCGGCGAGGCTGACGGCATGGTACGCTGGATTGGCTGAACGGGTCGTCACGGCTTTCAAGAGATCTTTATCCACCAGTTGGGGGTCACGCAAGTCCAGCACGGCGACGGTCAGATTCGATACGATTGAGCTGATAGCCTGCGACGTTGAGGAACGGGTGATCTCCACTGTTAAGGGAAAGACAGGGTTAGCGACAGGCGTTCCTGTAGCGTCGGCGATGATATTCGCCTTCCAACCGTTGGGATAGGAGAGCTTGAAGTGATATTGCGGCGGACTCTCATAGGTTCCGCCGCTAAATTGTGGTGAAGCCGCGCTGGAGACGCCACAACTCGTCAGGACAATGAGCGTCCACACCGCTATGAGGGCGCATCCAGCCCAATGGACCGAGCGGTTCACGCTCTTCCCCTTACATCCCACGGCACTCGAACCTTGAAGCCGACGCCACATCATCGTCTATCTGAACGCACACGAGTATAGCGGGGCCATGATGCGCCGTCAAACCAGATAAGAGTAATGAGATGACCGAACACCATCAGAATGAGCAAGAGGGACAGGCAGAGGTCGCACCCATGCGCAACGCCTACCTGGGGCTGGGCAGCAACCTCGGCGACCGCGATGCGAATCTGCGCGCAGCCATCAGCAAACTCGCTGAGTTTCTGCATGTAGAGCGTATCTCATCGATCTATGAGACGGAGCCCCTTCTCGTCGAAGATCAGCCGCTCTTCCACAACCTCGCCTGCGTGGGCCAGACGTCACTCGACCCGTTCTCACTGTTGCGCGCACTCAAGCGTATAGAGAGTGATCTTGGCCGTGTCCACGGTCCGCGCTATGGTCCGCGAGTGATTGACATCGACATTCTGCTCCTCGACGATGTGGTCCTCACAACGCCAGAGTTGATCATTCCACATCCCGGAATGCTGGAGCGCGCGTTCGTGCTGATTCCGCTGGCGGAGATCGCTCCAGGTCAGCGCCATCCCGTCGCAGGGCGTACAATTGAGGAACTCGCGCGCGGTCTCGACGCGAGTGGTGTGCGACGGCAGGGAGCCTTGTGAGGTTGCGACCCACAACGGTATAATTGCGCGGACAGCAACTGCCTCACGACACAGCAGAAAAGAAACTGGAACGCGCATGTGGCGAATGTAAACCAACTACGAGGCCGCCTCGAGGAATTCCGCGTCGTCGAACTGTTGCAGGCGATGGGCCTGGGCTACAGCACAGGCGCGCTGCATCTGCGGCGCGATGATGGGCGCGCAGGCTTGATCTATTTCGAAAACGGGGCGCTTGTCAGCGCGACCGAGATCGACACCGAGGCGCTGACGCTGGGGCATGTGCTACAGCAACTTAACTACGCGACCGCGACACAATTGGAACATGTCTATCAGCAACAGACGCAAGATCCCTTTGGCAAGCGTATAGGCGAACGATTGATCGATCTGGGCGTCCTCTCCCCAGAGCAGCTAGATGAGGCGCTACGGACACAAGTTCTCTGGACAGTGCGCGAACTTGCGCTCTGGCGTAGCGGAGACTACGAGTTCCATCCCAACGAGGTGCTTCCGCAAGGAGTCGCTTCCATTGTCATCAGCGCGGAAGATGCAGCGCTTGAGGTGCTGCGATATGAGCACGAGTGGGAGGACCAACTCCAGTTCCTTCCCGATGGCATGAACACCCATGTCGTGATGGTGTTTGACCCGCCACTAGGTCATCCACTTGTCTTCCATCCCCAGTCCTGGCGCGTACTCTGCCGTGTCAATCAACAGCGCACTGCCCGCCGTATCGCCACTACGCTGCACATGCCCGAACTGGAGGTTTCGCGCGTTCTGCAACCGCTGGTGCGCGAGGGATTGCTGGTGCCGCTCGGAAGCCAGGGCGCTCCTGGACTCCCCGAAGGGGCCGCGCGCCTGAGCATGCACGATTTCGACCTTTTCAGCCTGTTGATCGAGTTCGAGCAAGACTGGCTCAAGCGCCGTACACCTACTGACCATCTCGTTGGTATCGCGAGCTACATCAATGGCACCATGCGCGCCCTGGGGCGTGTATACGCCGAGAACGGCCTGCAACTTGGTCCAGACACGTTGAGATCCCTTCTAGCACGGAGCGGCGTGCTGGAGATCTCCGGCCATCCGCTCAATCTAGAGAATAACCAGATCGATCTCGACGACCTCGCCGTGTTCTCGCGCCGCTCATTTGAAGGCGCCACACGAGGATCGATCACCGACAGCTCCGAGTTCTATGAGATAGCGTCGGCGACATTGCAGCAGGCCTTGCGCGCCGCCTTCGAGGCGATTAACGCGCGCGTCGCCTCTCCACAGGACCGCTCCCAGAATCAGGAGGCGTGGGAGGCGCTCTTCCAGACGCTGCAGAGTCCACAGCCATTTCGTTGACATCCATGCGTGACCCACACCCTGGCAGCAACGTACACCTGCGGGTGACACCTGCGGGTGACACATGCGGGTGACACATGCGGGTGACAATGGTAGCGCATACTTGACGGCGCTCCTCATGACGCACTATACCGGGGGAGAGTGGTCCAGCTACCTGAATTAGGACCGGGAAAATGTCTAACCAGTCCAGACCGATCGTCATGGCAATCGACGACTCGCAAGTCATTCGTACCATCATCGAATATACGCTGGCGCGTGTCGGCCTTCAGGTCGTCACCTACGCCGACGGCATGAGCGCGATGCGGGCGTTGCAGGAGGGTCAGACGCTAGTCCCTGATCTCCTGCTTCTCGATGTTGACTTGCCGCGTATGTCTGGCTACGAGGTGGCGGATCTGCTGCACAGCGCGCACCGTGATATGCCAATCATCATACTCTCTGGGCATACTGGCATGCTTGATAAGGTGAGAAGTCGTCTGGCCGGCGCGCATGACTTTATGAGCAAACCATTCAAGCCGAGCGAGTTGGCCGCGCTCGTCTGCCAGCGTCTCGGGATCGACACATCTGGCTCAAACTAGGATGTGAGCAGCGGTGTGCATGCGTGAGACGTCTGTTTACACCAATCGACTGCCCCTGTACGCGCGTGGTATCCTTGTTTTCTGGTGTCCTCCCTGCTGAATAATGAAACTGCTCGGGCGCAAGGGTTGCTGGGTCCTCGCCCAACGGAGTTCAGGATGTCGTCCTCCAATTACGTTCTTCCCCACAGAGCA
>CAVTFE010000010.1:0-31274 GCA_963733745.1 uncultured bacterium
CAGGCCGACAGAGGCAAACACCAGGAGAGCCAGCGAGACGACGTAGAGATAGATACGATATAACTGTCGCATGACGCCATCCTCCTTCTGTGGATCCAACCGGTCCGAATGCTCTTGGTTAGCGTGTGGAGCAGGCCCAGCGCCCTTCGTAGTGGACCACAGCTCCAGACCTTGGGCGACTAGCGAGGCGAACCGTTCGATCTGTTTCCCCCTGTAGAGCCAGTCTGCTGCTCAATCACACGAGCCCAACAACGCACACTCGCTGCAGCACATCTGCATCACGAACAACATGGCGGCATGCGCCATGTTGCGCATCTCGTGCCCCTCGCCATCCTTCAGTCTCCGGCCACCAGTTCTGCGCTGAATGGCTCACCCGTCAATTCCTCCCACGCGACCTCCAGCCCACGCAGCGACATGCGATGATGTCTGTTCCGGACAGGTTGGCGTCCCGGAGCACGGCCCCCTGCAGATTGGTCTCGACGAGATTGGCGTGCGATAGGTCGGCGTGCGCCAGGTTGGCGGTACGCAGATCGGCGCTCTGCAGATTCGTACGTGTGAGATCCGCGTCGTTGAGCAGCGCGCCAAAGGCATGCGCTTCTGTCAAATCGGAGCCACGCAGGTTTGCCCCACGCAGATCGGCGTTCTCAAGGTCCGCGCGCATCAGTTGCGCCTGCTGCAGGCGCGCATCGGTCAGCGATGCAGATCCCAAGTGCGCGGACTGCAGGGTTGCTCGAGAGAGTCGCGCGCTCGTCAAGAGACAGTCTTCCAAGCGCGCCATACGTAGATCGGCGCCGGTGAGATCCACGCCGCGCAGATCAGCGCGGGCGAGATCAGCGCCACGCAGGTCCGCGTCGCGGAGGATCGCCATACGCATATGCGCTGCGCGCAACTGGCTGCCCTGAAGATCAGCGCGTGAAAGATCCGCATCACTGAGGTCCGCCGTGGACAGCTTGGCCCCGACCAGGCGCGCCTCTGGCAAATGAGCGTCTCGCAGTGACGCCGCCGAGAGCATAGCGTTCGTCAGGTTAGCGCGCGTCAGGGTCGCACCGTGCAAATGCGCGCTCTCCAGTCGCGCTTCTGTCAGATCAGCGTCCGAGAGGTCAATCTCCTCCAGATTGGTGTTGCGTAGATCGCAGCCCGCCAGATCCCAGCCACGGAAGTCGCGCTGCCCCGCGCGGTAGAGCGCCAGGAGTCGCTGCGCATGTGAGGCATTCATCTCTTTTCTCCTTCATCACAGAGATGGGGTCCGCAACTGATCTGCGTCCAGCAGTGTAGAGCAGGTTAGGCTGCTCGCGTCGCCATCTCGCGCACGGTGACAGTCGCCCGCCACAGCAGCGCAGCGAGCGCAAACGCCACGCTGGAGCCAATCGCGCCAGCGATGAGGAGCAACCTCATAGCGCTCACAGGTCTCATCTCCTCGTCCTCTCAATCAACTCGGCGCGCTACTGACACACTACCGATGTGTGGATGGCGTGCTTCGCTCGCATGGCGCACCACTAACCCACATCTTTGCGTCCCGATGCAACCAGAGGGGGTCTACTGTAGCTCGCCCATCACACACAGTGAGCGCATAGCACCCCAGGCTGTCTGGTCACGACGAGTCCAAGAGGTATCACAACCACCTCACGATCAAAGTTTCGCCCCACCAAGGGTCAATAGCGTCACATCTCACTCTCGCTCAGCAGGTGATGGCGACCGCCTATGCGCTAGGCCGGCGCCTCTCTCGTATGAGGAAGCAGATGCGAATAATCACGCATAGTTCTAGGCAACATGGACATTGCTGCCATGCGGCCCATTCGCCAGGGTAATCCTGACAGGGTGAACTACAACACCCCCTATCCCATTGTCGAAGGCGTTTGGGACTACTTTTCGCATGATGTTGAAGGCAGCGTTGATGTCCGCATTCAGGCAGCGCCCAGTGCTCGCGCGAAACAGCCCGCGTTTGACCCGGTTGCCAGCGTAGACCTCGTGCTTGCCGATGGGTTCCAGATCGAGGAAGCTGCATTTGGAGGTATAGCTCTCCTCGCTCACAATGACGCGAATGCCGACGAGGGTCGCTTTGTACTCAAGCATCTGCACGAAGCGGGCATGTGGCACAAACACAAAGTTCTGGTTGGTTCGCTTGCCCAATCCAATCGCTTGCTTCCAGCCGTCATTCTTGCCTATGACCAGCGTGCCGATGCGCTGCGCCACCAGCCACTGCACGATACGGCGACTGGCGACGTGCAGATAGGAGGTGATCTGTCGCTGGCGTTTGTCGGTCAGGATGTCGAGTTGGCGCGAGGCATAGACGCCTTCAGGAAGTTTAGCTTGCAACTGGGCGCGGCGTTTGTTGTACCATTGGTTGATCGCTTTCACCGGACGGCCCTGAACCAGAAACGGCATGACGCCGGGCTGATTGAAGTTACCGCTGCAAGAGTGTTCAATCCAATGTCAATGCCCACTGTGCGCGCAGGGTCCACGTCAGCGGGGATTACGAGGCGCTCATAGATCACCTCCACAGTGTAGTGCGAGGCGTGCGGCACGATCCGCACCTGGTCGATAGCCGCCTGGCGGGTTTCAACACGAATGGCCAACCCTGAGGGCACGACATAGCCGCGATTCCGGGGTGCGCGACTGATCGCCTGTTCGGTGTAGGTCAGCAGATTGCGCCCCTGTTTGTCGAGGTACTTTGGCAGCTTGGGATGACCCACAAAGCGCGAAGGATCGGCCTCCCACGCCGCACATGCCGCGAAATAGCTCTTCCAGGCGAGCGCGACTTGCCGCACCACCCATTGCGCCACCTTGGCGGGTAACGCCCGATACGCCTCTGCCGTCTTCATCTCGCGCGCCAACTCCTCGTAGGAGATGACGCGGGACTGGTGGATGAACGCCTGCCGGGTGAGGTAGAGCGCCGCGTTGTAGAGGTTTTTGGAGGCGAAGGCGGCGGCGTCGATGGCCGCGAAGCGCGGGTCGTGGCCGTCGATGCGATGCTGCTCAACCAGTTGCACCTTCCCCCTCCTCCGCCAGCAGCTCTTGGCGGTTCAATGCCTTCACAATCGTTTCTGTCTTGCGCTTCGCTCGCCGCTGCCCATAGAGGCGCGCACAGAAGGAATAACGATGGCGACCAGATCAGCCAATAAATCCTCGCGCCCGTTTCGGCCACATTGACGACCTCGATGCGTCGCCCTTGCTGTTCTAGCAACGTCTCAATATAGCGGAACCCGAAGCGCGTCGCGCGATCTTTGTGCTCCACCACAACGACCTTGATAGTCGGATCGGCGAGCACTTTCAGGAATTTGGGGCGGCTATCGTTGACGCCGGAGCCGATCTCTTTACCCCTTCACTTCACTGTCACTGTCACCTGATGCACCTGTCACCTGATGCACCGACACCTGATGCACCTGATGCACCTGATGCACCTGATGCACCTGATGCACCTCATAGCCCTTGGCGGCGCAATATGTGATGAGTCGCTCCGCCTGGCTCTCAAGGTTTGGGCGATTCTCCGCCGCTGAGACACGCACATAGATGGCCACGTGATGATTCGCCGCTGAAGGTGTGGCCGTTTCCGCTGGTTCGCGCACAATCACCGTGCCACTGGCAGCTTGGTAGGCGTCTAGTTTTCCCGCTCGCCACCAACGCCATGCGGTCTTGTAGTTCACGCCCACTCGACGGGCATACTCGCTGAGTTTCATTACTGCATGATAGCCTATTTGCCCACGTTTGTCACTATTTGGCCATGCTTCTTGGAAAGGTTTTTCAATACCTCATGCTCTCCAGTTTGATCTGACTTCCGCTCGATGACCTCCGCGTGATCTCATGCTCTTTGTGTTCTTTGCCGCGCTGGCTGAACAACATGCGTTGATGGAGGATGTCTCGATGGCGATGACATGGCGATTCCCTTCGCGCCTGGCCGATCCGCTGTGGGGACAGCTTCCCGTCTCGCACGATACGCAGGAGAGCGAGACGCCTCGTGATGATGATGACAGCGCCGCCCAAGACGCCCATCCCGCCAGCGCAACCGATCCGCTCTCTGGCGAGCGGGAGAGCTTCGAGGCGTTCTTCCAGGCGCGCCACCGCGCCATCTTCGCCTATCTCTGGCGCATGACCGGCGAGGAGGAGGCCGCGAACGATCTCTGCCAGGAGACATTTCTGCGCGCCTGGCGGCAGTTCGAGCGCATCCGCCTCTACGACCGCCCGGAGGCCTGGCTGCTGCGCGTGGCGACGAACCTCGCGCTCAACCACCTACGCAGGCGCAAGGGGCCGGTGGGCGGCGCGCTCTCGCTCGACGAAGGCATTGATCCCGCGACGAGCGATCCCTCGTGGCGCTTCGCCGTACGCGACGCCGTGCGTGGCGTCCTCGCCGAGCTGACACCGCGCCAGCGCGCCGCGCTGATTTTGCGCGAGGCGTACGGCCTCACTGGAGATCAGCTTGCCCAGGCGCTTGGCGTCTCGACGCCAGCGGCGAAGATGCTGCTGTTTCGCGCGCGCGAGGCGTTTCGCGCCCGCTACGAACGGCAGGAGGCCGGGTTATGAGCGCGGCGGGAACGCCAGTTTGCGCCGCGGCCATCAGTGACGAGACGCTTGCGTTCTGGCGCGATGGCTTCCTGGGCGACGCCGGAGCGGCGCAACGTCTGGATGCACACACGCCAACCTGCGCGAGCTGCCAGCAGCGTCTGGCGGCGATGGAGTCATTCGGTGCGGCGGTGCGCCGGCAGCGGACCCCCGCTCCCGATCCCCTGCTCTGGCGACGCCTCGAAGCGCGCATGGTGGGCGGATCTGGCCGCGCCAGCCTGCTATTTGGCATGAATGCACGCACGTTTACTGTGGGCGCAATGGTGAGCGCTATCGGCGCAGTCGCCGCCGTCGTGCTGATCGCAGTGAGCTTCCTGACCCTCTTCTCCACCGTTCGCCCGCCGGGCGCGCCGTCGGATATCTTCACCCGCCAGGCCAGCGCAACTGCGACCGCGAAGCCTTCCCTCGACTGGCGCGCGGGCAGCCTTCCGGCGGATTTCGCCACCCAGCCGCAGCAGCCAACGCTCGCTGTGGCGCCCAGCGACGGCCGTATCGCCTATACCTGCCTGCTCACACCCGTCAGTGGTGGGACACGCCCAGCGATCTGGCGCACAGATGACCGTGCGGCCACCTGGACGCGCGTGGGGGCCTTGCCGATTACCCGCAGCGACTTGCTGCGTTGTGACCTGCTGCTGGATGAGGGCGAGCCAGCCATCGCCGTCGCCTCGGTGAGCTACGGCGCATTCTACGCAGGCGCGCCTGATCACATCGCGCATTTCGCCACCTATGACCGTGGCGCGACCTGGACGCCGGTCGCCGACGCCGAGGTGACGTACTACCAGAAGTTGATTACGCGGCAAAAGATCAAGTTCGCCCTACGCGATATCGCTCCACGCGATCGGCCCGACGACGTCCGTCTGGCGACGAGCGTGGATAACATGCAGAGCTGGCAGCGTATTGACAAACCCTTGCTGGCGCACGGGCTGGTTGTCAGCGATTTCTGGCTGGACGATGTGACGGACGCGATCGTCGCGATGGTTCGCCCCGCAAACTCAGGGAACTTCCCGCTCCAGTTCTGGCGCTCGGATGACCAGGGCGCAAGCTGGACAATGATCGCCGATCAGCAGGCTGATCTTGGCGTGGCGAGCGGTGGCTTCGCGCGGCCAACGGGAAGCTGGAGCCTCTGCGCGATCACTCCGGTTGATATCTCAGCGCCGCTCACCGTGCTCTGCACAGCCGACGGCGGCCAGACCTGGAATCGCTTCCATCGCACTACACAGATGATGAGCCCGGGCGACCTGTCCGACGAGTTACGCGCGCTGGTCTGGCAGGTAGTCTTCAAGCGTGACGACGGCAGGTTCATCATTGCTGTCATGGACTCTGAGCGGGCGATGACCCTGCTGCTGCTCGATCCCGTCAGCGGGACGTGGACGGCGCTGGGCCAGACCGCGACGGCCCTCCTGCGCTACGCGCCCAACGCCCCTGGTGGCGCGGGCATCCTCTGGGCGATTCCCTATGGTGGCAAGCCAGGCTCCTGGCAGACGAACCTCCAAACCGCGACGGTCTCTCACGTCTAACCCTTTCCCCTATCAACCTCGGGAGAGAATGGCGCTCACGCTACCACTGGCAGTAACAGAGGGCAAGCGTTGTTGTGCGCGACTTGATACTAACGCTGGTTGGTCAAGTAGTGGGGCGTCGGAACGTGGGTCCGTCGGTGAGCGCGCGAAGTGGGCTTCGAGCCCGAGCGCGGCGGGCTCGGGCGGCTGTTGGGGCGGCGTTCGACAGTCGTGTCCAACAGCGGTGGCAAGCCAGTTTGCCTTTGAGAGAGGGGCACAGCACGCTCGATCAGATTGAGCTGCGGCGTGTCGGCAGGTCCACAAGAACGGTTGCAGCTGGGCGGCATGGGCGCGCCACCACTCCCGCATGTGCAGGACTCTTGTGATAGCCCGGATTTTACCCGCATTGTCGAGCACGACCACCAGTGCCTCAGCTGGACGGAATCGTCTGCAGGAGCTGCTCGAGGACGGTCATGAAGGTCATGAAGGCGGTTTCGTCTTTGCGTGCGCTCAGGACAGAGAGGAGCTGTCCACTGGCGTAGTCCAGGGCGCCGAAGATCGCACACTTGCGGTCAGCGCCTGCCGCGGGGATTCTCATCGGCTGCCCCTTCTTGCGCCAGACCTGTGCCAGATGGGGATGGGTGTGGATCTCGCCCTCGTCGGCGTAGACCAGATGGGGTCCAAGAACAAGGGATCGCCAGCCTGGACGTCAGGCTAAGACCGTTTTTTTCTAGGGCGGCAAAGCGGGCTTGACAGACGAGCGTAGAGCTGGAAGGCAACCAACTGGAGGTGCGGTCGGGCGGGGAGGGGAGAGAAGCAGGATGGGACGCAGCGGGAGCCGGGCGGCGGCGGTGACGCACGAGCGGGTGCTGAGCCCCGAGCAGGAGGAGTGCCCGTCCTGTGGACAGCGGCTGTGGATCGCTTACCACGAACATCGGCGGGTGGTGCGGCTGGATGGCGTCTGGCGCCTCACGCTGCGGGTGCGGCGCTGCCGGAACCAGGCCTGCCTCGCTTATCACCGCCCCTACGTCCCGGAGGAAGCAGGAGCATGGGCGCTGCCCCAAGGCGAGTTCGGTCTCGACATTATCGCCGTCATTGGCCACCTGCGCGCCCGCGAGCAGCGCAGTGTGCCCCAGATCCACCAAGCGCTGCGGGAGCGTGGGGTGGACATCGCCGAGCGCAGCGTGACAGTGCTCTTGCATCGGTATGAGGAGCTGGTCGCGCTGCGTCTGAGCGATCCGGTGCGCCTGCGTGAGCGACTGGTGGGCCAGAACGGGGTCATCCTGGCGCTCGACGGACTGCAGCCAGATGTGGGGCACGAAGTCTTGTGGGTGCTGCGCGACGTGGTCTCGGGCGAGGTGCTGCTGGCGCGCAGCCTCTTGGGAGCGACCGCAGATGACTTGGCGCCGTTGCTGGAGGAGGTGCGCGCCGCCCTCAGCGACGACCGGCCCGAGGACACGATCCCCATCCGCGGCGTCATCTCGGACGGGCAGCACGCCATTCGCCACGCCGTGGCACACGTGTTGCCCGGCGTCCCGCACCAGCTCTGCCAGTTCCACTATCTGCGTGAAGCGGCCCGACCGATCTTCGAGGCGGACCGGCACGCCAAGAAGGAACTCAAGAAACGCGTGCGCGGCGTGCGCCCGATTGAGCGAGCGCTCGAGAGACAGAGCGACCCGCAGGCACAAGCCGCTCGCGGGTATTGCCTGGCCGTGCGCAGCGCCCTCACCGACGACGGACGCCCACCACTTGCGGCCTCTGGTCTCCAACTACGGGACCGCTTGGAAGCGATTGCCACCTCCCTTGAGCGCGTGGAGCGAGGAATCGCTGCGGGACCGACCGACGGAGCCGACGGAGTCCATAGGCAGGGGGGCTGACGAAGCCGCTCGCTCGGCTGCTGCGGCTCGTCCAGCACGGCTTAGGCGCGACGGCGCCGTTGTGGCCACCGATCCAGACCGCCTATGCCTTCGTCCACCACGCGGCGCATCTACTCGCCAACCATGACGACCGCGACGCCGCGGCCCTGCGCCAGTTGTATACGGAGCAAGTGCTGGCCCCACTGCGCACGCACCACGCCCACCTGGGCCCGCTCGCAGGCGCGGTCACCCACTTCTGCACTGTGACCGCCAGCTACTGGCCGGGCCTGTTCTGCTGCTACGACGTGCCTGACTTACCACGCACAAACAACGACCTGGAGCAGTACTTCGGCGCCGCCCGCCATGTCGAACGACGTGCCACCGGACGCAAGATGGCCTCGCCAGCCCTGGTGGTGCGGGGCGCGGTGCGGGTGGTGGCATTGCTGGCGACACGGCAACAGCCCCTGAGCGCTGAAGAACTGCGACCGCGAGATGGAGCTGCCTGGAGGACTCTGCGCCAGCGCATCGACGCCCGCCACCAGATACGGCGCGCCCAGGCCCGGTTCCGTCGGAATCCCGCCGTTTACCTGACAGCCTTAGAGGCCCAGCTGCTCAAGCCGGCTTTGCCACCCTAGTTTTTTTGAGGCCAGTCGAGCACGCGCTTGGCGGCCGGCGACCGCTTGCGCATCCTGGCGATAGCCCGCATTCTGATCTACGGGCGTTAGGAGGCCCGCCTACGGAGATCCCGTATTCCCACCCACATGTGGGTGGGTTACCCTGCGATCAGTGGATCGGGATGAAAGGCGTGCAGTCAACTGTTCATCTTTCGTCTGAGTTCATCCAGGTCGCGAGTCTTCCGCAAGGATGCGGATCGAGCAGGTAAGGATGCCAGCTCCTCGTGACGCCCGTTCCAGTCTGCTGTCAGCCACGTCGGATCTCCCGCAAGGATGGATCCTCCATCTGTCATCCCGCTGCAACCTTCTTAGGGTAAATCGGGGTTACAGACTAGCGTCACTATCAGTATCAGGCGGGCATGAAAAGAACGGAGCACGATCATGCAAGGCGAGCTATGGCAGGACTACGGGACACCTGGGACGCAGGCCCTTGGGCGCGAGGAGGTCGAACAGGCTATCGTGCGGTTGACGCGGGTGTGGGACGACGCGCAGGCACACGCGCAAGATGACATCATGATGATACGGTTCAATCAGCGCAAGAGCGTTGCGATTGCCACCAACGGCAGGCTTCCCAAGCTATTGACCACCGACGCGCGCTAGTCTCCAGCGGACATCATGCGCGGTTGGGGAACGGTCGTCTTCATTGCCTTCAATAGCTTTGGGGCGGTGTTCTACTGCCTCAATATCTACCGCCATCGGCGCTAATCCCTACTGACCGATTATTTGTCCAAAGTCGCAAAGCCGACGCATGTACAGGTTATCCACAGGATTATCCACTCGATGTGGATAAATGGCGCCGCTCACGTCTCGCTTGTGTCGGGCGCTTGTGGCGTGGCCTCGGATTTCGTCTCGCCGTTCTTGCCCTCGCCCTTGTCGCGGCGGAAATAGGTGAAGACGCCCAGCGCCAGCACCACCAGCGCAATCGAGACGCCAAAGGGGAGGAGATCGGTCTTGCCGTCCCACTTCGTGATCTCCGCGAGAAAGGTCACCGCCAGCGCCACGACGATCACTCCCAGCAACTTATCCTTTAGGTCGTCGAGTGAGGCGACTTGAACGCCCACCGGAAAATTGATCTTGCTGATGAATAGCTCGTAGAGTCCCACCGCCACGAGAAACAGCGCCGTCGCGATCAGGCTGACGTCTGCCAGGAATATCTCGTTGACGGTAAGCGCTTTGATCTCCGCTGGGGTGTCCAGACCCGAGAGCGCCTGCGTCGCCACGAGCGCGAGCTGCGCCAGCGCGCCGATGAAGCAGAGCAACGCGCCAAGCGCGCAGGCGACCACGCCCAGGATCACGAGGTAGCGCGTCGCGCTGAGTACACGAGCCATGCTGACGATCCTCCTCACAGACAGTATGCGCGCCGATTCATCGCCCGCATAGCTACACTACCTACAAACGAGCGCAAGACCATTTTCGCTCACTTTCGCATGGTCTGCGCGCCGCGACTGTGGACGCGCCTTGCGCTCTACGTGCGCTATACTGGAAAGAGGCAGCGGAACCGGAACGATGCTGGAACGATGCTGGAGCGACGCCATGGATGCGATGGATCAGGCGAATACGACCGACGCCCAGACGGTAGAAGATCATACGACCGTCGCAGCGGAAAAGACGCCAGGGAGCGCGCTGCTCGAGCGCCTGCCCTCGGCGCGCAAGGCCATCGCCTGCGATATCGATACCCATACCTTCATGGACATCGACGATCCCGAAGAACTGCGTCATGCCGCCAACGACGACACTGTGCATATCTGGCTCGATCTCTCGCATCCCAGCGCCGAGGAGATGGCGCATCTCGCCGAGCGCCTACACCTCCACCCATTGGCGGTGGAAGACGCCCTGACTGGACATCAGCGCCCCAAGATCGAGGAGTACGACGGCTTCTTCTTCCTCGTCTTCTACGCCCTCACGCAACAGGATGGCGCGGCGAATGGGAGCGCCGCGGCTGCTGGCGGCGCGCTCGTCGACGACGATGGCGGTGTCAAGACGCAGGAATTGCGCGTCTTCGTCGGCACACACTATCTGCTGACCGTCCACGACGATCCGATTCCCGCGCTCGATGAGGCGGAACGGCGCTGGAAGCGCAACGAGCAACAGGCGGAGTGGGGCGCGGGCATCCTGCTCTACTCGCTGCTGGATAGCATCGTCGATCAGTATTTCCCTACCCTCGACGCGCTGGTCGAGCGCGCCGAGGATCTGGACGAGCGCATCTTCGCCAGCCGGCGGCGTGAACGTGGCATCACCTACGAGTTACTCTCGCTCAAGCGCGCCTTCCTGGAGTTGCGGCGCATCATCTCGCCGGAACGCGACGTGCTCAACGTGCTCACCAACCGCGACAGCCCCGTCTTCAACCAGCACACCCTCGTCTATTTCCGCGATGTCTACGACCACATCGCCCGCGTGAGCGACACGCTCGACCTCTACCGCGACCAGCTCACCAGCACGATGGACGCCAGCCTGGCCATCGCCTCGAACGACCTCAACGTGGTGATGCGCACGCTGACCTCGGTCACGATTATCCTGATGTCAGCCTCGCTCATCGCGGGTATCTATGGCATGAACTTCGTCAACATCCCCGAACTGCACTGGGGCTTTGGCTACTTCTATGCGCTCGTCCTGATGGCCGCCGTCAGTCTCGCGCTCTGGTACTATTTCAAGCGCGTTCACTGGCTGTGATTGGGGACTTTTCAAGCTGGTTTGACCCCATTTTTGACCCCTACCACCATCTCAGCTAGACTTTATCCAAACGCGCAGATGAGGAGAGATGGGATAGGCTGAGGTCCACCCAAGGAGGTGGCCGATGCCGATCCTGCCTGCCGACGTCATGATGCTACTTGCCGGTTTTGCCCCCGTGTTCTCCACCCGCGTATGGAGGCATGTCCCTCTCCTCGTGGTGGGCGCCATCCTGGCCCCGGGCCAGCGCACGGTCGCCGCGGTCTTGCGGGTCATGGGGTTGGATCAGGTCGCCACCTTCCAGACGTATCATCGCGTGTTGAACCGCGCCCGGTGGTCGAGTCGGCTGGCCAGTCAAATCCTCTTCAGCCTCCTTGTGGCGACATTTGCTGCTCATGCCCCGCTCGTGGTTGGCATTGATGAGACTCTTGAACGCAGACGCGGTCGCAAGATCAACGCTGCCGGGATCTATCGTGATCCGGTGCGCTCGAGTCGCAGCCATTTCGTCAAGGTACGTGCGCTACGCTGGGTCTGCGCGATGCTGGGTCTGCGCGATGCTCCTGGTCCCCATCCCCTGGGCAGGACGGACGTGGGCCTTGCCGATCCTTGCCGATCCTTGCCGATCCTTGCCGATCCTTACCGTCCTTGCTCCTTCAGAACGCGAGGCTATGCGCAGACGGCGCCGCTACAAGCCACTGACGACGTGGGCGCGGCAAATGATCCGGCAGATCCATCGCTGGGCGCCAGACCGTCCCCTCGTCGTGGTCGGCGACCGCTCCTACGCCGCCTTGGAGCTGCTCGACGCCGTCCGCCCCATCGCGACCGTAGTCGCGCGTCTGCGCCTGGACGCGCGCTTGTTTGCCCCACCGCCTCCGCGCGCGCCACACGCCAAAGGACGACCGCGCCTGGTAGGCGAACGACTCCCGAATCTCTCGTGCCACCGCGACGATCCGTCCACCCCCTGGAGCGAGTTGCGCATCTCGCGCTGGTATGGTGAGCGCGACCGTCCGATCGAGGTCCTTTCTCAGACAGCCGTCTGGTATTCCACCGGCTTCGTGCCCGTGCCGATCCGCTGGGTCCTGATCCGTGACCCGCAAGGCATCTTCCCGACACAGGCGCTTCTGTGCACTGACCTTGACGCCACACCGCTGCAGATCGTCTCGTGGTTCGTGTTGCGCTGGCAAGTGGAAGTGACGTTCCATGAGGTGCGCGCTCATCTGGGCGTCGAGACCCAGCGCCAGTGGTCGCAGCCAGCAATCCAGCGCACAACTCCGGCGCTTTTGAGTCTCTTCTCGCTCGTGACCCTGCTCGCCCATGGACAGCTGTCGCCCCCCACAAACTTCACCCGGCAGACGGCTTGGTACACGAAAGCGACTCCCACCTTCGTTGATGCTCTCGCCTTGGTACGGCGGCGTTTATGGGCACAGATCATTTTTCAGACAGGGCTCCCAGGCGCGGATCTCATAAAATTACCACGGACTCTCGTTGAACGCTTCACCGATCTACTGTGCTACGCGGCCTGAGCCACCGCGTTTGGATAAAGTCTAGCTCAGAAAATGTTCGAAAAGGCTAAAGCTGAGTTCTCGTGAAACCGCCACATTCGAGCGTGGGCGCGCAGAGAAGCTGGGAGCAGTGTCAGAACTGGTAGCGGGTTGTGCTCCACTGGTCGCCCCTGACGGAGGCAAAGACCTTGGTGGGAGTGACCGCGAACAGCAGAAGTGGTTCCTCAGTGCCTTTATCCCATAAGATCCCGTCGCGCAGCTGGATGGGCCAGCCCTCGCCCCACACGATGACCTGCTGCTGGTAGAAGCGTTCGTGCACGGCGGTGTCGCTGACTGGGACGGCATTCCCTTCGGCCACGATGTCAAATCCAGTGGCCAGGTGGTTGCAGCCAGTCGTCAGCACGACATGCGGGTTGCCCCGCAGGTTCTTGAGCTTTTGGGCGATGGAACCTGTCCCAAAGTAGAGGGTCCCATCGAGCCAGGCGGCGGCTACGGGCGTGACGTGTGGGCGACCATCGGCGCGTACCGTCGCAAGCCAAAAGACCTCAGCGGTCTCGAGGACGCGACGGGTCTCCTCCCACGGCGTCGCCACAGTGTCTGGAGTACCACTGTGCGCCAGGTCAATGGTTGTGATAGGGTCCGGCATGCTCACTCCTCCTGTTGCTCGTGCATGGATGTCACCTGGCAAGTGGTCCCACATGATCCCGCCCCTGATGCATCAATCTGCCGCTCAGCACTCATCAGAACGGAGGTGGCGCCACTCTTTTGGCCCTGATTCTTTAGGGGTGGTCCTTCTACTTGTCCATCGTACAACGGTGGGCTGCCCCTCATCTTCTTGTTGCAACAGCTAGAGGCGGAAGTCACCCCCGGTATGCTCAATCACTTACTTTCCCTCTCAACAAATCGTCCATAGTAGCCGCCGCATCCCGTTGCATGTGAGGCAGCACGTGAGCATATAGCGACAGAGTGACACTGATGCTGGAGTGGCCCAACATCTCGCTTACCACTTTGACGTTCACTCCCCGTGCCAAGAGAAGCGTGGCAGCTGTGTGGCGTAGATCATGAAATCGAACAGGGGGCAGGCCTGCCGCGCGTAGCACCCGCCCAAACCAATATTTGTGCAGAATCGCCTCCTGCACAAAAATTTACCTATTAGTCATGCTCATTTAGCCTATTTTTGTGCAAAGCCGCAATGCCTGGCTTATCTGGATATATCCACCGACTTGTCCACATCCATCCACATTTAGGGCAGCAATAATGGCAGCAATGCAATGGAAGGGCACGGCACTGAGCGGAACTAGACAGTGGAAGAGTGACTGAATATTTCACCATTCTAGGCCAGTATGGAACTGTCTGGAACGGACCGCTCTTGTCTTCTAAACCGGTCATCGAACAGAAGATACACCATCAAGTAGTGTCCGGGTTCATGTTGTTAGCCGGGCAGCGCATGCCCTGTCTGTGCGATAGCGGCGAGCGCCATGTCGACGACTGGCAGATGCCGCTCAGGCAGCAAGTCACGCATCAGCGCAACGGTCTCGCGGTAGAGAACAAGCCCAGCGAGAGCACGCGATTGAAACGGCATGGCCGTTGGCGCACCAGGGTCAAACCCTGCCGCTAGGCGGAAGAGATGCGTCCACGCTGAGTCGCGTCCCATCGCCTCTTGGACCTGCGCGAAGTAGGTATTCTCACTCGTGATCAGCAGCCGCCGATGGATCGCCATCGCCCGCGTGAGTCCATTCACGAGCCCAAGCGTTCCGTACATGGCCGCCGACTCGTTGTGGGCCTCCAGCGCGCCGAGCACCTTATAGACTTCCTCGGCGACGCCCAACACGGTCTCACTCACGTGCGTGTCCGTTTCCGCCTGCACCTGCCGCCAACTAAAGGCATGCGCCTCATCTTGCAAATGGGACAACGCGCCTAGCGGATCATCGAGGATAAGCATCTGGCGCAGACCGGCGACCGCGAAGAGTGCAGCCGCTGGTTGGCTCAGTTCTGCGCGCTTGGTTGCAATCGTCGCGGTGGAGAGACTCACCAGCCACCCATCGCGCATGAGGAGGGTGTAGCGCTCATAGTCCGCTGCCGGTAATGTCAGCGTGAAGCGGAGGAGATCCACGTCGCTGTACTGCGTTGCCTCACCACGCGCCATGCTGCCAGTGAGCGCGAACGCAACATCGGCTGGAGTGCGCAACTCGGTGACTAACTCGCGCAGCCAAGTATCTGTTGGAATGTGCGCAGATTCCATTCCACACCTCTCCTGCAGTCTGCCTGCTCATATAAGGCTGAGCAAGCGCGCCAGCGCATCATACGTCACAGTCGGCGCTGAGCGCGTGAGAATCAGCAGAGGTCCATCTGCCACCAAGAACCATAGGGCAGAGTAGGTGCACCAGGGAGCCAGGCCTTTGAGCGGCTTAAATTCAGGATTTCCATCTTCTTCTGCTGCGGGACGAGATGCAGATTCAACTCTGTTGTGATATCCAGCGGCTCGATCACCAACTTCGCGCCTTCCTGGATCAGCCAGTTGCAGTCAACACCTCCACGACTTGCCACGTTTCCTTGCGCTGCGAAGACACCACGCCCCTGCTCGATGGAGTGCGTCTCTCCGCATATTCGCTCTGCCTGCCTTGCCTGCATACCCGCACCCACTTTCTGTTCCCAAAACCCTCTTTCTGTCTGAGGTTACTCATGATATCGCGATCGAAGTCCGGATCGTTGCGCATCTCCTGGCCACAATGCTCCACTTATGGAGCCAGCCTGGGAGGACGTCGCTGAGCGGTAGGTAAATACCACATCAGGCGCGCGTCAGGGAAGCAGAGCGATGGAGCCTCGCTAGCCGGGAGGCGGTTGCCTTTTCTGAGTTAGTGGATCTCGCGATGCTTGTGTGGCAGGAGGACGCAATGAATCTCTGTATGCGAAGTAGCGCGCGACTCTGGATCGTCATGTTGCTTAGCGGCGTCCTTGCTGGATGTGGGCAGACCCCGAGCGGGCAATCCGCCACACCAACTGCCAGCCCGCGAGCGCTCAAATTAGGTCAGATACTCACCGAATTCGCGATACCCACACCTCATGCCGGACCAGAAAGCATTACAACAGGGCCTGATGGGAACTTATGGTTTACCGAGCATGATGCGAATAAGATTGGGCGTATTACGCCGGCGGGCGCAGTCACCGAGTTTCCCATTCCTACAGATAGTACACGCCCTGTGGGGATTACCGATGGACCTGATGGCGCCTTGTGGTTCACCGAACCCCTTGGCAACAAGATTGGACGCATTGCAACAAGCGGTGTGATCACGGAATTCCCTCTTCCCATGCCGCAGAGTGTCCCAATCGGCATCGTCGCCGGTCCCGATGCAGCACTCTGGTTCACCGAGATAAGCGGTAATAGGATTGGACGGCTCACGCCAACAGGAGCGCTTACGGAATTTCCGCTCAAGATTCCTGGGGCCGCTCCCAGTGAAATCACCAGCGGCCCCGATGGCAACCTATGGATCACCGAGCAACAGATGGGCAGTATCATCCGCCTATCCTCTGCAGGAACGATTACCCAGTTCACCCTCCCAACGTCTAAAGCAGTTCCACAAGGGATAGTCACTGGACCCGATGGCAATCTCTGGTTTGCCGAAGACAAGGGCAATAAGATTGGACGGATCACGCCGAGCGGGACGATCGCCGAGTTTGTAGTACCCACTGTAGCCAGCCGCCCCCTCCGCATTACCACAGGCTCCGACGGCGCCTTGTGGTTTAGCGAAATCGATGGTGGTAAGTTGGGACGAGTGACACCGACCGGTGAACTCATCGAGTATGCGCTGCCCGTTCTCACAAGCCGCCCCGCAGGCATTACCGCGGGCGCAGATGGCGCGCTTTGGTTTGTAGAAAGCGAGGATAGTAAGATTGGGCGCATAGACTCCAAGCAACTGACGTCGGTCTGAACGCAACAGCCAGCGCAGCGCCGTGCTGGCAATCGGTCTGAATAACCGGAGGTTGTGGACAAATAGGCGACGGGGAGCAGTGGAAGGAGGTTCCCAACATTAGTCCAGCGGGATGAGACTGGACTGCCGCTTCGGGAAGAGCGCATCGAGCACCGGCGCCGCTTCCCCCTCTGCCCACACATCTGGGTAGAGACTCCGCAGCTCGTGCAGACTCCGATAACCGAAGAGCAGCTGTAGAAACACCAGCGGTGGGAAGCCGATCTTGCTTTCCCCCCACAGTGGCCGTTGCCAGTTCTCCACCGCTTCCAGTTTCCCGCCATCGAAAGCAAGGCGCAGCCCACCGCGATAGAAATCTATCGCCAACTCGCCGGTATAGCCCGCCTGCGCACTCGACGCCAGTCGGCGCTCAAGAGCCGGTGTCACAAGCGTGACAAAGCGCACGAGGTCTGGTACGCGGATATACCACAGATCGGGGTAGGCCGAATAGGGATAGGTGACGCTCAGCGGGACAAGATCGCCCAATACGCTGCGCAACGGATGGTCGCTGTTCCAGAGGTGGAACTTCACCGCGCCCGGTGGCGGTGTCTCCGGTCGCGCCGGGATGGTGGTCTCTGCCAGCGCCTGCACGCCGCGCAAGACGGAAGGCGCAACCGCAACCAGCGGCACGCCCTCCTCGACCATCACCCGATCCACAGTTACTGCGGGACCCCAGCGTAGTGGACTCAGCCGCAGATAGCCAACCGCGCATCCAGTCGCGTCGACGATGAGATAGAGACGCCACTGATCCAACCCCTCAGCCTCTATCACCCAGCGGTAGTACTCCGCGCTCAGTGGCGTCGTGATGGCCGCCTGCAGCTGCTCGCGCTCCCACAGCCGCCGCAGCAGCGCACCGTCGTCGACGGTTGCTTTCCGCAAGCTGTAGGGTTCCGCCGCGTCGTTCTTCAGCGTCGGAATGGCGGCAAAGTACACGGTCAGCCCAGTCCCCATGGGAACGCTGTACTCGTAGCCAAACTGGCGATAGTAGTGGGCGATGCCGGTGATGCCCTGCGCCAAGTCGCCACGCGCCTCACTCTTAGCATGGATCAATTCGAAGATCGCGCGTATAAGCCCACGGTTGCGATACTCCGGCTGCGTCGCCACCACCTCAGGACGGCCAAAGGGGATCGAGAGTCCCTCGAACGCAACCGGGTAGCGCAGCAGACAGGTAGACGCCACAATCGCACCTGTTGTGGTGTCCTCGACCACCGCGAAATCACGCGGCCCAATATGCGGATGTCGCCCGCTGAACATGTCGCGCGCCCAGAGAGGGACATGCCAGTTGAGCGGCGCATCTGGGCTGGAGCGATAGACATGCGCGTACAGCGACGCCACCTGCTCGACGTCTTGCTGTGTGGACCATCGCAGCGCCAACCCATCGCCGAGGTCGCGTCGATAGGTATCCTCAGACATCTGGACGGTCTTTGCCACACTATCCCTCACTTCCTATGCGCTTCATCGCCGTCTCGCCCAGTATGGCATCCGCTGCACGTCCATTGCCACTGTTGGAGACAGTGTCAGGCAAATCGTCGTCGAACAGCATCATATCAAGTGGGCAAGTCAAGCAACGGCTTCTGATGTGGCAGCAAAATTGGCAGCAATGCCATGGGACGCAACGGGACTGTATGGGACGGTACATGCATGGAAGCACAGGATTATTCAGCATACTGGGACTGCACAGGATGGTATGGGACGCAGCGCCGCGACCTCCAAAACCGCAGGTTGTAGGCCATAGCGAGTATAGCCGCGATGGGTATTGACAAGACTTACGCGGGCGTCGGACGCCACAGTTAACGGGCGATGTCGTGTATGCGCAGGCGAATGGGGAACTGATCGCATTTTCGCTGCGTGATGCCAAACAGCTCTGGCCCTATCAGGCGATATCCCACTAGCTCAGGCGTTGGTTTGAGCTGGCCGAAATCACCTCATGGATGCCTGCGCGCTGTACACTATAACGATAGCCTACAACCCTGTGCAGTTCGCGGTTCGATATGTTTCGTAGCGCTGTGCTATGAGGTGGAAGGAATCCAGGGCGCGTTCTGGCGCACCTGCGCTCAACTTGAAAGAGAGAGTAGTGGCGCATGCTGATCCTGCAGATACTCGCCGTAGTTGTCGCCCTCGCGCTGATTGGCGTGGTCTTGTGGGATGGATTCGAGACCGTCGTACTGCCGCGCCGCGTGCCGCGGCGTTTCCGACTGACACGCCTCTACTTTGTCATCACGTGGAGCGGCGCCTCGGCGATCGCGCGGCGCATTCGCTCGCTAGACCGGCGGGAAGCGCTTCTAGCGGTGTATGGGCCACTGGCATTGATCCTTCTTCTGGTCCTCTGGGTTGGGCTGTTGGTCTTCTCCTTCGCGCTGCTCCAGTGGGGTCTTGGCTCGCAGATGCGCACGGCGGATGGCGTGTCTGGCTTTGGGGTAGACCTCTATTTCAGCGGAACGACCTTTCTTACTCTCGGACTGGGTGATGTGTCCCCGCTGACACCACTGGCGCGGGCTATTACTGTCATAGAGGTGGGGGCCGGCTTCGGCGTGCTGGCGCTGGTCATCGGATATCTGCCAGTACTCTATCAGACGTTCTCGCGGCGCGAATCGCGCATCTCCTTGCTCGATGCGCACGCTGGCTCGCCGCCGACGGCGGGTGCGCTGCTCCTGCGGCATCCACCCAACGTGCGCGCCAGCTCACTTCGAGCGACACTGGCGGATTGGGAGACGTGGGCGGCGGACCTGCTCGAAAGCCACCTCTCGTATCCGATGCTAGCGTACTACCGGTCGCAGCACGAGGAGCAATCCTGGGTGGCGGCGCTGACGATGATCATGGATACCTGCGCGCTCATCATCGCCTGCAATCGCTGTACGCCACTGGACGAGGCGCTGGTCGAACAGGCCGCATACACGTTTGCCATGGCCCGCCACGCCGCCGCCGATCTAGCGCAGGTCTTCCAGCCCGCGGAGCGCGCCGCCATGAAACATGGGCTCGTCGTCTCGCGCCTTCCTGGCGATGACCACGAGCGCCTGCGCGACGCGCTGCTAGGTGTGGGCATGCTGCAAGCTCATAAAGAGATCAACGAAACAAGTGTTCACTCTTCCAAGGAGCTTGCGCGCGAGCTGGAGGCGCTTCGCCATCTCTACGAACCGTATCTTGCGGGGCTAGCCGCCTATTTCCTGATGGCGCTGCCGCACTTTCATGCCGCCACCTGGATCGCTTGACGACTGGCAGACCACCGCCGACGACGTGACCGCCCCGGCGATCACCGCCCTCATTGCTCGCGACCAATCGCGCTCGATCCTGGGCGATTGAGGCAGACGAGGGCGCTCGAAGGGAAATACTTGAACGACCTTAACGCTGTGTTTGAACAAAGCGTAGCGGGAGCAATACCGCGCTCCACTGCCCTTTCTCTTTCGACAAAAAGTGTTAGCAGAGTCTCTAAGTGTGGATCGCAAGCGCCAGAGTCTGGAAGCGCCGCTCTGGGGGTGGCTGTGGATCGTTCTCATGCGTGCCCTCAAGCACCGAGCGCGACGCTTGCACGGAGCGCGACGGTCGCGCATATGACGCAAAGGAGCGTACCAGCCATGGTCCTCGCAGTCGCTATCCCCGGCCTCCACGACGGCATTCTCAAGACCATCTTCGTCGACACCTGGATCTCACTGAGTCTGTTTGGGCAGCCAGCGGGTGGGTTCAAACTCACCCTGATTGATCTGATCATCTTAGCGATTCTCGCCTTCGCGGTGAATGCCATCGCGGAGTGGCTGACTGGACACAAGATCGGTAACTTGCTGGCCGGAATGGTAGTCACGATCCTCGGTACATTTGTCGTGCTGGCGTTTGTGCGCCTGCCGGCGCCGCTGGACTTTGCCATCGAGGATGTCGCGATCATCGCAGCGTTGATTGGCTCGATCATCATTGGCGTCTTCTATGTGCTCATCCGAGCGCGCACCAGCAGCAAGAAGAGCTAGGCATACAGCAGATCTATCTCCAGTGGGCGCGCTGATTCGTCTGCGCGCCCACTTCCGTCTATGGTATCTCTGGCAAAAAATGGCAGCAATGCGATGGACAATAGTGGACGCTGGCGTGCAGCCGACGCAGGTATTGACCCATACAGACTATGTCGGTGGACCGTGATGGCATTGGAGAACAGACGGGCGAGGACCCGGTAAGCACTACGAGTTCGTTCATGCTGATCGGTGATCTCGATTGACCCCAACTTTGACCCCTACACCGACGAATCAGCATGAACGAATGCGAACGGGTCGTACTTCAGAATGTAGCATTCTCGGGCTGTGACGTACTCCGTCGTACGAGTCTGAACTCGCCTGGTTGAACTTCGTCAACATTCCTGAACTGCACTGGGGCTTCGGCTATCTCTACGCGCTCGTCCTGATGGCCGCCGTCAGCCTCGCGCTCTGGTATTACTTCAAGCGTGTTCACTGGCTGTGATTGTCCAACCATTTCCGTATTTATGTCATCTTCCATCCGTGTGTGCGGCGCGATGGCCGCTACCTTATTTTCCTATACTATGCCGAAATGTGGTATAAAGCATTCGTAAACAGCAGAGTCGCAAGGAGCGCGCTGAACACGTAGAGCCGTGATGAAGAGAGCCGACTAGGAAGGATACCCCGGCTACACCACGCCTCCCAACCGGACCCCAACGGAGCATATCCGCCCGCCCAGCAAAGGAGACGCCCAATGGCGAGCGCCGCCGCGTATCCATCATATCCAGCCATCGGAGAAGACGTCATCAGCGGGATCATTCCCGCCGCGACTCCATCTCTCGCCGAACTGCGTCGCTTCCCCGGTGTCTTACGCCACCTGCGCCGCTTGACCGGCTACCTGCCGCGAACCGAGCGCCCCGCCGCCTATGTCTACGTCTACGCCGAACCGGCGGGACGGCGCGCTCGTGTGGGGCTGCACGCGATGTCTCCAGCGCTCGAGACGATCCTGGCGCGCGACCGTGGCATCGAGGGCATCGCCTGTGTGGATGATGTCGCCCGCGCCGCCGTGCTGGGGCTGCGTGTCTTCGAGATGACTGGCTCGGAGACCGCGCGCGATCTGGCGACGGCCTGGCTGCGGTTCCTTGCGCATATGCAGCGGCGCGATGACCACCGCCTGCTGAACTTCATCCTCGACAAGGAGGGTACGCGCAACGACGCCGGCGAGACCTCATATCCGGGCGGTGCGCCGTGGACGATGCGGTCGCTGCGCGCCTTTGCCACGGCGTGGCGTGTCCTCAAGAACCGCGATGCCCTGCGTCGCTTCTACAGCACGGCTCTTCCGGCGTTGCCGTATCTTTCGACGAACGCCAACCACGCGCTGGCCGTGATGGATGTCTTCGAGACGCGTCCAGATGATATGGGACTGCGTGCCTGGATCGAGGACCTCTGCGAGAGCATTATCGCGAGCGGCCCCGACTACTTTCGCTCGGTCAGTGGCCAGGACCATGTCTGGATGTACGACTATCACCAGCTCGAGGCCGTCGCGCGCGCGGGGCGGCTGCTGGGGCGCGCCGACTATCTCGCCGCCTGCGAGGCGACCGTCGCCAATCTCGTCGAGCCAGTGATCCGCTCCGGCTTCACCCATCTGTATCCAACGGGCGACGACCACCAGTGCGTCTTCGATATCTCCTCTGTGGCCGAGGGACTGGAGGCGCTCTACGACGCGACCAGGAACCTGCGCTACTGTGAGCTGGCGCTGGAGTGCTGCGCCTGGCTCGACGGGAACAATCCCGCGCGCGCGCCAATGTACAATCCGGAGACAGGACGCTGCTACGACAAGATCAGCCTCGACGGCGAGATCGCCACGGGGACCGGCGCCGAGTCCGCTATCGAGGCGGGATATCTCCACCTCGTGCGCGCCCGGCTGGAAGGGACGCGCACTGGCCTGTAGGCCTACTGATAAGAGATCAGCCTGGATGATTGGCGTCGGAGCGGCAGAGCGGGGCGCCTGCTATGCGGTGCGGGTCGGCGCTGACTTTCATGCCGCTCAGCGCCTGAGGCAGAAGCAGATCTCTGGTTAGGAGCCGATGGGCGCGCCGATCCCCTCGACATAGAGGCTATGCCTTCGGATCAACCAATGATGCCCTAACCACACAGCGAGGCAGCCGCCGACAAGATGACGCCGGCGCCAAAGACCAGATGATACAGCGCATCATCGCGAAAGATATACAACTCCACGATGCTCAGAACACACATGGCAGCCAGGAACGTAGCCAGCGCTCCAGACGAGAGGCGTAGATGCTTCAGCCCCTGCCGCAGCCGCACATAGACAGACACTGGCGCATGGTTGCGCGCCTTGTTCACGATGCGTTGCCCCTTTGAACGAGCTTTTTGTGTTGCACCTGTCTGCGCCGCACGATCGACCGCCCGCTGGAGTGAACATAACTGCTCTCCATTGAGGGGAAAAGGAGGCGTGATGGCGGCTGGACCGACGTCCGCAGCCTGCTTCACTGTGCGTAACCATTGTTGCGCTTGCTTCCAGTGCGCCGCAGACTTGGAATTAAGTCGTTGGCTGTCACACGCCCAAGCGACACCTCGAGTGCCGTTGCTACCTCTTCGAGAAACTCTTCCGTCCAGAGCGACGCAACAGATGCAATAGCCATCATTTCGCCATCCTTCCGTATCGCAGAGGCGGTCCATGCCTCACGAGAACTCGTTGATTGTTCGCCATCTGACGAATTCAAGAACGGCCAGATGGTACGGCAAGTTGCTCGTCTCCGCAATGGCCGCGCCGATGAAGAATCATTGCGAACCCTCTCCTTCTGGATCTGGACGGTGATTTTTCAGCAACCGGCTCAACTCCTCCAGGATCATACGCGACGCTAGTTCAGACACATGCTCCCGCTCGTCATCGGTCGCTCTCACGCAATGGAGAAAGGCTGCCATCCACCTGGCAAACTCGCCCTGGCGGATATCAGGTAGCGGTCGCCGTCCCTTCTCAATGTGGCGATAGGTATCCTCGGCGATACCCATACACACGGCCACTTCAAGCTGTGACATACCACGCGCCTCGCGGATGGTTCTCATGAGCGCTGGGGAGGGGATCACCCATAGAGCACCCCTTATACAGTGACTGCTATGCGTGGAAAAGTATATCCAACAAGTCACAGTTACGCAATAGATCCAAGCGAGCGACATCGTAGCGCAACAAAATTTCCCTCTTCCCCCCTCTTCTGATCCCCACCCCAGCCGCGTACAAATTTTACGCGTACGCCCGTGTACGCGTACAAATTTGGTCCGACTACATGCCAAGAGGCAGGGTACCGTGTAATTGTCAGCTCACTGGCGAGAATCAGCCGAGAAATCAAAGGAAGGGGGTCATGAGATCACTCATAGCGCGTAAACAACGAGGTCGCCCCCCATAGCGCAGGTTCGACCTCGAAGCCGATCCGAGAGTTGTTCGTTGGTTTGCGTGTGCGCCAACACCCGTAGACCTTCCTCGAAGCCTATGAGTCAGGCCAGGAGGTACCCTCGTGCTCGCTAGTATAAACGCATCACGCCAGATTACGCAACTGGTCGTCGCGTTGTGTCTGCTCGCTGGATTGTCCGCTGTCGTCCTCGTAGCGCTCTCTACTCCCGCGCGCGCCGTCATCGCGCACGTATTCAGACCGTCCTGACCATGCCTCTCGCGTTCGTCGCGAAGCTCTCCGCCCGCGCCCAGCGCCACTGCCGTCGCTCGGTATCCGCTTTGTGGCTCTTCCATTGGTCCATGCTAGTAGCGTGCCGCCGCGATAGCGCGTCGGGCGTCCATGTATGTCGCGTAATCTTATGTCTCGCAGCCGGCGGAATCTCCTCCGCCGGCCTTCCTCTGTCTGTGTGATGGGCTTCTCAGCGGAATCTGGGCGTCGGCGGTCAGCGTCTTGCTTATGCGCTGTCCCCCACGCCATCCGCGTGTTTTCCAATGAATCCTGAGAAGCCCTCGTCATCTTAGCTCGATCAGACTGTCGTTGTGCTATACTCCCGTCGATTAGCATCTCCGCCAGGCCTTGCCGTCCATTCCAGGCTTGCAGGAAGGCGCGCCCATCATGGCTTCTGATGATTCCTCCTTCGACGACGATGCGAATGATGCCGCGAATGATGCCGCGAATGATGATCGCATCGACGACGAGCTTGAAAACGCGCTCATGCAGAACGACTACATCAGCTTGGCTCATCTCGCCTTCGAGCAAGCGTGCCGCTTTCATCAGCGTGAGCAATATCTTGCGGCGGTTGAGTACAGCGATGTTGCCCTCGTCGCCTGGCGCGCCCACTTTGACCACGCGTCTGAGCAATCCCACGCCGTCGCGCGATCAACTGAACTGCGCATGATAAACGCCGCCGCCGTGCAGAATTTGAATCAGGGTTACTTTGATACCACGGTTGATCTCATTCACCAGGCGCGCCGTTTGCTCATGTTCATGCCACCCTCCTCCTTGACCGCCGCCACTGAATGGAACACTGCGGCGATGGAGCTGTTGCGCTGCGATTATCCCAGAGCGTTGCAGCATGCTCTGTCGCGCATTACGAGATCTATCGCGCCAGCGGCGAATCTTCGCTCAACATCCCGCGTCTCCAGCTCTTCATCGCTCAGATCGCCCACATGTCGGCTGTAGCCACAGCCCGCTCGCAGAGGAAGCTAAACATGCTCGTCGAGCGCTACTCCGCGTTGGCTCACATAGACATCTCTTATGCCGCTCAGCCTGCCACCACTCCTCGCTAATTCTCCCGCTGTCGAAGGGGAAATCTGCGTCTCGTTCTATTCCGCCTATAGCCGGCTAACAGGGAAGAACGAAGATCGCCTGGGGCTTGCTGCAATCCATAATTAACCTCGCCTATAGCTCTGCGTGATCCAATCCTCGAAGGCCAGATCTATCACCGCGCTGGGCGATGAATTGTCATCCAGAGATCGCACAGGAAGAAGCTTTGACCTGTTACAGGGGAGGGCCTTCGACATCTCTGGTTTCCAGCCACGCGCCCGCTCCTGCCTCGTCTGGCCGTGGCGCGCTCCTCAAACAAGACTGGGGAGCTCAACCTCAAACAGCGGCGCCCTCGTGCTCCGCTGAAGGGCGCCAGCGTCTCTACGCTTCCGCAGGATGACAGCGGGGGCAGGGAGCGAAGCCGGCCAGTTCCGCCTCCAGGGGTGAACTGAAGAAGCGCGCCGGAAGATCGCTGGCGGCGCGGGCGCGCTCGCAGGAGGGCAGGCAGTAGACCTTCGCGCGGCGCACGCCCAGATAGAGCGGCTCGCCCGGCGCGCGGTCGGCCACACACTCTACCCAGGCGTCGTAGTCGTCGGCGCCGTCGGGTAAGCGCCCTCCATGCGCAGCAGGTGGAACTTGAGCGGCAGACCTGGGCCGTAGCCGGTCAGCCGCCCATCGCTGCCAACGATGCGATGGCAAGGCATAAACGGCGCGAGAGGGTTCGTCGCGTTGGCCGTCCCGACCGCGCGTGAAGCCGTGGCGCGCCGACAATGGCCGCGATCTCGCCGTATGAGCGTGTCTCGCCGTATGGCACACGCGCCACCTCAATCCAGACGCGCTGGTAGAACGCCGCGCCTATCGGGTCCAGCGCCACCGTGAAGTCACGCCGCGCGCCCGCAAAAGACTCAGCCAACTCCTCCAGCGCCTGCCGCAGATGCGCCGTCGCCGCTGGGCTTCCTTGCTGCGTGATAGCTATTTCGCCTTATTTGGTTCTGCGTTGAAGGATCGCGTCCCTCGACCCAGCGCGGCGATAAACGTCGCGGACGCCGCGTTCACTCGCCGCTCACGCTTGATCTCACCAGCCCAGACCTTCCACGCGTCCCTCCACCAGCCCCGCCGTGCGTGGCTGCTCAATCTATTGTCGTGACCACTGTACCATGGTCTCGCTTTCTGTGATTTCAGTAGAGTGACCTACACCTGTGGAGGCGGGCCATGCTGAATCTGCGCGCGCAGGTCGTCGAGCGTGTTGTTGGGCAGCACGCCCTCTTGCCACCAGGTCACGCCCGCCTCGGCCAGTGGCCCCAGCCGCTCCGCCGCCGCGTCAGCCGAAAGATCTCCGGTATACCCCGCCAGGACCACGTCGAACGGCTCTGTCGCGGGGCGCGTCTCGTGGATGATGGCGAGCAACTCGCGCACCTGCTCCGGCGTCAAAGGCTCTTCGCCCGACTGGATTCGGAACGAGGCCATCCCAGCGGGCCGCGCGCACCGGGCGTTTGTGTGGCCATGTCGCCGCCACCCAGATCGGGATGCGCGGTCGCTGGATAGGCGTGGGAAGATAGTGCACGTCGCTGATGCTGTAGTGCCTGCCACTGTAGCTAAATGGCTCGCCCTTCCACAGGCCCGTCAGGATGTCGAGCGCTTCGTCCAGCATCTCGCCATGTCTCCGGCTCTCGCCAGGCTCGCCATAGGCGCTGTACTCCCGGCCAAGTGTGTCTTCGCCGATGCCCACGCCAAGAACCAGCCGTCCGTTCGAGAGATGGTCGAGCGTCGCTGTCTCGCGCGCCAGCTTCCAGGGACGCCTGCGTGGCAGCGGCGTCACCAGCGGCCCCAGCCTGATGCGTGAGGTCGTCATCGCCATCGCCGCCAGCGCCACCCACGGATCGGCCGTCGGCGCGGGCCAGCCGCCGATGTGGTCCCAGAGGAAGAAGCCGTCCCAGCCAGCCTCCTCCGCTTCATGCGCAAGCTCAGCCAGCGCGCGCGCATCCGCGAACGCGCCGAAGTTCGGAACATTGAGGGCATAGCGCATATGCACGGCTCCTCCCGCTCGTGTGCGAGCACTACCTGTTCGCGCGCGGCGAATCATCCTCTACAACACCGTAGCGCGCACGAGTGTTGCGATCAATGGTTGCGGTCAATGGTCTGTAGCGGACGCTAGCCAAGCAGTGGGAACAGTGGGGAGGTCGCCGCGACGGCCCAGCCCAGGATCAGAGCCTCAGACAGCGCAATAAAGACGATTGGGCGCTCCATCTCACGTCGCGTCCACGCCTCCAGCGCGACGAAGAGCAGCAGGAAGATCGCCATGATTGGCAGCAGGAAGAGCAGGAACGAGAGGCGATCCGCGTCGATCAGAATCGCGGCGAAGAGAGCGATAGTGGTCAGCAGCGCCACAACCAGCTTCGCTCCTGCCGCCAGCCACGGCTTCGCGCGCGCCACCGGACGCAGCAGCAGTTCGTCGCCCAGGAAGAGTGGGATGAAGAGCAGCGCGAGGGCCAGCGCCCGCCACAACTCGAGCAAGCGTCAGCGCAAGATTCGCCCAGGCGAAGGTCGAGAGCGCGCCGAGCGTGAAATACAGGAACACCAGCGCGCCGACCGCCAGCAGGATCTGCGCCGCGATGGCGAGTCCGCGCGGCCAGCCAGATGCTCTCCAATACGCGGGAACAGCAAGCGCCACACCCAGCGCAATGATCCCTGCGCCAAAGAGGAAGGTGGCTAGGTCGGGCGAGAGCGCCTGTCGCAGGAAGTCGAATGGCGAATCCACAAAGAAGTGCAGCGCGAGCATCCCAACGCCAAGCGCCGCGACCATCATGCCGAGGGTGGCAAGCGCGCGCAGGTAGACGTTGCCAGATGCATTTTCGGCTCGCCGCGTGGGCAGTTGGCGTAGCCCAGCGGAGGCCAGCGCCAGCGCAGGCAGCAGCGCCAGGAACGCCGCGCCCAATCCTAGCAGCAGCCAGAGGAAACGCTGGTCGGCGCTCACGTCGTTCGAGCTAATACCCGCGTCGAGTCCGGCGTGAAGCCAGTCGAGGATCTGCCGGTGGGTGGCGGAGGCGGTGAGGATCGTGATGTGGTTCAGCCCCGGCAGGATGACGAGCTTGCGTCCTGTGCCTAGTCTGGGATCGCCACAGGTCAGGTCGGCGCTGAGCGCGCCATCTGACGGCTTGCCGCACCCTTCTGCGACGCGCATCTTGGCGATCTTGACGATGCCTGCCGGGTCGGCGTCGCCTGCGAGCACGAGCAGATTGTGCGGATTAGCCACCGTCGGCGCTTGATCCAGCACCGGCGAGACCAGTACGGTCGCGGCGAGGTTGGCAAGTTCAGGATGGCGCAGGGCATAGAGGCCGACCGCCGACGTCCCCATCGAGTGGCCGATTAGGACGAGCTTCGCATCGCGTCGCGGCATGTGCTGCAGGGCGTAGTCCACCACCGCGCCGACGGTATCCGTGAGCTGGCTCTGCGCGCCGGAGGGCGCTGCATTGGTATTGAACGTCTCTGGCGAGGAGCCGTGGCCGGGGAAGTCGAAGCAGTACGCGGTGACGCCCTGCTTCGCCAGTTCGGCGCAGAAGGTCGTCATCAGCTCTTTGCTGCCAGAATAACCATGTGCGACGACCGCGACGATGTTGAGATGCTCGTCGCGTGGCGTGAAGCGCAGCGCGCTGATCCCGCCAGCCCCGCCGATGATGATCTCCTCGCGAATGACCTGGCTTTCGGTCGCGTGGACCTGCCACGTGGCCAGCGCGAAGACGTCCAGTGCGAGGAGCAGGAACGCCGACTGCGCGAGCAGCCAGCGCCGGTGGGCGCGCGGATAGAGCCGTAGGAGGAGCCCGTAGATACGCCTGGCACGCCGCGAAGCGTCTTGATGTTGGCGCTGTTTCATCCGCCTGGCTCCCACGAAAGCCTCGGCAGAAACCGACGCTCCCGCGCGATGGCGACCACCTCCGCATAGCGGCGCATCTCCGCCTCGAACGCACGCCAGCCCAGGTCGATCAAACGGTAATAGCGCCGCCGCTCGTCATCCAGCGCTGGATCGGGTCGGTCTCCCGCCTCCGCGATCAGCCCATCGGTGAGCATGCGCTTGAGCGAGCCATAGAGCGTGCCCGTGCCCATCTTCACCTGGTTCTGGCTGTCGCGCTGGCCTGCTTCATGATCTCGTAGCCATGCTTCTCGCTGCTGGCCAGCGCGAGCAGGATGTAGAACACAGCAGGAGTCAGCGGGATGAGGGGCTGATCTCTTTCCATGTGCGCAAGTATATGTCCGTCACGGACATATACCAAGTCTGTGTGACCGAGCAGCTCACCAAATTACAAAACAAGCGGGATGCCGCTGCGCGGGCAGCGGGAGGGGATGAAAATGGGGCGAAGCCCACGGCATCTTTCGGTGGCGGACCGGCGTGCCCGGAGGTCGTAAAAGCGGCGGTGCCCAAGAGCCCGAAAAACAAGCTGACCCGGTGCGTCCAGCAGTGGTGAGTGTTTCAGCCCCTCCTGCCCGGGGATCTGCCGAGTTTGTGGGAGGTGAGCACGCAAGGGGATGTATGCTTTCCATCCGCACCAACGCCCGGTCTTCCGCTCACTCACCAGGGCGAGTCAGCTGCCACGTGCCAACCAGGAGGAAGATCATGGACGTAGAGTATAGAGCGGTGTGCCGGGCTGGATGTGCATAAGCGGACGGTCGTCGCCTGTGTCGAGCTCGCCGCCCCGCAGGGGGCCGTGAGGGCGGGAGGTGCGCACCTTTGGCACCATGACCGCGGATCTGCTGGCCCTGGGCGACTGGCTGGCCGGCTATGCCGTCGAGCAGGTGGCCATGGAAAGCACCAGCATGTACTGGCGGCCGGTCTTCAACCTGCTCGAGGCCCACCACGCGGTTGTGCTGGTCGACCCAGGGCACATGCGGGCAGTGCCAGGGCGCGAGACGGATGTCAAGGATGCTGAATGGCTGGCGGATCTGCTGGCTCATGGCCTGCTCCAGCCCAGCTTCATTCCCCCTGCCCCCGTGCGTGCACTGCGCGAGCTGCGTCGCTATCGCACCTCGCTGGTGCAGGCGCGGGCCCAGGAGATCGACCGCCGTCGCCGAGGTTGCCTGGACTGGGCAGTGTCGAGCTCCGCCGCGGTGGCCACCGATGTGTTCGGCAAGAGTGGACGGGCGATGCTCAACGGGCTGGTAGCGGGCGACCATGACCCGGAAGCGCTGGCGGAGCTGGCGCGGGGACGCTTGCAGGCCAAGGCTGCCCGCGCTGCAGCAGGCGCTGGAGGGACGCCTGCTGCCGGCACCACCGGCTGCTGTTGCGGCAGATGCTGGCGCACCTTGACTTCTTGGAAGCATCGCTTCGTCGAGGTGCAAGCCGAGATCGAGCATCATCTGATCCCTTTTGAGAAGGCGGTGGCGCTGGCCCAAACGCTGCCAGGGCGTGGGCGCAGTGGCGGCCACCAGGCTGGTGCTGCAGGAGCTAGGCCCGGGACGTGCGGGTCCTCCCGTCAGCCACAAACACCTCGGCCTCCTGGGGCGGGGGTTTGCCCGGGCAATCAGCGGAGTGGCGGCAAACAGTTTCAGGCGCGCACGCGGCCGGGCCGTCCCCGCCTCAAGGCGCTGCTGTGCGAGGTGGCACAAGCTATTGCCCGCACCTCCGATAACTACCTAGCCGCGCTCTATCACCGGATCGCACGCCGGCGGGGCAAGGGGCGCGCCACCCTCGCGGTGGCGCATGCCCTGCTGGTGATCCTCTACCATATGCTGCGCGACCAGAAGCCCTACACCGACCTGGGTACCAATTACTTCGATCGGTTGGATACAGAGCGGCTCCAGCACCGCTACGTCCAGCGCCTCGAACAGCTCGGCTACTCCGTCGCCCTCACTCCCGTTCCGGTACCTTGACTAGGGGAGAGTCTATTTTCTAGGGAC
>CAVTFE010000011.1:0-66831 GCA_963733745.1 uncultured bacterium
ACTCTTGAGCAGGTAGAAAGCGGTTCCCGCCACTTGGATCGCACCGGGCGCTCCTTGGCGTGCGCCGTCCGCATACGCGCCGCCGCGATCCCGACTGATCATCACGTTCAAGGCCGGGATGCTGAGGCAGCCACCGCGCGAACGTCTCGGCGGTGCGATCCGGCAACAGATCCACCGGCCGGCGTCGTTCGAGGTCCACCAACAGGGTCCCGGTGGCGCCGTGCCCCGACGGAACGCGAAATCATCGACGCTGAGCACCCGTGGAGTGGGAGCTGGTGGCAACGGCGTCCGACAGACCGTGCGCAGGATGGTGTTCGGGACTCGTCGTGATGCCCACTGCCGCGAGCAACCGCCGACCGGCCTCGCCGCCCACGAGGCATCCCACGAGCCGGATCGCCTCGGCCAGGCGGACCGTCTTGCGCGCAGACGGAAGGACGACACCGGACAGTCGTTCAGTAAAGATGGCGCGTGCGCAGTCCGCGCGCACGCAAAAGAAGCGGCGCACGTGCACCTGGAGCCGAAACGCCATCCCGTGCCAGGGCACATCGGCGACGGTGCGGACATAGCGCGAATGCACACGCCCGCTCGGCTCACCACAGATCGGGCAGGGCGTGGCCAGCGCCGTTGCCTCGACGATCGCAAGAATGCCAGCGTCGGTGGCGCTCAGCTGGCGAAGATGCAGCTGGGTCGGATCAGGCAGAATCGTCGTTCCTTGTGCCATAGAGTGACCCTCCCAAACGAAGACCGGGGTGGCAGCATAGCACGTCGAGAGACTTCGCTGCCTGCCTGATTCATCGAATGTGCGGGAGAACCAAATCTACACCGGCGTTGATATATTGCTCACACTGATACTATCAATAAGCAGGATGACCCATGCTGCGACACGGCGAAAGTGGCGTGCCGCAGTCGAGAGCGCGCCGCGCTGTATTGTGGCAGCTATCGTCACACGGCTCTCGGACTCCCGGTCCGTGCTGGTGATCCATAAAACAGTCATCTTCCCCGAAGGTCATCCTGTGCTTGCGCGGTGCTGATAAACGACGCCTTGGACCCTGGATCAGTGCGGCTGGCCGCCAGATAGCCCCAAGCGGTGTTGTAGTCGCGCGCCGCGAGCGCACGAAAATAGCCGACGACTGTGACAGTCGGGTTGGAGACATGCACATGTGTGCTTGGACTCCTTGCGCCTGCACCCAGTGCGGCGGTGACGAAGTAGCCTCCGCCTATGATCAGCGTGACTGCCAGCAGACCACCAACCAGCCGTTGCAGGAGGCGATGGAGCGGGGCGGACGCAGGTTGTGGATCCAGGGATGGAGATGCTCTTGGCGTCGAGCCGCTTGGAGCACAGACCACCGTACCCCCGCAAAGATGACTCCACCAATCGTGATCAGAGCTGCCGTAATCGCTAGCACCTTCGTGATGTCCATGGCGCGCCTCCATCACTTGCTCGGTTGTAGTCGCCAGTATACCCCAGGAAGCAATGAGTCAGTCGTGGACGCGCGATTCAGTATGGAGGCATGTGGATTCAGGGAGCGCTCAATGTGGCGCCGCATCACAGGGCCAGAGCAATTGGCGCTAGTGGCGGCGAAGTGGTGAAGGCTTAGGGGTGGGGACCGAACGCGCAAGACGGAAGCCGGTCTGATGGTCACCTATGACCCGAAGGGGTGATTGGCCGCGGCCTCTCCATCGGCAGCACGCCTGAGGGATGAGAAGGGGTGCGATGTGAGGGTTTGACACCTATTTTGACACCAGTTTTGACACCTTTGCCGCGAACGCAGACGAACGCTGATACCACCATAGAGCAAGAACTCTGGAAGTCTCGACACTGACGAACAAAGACGAACGCAGACGAACTCTCGGCGGAGAGTTCGACTCTCCCCTATCGCGCTGATTTGGTCCCGCTGGCTTGATCTCCACCCTCTGTAATGCGCATGCACGCTCGCACGTCATGCACGCAGAACACCCTCGCTTATGTGCACGGGTGGGGAGAGACAGGAGCTCGACTGTGAAGCCACGCAACCGCAAGATTCTCACGCTCGCGTGCGATTCTCCTGCTGGCGGTCCTGCTCAGCGGTTGTGGACTGCCCTGGCCCTTCCCGCAGCCGACGCCTGATCCCAAGCTGCCCGACGCGCAGCAGATCTTGCGTCCACTGGCGAGTGGCCCCAATCCGGTGGCGAGTCGATACCCTCGATCCCGGCGCAGATCCAGTTCGGCTTCGACTACGGACATGGCGCAGCTCATCTTCCCGCAGTTGGTCACCCTGGACGACGACCTACAGCCAATCGACTGGGCGGCGGAGTCCCACGAGATCAGCGCGGATGGGCTGACCTACACCTTCCATCTCCATCGAGGCATGACGTGGTCCGATGGCGTCGCCGATCGACGCACGACCTTCGCCTACGCCATCAACCGCTCGCTCGATCCCTGTACGGGGGCCTCCCGTGTCGTGCCTATCACCTCTACGATCTGGCGGGCGCAGAGGCAGTTCAACACCAGCGTCTGTCCCGCCGGGGCGATCAAGAGCACGGCGACGCTGATTGGCGCGAGCATCCAGACGCCGGATCCGCTGACGTGCGCCTGACGCTCGCCCATCCGGCGGGCTATTTCTTGTCGAGCTGACCTGGCCAACTTCTTGGGCGGTGCCCCAGCCGTTGATCGAGCGTTATGGCATCGCATGGACCGATCATTTGACCGACCACGGTCCCTTCGGCGGCAACCTGTATCTGTTGACGACCTGGAGCCACACGCCGACTAGCCTGACCGACCAGGAGGCCTGATCTTTGAGCGAAACGAGCGCTTCTGGGGCAGGAAGCCCCTACTGCGCCGCATCGAGTATGCGCTCTACAGGGACGTGGCAGCAGAGTGGAGCGCCTTCACGCAGGGCAAAGGAGACGCGAGCAACTTTCCGTCAGTGCAGCTTGCGGCAGCGCGGGCGACGAAAGGAGTCGTAGTGCGACAAGCACCCACCTTGGGTATACGGTTTCTGCGGCCCAACTGGCACCTCGCTCCCTTCGACGATGTGCGCGTCCGCCAGGCGTTCTCGCTTGCGCTCGATCGCACCACTATCCTGACCTATCGAGTCTTGCGTCCCGTTCAACAGCCCACCATCCATCTCGTGCCGGAGGGCATGCCGGGATACAACCTGACCTCATTGATGCGGCAGGGCGCACAGGCAAGGACGCGCTCAGTCCCGATCTCGCAGCTGCGCGCACACTGGCCAGCGCCTACGCCACGGAGAAGTGCGGCGGCGACTTCGCCAAGTGCCCTGCCGTGGCCTACAGCGTTAATGACTCCAGTTCAAGCCAAGTCGAACTGGGCCAAGGCATCGCCGCACAGTGGCGTCAGGCGTTTCCCGGGTGGGTAATCCAACTCTGGGAACTCGCAGGGGTGGAGATTTGAAGACCTTCTCGAATCAGCTTAGCTGGGATGGCTGGGGCGCAGACTATCCCGATCCACAGGACTTCCTCAGCGTCCTGTGGGCGACACATGCCTACCTACAGCCTGAGCCATGTGAGCGTGCCGCAGGTGGACGCTTATTCGCGCAGGCGGATGGCATGAGTGATCAGACGGCGCGCATGCCGCTGTACCAACATGCCGAGCAACTGTTGGTCAACCAGGGCGCGGCGGTTCCGCTCTATAAACCCTGCAGAATGATGCGGTACGCTCGCGTGTCAGCGGCTGGCGCGTGGCGCCAACGCTTCAGACACCGCTTGCTGTGTGGCAGCGGGTCTACCTCACACGCTAAGACAGCCAGGATGACAGCTCTTGAAACACGAAACAGGCTGACCCCCAAATTTGACCCCAGCCCAGACGAACGGTCATGGACAACGACGAACAGATGCGGGCGACAAGTGCTGGAAGAGCCTACGTGCACGAACGTCAGCGACCGATGATGAACGTGTCGAGCCGAGCTTCTAAACCGGTCTTCCAGGTTCGGCTCTCCCAATCAGGGTATGAGATCAGCAGTGTCCATTGACCTGCCTTTTAGGTGAGACGGCGTTGGACGGTGACGGACAGCGCGCCAAGGGCATGCAATGCTCAGCAACAGGCATATGGAACACCAGGTGCCTCCTACGGCAGATTGAACGGGACCCACCTCTGGCCGCAGATCGCATGTCGAAGGATGCTCTCTACCATCGAGAATCGCAGCGAGAATACCTTGGCGGTGAAAGTCCTATTTCTTGCACCCCTGACGCTCTTCAATCAGTATGAAACAGCAAAGCGGATACCCAAGTGGACACAAGCGCACAGGACGCGCGCATGAGCAGTCAGCAACTCTCCAGCGTGCTGCTTCTTCTCCTCGGCCTGGCTGCGCTCGCGGCAAGTCTCGGGATCGCCTGGCTGCTGTCGCGGTCCTCGCGCACTGGCCGCATTGAAAGCGCATGGTTTCCCACCATTGCGAGCATCGTGCAGTTTCTCCTTGCTGTCGCACTGTGCTGGTTTGGTGTCAGCACACTTGTGGAAGGGTAGCCCGCAATGGCAGAGGATACGATCTACTTCACTATGACCCGCGACGAGATGCTCGACATTCGCGCGAAGGCCCAAACCTTTCATCAGCCCGGCTCGCTCTACCGAGGGCAACGGATCTCCGGCTATCGCGAGTGGAAGAGAAGCACCGTCTACACGCCAGGGTTCTGGCGCGCCGTCGTCGTCTTGGCAGATGGAAGGCGGGTAGAGATCGATGAAGCGCAGCAGTAGCTGGCGAGGACACAGCGTGGCAACTCGGCTGGCCTGCTAACGCTGGATGAATGACGATCGAAAGGGACTCTGACAGCAATTCTGACAGCAACGTCAGTGAACGTCAGCGAACTCCACGAACAAACTGCGCGCAGAATGCGCGAATTTATCGGACGCGGCGGACGGTACTGAACAGAACTGAATATCTGGCGGGGTGTTCGACTCTCCCCGATCGTTGGCCAACCCGCAGTAAGCATCCCAGCATACCTTCGCCCGCTTGATGCGTATACTGGGGTAGGCGCCTGTAGGTGTGGCGCCAGTGCTTGTACGGAGTCATACATGTCGGCGGTATCGCCATCCCCCGAAGAGGCCGTCTCAGAGCTCATCCGCCAGGCCACGGAACTCCGCTCACAGGGTCAGGTGGCGGACGCTGTCCCTTTGTTGGAGCGCGCCACGCGGCTCGACCCGACCAACATCGGTGCATGGGCACAATTGGGCTACCCTTTGTCCCTTGTAAACCGCTTCGCGGAAGCGGCCTGGGCGTACCAGCGCGTAGTTGAGCTCCATCCTGAAGACGCCACCTCCTCGCGGAATCTTGGCTATGCCTTTCACATGCGGCAACATCCCCGCCAGGCACTGGTCGCGTATGATCGGGCGATTGCCTTATACCCGGTCGCGCCATACCGTTGTAGTTCGACGAGCGCCTTGGATCGCCTGTGTGGACGAGACACAGTGGCGCTGATCAACCGCTGGCCGTGGTCATCTTTCTACAACAGTTATTCCTGGGCATAGCCCGCCAGCAGGGATGAAAATGTGCCTGGGAGTCAGTGTCTGAGGGCGATGTACAGTCGTGCCAGGAGCAAGAGCCGGTCAACAGTTTGCTCTGGACGCCGCGCCGCCCCGGCCGTTGTTGCGCCTCATCGTGGGCAGCACGCAGGAGCGTCTGTCACCGAAGCAGGCGTCCCACTGACCTCCTTATGCCTGAGAGCGTCATGCCAGCGAGAGGAGGGGACGTCATGCGTGTGTTGCACGAGCGCTGCTGCGGCCTGGATATCCACAAGAAGTTCGTGGTGGCCTGCCTACTGACCACTAGTCCCGAGGGGACAGTCCACAAAGAGATACGCACCTACAGCACCATGACGAACGACCTGTTGGCGCTCGCCGACTGGTTGCGAGGGCGGAGAGGGACTGTGGGCCGGTGGTCATGGAGTCGACGGGCTCGTATTGGCGGCCGGTCTTTAACCTGTTGGAGGAGCAGTGCGAGGTAGTGGTCGTCAACGCCTACCACGTCAAAGCGGTCCCGGGCCGCAAGACGGATGTCAAGGACGCCGAGTGGCTCGCAGATCTGCTGCGCCATGGGCTGCTGCGCGCCAGCTTCATCCCGGCGCCGGCGCAGCGTCACCTGCGCGACCTCACGCGCTACCGCATCCACCTCGTTGACGAGCGAGCACGGCTCATCAACCGGCTGCAGGCCGTGCTCGAGGACGCCAACATCAAGCTGGCCTCGGTCGTCACCGACGTGCGTGGCCTCTCGGCGCGGGAGATCCTGCAGCGACTGCTCGAGGGCGAGACGGACGCGCAGGCGCTGGCCGAGTTGGCGCGCGGGAGACTGCGCGCCAAGCGGGAGGCCCTCGCCCAAGCGGTCGTCGGCCGGCTGCAGGCCCACCACGTCTTCCTCTTGCGTGAGCAGCTTGCCCATCTCGATGTCCTTGGATGTGGCCATCGCGCGCGTGGACGCCGAGCTCGCAGCGCGCCTGGCCGCTGAGCAGGAGGCCATGGCGCTCCTGCAGACCATCCCTGGTGTGGCCCGGCGCACCGCCGAAGTGCTCGCATTCACCGAGATTGGCACCGACCTCTCGCGCTTCCCCAGCGCCGAGCATCTGGCCTCCTGGGCGGGGATGTGCCCTGGCAATGCGGAGAGCGGCGGCCGTCGCCTCAGCGGCCGAACACGCCGCGGCAACGCTTGGCTGCGACGCACGCTGGCCGAGGTCGCCAACGTCGCAGGCAGGACGAAGAACACCTACTTGGCAGCTCAATTCCGTCGTATCGCCGCGCGCCGGGGCAAAGGGCGGGCGATCGTCGCGGTCGGCCATTCCGTGCTTGTCGCCATCTATTACATGCTCACACGGCGCGAGCCCTATCGTGAGTTGGGGGCGCAGTACTTTGACGAGCCGGCGCGCGACCACGTCCAGCGCCGCCTCGTCCAGCGTTTAGAGCGACTCGGCTTCGCCGTCACCCTGGACGCTCTCCCGGCGACCTCCTGACGATTTTCAGGAGAGTATGATGCGACGCCGTATTAGATCCTGAGCATGTAGAGGTGTGAACCGCCGCGCCACAGCGCTGCAGATGCTCGGGCGCTTCGATGACATGCGGCAGGCGAGTGAGCGGGCGCGCGCGCTCGATGTGACGAATGTCCGCGCATGGAACAAAGGCGTCGCACTCGCCGGACTCAAGCGCTATCCTCGAGGCGTTGGAGGCATTCGAGCACACGCTCGCACTCGATCCCGCTGAGGCCTCGTACTGGGGCAACAAAGCAAAAGTCCTTGTCAATCTTCGGTGCTACGAGGAAGGACTCGACGCCATCGAGCGTGCATTGACGCTGGCGCCCAATGACGCCATGCTCTGGGGAGTGAAGACGCGGAGTGTGGCGACTAGATGCTTTCCCAGGCGATTCAGGCGATGGCTCACACCTCCTCTCGTCTGTTCACTCCGCGTCAAGCTCCCCACCTCTACGGAAGAAGAAGAGCTAGCGTGGCAGGAAGCATCCACAGTCCGCGGAGTCTGGACGAAGATGCTCCTCGTGCCGTGGCGACTCATGGATCCAGAGGCCCATCCGATCCCACAACTTGCGCTTGCCGAGCGGGTGGCATTGTGGGAGATGGCTCTGCGGCATGTTCTATCTTCTCGCTGGGTTTGCGCTCAGCGCATGGTGGCTGAACCATTCCTCCCTCACGGCGCCTGGAGCAATCGTTGGCACAGCACTTCCGTGCCATCAACGGCATCCTGGGTCTGCTCGCCCAGGCGCTTGGCGCTGGTGTGGTCGTGCTGCTGGGGTCGCTCTTAGCCACCCCAGCTGAAGGTACAGCCACTATCAGGACATATCTTAGGTTTCTGTTGATTCCGGCGCTTGGCGTCGTGAGTATCCTGGCGATCCCCACTGTAGGGTTTATCTATGCGCTCACGCAGGCGCTATCGCTCTCAAGCGTAAGTCGGCAGCAGGCGCTAATAACCTTCCTCGGCGGGTTGGCGGTTGTGACGGTGATTGCGCTCGTGGTCAACGGGATTGCAGCGCTTAAGAGCGCCAGACTACTCTCACCACCCCTTGGATCCACCCAGCGCAACTTCTAAAACCGATTAGCAGCCGGAGCGCTATCTCCACCCACGTTCCGCACGAACGCTTGACGATTTTTGGAGAATAGAGGGAGGTGAGGCGAAGAGCGAACAGTGAGGCGTGTATGGAGAGCGTTCCCGCGCAGAATGGGTATGTGGCGGAGCGGTTGGATCACCTGGGAATTGTGGCCGGTGTCTGTCGTGAGATCGGGCTGGCGGAGTGGCTCGACGCGCAGGAGACCGAGAGCCATGAGCGGGTGAGTGTGGGCACGGCAACCGTGGCGATGATCTTGAATGGGCTGGGCTTCAGCAATCGGCGGCTGTATTTGGTGCCGCAGTTCTTCGCGATGAAGGCCGTGGAGCGCTTGTTGGGGCCAGGAATCACCGCCGAGGATCTCAATGACGACTGTCTGGGCCGGGCGTTGGACTGGCTGTACACGCACGATCCGACGACGCTGTTTGCCGGCCTCGCGCTGCGGGCACGGCGGGCCTTTGGCATCCGTGCGCGGCAGGTGCATGTGGACACCACCTCGTTCTCGGTGACGGGCGAGTATGCGCCGGACCTGGATGCGCACACCCTCGCGGTGACGTACGGGTATTCACGCGACCACCGGGCGGACCTGAAGCAATGGATGCTGGCGCTGGCGACCACTCGGCAGGCAGATGTGCCGCTGTTCTGCCAGGCGCTCGCTGGCAACGCCAGTGACAAAGTGAGCCTGGTCGCGGCGGTGGAGGCGCTGGCGGCGCAGCTGCGCGCCGCCGCTGAAGCCGAGGACGAGGCGCCTATCTTTGTGGCCGATAGCGGGCTCTACAGCGCGGACAACACCGTGCGCCTGAGCAGCGCGGGCGTGCGCTGGATCAGCCGCGTGCCCGAGACGTCGGAGCAGGCGCGCACCGCGTTGCAGGTCGCCGACGACGCCTGGCAGCAGGAGGGCGACCGCTACTGGGCCGCGGACCGCCCCGCTCCCAGCGGCGAACGGTGGGTGGTGGTGCGCACCACTCAAGGGGAGGAACGGACGCGGGCGACGCTGCGCCGCCAGGTGGACAAGACGCACGCGCAGTGCGCGAACGCGTTCTGGCATCTGGGGAACCAGCGGTTTGCCTGTGAACCCGACGCGCAGGCCGCGCTGGAGAAGCAGCTCAAGAAGCGTCCCGAGTGGCTCAGCGTGCAGACGCACCTGGTGGAGCATCCCAAGCACGCTCAACCTGGCCGGCCTCGCAGGGGCACGACGCCGGAGCGCTCGGAATGGCAGATCGTGACCACCCTCGCGGTCGACGAGCCGGCAGTGGCGCCGGCGGTACGCCGCCAGGCCTCGTTCCTGGTCGCCACCAACGTCTTGGATCCCACCCAGCTCTCTGACCAGGAACTGATCGAGATGTACCAAGAGCAGCACAGCGTCGAGCGGGGCTTCGCGTTCCTCAAGGATCCGCTGTTTCTGGCCTCCTCCGTCTTCGTCAAAAAGCCCGAGCGCATCATCGCACTCTCGCTGGTAATGGTGCTGTGTTTGCTGGTCTACCGACTGGCCGAGCACCGCCTGCGCACGCAGCTCGCGGCTACTGACCAGACAATCCCCAGCCAGGTCAACAAACCGACCGACCGCCCCACCATGCGCTGGGTATTCCAATGTTTCGAGGGAGTCGATTTGCTTCACATCCGCCATGGACCGGACCCTGAAGTGGCCCTGGTGCTCCGCCTCCAGCCCGTCCACCAGCAGGTGCTTACGCTCCTTGGACCCGCCTACGAAGAATTCTACAAATCCACCAATTGACCGTGCGGAAAGTGGGTCTCCAGATGCACTCACGGAGTTGCTGGGGGTATCGCAACCACACGTTCCTGTGTCTCATTCCATCGCCAAGCCGGTTCATGGCCGCTCAGATGGACGCCTCCGAGCCAGCGGTCGATGCCATGCAGTCGCATCCAATCCCCCTGGCCGGCCAAGACAGTACTGCCCTGCTCAGCCAACAGAAGCTCCTGCTCAAGAAACGCAGTCTGCCGCGCAGCGCTGCTGGAGAACGCGGGGAGTACGAATGCGCCGCCATCTTCGCGGATAACCAACGGAGTGGGGCCATGTGATAGGTCATAGACGTACTGCCAGAACGGCCAATCGCCCAGGAATGGCGCCTTCTCCATTCGTTGTGCGGCGACGAACAGCGGGATTGGGCGCATCGGCCCGGCGGCAAGCGCCTCAAGGAGCTGGCGTTCGGTGCGTGAGAGTCCACTTGTCACGCTCGGCAACTCCTGGAGGTGACGCTTCAGCGCCCCAGCAAGAAAGGGAAGCGCCGACGTATCACGCGCGAGCAACGCTCGATCATCAAGGGATCAGGCGAGCGAAAGGCGTCCCACGCTTCATGGGCCAACGTGAGCATCGCGCTTGTGATCGGGCGCCTCTGCGGGAAGAGTGAACTGAGCTCTGCTGGCGTCAACTCGCCGAGGCCATGAAAGGAGGCGCGTTCGGGGAAGGAGTCGATCGCGATCAGCGAGAGGATCGTCTTGCCACGCTCCTGCTCGGCCAACCAACCGAGTATCTGCAAGAGTTGCAATTGATCGTACAAATCATGCTCGAACCAGAGCACGACTTCGCGCTCGTTTCGGAAGCGTTCGAGGATGCTGTCGCGCGCGCGGAACTCTTCCAGCGCGTCCTCATAGGAGGACCAGCCTCGCTCCGCGAGGAAACGAGCGCGCACTTCACTGAGCTGTCGCAGGCTCAATCCTGCGGGAACGGGGCCATCGTGCAGGACATCGCGCCAGGCGAGAAAGACGCCAGGGATGCCCGAACGGCGCAGTGAGATCGCAGTCGAATCGCCATTGGTGATATGCAGCATGCTGTTCCCCCTCTCAGTGCCCCTCGGCGCCGAGCGGCCCAACAAGCGAATACCCGCTTCGGCAAGTCGACGCCAGAGTGGGCTCTCGGGCGGCTCGCCCAGCACGGTAAGGCCAAGCCCGGTCAAGAAGGCAAGGTAGGCCTGGGCGATTACCTCAGGTTTGCCAGGCGCCAGTTCTCCAGCACGCTGGCCAGCCTCGATCACTGGCACAATCCGTTCAATAAAGCGATCAGTCACGGCAAAGAGCCGCCCAGCAAGCTCTGGAAACCGGTCGCGCAAGCCCAGGACATGCTGTGTCAGCCGCAGGTAATCGGTTTGGTGCGAGACGAATGTTACCTGGGTATGCGCCATCTCGCGAATGACCGCGCTGGGTCGCATGCTTGGCGGCGCATCTATAGCAAAGACACGCTCCAACTCGGAGAGAGGCTCAAGCACCGCCGCATGGAAGAGCGCCTCTTTGGACGCAAAGTACAGGAATACCGTGCCATAGCTCGCATGAGCGGTGGTAGCGATATCAGCTATGGAAGCCTCGGCGAAGCCCATACGTGCGAAGACAGGAATCGCCGCCTGCAAAATCTGGTCACGGCGAGCGCTGCGCCTCTGGGCGTTCTGCTCCGCAGTCTTTGGCATGTCCCGCTCCCGGAATGGTCGGTTTATGACTGATCGATCAGTCATTAGTCACAGCGCCATTATAATTTGCGGAACAGAGGTCTGTCAAGGTACCCCATGCTCTTGCGCATACAGAGGTCAGAGAGCGTGCTGGATCACGTGTTTAGCGCCCAGGCCTATGCTTCTTTTCCTTCAGCGTCGGCAAGTTATGCTTATGATCGAAGAGCAACTGTCGTGTCCTTGCCGTCGTTACTTGATTACAGCCGCGGAGCTGTCCGGATGTAGAGATCGAGCGTCAGCGCAATTGTGCCATGTCCTTTGTACATCATCGAGGGATAAACCTTGGCGGACCTCGTAGACAAAGATAGATGGAGGCGGCACATTCTGTAGCGATGATAGACTTGGCTGGACGGCCGCCCGCGCCATCGTGAATACAGGTTCGATTGTTGTGGGATACGAGAGTGAGTAGGTGGTGGACGACACGACCGGCGAGGCGGAGATACTCGCCCGGCTCACACAATGGGCGGAGCGAGCGCTGTCGTACGAGTGCTCCTGCTCGAAAGCTCACGGGCGCATCTCCGCGCGCCTATCGATCGCTTCTCTGACTACGACGTCCTGGTCGTCGTCGCCGATCTGCGGGCCTTTGCGGACGACGACGCCTGGCTGAGTGCGCGCGCCTCGTCCTCTACGAAAACCATACCAAGATCGACTACGTGGTCTGGCCGGTCGCCCTACTCGAAGCAGTAGTTCAGCGGCAGGAACTGACTGACCTGCCGGACTGGGGCTACGAGACCCTGGTGGATAAAGACGGGCTGACACCTGCATTGCCCGCGCCGACCTACACCGCGCATACTCCCAGGCCGCCGAGCGAGCAGGAGTACCAGCGGCTGGTCGAGGAGTTCTGGTGGGAATCCACCTACGTGGCCAAGAATCTCTGGCGCGATGACCAGGTCTTCGCCAGGTACAACCGTGATGTCGTCATGCGACACGAGCTGCTGCTGCAGATGCTGGAGTGGCGCGTCGAGGTGGACCACGGCTGGACATGGAAGCCGGGCCTCGTCGGCAGGGGTCTCAAGGCCCACGTCTCGCCGGAAACATGGGCGGAGCTAGAGAAGACGTGGGTAGGAGCGGAGATCGCCGAGAACTGGACGGCGCTCTTCAGGATGACCGCCTTGTTCCGGCGAATCGCGCGCGAGGTCGCCAGCGCGCTGGGCTACGATTATCCCGCTGCGCTCGACCAGCGGGTAACAGACTATCTGGAGGAGGTCCACCGCCTGCCTCACGCCGCTGACTCGTGATACCCTGCTCGCGGCGCGATCTGGCCGCTAATGCAGGGTCCTGGCGGGTCTCCGATGAGCTCTGGCTGTGGGGTACACTCACCAAGCGTCAGTGATCTCCCCTTGCCATCCCTCTCTCACCCGCCTACGTCTTTGGCGGAGCGCCGCCAGGGGCGCCAAGGAGTCTCTTCATGCCGCGATGGATGTATTTCCTTCTGCTGGCCCTGCCCGCCACCTTCATCGCCGAGGCGCTGCACGCCTCCCCCGTCGCAATCTTCCTGCTGGCCGCGCTGGCGCTGGTCCCGCTGGCTGGATTGATCGGGTTGGCGACGGAGGCGCTGGCCGAGCGTCTGAGCTATACCCTCGGTGGACTCCTCAACGCGACGTTTGGCAACGCCGCCGAGCTCATCATCGGGATCACCGCGTTGAGCGCGGGGCTGACACAGGTTGTGCTCGCCTCCATCACGGGGTCGATCATCGGCAACGTGCTGCTCGTGCTCGGCATGTCCATGTTCTTCGGCGGCTGGCGTCATGGCGCGCAACTCTTCAGCAAGGCCAACGCCGGCCACTATGCCGCGATGATGGCGATCGCCGTCGTCGGGATGGCGCTTCCCTCGCTGATCGCGCTCGTGGGCGAAGGGACCGGCCCGAACCCAGCGCTGGTGCGCGGGCTGGCGCTACACGAGCTTTCGCTCGCCGTGGGCATCCTGCTGCTGGTCAGCTATTGCGCCTACGTGGGCTTCTCGGTCTTTGGCCTCGGCGCGAAGGGCGGGCAGGTCGCCAAGGACCCCGCCGGGCCGCTCACCCCGCTGGAGGAAGTGACCATCGCCGAGGAGGGCGACACAGGGACGCTGGTCGAGGGCGAGCATGGTGACACACAGGGGGTGGACAAGATCGGCGGAAGGCGCACACGCGGAGAAAGGGGCGCTTGGGCGGCTGGAGGCGCTGTGGCATAGAAGCCCGGCGCTGCCGGTGGTGACGTTAGGACTGGTTACGGCGCTGACCGCCATCGTCAGCGAGGCGTTGGTGGGCGCGATCGAGCCGGTGGCGGAGCAGGTGGGCCTCAACCCCTTCTTCATCGGCCTCATCATCCTGCCCATCATCGGCAACGCGGCGGAGCATTCCAGCGCCGTCACCTTCGCCTTGCGCAATCGCATGGAGGTCTCGATGGCGATCACCGCCGGATCGTCCATCCAGGTTGCGCTGCTGGTGACGCCGGTGCTCGTGCTCATTAGCTGGCTGGTGGGGCATCCACTTGATTTGCTCTTTGCGCCATTCGAGCTGGCGATCCTCGCGCTCGTGACGGGCATCTTCGCGCTGGTCAGCCTGGATGGCGAGTCCACCTGGATCGAGGGCATGCAGCTCTGCGTCTTCTATCTGATCGTCGCGCTCTGCCTCTTCTTCGTTCCCGCCTGACCGCGCGGATTCCCCGTAACCCGCCTAATGCGGCAACCAGGGGACCAGATGCGCTAGAGTCGAGTAAAGGGTTTCTCCCGCAGTAAGGAGGCTTGCCGGGCTGAGAGAGGAGAGAAGCCAACCAACACCGGTCGAAAAAATAGTGACGCCAATTGAGATGAACAGGCGTCGCTTGCGATCAGCGCGGACGCTGTCGCTGATGCGCTCGACAGGCGTTGCCAGGAGATAGGGATCCAAGCGGAGCCGTTGCTGCAACTGCTGGAGAAATGCTAGCCTTTCCCGCGTCACGGTGAGCGACGCATTGAGCGAACCAGAGGTGTCTCCTGCTTGTAACCCGCCGGAATCTGGAACGCTCTGCGGACCCCCTGAACGTTCCGCTCCCGCAAGCCTGCTCTCTAGATCACGGATAGCTTCAGCGACGCCTTGCTCAAAATCGCTACGATAGGTCTCTTCAAGCTCGCCGCCGCCTTTGAAGCGGGTATAGGCTTTGAGATGATCCCCCAGCTGCTTGGCTGTCTGTCTGGTACCGAGCTGTGCTACTAAGAAATAGTCACTGCCATGATCGTCCCAGCGAAGGGTCGCTCGCTGTCCCCCAAATCGGCTGGCGAAGTCAGCGCGTCCCGTACTCCTGCCCCAGTGGACGTAATATGTCGCTTTTCCATCCGTGGCCAGCGCACCCATTGGATTCCACGGCTCACTAACGCGCACATTGATGGCGCATAGGGTTGGCTGTTTTGTCTTCGTCACGGCATCAATCATCCCGAACGTACAAGTATACCTGCCCGAGGCTGCTTGATAGTCTATCGTCGCCCAATAGCCATCCCGTGGACGCCAGTACGCCTGCGCGTCGGATTTGTTGGCAACAAGCGCGCTCAACGCCTCAGGAGCTGGCTCAGCGCCGGCTTGCAGGCTTGCCTTAAGCTGATTCATCGCCGTGATCACCGCGTCGCCAGAAAGCCCTCGCATTTCCAGTTGCGCCACACCCATCACTCCCCACTCCAGATAACGCCACCTGTGAGCTTTCACGCCGCACGCCAGCGGAGGCGCATGTAGGCGAGGAAGCGGATCATGCAATGTAACTTACCAGAACATGAGCCTGTGCGCTCGCTCAATTTGACGCTATCGTACTGGACGGCATCGGATGATCCCGTCCTCTGGGCGCCGTAGGCGATGCGATTGCTTGTGAGAATCATCCAGGCAGCGACGTATCGCTAAGCATGGGCCACTGCGCTATGCTCCAGCCCTGAGGCCTGACGCGCGCTTCCTTGCGGCCAGGGCTAGCATATTCCGGCTGAGGTCCCTTTGCTTCAGCTATGGGGATGAAAGCCATATGGCCCTGTTGGGCCATGAACGTGCTGACGGCTGCCGTTTTTGCGCCTATCAGACAGAATAGAATGACATGGAACAGCAGAGCCGCAGCATTCCCAAGACCTTGAAATACACACTCAAGCCCACCCTGGAACAGGAGCGGGAACTTGATCGTACCCTTCTGCTCTGCTGCCAGGTCTATAACGCCGCCATTGGCGTGCGTCGGGAAGCATGGCGGATGCGTGGTGTTTCTGTCACTTACTTCAAGCAAAAGGCTGAGTTGCCCGAGATCAAAAATGCGATGCCGGAGTACGCCGAAGTCAATGCCCAGGTCTTGCAGAATGTTGTGCCTCGCGTCGATCGCCGTTTCAGGCGTACTTTCAGCGCCTCCGCGACGGCGCCACACCCGGCTATCCCCGCTTCCATGGCAGAAATCGCTACAACAGCTTCACCTCCCCACAGGTCGGGGACCACAGTGGCGCCCGATTGGATATTGGCTTTCTGATCCTCTCCAAGATCGGGCGCATTGCAGTACCATGGAGTCGGCCGATGGAGGGCGCCTCTAAGACGGTCACGATCTCGAGGGAAGCGGATGGCTGGAATGTCTGTTTCTCCTGCGACAACATTCCTGTGCAGTCTTTGCCACCCACGGGTCAGGAAACTGGGATAGACCTTGGGCATAGAAGCCTTCGCCACGCTGCTCGGATGGCTTGCGCATCTTCTCTCCTGGTTGGTATCGCCAAGCCGAACGGCGCATTGAAGAACCGCGCAACGGCGTGTCTCGCGGCGCAAGAAGGGCAGCAACCGGCGGCGCAAGGCGGTGGCGCTGCTGCGCCAGGGCGCATCAGACGGTGCGCCGCCAGCGACAGGACTTCCATCACAAAACCGCGCTGGCGCTCGTGAGGGCGAATGACACGATCTATCACGAAGACTTGCCGACGCGCCAATATGCTCAGGGATCACTTCCTCGCCAAGAGCATCTCCGATGCGGGCTGGGCGGCATACCTCGCCATCCTCAGCTTTCAAGGCAGCATGGGCCGGGAAGCGGGTACATAGCGGTGCAGTCCTGCATTCACGAGCCAGATCTGTTCTGGGTGCGGCGTCCTGGTCTCTAAAGGTCTCTCCGTTCGCTGGCATAGTTGTCCAGTCTGCGGTACAAGCCTCCATCGCGACCACAACGCCGCCAAGAACATAGAGCGGGCCGGGCAGGCCCATCGAGGAGGCGTGGCGATAGTCGCGTCGTAGAACCGAGAATCCCCTTTGGGGAGTGTCAATGAGGGGCCAATCCTGATGCGCATAGCCGGTTTGCGATCGCGCTCACCCAGGCTACCGCTGCTGGCGGCGCTGCTGGCGGTGGTCTCGGGACTGCCGCTCGCCAATTGTGGCGCAGTCTCCCGCCGGTGACCAACAAGCCGGTCGCCGATTTGCGTCTAGTGGTCTCGATCTACAACCAATACGTACGGCTCGATGACACCTCAAAGGTGGATCTGCAGGTCAGCCTGGTGGACGCGGAGACACATGCCGCCGTCTCGCCGCCGAAAGGCGCGCGCATCACCTGCAATGGCGCCGACGTGACCCCCACACGCCCTCCGCCCACCTTCTCCCCCTGCCCCGCGCAGGCGAGTGGCGCGTATGCGGTCGTCTACACCGATGAGCATGGCGCCGCGACAACCGTACAGGTTCCCGTCCCAACTGGCCCGTTCGCTATCCTTTCCCCACGCCCCAAGGACACCGTCACCATTCCGGCGGATACCCTCCCCATTTACTTCGTTGCGCCGACCGTTCCCTCAGGCGGGAATGTCATTCTCTCCCCAGTCACCGCGTGGTGTGGCGACGATAACGGCATCCTGGGCAAGTGTGGCATCGTCGGCGCGGAGGCGCAAAACAAGGTATTGCCGACGCCTGGCCCGACCGGTTCGCATTCAGGGAGCGCCGCGATGCTGGCGGAGATCGCCGCGACCGCGACGCCGCCGCCCACGCCGCCACCATCCGGCAACCCGACGCCCCGCCCCACGCTTCCACCTGACGCGACCGCCACCGGCGTCCCTACCCCCACCAGCAGCGCCGTGATCGAGGTTGATCATAAGGGCGGGGGCGTGATTCTCCTACGTGGGAACTTCGACGGCTTCACGCCTGGGCCGGGACAGGTGGATGTCTTGACGAGCGTCCAGGTGAATCCAGAGCCGAGCGGCTTCCAGAGCGTGACCGCCACGTATCTCGACCATTTCGAGATCCCGATCACCTGGGCGCGCTAAACGCCGTCAAATGAAACCCTGGCGGCAGGGGCCTCACGCGAGGGTGAGCGAGGCGCACGTCACGTGACGCTTTCCTCACTGAGGCGGGGTGGCGCTGGCGCGGCCATCTCTGGCTGCTGTGTGGATGGCTCGGGTAATGCAAGGCCCTGTGGGGGTTCTGGCATGCCGATCACACGGATGCGCCGCCGGACACCGGGCTGCTGTTCGATCAGCGCGGCGAGGGCGTCGGGCGCGAGAAGCGCGGCCCCCTTTGGCGCGGCGCTGCCCAGACGTGTATCGGGCTGAGCGGGCCAGCTCAGGCTGATCTTGCCGGTGTCTCCGGTGACGAGATAGGTCTTTGGCGTGGGGCCGACAGTGATCAGCGTCAGCGTCTCGATCGCGTCCCATGGCAGTGTCCGCGTGATCGCCCCGTTCTCGACGCGCAATCCGTCCGCGCTCGCCTGGACCTGCTTGCGCCAGGGCTTGTTGGAGGAGAGCGCGATAAAGGCCAGCCCCAGCCCAATCGCGGCGGCGCAGAAGGAGAGCGCCGCGACGACGAACGCGCCGGGCGTGTGCGGGAACGAGGCGAGCAAGGCCTGCACGCGGGTGGGGAAGAAGAGGATGGAGAGATATTCGGCGACGAGCAGGCAGAGCAGGATGATTCCAGGGATGCCGCCGATGAGCAGCAGCAGGCCAAGAGCGACGCTCCAGGTGCGGCTGAGATAGGAGCCGGGGAGCGGCATGACGTAGCGCACGCCATCCGCGAGGTCCGGCGACTCCTCGCGCTCGTCGGGGCGGCCTGCACGCTTGAGGACCACGACGCCGCTGAGCGAGAGCGCCAGCGCGACCAGCAGGATCTCGCTGGCGGCGACAAGCCCCATGGCGCTCAAGATGTTGACCGTGGGCGAGTGGGCGGGCTGCCAGTAGACGAAGGCGACGCCGAGCGCGGCGGGTAGGAAGAAGAGTGGCAGGATCATGCTGGAGAGGAGCGCGCTGCCAAACGGTCCCGTCGCGGGCAGGCGCAGACGGCCCAGTCGCAGGGATGGACGCCTTCGACCTAGCGGCCCTGGTGGAGGAAGCGCGCGGCTGAAGGGTGGGGCTGAGCGTGCGCGGCGCGAGGCCCGTCCGCGCGGCGACCAGACCGAGCGCGGCGCGTAGCCTGCGCGACATCTCCTCTGGCGCGATCCCGTCGGGAACGTAGTTCTCGTGGTCGCGCTGCTGCACCGCCTCGGAGTCATAGGCGGGGATCTCGTCACGCCAGGAGACGGCGCCATGCGGGCTGTAGAGCGTGTAGCGGCGGTTGAGCGTCTGGATCGCCTCGACCTCGAAGAGGCGGGCGTCCTCCCAGCGCAGGAAGCGCCGCACGCCCCAGGGAGAGCGCTCCTGGATGCCAGCGTTGGTGAAGGTCGCGCCGGCGCGCAGGCGCAAGGCAAGGGGCGCGGCGAGCAGTATCGCCACGTGCAGCGCGACGAGGAGCAGGATGGCGCTGATCAGCGCGAGGCGTGGCCAGAATGACGCGAAGTTGACGGAGACGGGGAGCTTGACGCCCATCAGCGCCCGCGCGCCGTAGATGATGACGATATCGAGCGCGAGGGTGAGCAGCGCGATCAGCCAGATGGCGCGCTGAATCTTCTGATTGGGGCGCCACATGATGATGAGTGGCTCGCTGGAGAGGTCCGGCGCCTGCGCTGGATCGCCGGAGAAGGCCGCGAAGGGCATGGCGTCGAGACGTCCGGCGAGCGCCTGACTCCGCGCGATGGCCCGCTGGCGTGCGCGCCACGCGCCATACCCCCAGTAGAGCGCGACCACGACTGCCAGCAGCGGCAGCAGCAAGGTGAAGAGCATGTCCAGCCATGGCGCCCATAGCGAGGCCGCCGCGCTCTGGCTCGTATGAGTGGAGGCGGAATAAGCGTTCGCCAGCGCGAGGGCGGCGATGATCAGCGCCAGCCCCCCGGCGATGCGTAGCCACCAGGAGCGGTCAAGAAACGGCATCAGGAGTCCTTCCTAATAGGACCAGTATACCGCAACAGCGCCGGTCCGTGCGCCGGCGCCCTCTCCTTGTACCGTGCCTGCGCATATCCGTCAAGCAGGTATTTCACACTATGACGAGACGAGCGCCCCAATCGATGATTTTCACCATGGCATGGATGGCTTACCAAGTGAGGAGATGTACCTCTTCCCGCGCCCCTCCCCTAATCAACTTTGACGATGGAAACCGGTAATCAGGGGCTACTGCGGACGTATGCTAGATGGCCGTCACCGATCAGGCCGACATAGCGCAGCAAGGCAGGTGAGCCATGGGCGAACTGACCCAAGAAGGCATTGACCTGCTGGCGCAACTGCGGCCAATCATCGGCCAGCCGGTGACACTTGAGCACGTCGCGGCGCAACCAGTGCCACAGCTTCTCAATGGGGTTGAGCCAGGGAGCAGAGGTCGGCAGCCAGACCGGCTCCAGCCGCGGCATCGTGCGCAGCGTCGCCTGGACGTCGGCGTGCTGGTGAATCGACCAATTATCCTGCACAACATAGACGCGTCGCGCCGAGGCGTAGACCTGATCCAGTTGGCGGTAGAAGGCGCCGACCTGCTCGCGGCCCACCAACTAATTGTCTCGATAGTCCACCTGGCCGCTGAGCGCGTTCAGCGCCCCGATGATGCGCTGCTGCCGGTTGGTCGGTCCAGCTTTGTGCAGGTGGCGCGCCGGACACGGGGCGGGCGGCATCCAGTCGCGCTCCGCCTCCGGCCAGCGCGTGTAGCCCATCTCATCGAGGAACACCAGCACCACCTCTTCGGGCAGGCGGACAGCCTCACGCAAGCAGCGCTCCAACCGGGCGACTTTGGGCAGGTACGTGGGGTCCGGACTGTACAGCTGCTCGGCGACGCGCCGCAGCCGCATCGGGGCACGCTGCACCAGGCGCCACAGGCCGCTCAAACTGTAGTCGGCCACTGCCTCCACCGAGGCGCGCACCGTGCGCAGCGTCCAGCGAGCAGGCGCAGGACTGCTGGGAGCTAGCCCCGCCTCCTGGCGCGCCTCCTCGCCTGGCGGCTGGTGCAGCCGCTGCTCAACCGCCTGCTGGCGCGCGCGCTGCTGGGCCTGCTCGAAGATGGCTCCGATGGTACCCGCCAGGGGCATGCCCCACCAGCCCCGCCCACCCTTCTCTGGCGTAGCGATCCAGCCAGGCGTAGACCGTGTCAGGATCGCGCGCTTTGAACAAGGCGTGCTGGGCCACCGCATGGGCGCTTTGCCCAGCGGCAATCTTGAGCAGCGCCGCACACCGCTCGCGCACAGAGGGTCGTCGGTCGTGATCCCGGCCGTTTTCGAGCTCGCGTCGTTGCTCCCAGCTCACTGTCAACGTCCGTCGCTTGGCCATCTGATCCTCCTCTCTCAGGGAGACGATGATGGCCATAGCAAGTCATTACCGTGTAGGTGAAGGGGTCAGGGGATGAGGTTCTTCCGCACAAAAAGAAGGGGCGCATCCCATCGCTGGGACACGCCCCCTAAAGGGTATCGCTACCCGATAACTCTTACGCCGCTCGCATCGGCTGGGCTGCTGGCTGGATGCGCGCCTCGCCCGAAGCGCTTACCCGCACGGCGCCATCGCTCACGCTCAGCGTCGCCGTCTGCCCCGGCTGTAACTCGCCCGCCAGGATCGCATCCGCCAGCGCGTCGTCGACGTAGGTCTGGATCGCCCGGCGCAGTGGCCGCGCGCCAAACTCTGGATCGTAGCCCTCGCGCATCAGGAACTCGCGCAGGTCGTCGCTGAACTCCAGCGTGATCTCCTGCTCCACCAAGCGCTCGCGCACCTTGCCGAGCAACAGGTCTACGATCTGCACCAGCTCCGCCCGCTCCAGCGCCCGGAAGACGACAATCGAGTCGATACGATTCAGGAACTCCGGCCTGAAGGCGCGCTTCAACCCCTCGACGGCGCGGGCGCGCATCTGCGCCTCCGCCGCGTCGGCGATGGTCTCGGCCTCACCCCAGCGCGGGGTGATGAAGCCGATGCTCGCGTGCTTCATCTCGGCGGTCGCCACGTTGCTGGTCATGATGACGACGGTGTTCTTGAAGTCCACCGTGCGCCCCTGCCCATCCGTCAGGCGGCCATCGTCCATGATCTGCAACAGCGCGTTGAAGACCTCAGGATGCGCCTTCTCGATCTCGTCGAAGAGGACCACGCTGTACGGGCGGCGTCGCACCGCCTCGGTCAACTGGCCACCCTCGTCGTGCCCCACGTAGCCCGGAGGGCTGCCGAAGAGCCGCGAGACCGTGTGCCCCTCCTGATACTCCGACATGTCGATGCGGATCATCGCCTCTTCGCTGCCGAACATCGTCGCGGCGAGCGCCCTGGCCAGCTCCGTCTTGCCCACGCCGGTCGGCCCCATGAAGAGGAACGACCCGATGGGCCGCTGTGGATCCTTCAGGCCCGCGCGCGACCGGCGGATGGCCCGCGCCACCGCGTTGATCGCCTCGTTCTGCCCGACGACCCGCTTGCGCAGATCATCCTCCAGGTGGATCAGGTTGGCCCGCTCCCCCTCGACGAGCTGCGTCACCGGCACGCCCGTCCAGACCTCGACGACCCGCGCGATGTCCGCTGGCGTCACCAGCATCACCGGCGTCTCGCCAGCCTTCGCGCGCGCCTCCTCGAGCTTCTCCGTCACCTGCATCTCGCGCTGGCGCAGCTTGGCGGCCCGCTCGTACTCCTCGGAGAGCGCGGCGGCCTCCTTCTCGGCCTGAATCTCGGCCAGCTCACGCTCCAGATCGCTGACCGCCTCCGGTCCCAGCAGCCCCTGCTCGATGGCTTCGAGCCGCAGGGCAGACGCCGCCTCGTCCATCACGTCGATGGCCTTGTCCGGCAGGAAACGATCGTTGATGTAGCGGTCGGAGAGCTTTACCGCCGCCTCCAGCGCTTCGTCGGTGACCTTGACGCCGTGGTGCAACTCGTAGTTCTCGCGCACGATCTTGAGCATGCCGAGCGCCTCCTCCGGCGACGGCTCGTTCACCAGCACCGGCTGGAAGCGCCGCTCCAAAGCAGCGTCCTTCTCGATGTGCTTGCGATACTCGTCGAGCGTCGTCGCGCCGATGCAGCGCAGCTCGCCACGCGCCAGCGCCGGCTTGAGCAGGTCGGACGCGCCAACCGCGCCCTCCGCAGCCCCCGCCCCGACGACGGTATGCAACTCGTCGATGAAGAGGATGACCTCCGGCGACTGCCGCACCTCTTCGAGGATGTTCTTGATGCGCTCCTCGAACTGGCCACGGAACATCGCTCCGGCGACCATGCCGCCCATGCTGAGCGTCACGATGCGCACGTTGCGCAGGTTCGCGGGGACGTTGCCCTCGACAACCTTGCGCGCGATGCCCTCGACGATGGCCGTCTTGCCGACGCCCGGCTCGCCGATCAGCACCGGATTGTTCTTCTGGCGGCGCCCCAGCACCGTCAGCACGCGGCGAATCTCGCGGTCGCGCCCGGCGGCGGGATCGAGCTTGCCCTCACGCGCCTCATTGGTCAGGTCGCGCCCGAACTGGTCGAGGGTCGGGGTCTTGCTCTGCTTGTCTGGCGTGCGCTGCGCCGTCGCGGTCTGCCCATTGCGGAAGCCCATCGGCTGTCCGTTCTGTCCACTCGCCGCGCCTGGAGCGCCACCCGGCGTCCCGTTGAAGAGCGAGCCGAAGAGGCCGCCGAACGGGCTGTTGGTGTCAGGAGTTCCAGGGGTCGCGGCGTTCAGCTCGCCACCCATGATCTGCTCGGCGCACTCGCGGCAGAAGTAATGGGACTCGCGCTTGCCATTGACGATAGAGTCCAGGCGGACCCGTGCGTCGTTCTCCTTGCAGCGTTCGCATTTATACATGATCGGACATCTCCTTGATGACGGTGTCGTGTTGGGTATTAGGTCCGCGCCCGGCGTCAGAAATCGTCAGACGACCTCGGGCGGTTTGCGCGGCGGTCGGCCTCGCGGCTTGCGCGGCGGCAACAGCGATTCGAATCGTTGTAACACCTCCTCAGGTGAGATCGCCTCCCCGGCCACGACCAGATAGGCCCTGGTCCAGAGCGTCGGGATGCGTGTCAACTCTGGAAACTCGTTGCGCAGCGCCCGCGAGGTCAACGCTTTGACCTGACAGACGATGCTGTGCGGCGACAGCGTCGGCGGCGCGACGGCGGCCAGATACACACGGTCTGGCAGAATCACGAGCGCCCGTGGCTGGAACTGCAACTGGCCGGCGCGCTCCTCGAGGAGCGCCCGTAGCCGCTCCGCCACCTCGCTGGTCAGGCATGCTTTGGCGCGCATGGGTTGCCAGACGAAGTGGTAGGTAATACGCCAATCATTGCTCTGGTCGTTGCTCCGGTCATCGGGCGAATTGTGTATATCCATAAGCTCCACCTACAGAATTATACCTCGCCACGGACCCGGTCGTCCAGCGGCTTCGCCCGCCAATCGCGTAGATCGCTTCCGCCAATCTACACATTTATTGTACGGCGGATGGCTCCTGTAGGTTGTGAGCAGTTTCGTTCGAGCGACGTAGAACATACGAGCGACGCAATACCAATTCTCCTGAGTCATTGTCGTTCGCTGGCGCACAAGCTCCAGAGCATCACTGGTTTTCTGCGGCATTCTGCAACAGTCGAGACTGTTTTGCTGTGATACGCTTCCGGGGATCGTCAGGTTTCGTAGGAGAAAGCGCATGCTGAAGGTTCCTCGGCGCCGCCGCCATCTCTCTCTAATTTGCGCCGGTATCGTGGCTCTTCTTGGCGTCGTGGCGTGTGGCGACCCATCCCCCTCTTCCAGCATCTTCGCCCAACAACCCCAGCAAGGGTCGGGAGAAGCGATAGATCTACAATCAGCGAACCAAATCCACCCTCTCTGGGCGTATCAGCCCGACAACGTCCTTTCAAGTGCTCTCACCAGTGCGCAGGGGATCGTGTATGTCATGTATGAGAGCGACGTGAGCACGGTCGGCGCTGGAGACAACACGGGGAACATCACCCCAACGCTGAGTGGAGGGACGGTGAGCGTCCTGGACGCCGTAGACGCTCTCAGTGGGCGTCGGCTCTGGCGTTTTCAAGCGCCTGAACTTCCCGATTTCGGGTTCAGACCACTGGTGGCCAACGAGACGATCTACTTCGCGCTTTCATACCATGTCTGCGCTTTGAATGCGCAAAACGGCGCGGTTCGCTGGTGTACAGAGTTCATTGATCGCACGAACGATGCGGAATATATCGTTGATGGTGAGCTGGCCTTTGCGAATGGCTTGCTCTTTGTGGGAGCCTATCACACGCTCATCGCCGTAGATGCGGCTACTGGGAAGCGGGTGTGGAGCGCTCAGACCCTGATGCGCAGCAGCAATCTGGCGGCCGGAGACGGTCTGGTCTACGTCAGCGCCGCAGACGGCCAAGTGTCGGCGTTTGACACAAGTACAGGCCAGCAGGTGTGGCGCGCCACGCAGGTCCCTGACACCCCCTTTCCCAACTCCTTTGCCCCAGTCCCCTATCTGGATGACGGGACGCTGTATGTCCTCTCTGGGAGAAAACTCGTCGCCTATCAAGGCAGGCGCGGCGATCTCCTCTGGCAGGTCTCTCTGAACGGAGGAGACGATGGAGGAGAGCTTGTTCCTGCTCCTGTCTTTGCCAACGTCGGGGGAACGCCGTATATGCTCGCGCTCGAACTCAACGGCAGCACGCTGATCACACCTGTCACGACCCAACTCATCGCCTACAACCTCCACACCCATCAGCCGATGTGGAGCAAGCAACTGCCAGGACAAGGCGGGGAGGCGCTGGCGTTGAGTTCCGACGTGGTCTACGTGGCATCGGCGACCTTTGATCGAGCGTATCCTTCACCATCACAGCGGCACTTCTGGCTAACCATGATGGACCTGCGCTCCGGTCAGGTGGCGCGCCAGTTACAGAACAACGATTCGTCCTTCCGGATAGGTCAACTGCTAGGCGACGATGGGAGCCTCTTTGTTGTGGGCCAGTATGTCGATTCCGGAAACAGATCAATGGTCTATGCTCTTGGGAGGTAAGACGCGCACTGCATGCCTAGTTCTGACGCGCGGAGAGCTGTTGTTGCAGATAGGCCAGCTTCTCCGGGTTGAGCATTGCGTAGACCTCCTGAACACCGGCGTCGCTCAGCGCCAGGGTAAGGACTCCGACCAGCCTGTCTTCGTCCCAGAACAACATGGCTGGCTCCCCATTGATCTCTTCTGGCGTATAGGTCAGTGGGCGTGGACTCTTGCGCGCCACACTGAGCCAGAATCGCGCCACCGCTTGCTGGCCGTAAATGGGCTTGGGGACAGTCTGGACCTTGCCGCCGCCATCCGCCCAGGTGATGGCGTCCTCGGCCAGTAGATTAGTGAAAGTCGCCATGTCTCCGGCTTGACTGGCGGAAAGAAAACCAAGCAGCAACTGGCGCTGACGCCGCGGCTCCGGATGGAAACGCGCGCGCTTGTCTTCCAACGCCTGTTTGGCACGGTGAAAGATCTGGCGGCAATTGGCCGGACTCTTCTCCAGCATCTCGCCGATCTCGCTAAAGGGATAATCAAACACTTCGTGTAGGAGAAAGACAGCGCGCTCCGGCGGGCTGAGCGTCTCCAGCAGACGCAGGAACGCCAGCGAAAGCTCCTCTTGTCGTTCAAGGATTGCCCCGCCGTCCTCTGATGTGAGAATCGGCTCAGGCAGCCAGGTTCCGAAATACTGCTCGCGGGTGACACGAGCCGACTTCAAATAGTCCAGCGCCAGATGGGTGATAATTGTGGTGAGATACGCCTTGAGCGAGGCGATCTCCTGGCCCGCGCTCGCCTGGTAGCGCAGCCAGGTCTCCTGCACGAGGTCCTCGGCCTCGCTGGCGCTGCCAGTCATCCGGTAGGCGATGGAGAAGAGCAGGACGCGATAGCGCTCGAACTCTTCTCCCCGGCGCTGCTTGCTCATGGTTCCTTCCACGGTTCCATCCATCGCTCACAATCCTCCTTCTCTCGTGCGTATTGTAGGCCAGGTGAGAACGGAGAACACGGAGGGTGTCACATCCGCCAATGGCTATCTCGTCTCCTGTGCGCGCCTCGAAACAGAGACGCGAGACAAGGAGAAGCAGGAGAGGAAATAGCATGCGACACATTCTGGTTACTGGCGGCACAGGCACACTGGGGAGCCATGTCGTCCCGCAGCTACACGACGCCGGCTGCGACGTGCGGGTCCTCAGCAGGCACAACCGCACCGCTGCGGAGGGGATCGAGTATGTAGCCAGCGACCTGACCACAGGCGAGGGGATCGAACCTGCTGTGGAGGGAATCGAGGTTATCGTCCATCTGGCGGGCAGCCAGAAGGGTGACGATGTCAAGACCCTGAACCTGGTCCGGGCAGCCTCGAAGGTTGGGGCGCCGCATCTGGTCTACATCTCGGTCGTCGGCGCCGATCGCATCCCCGTCGTCAGCGGCATTGATCGCGCGATGTTTGGCTACTTCGCGTCCAAGCGGGCCGCCGAGCGCGTGGCGGCCAGTTCCGGTCTGCCGTGGACGATACTACGCGCCACGCAGTTCCACGAGCTGATTCTTGCTGACGGCGCAATTTATGGCCAAACTGCCTGTGCTGCCAGTTCCAGCCAGATTCCGCTTCCAGCCGGTCGCCGCCGAAGAGGTGGCGGCGCGGCTCGTGGAGCTTGCCCTTGGCGCGCCCGCAGGCCTCGTTCCCGACATTGGCGGGCCGAAAGTGTACGGGATGGACGAGATACTGCGCGCGTACCTGCGAGCCGCTGGCAAGCGCCGTCCGCTCATTCCTGTCTGGATACCAGGCAAGGCCGCCCGCGCGATCCGGGCAGGAGCTAACCTGACTCCCGAGCGCGCCGTGGGCCGGCAGACGTGGGAAGAGTTCCTGGCCGAGCGGCTGAGTTCTCCGGACGCCAGCACATCGAGACTGCGACAGCCGGTCTAGCCCACTATCTCTAATGCGCTTCTAACATCGCGCAAGCGTTCTTCCAGCTTGCCAGTTGGCATACTGACCAGAGACGAGGTATCGCGAGAAGGAGGCGAGCTATGAGCGATGTAACGATACGGCCTGCGCAGGAAAGAGATTTCGACGACCTAACGGCGCTTTACGAAGAGTTCCACACCTTTCATGTGCGTGGCGTGCCCGGCTGGCTGCGGCTGCCAGTGTCGTTCGCTGATCCGGGGCAGCATGAACGAGACCGTGCGAAGATACGCGAGCAACTAGCGGCGATCATGAGCGATCCAGGCGCCGCGCTGTTGCTCGCTGAGGCGGAGGGCCACATCGTAGGGCTGGGGGAGGTCTACCTGCGGCGCGATGAGGAGTGCCCGCTGACGATCCAGTACACCTATGGCCACCTGCAGAGCCTCATGGTGACGGAACGTTGGCGTGGGCATGGAATAGGAAGTCAGCTCTTGGCGGCAGCGGAAGACTGGGCTCGCGAGCGCGAGGCGACGCAGTTGCGGCTGGATGCGTGGGAGTTTGCAGCCGGACCGCTACCCTTCTACAAGGCGCTCGGCTACCAGACGACAAAGCACGAGTTGGTGAAATCGTTGCCTTGAGAAGCCATACACTCTTAGCGCTGAAATCAACCGTATAAGTGTCTGAAAGACATGCGCCGTAACCCCGCCAGGATTACGGCGCAGTATCGTTCTTCCTTCTCTCGATAGGAAGGGAGAAGAAGATTGGGATCCGCCTTTACTTCTTCTGGCCCCACTTGGGCGCGCGCTTCTCGGTGAAGGCGGCGACACCCTCTTTGGAGTCCGGCGTGTCGAAAAGCTGGTTCTGTAGGTGGCGCTCGTAGGCGAAGGCCTCGTAAAGCGGCAGGTCTAGCCCCTCAGTCAGCGCCAGCTTCATGAAGCCGATCGCCTTGGCCGGGCCGTCGGCGCACTTGTGCGCGAACGCCAGCGCCTTCGCCTCGACCTCATCCGCCTCCACCAACTCGTCGAAGAGGCCCAACTCGGTCGCCTTCTCCGGCCCGAACGCCTCACCCGTCACCATGTACAGCAGCGCGCGCGACGGCCCCATGATGCGTCCGGCGAACTGCGTGCCACCCTCGCCGGGGATCAGGCCCAGGTTCACCTCCGGCAGGCCGACCTTCCAGTTCCCCTTGCCGGCGTAGCGCACATCACAGCAGAGCGCCAACTCCAGCCCGCCGCCCATACAGTGGCCATTGACCGCCGCGACGTAGACCTTGGGCGTGGCGCGCACCTTCATCATCATCTCTTTGCTGGTCTGGCTCAGCAGGCCGATGTACTCGGCGGGCTTCTCGCGGATCTCGTCGATGTCGGCGCCGGCGGAGAAGAACTTGGCGTTCGCGCTGCCCAGCACGACGGCGCGCACGTCGTTGTCATAGCGGATCTCGGTGACGATGCCCTCCAGCTCACGGATCATCGCGAAGTTGTGCGCGTTGGCTGGCGGACGGTTGAGGCGCAGCACGCAGACGGCGCCATCCATCTCAATGGTGAAATATTCTGGCTTGAGGTCGCGGACAGACATGAGACAGCCTCCCAGCGCTGGAACGTGAACCGCGGTGAAAACTTCGCATCCGGGCCTCGCCGCCGGACACGCGTGTAGTAGTATAACCCGCCAGGCAACGTCCGCGCGCGAGCTTGAGCTTGGCCGAGTATGCCCTATGCCGCGCGACCGGTCAGCCGCCCCAGACGCCGCCGTAGCAACAGCATGACGCCGTCGTCTACGCCGCCGATGGCGAGCAGGATGGCCCCATAGACAATTGCGCCCGCCGCGACCATGATAAGCGTGCCCAATAGACTAATCGTCGGGAAGAGGAAGAATCGCAGGGCTTCAATCACAATAGCCATCGCAGCGGTCGCGCCCAGAATCTTGAGCAGGTTCACCCAGGATGGCCCGACGCGCTGATGGCGGGACGCCACGAGAACCGCCAGCAGCATGCCCAGTCCGGTGGTGACGACGGTGATGACCGCCGAGGCGATATAGGAGTAGATGGGCACGAAGTAGAGATTCAGCCCGACGTTGGCGATGACGAGGACGATGGTGATCCAGACGAGGTTACGCTGCCCGTTCTGCACGATGATCATGTAGTTGTACGCTTGCGAGACACCCGTTAGGATGACCGCCAGCGCCAGAATCTGCATCGGCAGCGCGGCCTGCGGGTAGCGATCTCCGCCGACGATGGCGACGATCTCCGACGCCAGCAGAATGACGCCCACAGTCGCCGGAACCGAGAGCGCGAAGGTCGCGTCAAGCACGCGGCGCGCCGCCTGGCGATATTTTTCGCCGCCCGCCTGCGAATAGGCCGAGAGCACCGGGAAGACCGAGACGATGAAGACGACGAAGAAGAGCAGCATGAAATCGACCATGCGATAGGCGACGCCATAGATTGCGACATCGGGCGAATATTGAGGCGGGCGTATCAGCGAGAGGATGAAGGCGTCGGCCTTGTAGTGAATTTGGCTGAGGATGGCGACGACGAACATGGGGATCGCCAGCCGCAGCAGTGTTCTCGTTAGACCGGGAACCAGCCGCAGGCGAACCGGCATGATGCGATTTGCGCCCCACCAGCGCCCGGCGATGCCAATGAGGTTTGAGAGCGAGACGACGCCGATCACTGCATAGAAGAGCGTGAGGCTATCGAACCTATACACCGTGTTCGCCACATAGAGCGCGGCAGTGCCGCCAAGGACGAACAGCTTGCTCATGATGTCTGCGTAGCTTGGGACGGCCATGCGCAGATTGACCTGGAACACGATCTCGAAGCCAGCGGCGATGGAGGCGATCATCGTCGTGACGCCGAGGATGATCGTGCCGACTTTCGCTTCTGGCGTATATGGCAGGAAAAAGATCACGATGAACGAGATGGCGTAGACGACAATTGCCGCGATCGCTTTGAGCGTGAAGGCTGTATGGTAGACATCGCGCAGACGTTCAGGCTCCCTGGATCCCTCGCGTACGGCGATGGTAAAAATGCCAAAATCGGCGATGACGGCAACGAAGAGTAGATAGACCACGGCGATGGTGGTGTACGCCCCGAAGTCGCTTGCGGTCAGCAGCCGCGCGGTGAGGGCGAGCGTCAGGATGCCGGAGGCGTAGCCCACGAGCTTGCCGATGCTCTGCACGATGCCAGCGCTGGCGACCTTCGCCGTCGTCGAGCCTTGTTCTGGCTCGCTGAGGATAAGCGGCGGGGCGGTGGGATCCGCGACAAACTCCAGCTCGCGCAGTTCGGCCGCGCGGTCAGAATCTGCGGTGGGCGAATTGGGATAGGTCTCTTCGGTCGCCATAGCGCTTACCCTGGTCTTCAAAAGCTCTACCACGGGAACAAACCGTGTTCCTCGCGTTCGAAGGCGGAACGATCATACCATGGATTCCCGGCCAGGCATGCGGCGCGAACCTGAACAGGACTATCCGGCAGGACTATCTTGCGCACGCGTCCCGCTGTTGACGGGTCATGAGCCGCCCACTATAATCGGGTGGGCCTTGCGCCGACCGTGCGAGAAGCCCAATTCCGCGTCACTATTCTCACATAACTATAGGAGCGTCCGCGTGATTCCCATCGCACGACCACAGATCGGACCAGAAGAAGAGGCCGCTGTCCTCGGTGTCATGCGCTCAGGCATGCTGGCGCAGGGCGAGCAGGTTGCGGCCTTCGAGCGGGGCTTCGCCGAGGTCTGCGGGGTTCGTGAAGCCATCGCCGTCTCGTCGGGCACCGCCGCACTGCATCTGGCGCTGCTGGCGCATGGGATCGGGCCAGGTGACGAGGTGATCACATCACCTTTCAGTTTCGCCGCGACGGGCAACACGATCCTGCTCGTCGGCGCCACGCCCGTCTTCGTCGACATTGATCCTGATACCTATAACCTCGATCCAGAACTGGTCGGGCGCGCCATCACGCCACGCACAAAGGCGATCATGCCGGTGCATCTGTATGGCAATCCCGCAGACATGGACCGGCTCATCCCAATGGCGCAGGCGCACAATCTGGCGATCATCGAGGACGCCTGCCAGGCGCACGCCGCCGCGATCCATGGGAGGCCAGTAGGGAGCTTCGGGACAGGTGCGTTCTCGTTCTATCCGACGAAGAACATCACGACTGGCGAGGGCGGCGCGATCACGACGAGCGACCCAGCCATCGCCGAGAAGCTTCGCCTGCTGCGCAGCCACGGCCAGAAGGAGCGCTACAATCACATCGCGCTCGGCTACAACCTGCGCATGACCGATTTGCAAGGCGCGATGGGCGTCGTCCAACTCGGCAAGCTCGCCGGCTTCACCGAGAAACGCATCGCCAACGCAGCGTATCTGAACGAGCGGCTGGCCGACGTGGTCAAGACGCCGACCGTCCTGCCAGGCCACAAGCACGTGTACCATCAGTACACGATCCGCGTCCCCAGCGAGCGTGACGCCTTCGCGCGCGCGCTCAACGAGCGTGGCGTGGGGACGGGCGTTCACTACCCGCGGCCGATTCACCAGCAGCCGGTCTATCAGGAGATGGGCTTCACCCTCAGCCTGCCACTCGCCGAGCAGGCCGCGCGCGAGGTGCTCTGCCTGCCGGTTCACCCGGCGCTCAGCGACGCTGATCTGGCGACCATCGCCCGCGAAGTTTCGGCGCTGGCGGAGCAGCCGGTCGGACGCTAGTTCTCCTCAGCGCTTGAGAGAGGATGGCTTACTCCGGCTCCTGCTGAGCGGAGCGGACGATGCGTGCGATGAGTTCGCTGGTCGAGTGGCCAGGAAGATAGGCGATGAGGGCGAGTGAGCCGCCATATTCCGAGACAGCGCGCGCTTCGGGCATTCGCTCAGCAAGTCCAGCGAGACCTGCATGGTCGGTCGCCTGACCGGCGACCACGCGCCTTAACTCTTCAGGCGTCAGGAGAAGCGTCTGCTCGCGCGTATCGGCGTCAGTTCCCGCATAATCGGCTCCCTTGACATAGATATCGGGGCGCAGCAGTCTCACCAGCCGCTCGGCGGTGGCGTCCGCGAAGATCGTAACATAATCAACGGCGATCAGCGCTGCGAGCGTCTCGGCGCGCTCGTCCTCGCCGATGATTGGGCGCGTCGGACCTTTGAGTCGGCGCGTCGAGGTGTCAGAGTTGACCGCGACGATCAGCAGGTCGCCCAGATCGCGCGCCTCGCGCAAATACCGCACATGGCCGAGGTGCAGCAGATCGAAGACACCATTGGTGAACGCCACGCGCGCTCCCTGCGCTCGGCGCTGTGTGATCGCCTCTACTGCAGCGCTTTCATCCAGGACCACGCCCATCTGATGGCTTCTTCTCTAATCAGGCTCTAATCAGGCGCCGAGGCTTGAATGGCGGCGAGCAGCTCTTCCGGGGTGTTGGTGGCGCAGCCGAGGCGACGCACAACCAGCCCCGCCGCGATATTGGCGAGCGCCGCCGCGTCCGCCATCGCGGCTCCGGCGGTGAGGGCGAGCGTGAAGGTCGCCGCAACCGTGTCGCCCGCGCCCGTCGGGTCGAAAATCTCGGTTCCTCTGGTCAGGTCAGAGACAGGAAGATGGACCGGGGCGCGTTCACGCTCGAAAAGGCTCATCCCCTCGCTGCCGCGTGTAATCAGCACGCCTTCGGACTCGGTCATCTGCAGGAGGCGCACGCCCGCGCGCTCCAGGCTCTCCATATTGGTCACTGACTCGCCGAGCGTCGCCTCCGCCTCCGGCTGGTTGGGCGTCAGCGCCGTCACGCCTTTGAAGCGCGCCAGATTGCCATGGGAGTCCACGACGACGATCTTTTTCAGTTCAGCGGCGAGCGGCAACACGGTCCCGATGATCGCCGGACTCATGACGCCATTGTCATAGTCGGATAGGATCACAGCGTCAACTTCTGGCAGCGTCTCGCGGATATAGCTCTGCATGCGCTCCGTAACCTCATCGCTCAACTCGTCGTCGCTGACGAGGTCCACGCGCACGATCTGCTGCTGGCGCAACTGGCGGTCGCCTGCGAGGACGCGCGTCTTGGTGGAGGTCGGTCGTCCCGGCTCACACAGGAGACCCTTAGAGTGAACGCCGTATTCATGGAGCTTCTTGAGCAGGCGTTTGCCGGGAGGGTCGTCACCGATTACGCCGGAGAGGTAGACCTCGGCGCCGAGCGTCTGAGCGTTGACGCCGGGATTCGTCGCGCTGCCGGGAACGGTGAAGGCGTCGCGCTGCGCTAGCACCAGGACCGGCGCCTCACGCGAGACCCTCAGTGGCGCGCCCAGGACATATTCATCGGCGCCCATATCGCCGATCACTAGGATACGTTTGCCGGCGAATTTGCCGACGATGCGCGCCAATCGGTCGCGCTGAAGGGCAGCAGTCACGAGGATGACTTTCTCACATCAACGGGCGCATCGCCAACGGGCGCATCGCCGCGCCGCACACCAGTATAGCATGGCGCCTCTCGCGGAGAGCGCTCTCATATAGCCGCCAATGGCGCTCGCAGCAGAAAGAGGGTCTCGTGACCGCGCTCTTCATGGACCCATGCTGTCCCGCCGAAAGCGGAGGCGCGCAGTCGGGTCTGCTCCAGATAGGGCGCGGCGGCGGGAATTGTCGCGCCGGGTTGGGCGCCGGTAAGCTGAATGGTAGCGACGAATCTGTTCGGTCCTGGCCCACCCTCTTCGGGCGCGGGACCAGCCGAATAGCGGCGTGGGCGTGAGGTCGCGGTCTCCGCCGGTTCGACAACCAGGCTCATCTGCAACGGCGCGTTGGCCGGAAAGGCGGCCCCCGCCGCTTCGATGAGCGAGGCGACGGCGCGCTCGACATCAACCTCGGACGCGGCGAGCATGACAGCGCGCTGGGGCAGACGCACATCGATCCTGCGCTTCTTGGCGGAGCCGTAGGCGCGCGCGACACGCTCGCAGATCGCTCTGGCGTCACTCGCCCCGCTCGCTGGCTGGTTCGGGCGGCCTTTCAACGCATCGGGATAGGAGGCCGAGGCGGGCTGCTCGGGAGCCCCGCGTGAGACGTCATTCGCGCCGCTCGCGGGCTGGGACTGATCCGCGCGCAGGATGACCACGGCGTGTGATACGGCGCCCGACGCGTCACGCGCGGGCAACGCTTTGAGCAGTAGCGGACGCTGCGCGCCATTTTCCCATGACGCGATCACGCGCTCCACCGCGCCCTGCGATCCTTCACCGCGTAGGACGCGCATCCAGGGCAGATTGGCGCCGGAGAGCTGGCCGCCGCGTTCGTCCAGAAAACCCTGCAGCATGGGCCGCGCGGCGCCTGAGGCGCCAGGAGGGGGTGTCAGGAGCTTCTCAGCGACCGCGTTGACATGACGGAGGCGTCCCAGCCGATCATAGACGGCGACGCCATCGGTCATCCCGGCGAAGACCGCCTCCCGCTGGGCGTCCGATGCGCTGATTTCATGCGTGAGCCTTGCGTTCTGGGCGGCGAGCGCGATCGCGGCGGCGAAGAGGTTGAGCGCCCCGAGCGTGGTCTCATCCATGACGCGGTCACTGCCGCCGTTCGCGCGTCGGGTCGAGAGGACGAGGAGCGCGCCGAACGGCTCAAGCGTCCCACGCAGCGGCGCGCATACGGCGGATATGACGCCGAGCGCCTGAGCGCCTTCGCCCAGCCCTGGCAGGATATGTGACATCTCCGCCGCGCTCACCGATTCGCGCGCCGCGCCGATGCCCTGGCGCAGAGCCTGTCCCACCAGTCCCTCGCCCGGCTGGAGCGGATGCTGCGTGTAGAAAGTGATGAACTGGCTGGCGATCTGCGGCTCGGGATGATAAAAGGCGACAGGCTCCAGCCGTCCCTCGCCGTTGGCGAGGAAGACGCCACAGGTGTCGCCCAGCGCCTCGGCGACGGTTCGCGCGGCGCGGTCAAACGCCTGCGTCGGGTCGGTAGTGAGATCGCGCACCACTGCGGCGAGCGCGCTGGCGTCGGCGGATTGTCCTCGGGTGCTAGATCCCTCGTCGCGGCGCAGCCGCTCAATCTCCTGGCGCGCCTGCTCAAGCTCGCGCTGGCTCTGCTCCAGTTGGGCGCGTGCGCCGTCGTTCGCCAGCAGCACCGCCGACTCCAGCGCCCGTTTCTGATCCGGCGTCAGCCGGAGTTGCTGTTCGAGCTGGCGTAGCTGGTCAAGCGACTGCCCAGTCTGTGCGGCGGCGGCGCGGACACGGTCTTCGTGCTGATTGATCGCCTGCTGGAGTCGCGCCGCGGCCTGACCCTCGACCTGGCGGATGCGCTCCTGCATGAAACTGGAATGTTCCTGAAGGCGGCGCGACTGCTCCTGCGCGGCGGCGACGGCCTCTTCCATGCGCCTACGTGTCATCACTTGTTCGGTGACATCCAGCACAGTGACGAGCAGCGTCTCATACGAACGCGATCCTTGACGCAACGGGCTGATCGTCCAGCGACGGTAGATTTGCTCACCAGTGGATGAGACGCTGCCATCGGTGAGGATCGCGGAGGAGACGACGCCGGTCACGGCGACCTGGTTGAGCGCAGCGATGAGGTCCGGCGCGCCGAGCGCTGGCGCTATGGCGTCTAGTGGTCTGCCCTGCATGCTCTCGACTAGCTCTTTTACGCCGAGCATGCGCAACAGCATCTTGTTGACGCGGACGACGCTGAGCGAGGCGGTCTCGACGATGACGATGCCGATGGGCATGACGGCAGAGAGCAGGCCCGTCATGCTGGGATGCAGCGCGCCCGGTATGCTCTGATCGTCGTCGGAGTCAAAGTAGGATTCGGGCGCCTCGTCGTCATGATAAGCTCTGGCCTGACGTGGCGCCGCGACGCCTGCGGCTGCTGGACCAAGCAAGTTCTCCAGCAGGTTGATAAGGTCGCCCTGTTCCATCGCCATCCCGCCTCGCTGCCACTTCTGGCCATAACGTGGCAGAGGCGCAACGTCTCGCCACGCATTGTGTATCTGGGTGTATCTGGGTGTATCTGGGTGTATCCGGTTTTGTGTATCCGGGTGTATCCGGTTGTGTATCCGGTTGTGTATCCCGCAACAATCTACTCGATTGGCGGCGTATGGTCAAATGAGGGAGCCGCGAACAGATGTGTTACACAGATGTGTTACGTCGAGTGCTCTGCCTCGTCCTGAACTTTGACGGGGCGATATGGCTGTGGTATGATCCCCGTTACGAACGCGGAAATGACCTCATTTCATCCCACGCTGGACAGAGCCTCCAGCAGCGCATGACGGATTCATGAGGCGCATCATCGTCGCGGGCGATCATGGTTCATCTGTGATGTAGCGCCACTGAGGCGATGCAGAAGAGATGGCGCTTGACCACCAGCGAAGCGCGTCGTCCAAGTGAATACGTTACCGTAGGAAGCGAATTGGGGCGCCTGGAAGAGCCACATGCGGGCCATTGTCGACCCCTGGCGGCGACGCTTCGGCGTCCACCTCACTCCGCTGGTCAGGCGGAGGGTCGCGTCCGCTCGCATTCTCCGCATCGCGCACATTGCGTGCGAGCCCACGTTTACTCCTCTTTGCCAGACTCCACACCGATGGCATGACCAAGGGCATGCCTTGCGACCATCCGCAAGAGCCGGTGAGCCGCTGGCGTCTGGTTACTGATACCGCCTCTGACACGAGTCGAGCGCTTCGCCCTCACTCGTCGCCGCTGATGTCCTGTGACGTCCTGCTGATGTCCTCCAGAAAGCCGCGTCCTCGTCGCGGCAGGCGTGTCGCACCGGAAGCGCCGCCAGATTTGGCCGCCCAGATTTGATCGAGTTCGATCAGATTCGACCAACTGTGACCTTGGAGTAGCTGTTTGTACTCCTTTTTCCGACCCACCGACGTACATACTCGTAGGGCAGGTATCCGGCCAGGGACAGTGGGCAAGGTCATTTCTCCCCACGACCCAGGCGTTGCGGCGCCGCACACGTTCATTCATCTGGCGCCGCCATCTGGCGCCGCTGGCGGCGTCCTCTTTTGGAATTATGAATCGATCCGTCGTGGAAGAGAGTTGCAAGCGGCGCAGAGCGGAGGGGCGGCGCCGCGACACGAGGAGCCTGCCGAAGTGACGCCAGCGCGGATGGCGCATCATTCATTCGGAGGAGCCTCGCGGGGAAACGAGGAGCAACATGGATCTGGTCAAGCGGATGGAAGAGTACCGCGAACGTGCGCGCACGCTGGTGTGGGAGGGCACGTTCGCTCAGTATTTCGAGATTGCCAGCCGGCAGCCGTCGGTCGCGCAGCTTTCCCACGAGCGCATTTATAGCATGATCATGGCGGCGGGAACCGAGACCGGCCCCCAGGGCGAGATCGAGCACAAGTTCTTCGACGACGAGATCTTCGGCATCGATAAGCCGCTGCAGCAGATCGTCGAATACTTCCGCTCCGGCGCGCAGCGGCTGGAAGTGCGCAAGCGCATCCTCCTGCTGATGGGTCCGGTGGGCGGCGGCAAGTCGACCATCGTCACCCTGCTCAAGCGCGGGCCTGGAGCGCTACACCCGCACCGACGACGGCGCGGTCTACGCCATCCGCGGCTGCCCGATGCACGAGGAGCCGCTGCACCTGATCCCGAGCCGACTGCGCGACGACATCGACGCGGAGTACGGCATCTACATCGAAGGCGACCTGTGCCCGCAGCTGCCGCTGCGCAGCTGGAGACACACAGTACGAGCGGCAAGCATCGAGGACGTGCCGGTCGTCCGCGTCGGCGCTTCTCCGAGAAGAACCGCATCGGCATCGGCACGTTCACGCCGTCGCGATCCCAAGTCGCAGGACATCTCCGAGCTGGTCGGCGGCATCGACCTCTCCACCATCGGCGAGGTCGGCACCGAGAGCGACCCGCGCGCCTACCGCTTCGACGGCGAGCTGAACATCGCCAACCGCGGCCTGATGGAATTCATCGAGATGCTCAAGACCGACGAGAAGTTCCTCTACGTGCTGCTGACCCTGTCGCAGGAGCAGAACATCAAGACCGGCCGCTTCTCGATGATCTACGCCGACGAGGTGGTCGTCAGCCACACCAACGAGAACGAGTACACGGCGTTCGTCGGCAACAAGAGAGTCGAGGCGCTGCAGGACCGCATCATCCTGGTCAAGGTGCCGTACAACCTGCGCGTCACCGACGAGGTCAAGATCTACGAGAAGCTGCTCAAGCAGAGCGCCCTGCAGAGACGTGCACATCGCGCCCGCACACGCTTGAGACTCGCCAGCCATCTTCGCCGTGCTCACCCGGCTGGAGCAGCGCAAGAAGGCGGGCATGAGCCTGATGAAGAAGCTCAAGCTCTACGACGGCGAGGACGTCGGAGGGCTTCAAGCCGAAGGACGTGAAGGAGCTGCAGGAAGAGGCGGTGCGCGAGGGCATGGACGGCATCTCGCCGCGCTACGTCATCAACCGGCTCTCCAGCGCGCTGGTGCGCGACGGCGTCACCTGCATCAATCCGATCGACGCCCTGCGCGCGCTGCGCGATGGGCTGGAGCAGCACACCAGCATCAACCGCGAGCAGCGCGAGCACTAGCTGAACCTGATCGCCGAGGCGCGCAAGGAGTACGACGAGATGGCCAAGCGAGAGGTCCAGCGGGCGTTCGTCTACTCGTTCGAGGAGTCGGCCACGACGCTGCTGAACAACTACCTCGACAACGTCGAGGCGTACTGCAACAAGACCAAGGTGCGCGACCCGATCACCGAGGAGGAGATCGAGCCCGACGAGCAGCTGATGCGCTCGATCGAGGAGCAGATCGGCATCACCGAGAACGCGCAAGAAGCCGTTCCGCGAGGAGATCCTGATCCGCATCTCGTCGCCTGGCGCGGCGCGGCCAGAAATTCGACTACACCAGCCACGAGCGGCTGCAAGGAGGCGATCGAGAAGAAGCTCTTCGCCGACCTGCGCGACGTGGTCAAGATCACGACCTCGACCAAGACGCCCGACCCCGAGCAGCTGCAAGCGCATCAACGAGGTGGTCGAGCCGCCTCGTCAGCGAGCACGGCTACTGCACCGTCTGCGCCAACGAGCTGCTGAAGTACGTCGGGTCGCTGCTCAACCGGTAGGAGCGCTGATGCCGGGCGCAGTCTGTGTCGGACACTGAACGCGTCTCTCCATGGCACTGCCCGAACAGCGTAGTCCAATATCCAGTCGAGCATAGCAGGCGGCGCATGCCAGCATATGTCCACGGTCTCGCAGCACGACTGGTCGCTGCACCGCAAGGGGCCGATGGACCAGGAGCGGCACAAGCAGAAGATCAAGGAGGCGATCAAGAAGAACCTGGCGGACATCGTCAGCGAGGAGAGCATCATCCTCTCCGACGGCAAGACGCATCATCAAGGTGCCGATCCGCTCGCTGGACGAGTATCGCTTCCGCTACGACTTCGAACGAGCAGCAGCACGTCCGGCCAGGGCGACGGCGAGACCAGGTGGGCGACGTGATCGCGCGCGAGGCCAGCAGCGGGGCCGGGCGGCGCAGGCAGGCGGGCGAGGAGCCCGGCGTGGACTACTACGAGGCGGAGATCACGCGTCGACGAGCTGGCCGCGCTGATCTTCGAGGATCTGGGCCTGCCCAACCTCGAAGAGAAGAAGCTGGCACGAGATCGAGACGCGAGGCGGTGCGCTTCACCGACATCGCGCAAGGCGGCCCGCTGGCCAACCTGGACAAGCGGCGCACGATCCTGGAGAACATCAAGCGCAACGCCGCCAAGGGCGACGCCGCAGTTCGGCGACATCAGGAACGAGGACCTGCGCTTCAAGACCTGGGAGCCGACGATCAAGTACCAGTCGAACGCCGTCGTCATCGCGATGATGGACGTGTCGGGCTCATGGGCGAGTTCGAGAAGTACATCGCGCGCAGCTTCTACTTCTGGATGGTGCGCTTCCTGCGCACGAAGTACAACAACGTGAAGATCGTCTTCATCAGCCACCACACCGAGGCGAAGGAGGTCACCGAGGAGGAGTTCTTCACCCACGGCGAGAGCGGCGGCACGCAGGTGTCGTCGGCCTACGAGCTGGCGCTGCGAGATCATCCAAGAGCGCTACAACCCGGCAGGACTGGAACATCTACCCGTTCCACTTCTCCGACGGCGACAACTGCCGTGGGACAACGAGCGCTGCGTGAAGCTGGTCGCAGCAGCTGATGCGAGCTCTGCAACATGTTCGGCTACGGCGAGATCCGCGAGGGGCACTATCGCTCGTCGAGCACGCTGATGTCCGCCTTCAACAAGATCGAGGACCCCAAGTTCATCGCGGTGACGATCTCCGACAAGTCGGAGGTCTATCCCGCGCTGCGCCGCTTCTTCGCCACGCGCGATATGGAGCCAGCCACACCCTAGCTACCCCGTAGCCGCCGCGCGATCAGGAGGCGCTTGAGTTCTATGAGTGATCCCAACACCGACGCCGCCTATGTCGCGGACCTTGAGAACGCCATCGAGAAGATCTGGGAGATCGCGCGCCGGATGGGCCTCGATCCCTATCCGGTCCACTTCGAGCTGGTGCCGGCGACGATCATGTACGAGTTCGGCTCGTACGGCCTGCCGGGACGGTTCAGCCACTGGTCGCACGGCAAGGCATACTACCGCATGAAGACGGAGTACGACTACGGCCTGAGCAAGATCTACGAGCTGGTGGTCAACACGAACCCGTCCTACGCCTTCCTGATGGAGCAGAACGACATTCTGCAGAACAAGGTGGTCGTGGCGCACGTGCTCGGCCATACCGACTTCTTCAAGAACAACGTGTTACTTCAAGCATACGCCGCCGAACATGATCGACAAGGTCAGCGTCAACGCCGACCGCATCCGCAAGTACGAGTTCGAGCATGGGACCGACGAGGTCGAGCGGTTCCTGGACGCGGTGCTGGCGATTGAGGAGCACATCGACCCCAACTTCCAACTCAAGCGCGCGCAGGCGGCCGCGCAAGGTAAAGCAGCGAGCAAAGAGAAAGCTGAGCGCCCTGACGGTGTAGACGCGCCCGATACCTTCGAGGACCTGTGGGGCCGGATGGGCGCGCCATCAAACGCGCCGAGGAGGAGCGCGCCGCCAAGCGCCACAAGTTCCCCGCTGAGCCAGAGAAAGACCTGCTGCTCTTCTTCGCCGAGCACGCGCCGTCGCTGGAGGACTGGCAGCGCGACATCCTGCTGATCGTGCGCGAGGAGATGCAGTATTTCGTCCCGCAGATGCAGACGAAGGTCATAAACGAAGGATGGGCTTGTTTAACGGCTGGTAGCTTAGTGCTTACCGAGCGTGGCCTCATGCGATATGATGCCCTTCACACGATGTTAGGGGCTGGCGAATTCATATCGGTTGACAGTGGCGCTGGAGAGATTGACCGCATCACCGACCGCCACATCCACCGTAACGCCCCAACCATCCGGTTGCGTACTCGCCGTGGTCTTGTCATTGAAGGAGCCGAAGAGCACAAGCTTAGTATTGGCCCTGACCAGTGGATCGCGCTCAAAGATGTCCAAGTTGGTCAGACCATTCCACTTGCGGTTGGGGCTAACATGTGGGCGCAAGAATATGTTCCAATCTCTACAGCTGTTCAGATGCCCGCAGCCAAAACGGCCGATGTCGCTGTTGCGGCGGGAGTAAGCGTCCATACGGTTTATCGTTCGCTCGCCGGCAAGACCTCCTTTGCCCAGGATCGCATCAGCGTAGCTATCGAAAGCACAGGGTTCAAGTCTGGCTTCGAGGGCAAGCCGAACTACGCGCTTCGTTCAGTCCTGACTGTGCCGAGCCACATGACGGAAGAGTTTGCGGAATTCCTTGGCTGTCTGATTGGTGATGGCAATATCCATACCTCCAAGGCGGCGGTAGGCTTTACCACAGGTGACCGTGCGCATGCAGATCGCTTTGCGGCGCTTACCCTACGGCTTTTCTCCATAGAAGCGCGAGTCTATTGGGATGATCGAACCGCGAATGGCAAGGGTGGACGCTGGCGAGTCAGCTTCTTTTCAACGAATGTCCTTGATCTACTCGCTTCTCTAGGCATAGATCTCCACGCGAAAGCCCGTGACAAGCGAGTCCCAGACATCATTCTCCAGTCTCCCAAGTCGGTTATCAGCGCGTTTCTACGTGCGCTGTTTGACTGCGATGGATGCGCGACGAGTGATCTGTACGGCGTTATTCTCTCCAGTTTCAGCGTTGAGATCCAGCGAACTGTCCAGATTCTGCTCCTCAACTTTGGCATCCTATCTCGCGTGTATGGGCCAAATCTGGGCATAACTGGGCGCTCCATCAAGATCTTCGAGCGTGAGATCGGCTTTGGATTGGCGCGCAAACGAGAGAAGTTGCGGGCAAACATCGAACGGCATAAGCAATGGAAGCGGTTCGACCCGACCGACGAGGTCGTGAGCATCGAGCATGATGTGGCGGATGTCTATGACATTACTGTAGATCGCTCGCATCAGTACGTAGCGAACGGGATGGTGCATCACAATAGCCTTTGGCACGCGCGGATCATGCGCGAGATGGACCTCCCAGACGCCGACTACGCTGCCTTCGCGCAGATGCATTCAGGCGTGCTGGCCGCCTCGCGCACGCACATGAACCCCTACCTGCTCGGCTACCGTATCCTGGAGGACATCGAGCGGCGCTGGGACAATCCCACCGAGGAGGAACGCGTCAAGCTGGGCCGGGTACCAGGGCAGGGGCGCGCCAAGCTCTTCGAGGTGCGCGAGACCGAGAGCGACGTTTCGCTGCTGCGCAACTATCTGACCAAAGATCTGATCGAGGATCTGGACCTCTACCTCTACGCCAAAGAGGATGACGAGTGGGTGATCGTCGAGAAGGACTGGGAGAAGGTGCGCGACGGCATCGTGGTGAGTATGACGAACTTCGGCTACCCCTACATCACCATCGAGGACGCCGACTTCAACCGCAACAGCGAGCTGCTGCTCAAGCATCATTTCGAGCGCTACGAGCTTGACGTGAAGTACGCGCAGAAGACGCTGGAGTACGTCTACGCCATCTGGTCGCGGCCGGTCCACCTGGACACGGTCTTCGAGGAGCGTCCAGTGCGCATGAGCTACGACGGCGAGGACCACGACTCGAACTTCGTCGAGAGCACGCCCGGCGAGATCCCGTTCTAAAACGGGCAAGCGCTCGTAGGTGAACGGAGCCCTGCTCGGCCTAACCTGGCGGCCGCCCTCGCTCCGTAGGTTTGAGGGGGCGCTATGGAACGGTTGCCTGATGAGGCTCGAAATCTGGCCAACCGCGATCTGCTGCATTTCCTCGAGCGCCAGGCGAAGCCAGCGAAACCTGCGTATGCGGCAATCGACATTGACGAGTACGAACTCCACACTCATCCTGATTTGATAGAGCGTCTCGCCGAGGTAGGGACAGGACTTGACGCGCCTATGGTCGCCGTCTATGGGGTCCCGGTATTTGCGCATAGAAACCACGTGATCTTTGCCGTCGCATACGGCATGTCTACCTTGATCTACCGTCTTCCCACGAACCTGCATTCCCGTGTTGTTCCCGCGCGGTGGACGTGTGACGTCGGCGCGGAATGGGTATCGGCCGATGCGTGGCTATCGGACCTGCCTGGTCGGGAAGGGACAGAACGTCTTCGTGAATGGAGCCGTTGGGCCCATGAGTACGCGGCGCGACTCAGCCACATGCAGACGTCGTGATTACATCACTGCATTACATCACTGCGATCAGGAGGCTGGCAGGTCGTAATGGTAGTCCGCTGGGACGATGACAACCGTGCGCTGACGGAACATCCAGTTGAAGGTGCCGAGCGGCAGCGACTTGATGTAGTAGAGCGACGAGTCTACTAACCGGATGGATTTCGAGTCGCCGCCGGTCATCACCAGGAAGTGGCCGCCGGAGAGGTAGTGGTAGTAGCCGCTGGTCGCGCGCACGTTGACGATGACGGGCAGGCCAAGTGTGTTCGTCAGGTACTGCATCTGATGATAGGTCAGACGCCTGTCCACGTAGATATCGGCGCGGAAGCCATGCTTTTGTGCGACCTTGTTGAAGCCGTCGTACGTCATCAATCCATATCTCGTCGAGATGTCGGATCCCAACTCGTCGATCATCTTGCCGATGGTGGCATTTGGAACGCCATAGGCCGTCAGCACCTCGGCGAGGACGGCGGCGCTGCACGCTGAGCCCCACCACTGGTTGAACTGCGTCTGTGAATTGTAGAGATCGACGCGCTTGCCCTGCGTAAAGGCCTGAACCTGCGCCGCCACCCCCGACGTGCGGATCGCGTTCGCCTGCTGCTGTTGCGTGAAGGCGACGGCGTTGGCCAGCGCTTGCCATCCCTCCTGCGCCAGCGCCGGATTGTGCGCCGCGATCTGCGCGGAGGAGATCAAAAACGCGAGGGCGAGCAGCGTGATCATGACGCGCTTCATCAAGGTGATGCGCAGTAGAGGCGGCGTCGGCGAAACACGTGGCAGCGGCGCGAGTGTCCCGCCTGCGATGATCACCGGCGCCTCTGTCGTCTTGTTCTGGGCCGCTACATCCAGGGCCGCGCCAGACATGAATGGCGTGATGGCTCGCTGCGTGCCTGTACTAAAGCCATCTCGTTCATGCTCAGGACGGCTGATGCTTCCCTGAACATCAGGCAGAACTAATGTCGAGTTGTCGCCCCCTTCCCAGGATTCGGCGGTGGGAGGCAGTGAAGAGCGATGTTCCTGCTGCCGTTCAAGCCAGCGCTGGCTGCGTCTGTCGAGCTTACCGTCGGGCGTCACGACGAGTGGGCGCTGGATCGGGCGGGCGACGGCGGATTGCCTGCCGGCGCCACGTGGCTCGTCGTCAGGCATCTCAGGAGTATAGGCGCGCGCTGGTCGCATCGGTAGAGCGTCCTTTTTGGGCGTTCGAGCCGGGCTGGTCAAGTCGGAAGAGGCGTCGCACTGTGTGTAGCGGAATGGCCAGGAGGATGGAGGTTGGCCTGCATACAGCGCGCTTCCATAGTATCCAGGACACAAGAAACATGGTCAAGCCCACAACCCAAATTTCCCGGAGCGGCGGGCTGTGTTTCGCGGTCGCGCGCCAATTGGGCGAAGGACGCTGACAAATCCGCCTGTCTATGGTACATTGGGCGCTGACTCCATAGCTGACCCCATAGCTGACCCCGTACGGGAACGCGGATAGCGGGTCCTCATCAGCGATCAACATCAGCAAGCAACTCAACAACGAGCAGACGTGGAAAGGAAGCCATCATGGGCAGGCGGGGACGTGGCTTGGGCGACGCATGGCCGGATGAGGCCGTGTCCGTCTGGACGCGAGGTCCCGCGCGGCTGCCGATCCTTCCGCCGCCGTATCCGCTCGATCGCGACTCAGAGACCGTCCAGACACGCGAAGGGCCGCCTGGGCGCTTCATCGGCGCGGAGTTTTCGACCGTGCCCAGCACCACGCAGACCTTTGGCCCGGGACTTGGCCGCCCGGTGCGCCAGACGCCGCTCGTCGACCCACGCGCTCGGCAAACAGCCAAGCTCACGGCGCAACTGGGCAGACAGACACGCCGCTTCACCGGTGAACTCAATGTCCGACCGGTAACGGGGCCGTTTGGGACGCGGCCACTGACTGGTCCGTTTGGCCGTCCCACCAATCCGATGCTCGGCCAGAATCCTGCGTTCACGCGGCGACTGGTCACTGGCCCGCTTGGGCAGCGCCGGACAACGGGGCAATTGCAATGGCAATCGCCGTATGTCGCGGTCGCGCCACGAGTGGGTGGGCTGCGCGGAGCGTACATCATCCTCAGCTTTGTCGCGGTGGCAATGGTGGCGCTGCTCTTTGCGGCGAACGTCATTCCCTTGAGCGCGATCACCAACCTGTTCAACGGCGCGCCGCCATCTAGCTCAGGCCAGCAGGGCGTGGGTCAGTTGCCAGCCCCGTTGATTGGCAGCGGACGACAGGACTTTGAGGCGCTCTATGGCGCTCCGAAGGGGCAGACGGGCGACGGCTCACAATACGAGGTCTCGATCTCGGGGCGTCCGGTCTTGCTGACGGTGAAGTGGGGACAGGGGACGGACCAGAGGACACGCGTCTTCGCGCTCACCGCCGCTCCGCGCTCGCCTGCGGGGCCCTGGGACGCCGCCACCGCCGATACGATCTGCAATGCGTTTTTGCCAACAGACGTCACTCTGGTGGGGGCGACGAACGGGGTGGGGTACACGGAATACATCTATACCAGCGCGGCGCTTGCGCAGGTCTTCGCCTCGCAGTATTTCGTGGACGACTCGTATAAGGCGGTTCCATCGGGCACGCTCAACCGGCTCGATCAGATATCACAGGCTGGGCAAACCGGTGTCACCTCGTGTACAATTGCCCCCGGTCGTCATTGAGTCTGCCAGTGCGTGAGATAAGCTGGTCAAGCCGCGTATCTATCTCAAGTCCCATCGTCAGGGCGTCTGCCCCGGCAGGCATGTTCGTGTGCTGAGGAGTAATGGATTGCGCCTCTGCTGTGGGGCAGGGTGCTTCTCGAAATGTGACAACACAACAGGAGAATGATGGATGCCGACGAGTACCGCGCGACCCATGTGGCTAAAGGGGCTTTCGCTCCTCCTTGCGCTGGCGCCCCTGACATTCATCGCCGCCTGCTCTGCGACTAGTGCTGGCGAGGAGACGACGCCAACGGCAACCCTCGCGCCGACGGCGACCGCCGCAGCCTCGCCAACTTCGTCTGGTGGCGGCTCAGGCATCGAGGTCAAGGTCTTTTTCTCCAAACATCCCGAAACAGATAGCAATGTCCAGGCCGTCTTCGCCGTCAAGCGTGTCTCGCCGACCTCCGGCGTGGCGACGTACGCCATCCAGCAGCTCATCGCCGGACCAACGGCGGCCGAGAAAGGGCTAGGCTACTTTACCGAGCTAACGGCTTCGCTGACAGGCGCCTCGAACTGCGGCGGCGCTGACTTCCAGATCACCCTCAACACGCACATTGATACGCACACGGGAACGCCCTCGACGCAGACCGGCACAGCGGTTTTGAAGTTCTGCCGCACCACCCAACTGGCGGGCGATCTCGTCGGACCGCGCATCAGGGCTGAGTTGGACGCGACGCTGAAACAATTCCCGACGATCACGAAAACGCAGATCCTGACGAACACGGGACACTGCTTCGACGACGCCAGCGGCCAGGACAACTGCTGATCACTCGAAGCCGCGCTCGCTTCGGCGCCGCGATTGTTGACAATGAACCTGCTCTACGCCCCCTATGGAGGCGTAGAGTTTTTTCTACGGTTGAGAAGAAATTGGCGAAAGCGCTGTGACCATTTCCGCGTTGGCATGCGTCTTAACTACACAGAAGAGCCAGCATCCCACGTCGCCGTGCGGCGGACTCGACGACGACCCAGTAATACAGCTACCAGCGCCCCATGCCGTACTCATCCAGAGGTGGACTTGTTGCGCTTTTGCGCGCAGCGAGGGGGCGATCTATCGTCTATCGCCAGTGCACAAGAGATCGTGTCTACCTAGCGGCCAGTGGCCTCGATTCAACCGGAGCGCGGAATGAAAAACTCCCTGGATGCGCCAGAGTACGAGCCTTACGAGCCTGAAGAATTCGCGCCAATCGACGAGCATGACGAGAGCGTCGAGCATGACGAGAACGACGAGGCTATCGAAGTTGTGCCCACACAACGTGTCTGGCCGCTCGAGATTCCACAGGAGTGGCGCGACCGGTTGGCGATCTGGCAGGCGCGCGTCGCCGAGGAGATGCGTTCACTGCACAGCCGCGCGCTGTTTCCCCAGCGATGGGAGTCGGAGGCGGCGACGCAGCCAAATCTGCCCGTTCTGCGCTCCCTGACGCCGCAGCGCCCCGATGGGCGGCAGAAACTGCTGCTGGTCAGCTCGCTCGTCGTCGTCGCGGCGATGTTTATCTCGTTGCTGCTTCCAGGCATGGGCATCCTGAGCGCGTACAAAGAGTACAGCGATCTACGCGCGCTCGGTGAGTCGGGATTGCATCACTTGCTTGCCGTGAAGGATGACTTCGCGGGGCTGGCGGCCTTGACAGGTAGTTCATCCGGCTCAACGAGCGCATCGTCTACCACCTCGAAAAACGCAAGTTCTAAGACCGCAACCACGACCTCCACAAGCGGAGGTCTTAGCAGCGCGCTCGATCCGAAAGCGCTGAAGAACGCACAGGCCGACCTCAAGGCGGCGCAACAGGATTTCAACGAACTGCGTGGGCGTCTCAGCGCGCCTGACTGGATACTCGTCACCGCTGGCTCCATTCCCGGGCTGGATTCCAAAATTGCCTCGATGCGGGCGCTCACCGATGTGGGCGTGGATGTCTCGACCATCGGCGTCGAATCGCTTGGCGCGGTTATGCCACTCATCGACCGGCTCACGAATAAATCGGCGTCGTTGGGCGATAGCGAGTTGTTGACGAAAGCCGACCTCGACCACATCAAGGCCGCCGCGACACACGCGATGGATCTGCTGCAGGACGTGCAGGTGAAGCTGGCTGGCGTAAACCTCAACGATCTGCCAATCAGCGCGAGCCAGAAGACCGAACTGGCGAAGGTGATGGTCGAGTTGCCGCGTGTGCGCTCGCTTATCAGCCAAGTCGTCCCGTATATCGACCCCGTCGGATGGTTGCTCGGTGTCGGGCAGTCGCGACACTTCCTCGTGCAGACGCTCGACCGCGCGGAGCTACGCCCAAGCGGTGGATTCGCCGGCAACTACGGCGTCTTGACGCTGACCAACGGCAAGCTGGAGCCGTTCTCGCTCTACAACGTCAACGATATTGACTATGGCCTGAACACGAATGGCTGGATCTTCGGCAAGCGCCCGCCCGCGCAGTATGCGTGGTGGCCCTTCGCCAACTGGGGCCTGCGCGACGCCAACCTCTCGCCCGACTTCCCCACGACGGCGAAGATCATCACCAATGTCTTCCGCAACGAGGGCGGCGGCGACGTGGATGGGTTGATCCAGATCAGTCCGGTCGCCATCGAGCATGTGCTCAACGTGACTGGACCGATCTACGTACCCGACTACAACGAGACCGTCACGGCGCAGAACCTCGAGGATAAGATCCACTTCTACCAGCAGGACCCGCGCGGCATCGCCATCGAGCAGCGGCTGAATCCCAACGACAAGACGCACAGTCTGCGCAAGCGCTTCACCCAACTGGTGGTGCAGTTGCTGCAGGATAAGGTCAAGAAGATGCCGTTCAGCCAGATGTCGCCTCTGGTGAAACAGGTTCTCAAGGATCTGCAGGCTAAGGACATCCAGATCAATGTCAACAACGAGACGATCCAGAAGACGCTCGACCAGTTGCACGCCACTGGCGCTATTGACACGACGGCGGGTCTGGACGGCTACTACCTGACGCAGGCGAACACCAGCGTCGCCAAGCTCACGCCCTATGTGCAACTGACCCAGACCGACGACGTGACGCTCGACGACAGCGGCGGCGCGACGCATCATCTGATCATCACCTTCTATAACAATCCGACCGGTCCGATCTACGGCTACCCGACGTACCGCGATTACGTGCGCATCTACGTCCCGCCACAGGCGCAATTGAAAGATGCGAATGGTTTCGATACCGGCGTCCCGCTTTGCTGGGCGCCCGGCCCCGGCGCTACGGCGAATCCTGATGGCACGTACACTGTTCCGCCTCGCTTCGCCAATGTGCCATATTGTCCCGCCGTGCCGTATACCGCGCGCGCGCTCGTCTGCCCGCCGGGACAGTACGCGCCGGGCACGATGGCGTCCTCCGTCTTTGGCTCTGACGGCAAGACGTCGTGGGCGCTGGACCGCATTGGCGCGCCGACCGCGACCGTGACGGATGTGCCTGGACGCGCGATGTGGGGCGGCTATGTGGTCGTGCCGCGCTACTGCCGGGCGACCGTCACGCTGGACTACTACGTGCCAAACGTGGTCGCGCCTTCCTCGAGTGTGCCGAGCGCCGCGGCTCCCTATTCAATGCTGCTCCAGCGGCAGGGCGGCACCTTCTATGACGTGACGGTGAATATGCATCCTTCGCCGAAGATGGCGGCGTCCGGCATGCATGACATGACCTACAAGGCCACCATCAGCGACACCACGGGCCTCACTTTCGGCAAGCCAGGAGCCATGACGCTCTCGCAGATGTTCGGCTTCGGCTCGCTGACGGACTTGATGAACCAATTTCTCAAATAGTATTCGTGGCGCGGAGTAACCCCGTCGTATCTCCGCGCGTCTGATCTCATGAGTTGTCTGTTCATGCATCGCACTGGCGTCTGGGGGATGGTATGGCTCGCCTGGCGCCAATCGAGACACGCAAGCAGGGGCAATCCATCCCCGTATTGACTAGCGGCGGCACACTGATCAGCTTCACGCGCCGGGCGCGAGCATATATCGTCCAACGGCAAGCCAGAATCCTGCTCGCGTTCGTGTCGCTGCAGACGCTGCTCCTGCTGATCTCCCTCACACCACAGACGACCTGGGCGAACCTCCATCTGCCTGACGGCCCGATTCCTGCGCCACTCACGCCGCTGGCCGCCACGCTGTTCTATGCGCTGCCGACCATCACCGGAGCGCTTTGCCGCCGCTGGTATACCGCAATCACACTGGCGACGCTGCCCGCGTGGCTCGCGCTCGGCGTCTTTGCGACGCTGGCGGCTCCACGGCTGGGCTTCGCCTATCTGACGCAAGACACGCATGCGGCGGGCGTCATTGGCACGCTGGAGCTGTTCGCCGGGATGGGGCTGCTCGGCTGGATCATGCGGCTGGCGGCGAAGGATGGGCTGGCCCGTCTGGAGGGGTCGCGCTGATGGATCTGCTCGACCGGCTGGCGGCGCTGTCCGATAGCCCGTACCGGATGCGCCCGCCGCGTCGTGATTCACTGCCCGACCAGCTCTGGCGGACGCTGCGGCAAATCGCGCAGTGGCTGCTGTCAGCGCTGGCGCTCCTCTGGCGTTTTGCGCCAGTTATGGCGCATCGGTTCTCATATGCTCTGGAGCGAGCAGGACGTGGAGCGTTGCAGGCGTCTCGCCCTCTTGCGCTGCGACTCATGTCAAACCGGCGCGTCCAGGGTGTCGCCGCGCTGATCGGTGTATGCGCGCTGATCGCCCATGCTGGACTCGCGAGCGCGCAATTCATCCAGCCAGGCCTGGGGATTCCGGGATGGTCGTTCGTCGAGCAGGCGCGCTGCATCGCCTGCCAGGTGGCCAATTCGCCGAACGCGCAACATATCCTGACGGCCGATGAGTACGCCGATCTGCTGATGGGGCGCATGACGCTCGACGAGCAGTTGGGGCAGCTCATCATCGTGCAGTTCGCCGGACAGAGCGCTACCCCCGAGGCGCTGCGTATGGTGACGGATCAAGGTGTCGGCGGCGTTCTCTCGTTCGCGGCGAACATCCAGACCGGCGACCAGACGCGCGCGATGACTTCAGATTTGCAACATGCCGCCGCGATTCCGTTGCTGATGAGCGTGGATCAGGAGGGCGGGCTGGTCAACCGCTTCCGCGCGATCATCGGCTCGCAGCCCGGCGCGAACGCCATGACGACGCCAGAGATCGCCTATCAGCGCGGGCAGCACGACGCGCAACTGCTGCAATTGTATGGTTACAACCTCAACCTGGCGCCGGTCGTGGATGTGGGGACCGCGAACCCGCAATTACTCGACCGCACGTTCGGCTCCGATCCGCAGACGGTCGTGACGCTGGCAGGCGCGTATATGGCGGGCTTACAGGATTCTGGAGCCGTCACCGCCTGCCTCAAGCACTTCCCCGGTATCGGCGCGACTACGACGGACCCGCACCTGGGTCTGCCAGTCCTGACGCGCTCGCGCACCGATTGGGAGCGCATTGACCTCGCGCCGTATCGCACGCTGCTGGCGACGGGGAACGTCCACGCGATCATGGTCACGCACGAGATGATTCCGGCGGTGGATAGCCAGTATCCCAGCTCGCTTTCACCTGCTGTGATCGACGGTGAACTGCGGCAAAAGCTCGGATTTCAGGGCGTTGTGATTACCGATAGCCTCGTGATGGGCGCGCTGAACAGCCGTTGGACCGTACCGCAGGCGGCGGCGCTGGCGATCGAGGCGGGAGCCGATATGGTCATCGGACCGCAGAACGCGCAGGTCGTCGCCCAGGTCAAGGACGCGCTGAAAGCCGCCATCGCCAGTGGAAAACTCTCGCAGACGCGCATCGAGACCTCCGTGAAGCGTGTGCTGACGCTCAAGATCACGATGGGCCTGCTGCCAATCCCGCACCCCACCTCGCAAGCCACCCCCACGAGCCATGCCGCAGCGCCTACGAACACGCCGAAGAAGAACGCGAAGTAAACGCGACGACCAGTGTGTTGAAATTGCCTCATTTGCTATACTGGCGACATCAAGCTATTAATGCCCGCCGAGACTTTGCTAGCGCTGACGTGTGTATGTCGTGTGCGGATGTGAGTGACATGGAGGAAGCAGTCTTGAACGATGACGCAACAGTCTGACATGCCTGATGGGCGACAATCAGCAGGCGCGAAGATGCGCGAGATCGTCCGATCCCTGACGCAAAACGCCGCATTGATTGTCCTGGCGATGGGGTTAGTCGCTACGATTGGCGTCCTTGAACTTAGTAACCGCAATGCGCAAACCCAGTCCACGCCTGGAGCGGGCGGTCCAGCGATCGCGGCCTCGCCGACATATCCGCCCGTGAAGGTGACGTGCGATGCGCCAGGCTTACCAGTCTGCGAGTGGCATAGCCATGTCAGCGCCGAGTGGATTCCCATCAAATCCAACTCTGACGCCGATATCCTGGCGGCGATGAAGCAGACTTCATTCTTCCAGCACACGCAGAACGATGGCGGCGATCATATCCAGGATCTTACGCGCCTTGGAACACCAGCGCTGGTGCGTGCGCTCCAGCCACCTACCGGCGGAACCGTCCCCGATGTCTATATGCTTCCTGTACTCAATAGTTCCACAGCGGTCAGCGACGCCGTCCAGTTCGAGCTTAACGCCGACCACACCCAGTTGCGTTTCAGCGCGGCCATCACGTACCCAAGTCCGCGCGCTGCCTTCGTCCGCATGACCGCCAGCGCCTCGGTGAGCGCGGTCGCGGCGCAGCACAAGACGGCGCTACGCGCGAACCAGCAGCCCTATTTAGTCTACTTCCCGACACATGCCCCAGGGCCGAATAGCACGACGCAGGTCTGGAAATCTGGAGGCGATTCTCCCTTCGACCCCGCCTGGCTTGTACCTGGCGCAGATGGCAAGGATCATGTCGTATGCCCTGATGGCGCGGTCCATTATCCCAATGAACTGCCCATCAGCCTCTGATGAGCTGCTCGCCTCGACCTGTGCGATGATGGTAGGCGATTGAGAAGACTGCGGCTATTGGAGGGCGTGCTTCCAATGGTCGCAGGTTCGTCAAGAAGCATGAGGTGGTTCAGTGCGCCGTCGCGTGTTGCAGTGGGTGCTTGCGCTTGGGGTTGTGGCGCTTGCCACTGTCTTGGCGTTCGGCTACGCCCAGTATCGCGCGACGCCTCTGCCAAGGCAGACGGCGACCGCCGAGGGGCCATCGCCGACGACGCAGATTCAACCGACACTGGGTCCGCTCCCATCGAACTGGACGCGCCTCTTACCTCAGTATCGCGTCACAGACAATGGCGGATCGTCTGGAATCGTGGCGAGCGCCGCACGTCTGGGGCGTGTGGCCGCCTGTGCGCTCCCTCCGGCAAACCAGTCGGGCACGCCGGTGTTCGCGTTGAGCGATGATGGTGGCCACACCTGGCAGACGTATCCTGTTTCCGTGTTGAGTAAAGTATCGTCTTGTGCCATCCTCGCAAATACCAGGCGACCGGATATATTCATCCTAGGACATGCAGCGTTTGGAACCGACTATGATGACACACCGGCGGCAATCACTACTGATGGTGGGCGCACATGGCGAGCACTCGCATGGCCTCTGCAGGCGCAAATAGCGCTCGGGGGATCGGCGCTTATCGATGGTCATCTTATCAATCTGCGCCAGAAGACCCCGCCCTTCAGGTGTACCGTCAGGGCTGGGGATGAATGGCGCTCTGGCTCGCCGTGTGCGATCCTGTCCACATACCGCAGGGCCTGCGGAAATTGACGCATCGTAGGAGGTGGCTTCGGGCCACGACATGACGGTGTCAGACTTGCCCAGCTTGCTGGATGAGCAGTCGTCAGCCCAAGAATCCCCCGGCTTGAGCCGTGGGGAGAGGTCAAGCTGAACCATCTGATCTTAAGAGGGGCATCACGGTTTATGTGACTTCCAATTCAGGAGCCTCTTGGAGCGCTGTGCGGAACTGGGCAGGATCGCAGCGCCTCGCGCTCTGGACGACGCTCAATGGCAATCTCTATGTCTGGGACGAGCGCTATTCGGGCGCGGAAGCGGAGCCACTCTATCTCAGCATGAATCATGGAGCAAGTTGGACTGATCTTAAGTTGCCTGTGAGCGTCTCAGCGCGTGTCTTCGTCGGAGTCTCCGGCAGGAAGGCCGTCGCCACTGTCAATACCGATATCTACCTCTACGATACGGAGACGGGAGCCTTCTCGCTGATTGGCCAGCTTCCCAATCTCTGGTATGGCGCCGGAGTCAGAGAATTGCTGGCTGTCTTAGTTGAGGGATCATCTCCCGCATTCATCGCCGCGAGTCAGGCGGAAACTGCGCTCATGGGCTTGCCGCAGCAAGTATGAGCCGGTTATGCGCCGCTTTCCCCTTTTCTCTGCGGCGGCTGGTACTTCCGTGTGGGACGCTTGATTGAAGCGGACGGATGTTCTATACTGACCGAACGGCTGGTGCGCTTAGAGGGTCGCGCGTGGTACGCTTAAAAGGTCTGCGCGCACGTTCAGAAGCCACAGCAAAAGCTCTCATTCTCTGCGTGCGTACACTCTTCCTCCGCTCATGTGTCATGCGCTTGTGTACCGAGCCGCTATGACGGGCGAGGTCTCATTCAGGATGATCTTCCATGCCGCATGATCGCATCGTCGTGCGCGGGGCGCGCGAGCACAACCTCAAGAACATCGACGTCACGATCCCGCGCGACAAGCTCGTCGTCATCACCGGCCTCTCCGGCTCCGGCAAGAGCAGCCTCGCCTTCGACACCATCTTCGCCGAGGGGCAGCGCCGCTATGTCGAGTCGCTCTCCGCCTACGCGCGCCAGTTCCTGGGGCAGATGGAGAAGCCGGACATTGACCACATCGACGGCCTCTCCCCCGCGATCTCGATTGACCAGAAGAGTACCTCGCACAACCCCCGCTCGACGGTTGGCACCGTCACCGAGGTCTATGATTATCTGCGTCTGCTCTTCGCGCGCATCGGCCAGCCGCATTGCCCTCAGTGTGGCCGCGTCGTCAGCCGCCAGTCGGTGGATCAGATCGTCGACGCGCTGCTCGATATGCCCGACGGCACGCGGCTGGTGCTGCTCGCGCCCATCGTGAAGGGGCGCAAAGGCGAGTACCGTAACGTCTTCGAGGATCTGCGCAAGGCGGGCTACGTGCGCGCGCGGGTGGATGGCGAGATCCGCGATCTGAGCGACGAGATCGAACTGGACAAGTACAAGATTCACCACATCGAGGCGGTGGTGGACCGGCTGGTGATCCGCCACGAGGCGACGCAGGAGTCGCCTGCGCCACAGCAGCCCGACCTGCGCATGGTGGCCGAGCGCGGCGCGACCTATGCCGTCACGCCACAGGAAGAGAGCCAGCGCGCGCGCATCGCCGACTCAGTCGAGACGACGCTCAAGCTCGGCGGCGGTGTGATTCTGGTCAGCGTGGTCGGAGGCGAAGAGCGCATGTACTCCGAGAACTACGCCTGCGTCTACGATGGCATCAGCTTGGAAGAGCTGGCCCCGCGCAGCTTCAGCTTCAACAATCCGCACGGCGCCTGCCCGGAATGCACCGGCCTAGGAACCAAACTGGAGATCGATGAGTCGCTCGTCGTCACCAATCCCGACCTCAGCATCGCGGAGGGCGCGATTCTGCCGTGGAGCCGCTTCGCCAGCACGAGCACGTGGTACACGACGCTGCTCGCCTCCGTGGCCGAACGCTACGGCTTCAGCCTGGAGACGCCCTGGCGTGACATGAGCGACGAGGCGAAACACATCGTCCTGCGCGGAACCGGCGACAACATCTCGTTCTTCTATCGCAACCGCCAGGGTGCGCGCCGCCAGCATTCCACCACCTTCGAGGGCGTGATTCCGAACCTGGAGCGGCGCTACAAGGACGGCTCGGAGAGCGCGCGCGAGGATATCGAGCAGTACATGTCGGCCAAGCCGTGTCCCGTCTGCAAGGGCGCGCAAGCTCAAGCCGGAGACGCTGGCCGTGACGGTCGGCGACCGCAACATCGTGCAGATCGGCGCCTACTCCATCGTCAACGCGATGCGTTACTTCGAGGCGCTGACCAGCGCACTGGACGAGCAGGCAGAGCCGTTCAACTACAACGGCAACGGGAACGGCAAGGCCAATGGGCGCGCGAAGCTGAATGGGACGCGCAAGGTCGCAGGTGACGGTCACTCCATCTGGCCGAGCGGCGAGGGCGTGAAGAACTTCGCACAGAACCTGCCGCTGAGCGACCCACGCGACCCAACCGATGTCGCGCCGCTGAGCGAGCGTGACCAGATCATCGCGCGGCAGATTCTCAAGGAGATCAAGGCGCGGCTTGGTTTCCTGGTCAACGTTGGGCTGGATTACCTCTCGCTCAACCGCGCGGCGAACACGCTCTCCGGTGGCGAGGCGCAGCGCATCCGCCTGGCGACACAGATCGGCTCCAGCCTGATGGGCGTCCTCTATATCCTCGACGAGCCGAGCATTGGCCTGCACCAGCGCGACAACGCGCGCCTGATCGAGACGCTGACGCGGCTGCGCGACCTGGGCAACACGCTCCTGGTCGTCGAGCACGACGAGGAGACGATGCGCGCCGCCGACCACATCATCGACATGGGGCCGGGCGCGGGCGAGCACGGCGGCTATGTCGTCGCCGAGGGCGACATCCGCGACATCGAGACGAACAAGGATTCGCTCACCGGGCAGTATCTCTCTGGCGCGCGCAGCGTCGAGACACCAGCTCAGCGCCGCCCTGGCAATGGCTTCGAGCTAGTGATTCGTGGCGCGCGCGAGAACAACCTCAAGAACGTAGATGTGGCGATCCCGCTGAGCGAGTTCGTCGTCGTCACCGGCGTCTCGGGATCAGGCAAAAGCTCGCTGGTCAACGAGATTCTCTACAAGCGGCTGGCGCAGCAGCTCAACCGCGCGCGCGCGCGTCCCGGCGACCACGACACCATCGAGGGCGTCGAGCGGCTGGACAAGGTCATCAACATAGACCAGTCGCCAATCGGACGCACGCCGCGCTCGAATCCCGCCACTTACACCGGCGCCTTCACGCACATCCGCGAGATCTTCGCCAAGGCGCCGGAAGCGCGGCTGCGCGGCTACCTGCCGGGACGCTTCTCCTTCAACGTCAAGGGCGGGCGCTGCGAGGTCTGCAAGGGTGAGGGACTGATCAAAATCGAGATGAACTTCCTGCCCGATGTCTACGTCACCTGCGAGACGTGCAAGGGGCAGCGATATAACCGCGAGGCGCTGGAGATTCACTTCAAGGGCAAGACGATCTCCGACGTGCTCAACATGACCGTCGAGGAGGGCGCGGAGTTCTTCAGCGCCATTCCCTCCATCGCCAACAAGCTCATGACGCTCAACGATGTCGGTCTGGGCTACATCCGTCTGGGTCAGCCCGCCACGACGCTCTCTGGCGGTGAGGCGCAGCGCATCAAGCTGGCAGCGGAACTCTCGCGCCGGGCGACCGGGCGCACGATGTACATCCTCGACGAGCCGACGACAGGACTACACTTTGCCGATGTCGAGCGGCTGCTCGGCGTCTTGCAGCGGCTGGTGGACGCCGGCAATACAGTCGTGGTGATAGAGCACAACCTGGACGTCATCAAGAGCGCCGACTGGATCATTGACCTGGGGCCGGAGGGCGGCGAGCGTGGCGGCGAGATTCTGGTGGAGGGAACGCCGGAACTCGTCGCAAAGACGCCGCAGTCGTACACGGGCCACTATCTGGCGCACGTCTTGCCAGCGGCAGTTTCCAGAAAGCGCGCCTAGTCCAGCAGCTCGAAGATGGCGAAGACATCGCCCATGCGCAGTTCGTCACCGGGCGAGAGCGGAACCGGACGGGAAATTGGGCGGTCGTTGACCTTTGTGCCATTGGTGCTGCCAAGGTCTTCGGCGTACCAGACGCCGTTCGAGAAGGCGATGCGCGTGTGTCCGTGACGCGAGATCGTGTTGTCGTGAATCACGAGATCGAAGCCCGTCCCGCGCCCTATGATGATCGACTCCTGATGCAGCAGGATCGGCACGTTCATCAGGGGGCCGGTCTCGAAGACCAGGCGTGACCGCAGCGGTCTGCCAGAGCGACCGATGAACTGATCGCTAGCGACGATGGGATTGCTCAAGTCGTAGCCGCAGCGTGTGCAGTAGCGGTGCTGAGGATTGTTACTGAACCCGCAGCGATAACAGACGCCGGGGCCACTGGCGGGATCGGCGCTGGGAGCGGCGGGAGCGGAACGTGTTGGCGGTCGCCCGGTAGATGGCACGGCGACGCGTCCGGTCAGTCGCAGCTCCTCGCCGAGGGCGCGCAGGTCGGCGGCCATGTCGGCGGCGCGCTGGTAGCGGCGCTCTGGATCCTTTTCCATCGCGCGGCGGATGACATAGTCCACCTGCGGCGGGAGGTCGGGGACGAGGCGCAGCGGGCTGGGCAGTGCTTCGCTTATGTGCTTCATGATGACGCCGACGGCGTTCTCCGCATTGAAAGGGAGGCGCCCCGTCACGCACTGGAAGAGGACGACGCCCAGCGAGTAGATGTCGGTGCGCCCGTCCACGTGACCGCCCTGCCGCCCCTGTTCTGGCGCCATGTACTGTGGCGTGCCTGCCGTCGAGCCGCTGCGAGAAAAAGCCTTGCTCGACTCCAGAATCATGGCGACGCCGAAGTCCGTCAGCAGCATATAGTCGCGCGTGCGCATCAGCATGTTGCCGGGCTTGACATCACGGTGAATGACGCCACGGCTATGCGCGAAGTCGAGCGCCTGCGCGGATTGCTCGATCACGTCCAGCGTCCAGGGTAATGCGATGCGCCCGCCCATGCCCTCAGCGTGGCGTAGCCGTTCGCGCAGGGTGCCGTTGGGGATGAACTCCATGACGATGTATGCCCAGCCATTGTCTTCGCCGAAGTCATGCACTGGGACGATATGCGGATGGGAGAGCCGCGCCACCATCTTTGCTTCGTCATAGAAGCGGCGTGCCAGGTCCTGGTCGCGCACGTCATCGATCTGGGTGGGCAGAGCCTTGATGGCGACCTCGCGCTCAAGGTTGGGCTGGAACGCCTTGTAGACGCGCGCCATGCCGCCTTCGCCGATCAACTCTTGAATCTCGTATTGACCGAGCCTCTGGCCAGTCAGTTCCTGTGTTGCCACACCTGGTCTCCCACAATGAGGACGCGCGCCGCTCACTCAACCTGCGCCAATTATACCGTGTTTCATCTCCCATATACACATCATGACGCTCGCGCGATACGCAAGTTCCAACAGGCGCCGTTTTCGTCGCAGGCGATGAGAATACGAGTCGCAACTGGATAGGACCAACGGCGTCCAATCGTACCAGTCAGTTGCTCATATGTTCTAGCGGGTCATAGAGTGCAAGCGGCTTAATCATAGCACAAGACGCCGCCATTTGGGAGGAGGGATCGCCAAGATGGAGACCGCCAGCGCGACGACGGTCACGGTGTTGCTGCCACAGGCGCTGGCCACGCGCGCGGGAGATTCACTGCGTGCGCAGGTATCTGGCGCGACGCTGCGCGACATTATCGCCGAGCTCGAGGAGCGGCGTCCGGGCCTGCGCTTCAGCCTCTGCCTGGAGACAGGCGAGTTGCGGCCATTCGTCAACGTCTACGTCAATGGGACGCACGTGCGCTACCTGCAATGGCTCGACACGCCGTTGCCGCCGGGCGCCGTCGTCCACATCCTGCCCTCGGTCGCCGGGGGATGAACAACGCGACTTCTGCGCGTCCACAGTGTGAAAGGGAATGTCATGTCCAGCGTAACAACATTCGCACCCGGAACGCATGTCCTGCTCGTCGGCACAAAACGTGGCCTCTTCATCCTGACCTCGCCGACCGCGTCGAGTGGTCGTGTCAGGAGCAGGCGTTCCCGAATTTCCGTGTCTACAACGCCGTGTTAGATCAGCGCGATGGGCAGCGGCTCTATGCGGCGGCGAACGGCGACTTCTTTGGCAGCTATATCCGCTACAGCGACGACTTCGGCCAGACTTGGCAGGAGCCTGAGCGCGGCATCCAGTTCCCCGAGGAGAGCGGGCTGTCGCTCGCGAATATCTGGACTATCGTGCCAGGACGCGCCTCGGAGCCGGAGACGGTCTACTGCGGCATCGATCCCGCCAGCCTCTGGGTCAGCCGTGATCGCGGCGTGACCTGGGAGCAGAACGCGGCGTTGGCGAACCACCCCACGCGCGAACACTGGAATCCTGGCGCGGGTGGCTTGTGCCTTCATACTATCGCCCCCGACTACTCGAACCCGCAGCGCATGTGGATCGGCATCTCGGCGGTAGGGTGTATGCGCACCGACGACGGCGGCGAAACATGGGCCTTCGCCAACAAGAACACGCGCGCCGGCTTTCAGCCCGACATCTATCCCGAATACGGCCAGTGCATCCACCGCTTCGTGCAGCATCCGACGCAGCCGGATACCCTGTATCAGCAGAACCACTGCGGCATCTATAAGACGACCAATGCAGGCGAGGACTGGACCGATATCCAGCGCGACATGCCCTCCGAATTTGGCTTTCCTATCGCGCTGGACGCGCATCACCCCGACACCGTCTTCGTGATCGTCGAGGGCGAGGGACGCCATAACATCACCGATCAATTCACCATTTATCGCACGCATGACGGCGGCGAGCAGTGGGAGGCCCTGAGCAACGGTCTGCCAGCGGGCAAGGGCGTGCGGTTGGGCGTCCTGCGCCATGGTATGACCGCCGACGAACAGGATCCTTGCGGCGTCTACGTCGGGACGAACACCGGGCAGCTCTTCGCTACGAATGACGTCGGCGACTCCTGGAAGCTGATCGCCGACTTCCTGCCGTCTATCTACTCGGTGACGGCAACGGTCATCAGGTAACTATTGGTATTTGGGTTAGCGCGGCGGCTCGCTCAGCGCGCGAATGTAGCGGTCGGCTGAGCGGATGACCGCCGCGTGGCCGTCTTCAGGCGTGATGCGGTCAAACCAGGCGCCATAGATACGCTCGAAGCGCCATGGGCTGATCGCATCGCGGATGCGCGCGACCTCGGCGGCGGGCAGCGGGATCAGGTTTGGATAGCTATACATGAAGCTGACCCAACGGTGATCAGACACGACCTGGATGATGTCGCCGCTGAGCAGCGCGCCTCTGCCGTCCGCGCCCTGCGCCCAGTGCAACACGGTCCCGCCGGCGAAGTGGCCGCCAAGATGAACGAGTGTCACGCCCTCTTTGAGCAGGCGTGTCTCGCCTGACCAGAAGGTGATGCGGTCGTCGGGGCGCATCACCCACTGGCGGTCAGCCTCGTGCAGGTAGATCGGCATGTCGAACTGGTCGGCCCACTCCACCATCGTCGAGTAGTAATGCGGATGCGAGATTGCAAGAGCTGTGACGCCGCCGAGCCGCTCGATCTCCGCGACGGTCGCGTCGTCGAAGTAGCTCAGGCAGTCCCACAGAATGTTGCCTTCGGGATGGCGCAGCAGCAGCGCCCGCTGACCAATGGCGAAGGACGGCGTGGCGCCGACGCCGATCAGCTCTAGCTCGTGCTCCACAAATTTGCTCTGATAGCCCCGCTGGCGCATCTGGGCGAGCGTCGTCCACTGCTGTCCGTTGGGGCCGATGTACTGGCGCTCGTCGGAGCAGATTGGGCAGGTATTGGGAGGCTGCTCGCTGGCGGCGAACTGCACACCACAGGTCTGGCAGATCCAGCGTTCCATCGTCGTTGCGACTCCTTTCGGGCGTGACTATGTTTCCCTTGGACTATAGCGCGACGGCGATTACACGAGCCTCACTGTCTCATGCCCCTGCTGACTGACTACTGAGGCTCGCCAGCATATCTTTGGCGGCGTCGGCGACCTCAGCGAGCGCAGCAATCCGGGTCTCGCCGTTCGCGCGCAACCGTAACTCGGCCCCGCCAGCCGCCAGTGAACGTGCGCCGACAGTGATTCGCAGCGGCATGCCGAGCAGATCGGCGTCCTTGAGCTTGACACCAGCGCTGAGTTCGCGGTCGTCGTAGAGCGTATCGGCGCCGAGAGTCGTGTAATTGACTTCGTAGCGCTGCGACCGCCTCGTCGGTTCCCGCGGAGAGGAGGTGATACTGATAGGGCGCGATGTCGTCGGCCAGAGATCCCATCTTTGTCGTGATGCTGCTCCATAACGCAGGCCAGCGCCGCGTGATGCCCAGGCCGTAGCTGCCCACACAGCGGATGGGTGACGCCGCTCATCCAGAAGGTCGCGCCCATCGTCTCGCTGTAGCGCGTCCCAGCTTGAAGGTGTTGCCCGTCTCGATGCCGCGCCGCTCTTCCAGTGGCGTCCCGCAGCGCACGCAGGCCACCTCGATGTCGCCACCGCGATGTCGCCGATAATCTCGGCAGTGAAGTCGCGGCCATAGCTCACGCCGCGAGGTGATAGTCCGTGCGGTTGGCTCCGGAGACCAGACTGCCTGCAGGCGGCACCCTGTCGTCGACGACGATGCGCGGCCGTCCAGTGAGGCCGACCGGACCGGTATAGCCAGTGATGAGACCAAATGCCGTTGCCTCCTCGGCGAGAGCGACGCACCTCCTGGTCAGCATATTGCGCAGCTTCATCTCGGCCACGTCCAGATCGCCGCGAATCAGCGCCAGGATGATCTCGTCGCCAGTGGTGTAGAAAACCGATTTCAGCGTCTGGTCCGCCGTGCAGTCCAGCAGCCCGCAGAGCGCGGCGATGGTCGTCGCTCCCGGCGTGTAGATCTCACGCAATCTGCTCACTCGCCATGGGAGCGCCCGCCTTGGCGGCGACCGCGATCTCCTGGTTCGCGGCGTAACCGCCGGGCGGGCAGATGATGAGCGTATCCTCGCCGCCATCGGCTAGCAGCATGAATTCGTGCGCGACCTTGCCGCCCATGATGCCCGTATCGGATTCCACCACTAGCACCGGAACTCCACCCGGCGGAAGATCGTCCGATAGGCTTCTACGATTTGCTCGTAGAAGGCATCGAAGTCGTCCTGCGTGGCGTGGAAGCTGTAGGCGTCCTTCATCAAGAACTCGCGCAAGCGGATCAGACCACCACGCGGGCGCGGCTCGTCGCGGAACTTGGTCTGGATCTGAAAGACCAGCTGCGGAAGCTGCCGATAGGATTGGTGACTGAGCGCGCGAGGTCGGTGACGGACTCCTCATGGGTCATCGAGAGCACCATCGCGTGCTCGTTGCGATCGTTGAACCGCGCGAGGTCGCTGCCGATAGCGTCGTAGCGTCCCGACTCCCGCCACAGTTCGGCCGGTGCACGATCGGCAGCAGGAGCTCCTGCCCGCCGATGCGCTCCATCTCCTCGCGGACGATGGGCTCGATAGTACGGATAGCGCGTACGGCGAGCGGCGTCAGGCTGTAGATGCCGCTGGCACGCGGCGTGCCAGGCCCGCCCGCAGCAGAGCGGTGGCTCGGTAGCTCGGCTTCGGCGGTGACGTGTTTCTGGGTCTTCAGCATCGCGTGTGACATGCGCATGGGCGGTACTCCTTGACTGAACCGCGGGCAAAAAAAAACACCCACGCCCGACAGAAGGGCAGGGTGCAAACCCGCGGTACCACCTTCATGGACCGCAGAGGACGCGGCCCGCTCTGACCGCACGCCGCCACATTTGGTGACGGGATGCGGCGGCCTGTATAACGGTGGGCGTCCGGGACGGCTCAACGCCGCCAAGCGAAGGGTGGGTTCGCCGCGTCCGCGATGTTCGGCCTCGCACTGAGTGGCCGACTCTCTGCGCATCGAGCGCGCGGGTACTGGTTTCCCAGAAGTATGCTATGTAGTTGTCGGCGTTCAGTCTATGACGTCAGGTATCAGGCCGTCAAGGATAGCTTTAGGGAGTTGACCTCTCCCCTATGGCTCAAGCCGAGGGATTCTTGGGCTGACGACTGCTCATCCAGCAAGCTGGGCAAGTCTGACACCGTCATGTCGCGGCCCGAAGCCACCTCCTATCCGTATACAAGCGTCAATTTCCGCAGGCCCTGCGGTATGCGGACAGGATCGCACCTGACAGGCAACCAGTCACGTGCGCCAGTCAAGTGCGCCATTCATCCCCAGCCCTGACGGTACACCTGAAGGGCGGGGTCTTCTGGCGCAGATTGATAATCGTCCCGCTGCCTCAGTAATCGCTCTTGCCGGTCGTACGGTTTTGGCGCATGATGTCTTCGGCAGCTGGGCCAGCCGCCACTTCATCATCAGGAGAACCATGTCTCGCAGCATTCATGTGACGCGCCAATACATTGCTCGCGCACGTCGCTTTCGCTATGCGAACAGAGACAAACGTGCGGCGCTGCTCGACGACCTCGAAGCGCGCCATCTTCGGAAGCGCAGGATGAAGTGGGCGATGCGCCAGAGCTTGGCCCGGTCCAGTTTCCTGGCGCGCCTGTCACCGCTGATGAAGTCGCCATCAGCTTCGACCGCAGGAATCCCTTCGCATGCTATCCAGTGTCCGAAACCGACTTGCGCGCAATCCTGAGCAGGTTGCCGCTAGGTGTTCTCGACGGTCTGAACGGTATTTCCTTTAGTCTTGGCGCGGAGTATCAGCGCGATCAAGCAGTGGAATGGGATGAGCAAGACCCCATCGTGGGACGCTTCGGACATGAGCCATTATCCGCCGCCTAACGCTGGTTGGTCAAGTAGGCGCCTCAAGTGGGCGGGAGCGCGCGACGTGGGCGAGGAGCGCGGCCAGCTCGGGCGGTGGGGCGGCGTTCGACCAGCGTGTCCAATAGAGCTGCAGCCGCGCCCAGGGGCACAGCCACGCCCGCACCCGACGCAGGGTCGCGTTCCACACGACGTGGTCCACGGTTGGGGCTGCTGTGCCGGCTGGTCCTGATTTTTCCCCCAGCCGATACGCTCACTGGCGCATCGGCTGCTGCTGGTACGTCATGCAGCGGGGAGCGGCTCCTTGAGCTCCTTCGGGCAGGGCGCCCACGAGCAAACTGAAGGTGTAGGCGAGCATCACCAGCTGCCAGTGGCGCACAATCGCCCGCTCGGGGCGCACCTGATAATCCGCCCAGCCGAGTTCATGCTTGACCGGCTTGTAGTAGTGCTCAATCCAGTCCCGCAAACGATAGATCTCGTCGACTTGCTCAGCGCTGACCTCGGCCAGCGGCAAAGAGGTCGCCAAATACCAGGTGGATTCGGGCTTGAGCTGTCGCGGATCGAGCGTGGCGGCGACCAGGCGCACGCTCTTTGTCGGGCCATAGCTGGGCCCCAGTTCCAACTCGGCGATGTAGCGGATGAGCTCCTTGCCATGGCTGTCGTAGCGTACGGTGCGCCGCCAGGCGCCTGGTGGCAGGCGCTGCGCCGCTTCAGCCGGCGTGAAGGCGGGGGGATGGCGGGGATCGTCGACCTGCTGCCACGTGCCAGGCGCGGAGTCATGCGAGGGGCGCAGCCCCATGATGGAGGGGATCTGCGCCTGATACAGCTGGGCTTCGAGCGCCAGGTTCTCCCCGTAGACAGAGTCGGCGACCACCAAGCGGAAGGGGATCCCCGCTGCACGCGCCTCCTCGATGAGTTGCCAGGCGAGCGCTGGCTTCGTATGGAAGTCGGGATCTTTGCGGCCCTTGGACAGTCGACTGGCCGGCCGATAGGGCTTGACCCCCAGCGGCGCATGGCGTGTGCCATCCGTCCACTGGCTGGTCACCGCCACCACCCCGTTGGCGACGTGTCCCAGCTTGCCCAGGTACTGCTGTGCCGCCAAGACGATGCGGTGGCCGCGCTTGGGATCGCCTGTCTCATCGACGATGAGGACACCGCCCGCATGCGGGTCCCAGATAGGGGTGCGCCTGCCAGCGTTCCAGCCGACGGCGATTGAGCGCCTCCCCGTCCCACGGCGCGTCGTGCAGGAAGTGATGCAGCGCTTGCCGATTGGCTCCCGGCACGATCGCCGCGAGTTCGACGAGCGTCTTGTTGTGCTCTCGGGGCAAGAGCAGCCCAATCAGGTACTGCCGCAGCGCGCGTCGTTCCTCGTAGCGGGCGAACAGGTCGTCAAAGCCGGCACAAAACTGGTCAATCGCCTCGGTGGTCGGGGGGGTCGGCTTCCGCGGTCGGCGCATCGCCTGAGCCCTCTCGTGCACGCACACTGGACTCACTCCCATCCTATCACACTTGACCAACCAGCGTTAGAG
>CAVTFE010000012.1:0-34910 GCA_963733745.1 uncultured bacterium
GACGAGGTAATGACATAACGCATTGTGGTGGATGATGGCCTTCGGCCCAGGGCTGACGCTGGAGACCTGCCTTCTTCAGTTCTAATCCGGCGATCAGTCCTCGCCCTCATCGTCGTTGAGGAACATGCGCAGGAAATAGGGCGCGCTATCGGCATACTCCCAGGCGCGGTCGGGTCCGGTCGCGCGTACCCAGGTCCGCCAGGTCAGCGCGCGTTGCAGCTTCGCCAGCCGCAGCGCCAGCGGCAGAGCGCGTTCGAGCTGTTCGCTGGAGACGAGCGCGCGCCACGGTTCGAGATACGCGCTGCGCATCCGCCCAAGCGCCGCATCGTCGTAGTCAAGCACGTAGCGCGCCCAGCGCAGCGGAATGAAGAGTGAGCAGAGCGGCATCGTCACGGCGCAGTCGGACCAGTCGAAGAAAATGTAATCTCCACCGGGGCTGAGCAGCGCATTGCCGGGACCGAAATCGTCGTGATGGAGTCCAGCGGGGAGACCGCACTCCGCCAGTTCCGCGCAGAGCGCCTCCACCTCTGGCAAGAATGCCTGCGCGCGCTTCCAGTCCTTCTCGCCCACCCGGGCGACCGACGAGCAGCGTCTCACGATCCGCCTCGATCTCCTGATTCGCAGGCGCGCTCGCCGCGGTCGGGAACGCCAAGCGCGATCAGCCGGTCCGCCTCGCCAGCGACTCGATCTGCACCGCGCAAACTGCGCCAGCAGCCGTTCCCAGTGAACGATCCCGTCTTCGCCACGCACGAGGTCGCGCACCACCTGCCCGCCATGCGCGGTCAGCAGCCAGCCACGCGCCGCGTCGATTGCAACCCCGGCGGCAGATGCCGTGGCACCGCCGCGCCAGCCTCGGTCAGCGGGCCTCGAAGGCGAAAGACGGCTCGACGGCCTTGAAGTAGAGCGGCCCGCGATCAGTCGGCGCGGTCAACATGCACGACCACAGACGCGCATGCGCCTGCTCGACCGGCCCAGTAAGCGGGTAGCCTGCTTCGCCCGCGTGCTCGCGCAGCCACGCCTCGGCCTCAGCGAACCAGCCGTGCTGTTCCCAGGGAGCGTGTTGTAATGGGTCCGTCTCGCTCTCCGCCTCGGCGAGCCAGGCGTCGAGGATGGCTTGTCGCGCTGAATTCGCCAGCGTCAGCGCCTGCAGTTCGGTGCGATTCACCCAGCGCGCATCAGAAGGTGGCGTCCGCTCCGCCGAGCGAACCTCTAGCGCATAGATCTGTTCGCGCGCCTCCGGCTCGAAGCGCACACGGTCGTATACGCAGCGTAGCACAATCGTTTCGGCGCCTAGACGCTCGCGTATCGCCTGGATGATCGCGGGCGGTCCGCCGCATCAAAGCCAGGCAACGTCCAGCTATCGCCGCTGGCGAGCAGCAGCAGGCGCGGCTCATCTGGATGCGCAATGATCGCCTCGTTGTGGTATGGCGCCTCAACCTCATCGCCCATCTCATCCCTTGTTTCGCACCTATCGCCTGCAATACGCTCGATCAGTATGCGCTCCGTTCCACCGTGCGCGAACGCCAGATTTCTAATAAAGAAACGCCACCTCCTGCTCCGGCATGGGGTGGCGTCTTGTCGCTACATGACGGTGCGGAAAGGTGGCTCGCGCCTACGGCTCCTTCGTTCCTGGCGTAGATGGCGTTGTGGTTCCTGGCTGGGCGTAGGGTCCACCAGGACCGAGGTTCTGCTGATGGAACGGCAGCGAGAAGTTGAAACTCCAGGGACCGGTAAGAATGTCGCGCTGGCCATCCGTCGTGCGGAAGAGCCATAGCTCGCCGATCTCGACATTGAGGTTCAGCGAGGTTGCGCCCGCTGGAGGCTGGAAAGCGCTCAGATCCATCAGGCAGTGCTGGACGCCATCGCGGTGGAAGAGCGCATTGTGCCAGAGCGGCTCGCAGACGTAGTTCAGACCATGGGCTTCGTTCCCGGCTGTGTCCGTGATGCCTACGCTATTGGCGATCACGTTGCTGTAGCGGCTGGCCTGGCTATCGGGCATCGTGAACGTGACGGCGATATACGTATTGCCAGGATCGGCGTAGGCCTGGTCAACGGTCACGGTGACGCCGCCATGCGTCTGGCTCTGCCCAATCGTGGTATAGAGCCGTTCATCGCCAATGAGTTGCGCTTTGGGGCCACCAAAGATTCCGCCCCAGTACGCCGCGCCGACCCCAGCGCCAGCCAGCGCGACGACGATCGCCAGGGACGCCGCGACGAGCAGGCCACGGCTCACACCTGCAAACGGACCGGCCTTCCGCCGCTCGCTCACAATTGCGCCACTCGTCGCCAGGCGTGGCGTTACCGCTTCCCACGCTTTGTCACTGTCTACCATTTCACCGGCGCGCGCATACAAGGTCGCACGCAACGCCATCTCATCACGCGACTCCTCGCGCTCCGCTGCCATATCTTGTCGCATCGGTTTATCTTCCTCCCAGGTCGAATGAAGTTGTTGCCTATCGCTCCGGTGTGTACGCTGGCGATGGCTCGTGAGCCACTCGCACACGCTCGCGCAACTCCGCGATGGCGCGATGCAGGATGACCCGCGCCGCGCCCTCTCGCACGTCGAGCATGCTGGCGACCTCACGCGTCGAAAAGTCCGCATAGTAGCGCAGGACAATCGCTGTCCGCGCGCGTGGCGCGAGCGCCTGTACCCAGCGCCAGATCTCCTCCCGCTCCTCGGCCAGCACGACCAACTCGTCGGATGGCGGCGCGTATGAAGTCCCGCTCCAGGAGTCGGTGTCAGAGCCACTCTCCAGCGCGCGCTCTCGCTTGCGTGGTCCAGTCAACGCATCGAGGATGCGACGGGTGACGATGCGGTGGAACCAGAGCGGGAACGCCTTCAGGTCGCGTAACTGTGCGCGGCGCTCGTACGCCTGCACGAAGGCGTCCTGCGCGCAGTCCTGGGCGTCGGCGGAGGAGAGGCCGCTCAGCAACGCGATGCGCACAGCGCGTGGATAGTAGCGCGCGAAGACCTCGCGCGCCGCCGCCTCGTCGCCACGTCGCCAGCCCTGTAGCTGCTCCTCCTCGTCGTGATCCATGCGCCGCCTCTTCCTTCACTCCCAACCACTCGCGCCACTGTTTGCTTCACGTGAAACAATGGGAGGACGGCTCCGAGCGCAAAAGTGTTACACGCGCGTGATTGACACGCCAGGACCAGGAGCGCCATACTCAGGTGTGCGCCCATTGTACCTGGAGGAGTAAGACATGGCCGATTCGCCCAACGACGAGCCGCAATCAGCAGACTCAGCAGACTCAGCAGACTCAGCAGACTCAGCAGACTCAGCGGCTCCGCGCCTGCCCACCGCGCTGGTCTATAACGCGGCCATGCTCGACCACCTCGTGCCCGACGAGTTCCCCGAGATTCCCGAACGGCTGCGCTTCGCCATGGCGATGATCGATGGGCTGATCGCTGACGGCACGCTCGCCGAAGAGAAGCTGCTGCGCCTTGACGCGCGTCCCGCCACTCTGGAGGAGTTGTCCGCCGTCCACGCGCCGGAGTACGTCGAGAAGGTGCGCCTCTTCGTCGAGCGGCTGATGGAGAGTAACGGCTACGAGGCCACGCCACGGCGCTTCGCCACCGATGTCTACCTCTCGCCCGGCAGCTACACCGCCGCCACGCTGGCCGCGGGAGCGCCGCTCGTCGCGCTCGACGCCATCGGCGAGGGACGCGCCCGCAACGCCTATGCGCTCGTGCGCCCGCCCGGACACCACGCCCGCCCACGCCAGGCGATGGGATTCTGCCTCTTCAACAACGTCGCGGTCGCGGCGCGCTACGCGCAACAAAAGTGGGGCTGGCAGCGCGTCCTGATCGTGGACTACGACGTGCATCATGGCAACGGCACACAGGAGATGTTCTATGAGGATGGCGACGTCCTCTACTTCTCCACGCACCAGTTTCCCTGGTATCCCGGCACGGGCGCCTCGATGGGGCGGCGAGGGCGAGGGCACTGGCGCGAACGTGAACGTCCCGCTGCCCGCAGGCTCCGGATGGAGCGTCTACGACCCAATCTTCCGACAGGCGCTCTGGCCGGTCGCCGATCGCTTCAAGCCCGATCTGGTGCTGCTCTCCGCCGGCTTCGACGCGCACTGGATGGACCCACTGGCCGAGATGCGCCTGAGCGGTTCGGATTACTCCGACCTGACGCTGGAGGTGATTGACATCGCCGACACGTATTGCAACGGGCGCGTCGTCGCGGTGCAGGAAGGGGGCTACAACCTCAACGCCCTCGCGCAGTGTATCGCCACCCTGATGGTCAACCTCACCGGCAGCGACGGCATCGTGGATAACCTGGGCGAGCCACCACCACTGGAGACGCGCTGGAATGACGAGGCGATCATCCGCGCGCTCTACGAACTGCACGATCTCGCTGGCTATCGTCGCAAACCACGCCGGCAGGGTGTGCGTCCCGGCTATACGCCGCCAGAGAACTCAAAAAACTAGCGATCGACCGCAGCGAGCAATTGTGTCACGCTCCGGCCGTTCTTGAGGTTGATCCAGGGCGTGAAATCGCCGCCGAGATTGGCGTCTACCAGCGCCACCTGACCGTCACGCAGTACAAATGTCGCGCCATTCGTCCCGCCAGCGATGTTCGCCAGTATCCCCGACAGTGGCAGCAGGTCGGCGCGCCGGTAGAGCAGCGTCGCGCGCGTCACGTCCACCAGCCACAGATCGTGCCCGCTCACCTGGTGGTCGGATGAGGTCGCGTCCTGTGCGATATAGAGCAGCGTCCCCGCGCTAAAGACGCTCATGTTCAGCGAGCCGGTGAACGAAACGCCAGCGGCGGCATCCGGCCCGCCCAGCGGCAAATCGCCGAGCAGCGCCGGACCCTGCGCGCCTGCGTCCAGGAGGAACAGTTCGGCGTTCGAGCTGCCGTGCGCCAGATACACATAGGGATGATCGCTCGTCCCACCTGCCGCCAGCGCCGCAAACGCGAAGTCGCCCGCCAGCGCGACCTCCTGCTGGTTCTGTCCCGTCGTGGCGGAGCTGCGCCGCACCACCGCATAGTGGACGCCCTGCGGATCGGTGACGGCGAAAACATCGAAGAGCCATTGGCCGTCCGGCGAGAGCGCGATGTCCCCGCGCGCCGTCTGGGCGATCTGCCAGCCGTTGGTGTTGATGAACGGCGTCGGGGTGGGCGATGTCGCCGCCGTCGGGCTTGCTGTGACCGTAGAGGTAGGCGTCGGGGTGAGTGCTGAAGTTGGCGTAGGGGTTGGGTCATGGGGTATGGCGGGTGTGGCCGGGACCGTCATGAGCGGAGCTGTTGGATCGAAGGTAGAAATGAGCGTCCGCACGAGCGCGCCAGAGCGCAGATCAACCACCAGCGCGCGCGGACCCGATGCGGGTTGAGCGCCGCGTAGTCCGACAAAGGCCAGTGGCTCGGTGGGTGAGAGCGCCAGCGCGACGGCGCTGGTCCCCGACGGCAACGCAAGCGGCGTCACGAAGCGCATCGCGCCATTCTGCGCGTCGAACGATACCAGCGCCTGGCGCTTCTGGCTGTCCGGCGCGGTCAACTCGACCACGGTGGCGCCATCGGTAGTGACGCGCACAGCGACTGGTAAGGTGGTGGGATCGCCTGACTCAGCCGACATATCCGACGCCGGCAGCGACCGCGTGATGGCTCCGGTGCGCTCGTCGGCGGCGACCACCTCGGCCACTCGCCAGGTCTGGCCAGATTTGTCGCGCACAGGAATCAGCGTCGAGGTCTCCGCCAGCAACTCTCCGCTTGCGCCCGCCGCCGGAACATCCGTCAGCGCGTTGGATGACCGCGTCGCCGCCTGCGTGCGCGCCGGAGTAATGAGCCACTGTGTGACGAGAACCGCGATCACGGCGACCGCCAGCGCCCCGATCAGCACGCCCCAGATCGCGCGCGGGAAGACCAGCGCCAACCGTTTGCGCTGCCGCGCCAGCGGGACCGTCTGCGTGCGAATATAGACGCGCTCGCGCAGATCGGGTGGGGCGGCGACAGGCTCCGCGCCGAGCGAGCCGACCAGATCGTACGAGGCGCGTAGTTCCTCCGCGCGCGGCCCGCAGATCACGCAATTTGCCACATGCTTGCGTACGGCGGAAGCCACGTTCGGCGGCAGTTCTCCGGCGAACTCGGCGACCAGGATCTCTGCGCTCAGGGGACAACGTAGCGCGCGCAGGCGGCGGGAGTCGCCCTTACGGCCAGGGCGCGGTGTGGAAGAAGTGTCGCTCATCGCTCCACGCTCACTCGGCGCTTCCGGCGGGCGGCGATAACACTGGAATCACCTGCGTAACAGGCTCGCCCGCGACGACACGCTCCAACTCGTCGGCCCACGGCGCTTCCGCGTCGACCACCAGGCTGACCGTCGGCTGGTTCGAGATGGCGTTCAGGCGCAACTCCTCCTCGGAGAGCCCCGGCTCAACTACCGCGCCCGACTCGTCTACGATCATGCCCGCGCCTTCTTCCCTGGCCGTCTCGGGCAGGCGCGTGAACGGGCTGCGATAGCGTGGCAGCGCCTCTGGGGGCGCCTCCAGCGTGGCCTCGGCCCCAAACCCCATGCCATAGCCCAGCTCGCGTGGAATGCCGAGCGTGTCGAGCGCGGCCTTGTATTGGCGGCCGAAGATCGCCAGTCCCTCGACGATGCGCGCACGGGCGCGGCTCGGCGGCATCGCCAGTGTGCGCGCGACCTCGGCCTGGTTCAATCCCGCGACGAGATGCAGCGCGACGCAGCGCGCGTCCTCCATCGGCAACTCGGCCAGCACGGCGCGCACCAGTCGGCGCCGGAACGCCTCGCGCGGGTCCACCGGCTCCTGGTCCGCCTGTTCATCATCCACCGTCTCGGCTATCGGTGGGCGGGGATGCGACTGCCGCTCGCGCGCGCCACGTGGCTGCGCCAGACGGCCTAGTGTCGTGCGCAGCTTCTGCGATGGCGTTGCCTGACGTCCCTCAGGCAGCAGGGCAGGCCCACTCGCCGGGGTCAAGCGCGCTGGCTGTTTAGACGGACGTCGCAGTGTATCCAGCCCGGCGTCCGTTGCCGCGCGCAACAGCCAGAGGCGCAGATCGATGATAGGACGCGGAATGTAGAGGCGGCGCTCCATGCGCACCAGCGTCTCCTCGGTCAGCGCCTCAGCGCGCTCTTTGTCTCCTGTGAGGCGGGTGAGGTAGCGCGTGAGCGTAGACTGGTAGCGCGCGACCAGCGCATCCAGCGCCCAAATCGCCCCGGAACGCGCCTGCGCCATCAGCCGCTGCTCGCGTTCCTGTTCGGCGTCAAGGGTGGGGATGAGCGGACCTAGATCGCGCTTCCACATGCCGCTCGCCCTCCTCCGGCCCGCATGCGAGCGCATAGACGCCAATGCTGCACGCCCGCCAATCAAGACGCCGACGAGTCCCCGGCGTGTGAGGATTATACCTTGTGTGACGGCAGACATCATACCCACTATGCGTCAGGTCACCCTGCCTGCCATCCACCAGCCAAATGCGTGGCGCATACCGCCCAAATGACCGATGCTCGCCTCTTGTCCGATAGACGATAATCGAAGTTACAGACAATACGGTCAGAAAGCCCCCTGCTTTCAAGCGAGGGGATCAATGGCTCTCGTGTTTGACCATCAGGTGATTGAGCGACCACACTACGTCTGCGACAGCTCCGTTGTCCAAGAGAGGAGGGGTAGGATGCTCATGTATGAGTACAAGCTGCGCCTCGCTCGCGCCCAAGCGGCCGCGATTGACGAAGCCATCCGCACGACGCAGTTCATCCGCAACAAGTGCGTGCGCTTGTGGATGGATGGGCGTGGCGTGAGCGCCAATGACCTGCAGACCCTCTGCGCCCGTCTAGCCCACGATTACCCGTTCGCCGCTCGCCTCAACTCGCAAGCCCGCCAAGCCGCCGCCTCCCGCGCCTGGGCGGCGATTGAGCGGTTCTACACGAACTGCCGCGAGAAGCGACCAGGGAAGAAGGGGTATCCCCGCTTCCAGCGTGACTGCCGCTCGGTCGAGTACAAGCAGACTGGATGGCAGCTCGAGCCTGACGGCAAGCGCCTCACCCTCAGTGACGGCTGTGGCGTTGGGCAGGTACGGCTCATTGGCTCACGCGAGTTGGCGACGTTTCCGCTCGAGCAGATCAAGCGGGTGCGGTTGGTGCGCCGAGCGGATGGGTACTACGCTCAATTCGTTCTCCAGGTAGTGCGACGCGTCAGCCATGTCCCCACCAGTTCGGCGCTTGGAATCGACGTGGGCATTGCGGCATATGTCACAGACTCGGATGGTGCCACGGTCGCCAACCCGCGCTTCATCTCCCAGGCCGAGGCGCGGCTCAAGCGCTACCAGCGACGCCTCTCCCGCCGCAGTATCTTCCACAAGAAAGGGAAGAAGCCGAGGAACAACCATGCCGCGCGCGCTGGCGCGCGGCACAACAAGTACCCTAAGGACCTGGCGCCGCCCGCCATCCCATCCCCTTCGCCCACAGCCCATGCGTCATCCACCCCTTCCCCACCGCGCCAGTCGGCCAACTGGGGGAAGGCGAAGCAACGGGTGGGGAAAGCGTACCTGACCCTCCAACGGCAGCGCGAGGACTTCGCCCGCAAGACGGCGAGCGCGCTCATCAGCTCTCACGACCTGATTGCCCTGGAAGACCTGCAGGTACGGAACTTGGTGCGCAATCGGCGCTTGGCCAAAGCGATCTCCGATGTGGGCTGGTCCCGTCTGCGGCGCTGGGTGGAGTACTACGGGAGGCTGCAGGATGTTCCGGTGGTGGCGGTTCCACCGGCGTTCACCAGCCAGGACTGTAGCGGCATCCTGCCTGATGGGTCGCCGTGCCCAGCGCGCATCCGGAAATCGCTCAGCGTGCGGACGCATATCTGTCCGCGCTGCGGGCTCATTCTGGACCGCGACCACAATGCGGCCGCAGTAATCTTGAAGCATGGGCTTGCGGTGGCCAGGGCGGATGGGCGCTGGCCGAGTGAGACAAGTCAGATGAGTGGGACGAGTGGTACCGTGGGGCACACGGGAACGTAACGCCTGGGGACAGCCAGGCTCCTGCGGAGGGGTGAGAGCCCTGCCGTTGCCCCGGCTGGCGGATCCAGGAATCTCCCGGATTTTTCTGGGCAGAGTGTCAAGGCATCATCACTTCCTCTTGAGACGAGCGACGCAGCGCTCCGTGACCATCTCCCTGAATGAGTAAAGCATGACCTTCCCTGGACCCGACTGGATGCGCATCGCCGCGCGGAGCCGATTCCGTCCCGGTGCCAATGGCGCGCGCAATGGAGCCAACGGCGCAGGCAATGGAGCCAACGGCCAATGGAGCCAATGGAGCCAATGGCAACAGACGCAATCAAAGCGCCTTCATGCCCGACGAGGAAGACCGGTTGTCCTGGGAAAAGGTCATGGGCGCGTTTCGTGGCCTGCCGCGTGTGCTGAGACTGGTCTGGGACGTTCAACCCTTCTACACCGGCGCGCTCGGCGCGCTCAACATCGCGCAGGGCCTCGTCCCCGCCGCCACCGCCTGGGTTAGCGCACAGCTCATCAACTCCGTCGTCGCCGCGATTACGCATCAGGGCGGCGATGGCACAACCACGCTGGTGATCTGGTATGTCTTCGCGCAGTTCGCCATCCAGGCGGTCTCCAGCCTGCTCTCGACCATCGCGAACATCTACCAGCAACTTTTGCAGGAGAAGGTCGCCGTCGACGTCCAGCTCAAGGTGATGGAGAAGGCCAACACACTCGACCTCGGCTTCTTCGAGGACGCCGCGTTCTACGATCAGCTCCAGCAGGCACAGCGCGAGGCAGCCTCACGTCCCACCGGCATGATCTCGCAGACCTTCGGACTAGGGCGCACCATCGTCACGCTCGTCTCGCTCTTCGCCATTCTCGTCCACCTCGCCTGGTGGCTGGCGATCCTCGCGCTCATCGCGCCAATTCCCGTCTTCATCGCCAACGTGCGCTACGGCTGGTGGGGCTATCAGATGATGCGCCGACAGTCGCCGCTGCGCCGCGAGATGGGCTACTACAACACGCTGCTGACGACTGACACCTACAACAAGGAGATCAAGCTCTTCACCCTCGGCGACTACTTCATCGCGGGTTATCGCAAGCTGGCGTATCGCTTCTACGACGAGGCGCGCGCGCTGATCGTGCCGCGCTACATGGCGGCCTTCGGCTGGGGGCTGCTGAGCAACATCGCCAACGGTCTGATCTTCCTCTACGTCGCGCTCCAGGCCGTCGTCGGGCGCATCACTCTGGGCGACCTGACGCTCTACACGCAGGCGGCGATCAACCTGGGGTCGAGCTTCCAAAACCTGCTCGGCGGCGTCTCCTCGATGTACGAGAACAACCTCTTCGTCAACACCTACTTCGACTTCCTCGCCTACACGCCACGCATCGTCAGCCCCAAGGATGGCCTCAAGCCGGCGACCGATGGGCTGAACGTCGAGTTCCGCAACGTCACCTTCACCTATCCCGGCCGCGAGGAGTTCGGCCCAGCGCTGAAGAACATCAGCTTCACGATTCCGGCGGGCGAGACGGTCGCGCTGGTGGGGCGCAACGGCGCGGGCAAGACCACTATCGTCAAGCTGCTGACGCGCCTCTATGACCCCGACGAGGGGCAGATTCTCATCAACGGGCGCGACATCAAGGAGTACGACCTGCAAGCCCTGCGCGCGCAGATCGGCGTCATCTTCCAGGACTACGTGACCTACTACCTCTCCGCCTCGCGCAACATCGGCGTCGGGCGTATCGAACGTATTGACGAGCGGGACGATGTGCGCTCCGCGGCGGCCAAGAGTGGCGCCAACGCGGTGATCGAGAAGCTGCCGGATGGCTACGAGAGCATGCTCGGCAAGTGGTTCGAGTCGGGGCAACAGCTCTCCGGCGGTGAGTGGCAGAAGATCGCGCTGGCCCGCGCCTTTATGCGCGACGCGCAGATCCTCATCCTCGACGAGCCAACCAGTTCGCTCGATCCGCAGGCGGAGTACGAGGTCTTCGCGCGCTTCCGCGAGCTAACGGCAGGCAAGTCCGCCATCTTCATCTCGCACCGCTTCAGCACCGTGCGCCTGGCCAACCGCATCCTCGTCCTCGAGCACGGAGGCATCCTGGAGCAGGGCACGCATGAAGAGCTACTCGCGCTAGATGGCCGCTACGCCGAACTCTTCACCCTCCAGGCCGAAGCATACCGCTGACTGATTATTGGTGGAAACCGGACCAATTCAGCGACCGCAATTGCTGTCGGCTGGAGACGCGCTATTATCAGGCATTTGATTTGTACAGATTCAGTGTCTGTGTTACGCTCGCTTGCAATCGGCTGGTAGCGGATTTATGAGCTTGGTCTGCGGCGGCGTCTGGTCTCGTCAATCGGACGCCCTGTAAGCTGTGGGAGACCTCTTCTGGCCCAGCTACATGCGCCCATTCCGTCCTGAGAGCGGCGCCCGTCCTAACCGACTCAGCGTCATAGATCAACCCCAGTGTTCGCCTACTCGTGTCCCGATACGACAGGGTGAGCCGAGCAAAGAAGAAGCGATCAGTTTGAGGCAGAGCGAGACTCGGCTCATCTGGCGCGAATAGAGTGTACTTTTCGAGCAGTCTCTGGTCGCCGTTGACTGGGTAGTTCTGTTGGCGCAATACAAGGCGCGTTCGTTCGCCAGGGGCAGGAGATGCATTGAGCTTCCCCTCCCAATAAATGCCGTGCAGGTTGTCGGTTCGCGCGCCCGATTGAGGATTCACGACTCTGGCAAGGGAACAACACCGCAGTGACATCCAATGGTGTGCTATTGCCCTGGTTGTGAATCTCTATCTCAATCTGGCTGATGGTCCCGGCAAGTCGCTAGGGGAGCGTATCGTTCAGCCCGTTCCAGGACGCGCCAACCGGAACGAGATGGGGCGCGGCGGCATCAAGTTGGCGATGCTCCCACTCCTGTCGCTTCTGCACTTGGTCGCGCTCCCACTCGGCGCGTTGCTTGACCTGCTCCTGCTCCCGGCGCGACCGCTGGATGTCTCGGTATAAGCCGACACCTGAGAGAATGAGGGCTAGTACGGCTGTGACGGCGATGACGGCGTTAGGGTCCATAAGTTCACCTTGTCTTCTGATGGCCGCATTTAGCCAGTATGCTCATGCAGGCGCGCTTAATCTCCCGCGAATAACCCGAATGTCGCCCCTTCCAGTTGGCCAGTGGCGTGGAGTATCGTATCAGGCAATGAGGCCGAAGTATCAGAGATGAAGAGGAGGGCGTGATGGCGACGAGGACGAGCGAGCCAACCACAGCGGCGCAGAACGCGATCACATCACAGCGCGCCGGGCGATACGCGCAGCTTGAAGCGCGGCTCCTGAGGCTGCCACCGCCACACTTCGGCGTCGCGGTCCAGCGCGATATCCCCATCGCCATGCCCGATGGCGTGCGCCTCTTCGCCGATCTCTTCCTGCCGCGCGACCTCGGCCCGCATCCCGTCGTCCTCATCCGCACGCCCTATGGCCGCCACAGCGAGCAGCCACGTGGCGGCGGGCTGCTGACAGAATTCGCCGGCAAGCGCTTCGCCGCGCGAGGATTCGCCACGCTGGCGCAGAGCGTGCGCGGACGCTTCGCCTCCGAGGGCGTGTTCGATCCACGCGCCACCGACGTCGTAGATGGCCGCGCCACCCTCGACTGGATCGCCGATCAGCCCTGGTCCAACGGCTCCATAGCTATGTGGGGCATGAGCTACCTCGGCTTCATGCAGTGGGCGCTGGCCGCCGACCCGCCGCCGCAGCTCAAGGCCCTCGCCCCCAGCTTCACCAGCCCACAGGGCGCGCCGCGCTACTTCCCTGACGAGGCGTTCGGCCTGCTCAACACCCTCAACTGGGTCGCGACGGTCCACCCGCCGAAGAAGCCCGACCCCAAGGCCCTCCAGCGCGCGTTCATGGCGCTCCCCGTGCGTGACGCCGATCAGGTCGCCGTCGGCAGAACCATCCAGTTCTATCAGGATGTGCTCTCACATCCCGACCGCGACGACCCCTACTGGCAAAAGCGCGACTTCAGCCCCGCACGCGAGACCGTGACGCTGCCGATCTCGGTCGTCGGCGGCTGGTACGACCTCTTCCTGCGCGACACACTGGACGACTACGCCGTGATGCGCGCCGCCAATCGCGCGCCAAACCTGACGATGGGGCCGTGGACCCATACCTCGCTGCGCGGCATGCTGGAGACACTGCGCGAGGGGCTGCGCTGGTCCGCGATCCACCTGCGCGGCGAGACGGAGCTAGCGCGCGCGCATCCCGTGCGCATCTTCCTGATGGGCGCGAAGCAATGGCGGGAGTACGACTCCTGGCCGCCAGCCGCAATCGAGGTCAGCTACTATCCCCGCGCGCGTGGCCGCCTGGCGACGATGGCGCCTAGTGGCGACGAGCCGCCGGACATCTACCGCTACGATCCCGCCAACCCCACGCCGACGATCGGCGGCCCCGTCCTGATGCCACCTTCCGGTCCCAAGAACCAACGCTGGCTCGAAGCGCGCCCCGATGTCCTCTGCTACACTAGCGCGCCGCTCGCCGCCGATCTGGACGTGATCGGCTCAGTGCGGCTGATCCTTTACGTACGCTCCAGCCTGGAACATACCGACTTCCTGGGTCGCCTCTGCGACGTCCATCCCAACGGACGCTCGATCAACGTCTGCGACGGGCTGCTGCGCATCGAGCCGGGCAAAGGTGAAGCCCAGCCGGACGGCTCGCTGAAGATCGAACTGAGCCTCTCGTCTACGGCGCAACGCTTCAAACGTGGACATCGCCTGCGCCTCCAGGTGGCGAGCGGTGGACATCCGCGCTGGAACCGCAATCTCGGCTCTGGCGAACCGCAGGTGACTGCGACGATCATCCGTGCCGCCGACCAGACGATCTACCACGACGCCGCGCATCCCTCGGCGCTGATTCTGCCGGTGGCCCACGACGCTTGAACTGCGCTCCACGTCTGATGCTCATCCATCTGTAGAGTCGCAATTTATCAGAAAGTGCGGCGCGAAGACCCCTTGGTTCACCGATGGGGATAAACGCCGCGCGCCGCCTGGCGGCGCCAATCGTTCAGGACGTACCGTCTGACTTGCTCGCTTCTCCCTGGTGTGGTAACCTGCTTGCATACCGCAGGGCCTGCGGAAATTGACGCTTGTGGAGGTGGCTTCGGGCCACGACATGACGGTGTCAGACTTGCCCAGCTTGCTGGATGAGCAGTCGTCAGCCCAAGAATCCCCCGGCTTGAGCCGTGGGGAGCGGTCAAGGCGCCCCTAATTCCAGACTGAGGAATAGGGGCGTTGTCGCCTACAGGGCAATGTATATCCTGCCCGCTTGCTATGACCTCATAATGATGGTAAAATACCGTCATGGGCGAACGACAACAAGAGGTCAAGATCACGCTACGTGTATCGGCTGAACTCGCCGAGTCGATGAAGCGACTAGCACGTGCGCATGATCGTTCCCTCAACGGGGAACTGGTACAGGCCATCCGAAAGTATAGTGCCGGACAGCGGAAGCGAGCGCAGTGACATGGACTGCGTGCGCAAGACGTTCAAGTACAAACTGGCCCCGACGCCGGCGCAAGCGCAGACATTGGAAATGGTCTTGTCGCGCTGCCATACGCTCTATAATGTCGCGCTCGAACAGCGCAAGACGTGGTGGGGACGCGGGCAGGGCAAAGGCGCCACCTACTACCAGCAAAAGGCAGAGCTACCCGACCTCAAAGCAGCATGCCCAGAATATACTGACGTGCATGCTCATGTCTTGCAAGACGTCATCCTGCGCCTTCACCAAACCTTCCAGGCATTCTTCCGACGCCTCCAGACGGGCGAGAAAGCAGGCTATCCGCGTTTCCAGGGTGCTGGCCGCTACCATAGTTTCACATTTCCCGAATATGGTAATGGCGCGATGCTGCATGGGCATGTACTCAGCCTCTCCAAGATTGGTCGTATCCCTATTCGATTGCACCTGCCCCTCCAGGGTATGCCCAAGACCGTCACCATCTCGCGGGAAATTGACGGCTGGTATGCCTGCTTCTCCTGTGCCGAGGTGCCTACCGAGCCGCTTCCACCCACTGGTCAGGAGACCGGGATTGACTTAGGCCTGGAGTCGTTTGCCACGCTGGCCGATGGCGCCATGATTCTTAATCCGCGCTGCTATCGCAAAGCGGAAGCCTATCTACGGCGCTGCCAGCGGCGTGTCTCGCGTCGCAAGGAGGGCAGTAAACGACGCAGGAAAGCGGTCAAGGCGCTCGCCAAAGCGCATCAGAAGGTGGGGCGCCAACGGCGCGACTTCCAGCCCAAAGCGGCGCTCTCTTTGGTGCGCCAATACGACACCGTATATTTCGAGGATTTGCAGACAGCCAATATGGTCAGGAATCATCATCTCGCCAAGAGCATTCAAGATGCAGGGTGGAGAGCGTTCCTGAGCCTCCTTTCCTTCAAGGCAGTGTGCGCCGGTCGGAAAGTGGTAGTATTGACACTCCGCACGGGCTAAAGCCCGGCGGATTCTCAGGCTACGCACAGCCCAACGGCTCACGTTAGCGCCCGAAGGTTCTGCCCGAACCCACTGGAGGTTGACTCCATCGCGGCGTGGCATGGTGAGCTCAACGACCGCCGCTCAAGCGGAGCGCACCTCGTCCAAGACGGGTTACGGCTTTTACCCGTGGGAACGACATTCCACGGAACCCCGTAAGAGGAGGTGCTTGGTGCGGTGCAAAATGTCCTGCCCACCTCTTCTCGCACAACGGGGAGGACACGGCAATGGACGCAGGACGCATGGCGAACGCCCCCAACCGCCTCACCGCACGGGTTGAAATCCCGGCGGCTTGCGGCGGGCGAAAGCCCAATAAGGTCAACCCTGCGTTCACCAGTCAGATGTGTTCTGGCTGTGGCGTCTTGGTGCAGAAGGGCTTATCTGTCCGCTGGCATAGTTGCCCGGAGTGTGGCGTCAACCTGCATCGAGACCACAATGCCGCCAAGAACATTCTGGTGCTTGGCAAGAACCAACAAAGTGGGGCTGGGCAAGCCCTTCAGGTGTGAACGTAGTCCGCTGGGGCATGCGTAGCCTGAGAAGCCTCCGACTTTGTCGTGAGGAGCATGCAGAAAAATGATATAGTGGCAGCGGAGGCGGCCCGCCACGCCGTTGTGGCGATGCTCCAATCCGTTCCGCGCTGCGATGGAACGTCCTGGACACGAGCCGCCAAAGGAGCAATATCCATGTCCTCTCGCCTTTGTCAGGAGCCGGGCTGCCCGAAGATCGCCGCCGACCGCTGCTTTGAGTGCGGTGTCTGGTCCTGCGACACGCACCTGACCCTCATCAGCATGCCGACTCACGACGGTCATTTCGACCAGTGTGTCTGCCCGACCTGCCTGAAAGAGCATCTGGCGCACACCGACAAATACGGCCGTGTCCGCGTCGAGCCGCTGAGCTGATCTCCCGCGAGATTGAGACGTGAGCGATGCGAAGCTGATGCCGCCTGCTCATGCCCTATGTCTTGAAGTAGTGAAGAAGGCGCTTCAGCGCTGTGATATAGTGTGGCGCGCTAACTCTCCGGCGCCGTATATGCGGACGCCAGCGTATCCAGATACAGCGCGATGAACCGCTCACGATCAACCCCAACTGACGCGAGGATGTTCGCCTTGTGACCCTCGGCCAGCGCTGGATCGACATCCTCGGCGTGGTCGAAATACGCCACTGTCGCCCCAGAAGTCAGCGTGCCAGTCAACTCAACCTCTACGTAGGCGCGTCGCCACTCGATCAGATCAGGATGCAGCGCCGCCGCAGCACACAATGGGTCGTGCATGGAGAAAGTCTCAATCCCCCTCGGCCCGGCGAACTGGTCGTAGTAATAATCCGTCATCGCCTGGATTGTCCGCGTGACGGGATGCCCCGTCCTGGCGAGCATGGCGAACTGCTCGCGCGCCATCACCGTCTGCTGGGTCACGTCCAGCGAGACCAGGCGAACCGGCCAGCCCGCCGAGAAGACGATCTGCGCGGCGTGTGGGTCGACGTAGATATTGAACTCCGCCGCCGGGCTGACGTTGCCGGGAACGCGCAGCGCCCCGCCCATAATCACCACCTCGCGCACAGCCTCCGCGATGCGCGGCTCGCGCCGCACGGCCAGCGCCAGGTTCGTCAGCGGCCCCAAAGCCACCAGCGTGATCTCCCCCGGCGCGCCCAGGATCGTCTGGATAATCATCTCGACGGCATGCAACGTGGCAGGCTCTCGCTGCGGTTCCGGCAATTCGACATCGCCAACGCCGTTGCGCCCATGCACATAATCGGCGTAGACCGCCGGGCGCAGCAACGGACAATCCGCTCCACGCGCCACAGGAACATCGCCGCGTCCCGCTAGATCGAGCAGGAGCAGCGCGTTGCGTGTCGTCTTCTCGACGGACACGTTCCCACTCACCGTCGTCACTGCCTCGAGCTGAACATTGGCGACGCAAGAGCGAAGAACAGCGCCAGCGCGTCGTCAATGCCAGGGTCGGTGTCAATGACAATTCGAGACATATCCTGCTCCTGTTTCACCTACCACGGCGCGCCTCGCGTCCGCTTGCCATGCCTGCATTATACATAGCCAACATAGCCACATAGCCAATATATGGCCACTGATGCGAAACGGCGCAACGGCAAGTCCGAGACGCGCGACGTTGATTACTTGCCCATTGACTTTTTTACACCTCTAGGCTATTCTGTTTTAGACTTGTAAATCTTGCTGGGTATCGAGATGATTGGGGCACTCATGTCTGCTGATTTTCGCAGCGTGCCGCGACGCGCGGCGGACTGTCTCAAGGTCTGCTACAAACTGCGCGAGCGCGGCGAACACATCTCGACCTCGGCGATGCGCGACCGCTTGCAGGCGCTTGAGCCGACGGGGCAGTTGAGCGATGCCTCGGTGACGCAGCTCTTCAAATGGCTGGCCGGTGAGGGATATGTTCGCCACACTCCCTACCATGGCGTCGAACTGACTCCGCGTGGCGACGAACTCGCCACGCTCTTTGTGCGCCGCCACCGGCTGCTGGAACTCTTCCTGGTCAAGATCATGGGGTTCAACCTTGACGCCGTGGACGCCGAGGCCGAGCAGCTCGAGCATGTCATCTCCGACGCCTTTGTGGATCGCATGGATATCCTGCTGGGCCACCCCACCGAGGACCCACACGGCGACCCTATTCCCCATCCGCTGCCCAATGGCGCGCCTGCTACCCCCTTCCCGCCGGTCCAGCGGCTCTCGGACCTCGCGCCCGGCGACGACGCCGTGATTCGTTGGGTCAACGACGACAACGCCGAGGCGCTGCGCTACCTCGAAACGCTCGGACTGGTCCCCGGCGCGCGCGTCTCCGTACGTGAACGCGCGCCCTTCGACGGTCCGCTCCACGTCAGCGTGGGCGCGGACGACGAGGAGCGCCTGATCGGGCCACAACTGGCGGCGGAGATCGGCGTGGCGACGCTCGGCGAGACGGGCAGCGACTCCTAGCCGGGCGAAGGTTGGATTGAGGTGGTGATGGACGATCTAGAGTGAGGCGGTTTCCTTGAACGAGTCAGATCAGGTTCCATCCACGGAAGACGCCGGAGAGGAACGGACCAGTGGGATCTCGCGCCGTGGCGTCCTGCTGGCGGGCGTCGGCGGCGCGGGGCTGCTGGGAGCCGCGGCGTTGGCCACCGTGCGTGGCGCGACGACTGGGGCGCGACGACTGGCGCGACGACTGGCGCGACGACTGGCGCGCAGGTAGCGGGCCAGGCTGCGAGCGCGCATCAGCATCAGCACGCTGGGACGACCCTACCAGGCGTAGTCGGCGAGGTAGATCACGCGCGCAACGGCTTCGACCCCACCGAGATCCTGACCGACTTCGACGGCGGGAAGGTGAGCGCGCTACCCAGCGGACAGACCTTGCGCGAGTACACGTTCTACGCCCTCAACAAAACCATCGAGATCGTCCCCGGCGTCGAGTTCGCCGCCTGGACCTACAACGGTCGCATCCCTGGTCCGACGATTCGCGCGCATGAGGGCGACCGCGTGCGCATCACCTTCATCAATGGCAGCACACACCCGCACAGCATCCACTTCCATGGCATCCATCCCGCCAGCATGGATGGCGTCTTCGACGCCGCCTCCGGGCTGATCGATCCCGGCAAACGGTTTGTCTACGAGTTCGACGCCGAGCCGTTCGGGCTGCACCTCTACCACTGCCACGCCGCGCCGCTGGCCCAGCACATCGCCAAGGGCCTCTACGGCGCGTTCATCATCGACCCCAAGGAAGGGCGGCCACACGCCGATCATGAGTTCGTCATGGTGATGAGCGGCTTCGACGTGGACTTCGACGGCGCCAACGACTTCTATGCCGTCAACGCCATCCCCTTCCATTACGACCATGGCAAACATCCCATCAAGATCAAGGTCGGCGAGCTGGTGCGCGTCTATCTGGTGAATATCCTGGAGTACGACCCCATCAACTCGTTCCACCTGCACGCCAACTTCTTCCAGTATTACCCCACCGGCACCAGCCTGACTCCCACTGAGTTCACCGACATCATCACGCAGATGCAGGGGCAGCGTGGCATCCTCGAGTTCCGCTACAAGTACCCCGGACATTACATGTTCCACGCCCACAAGACCGAGTTCGCCGAGCTGGGCTGGACCGGCGTCTTCGAGGTGGAAGCCTGATGAGCGAATCGCATGAATCGCATGAATCGCATGAATCGCATGAATCGCATACGGAAAGCATGGAGCGCTGATGGCGACGACATCCACGACACCCGCCCCCTCGGCGCCCTCGCAGCCGCGCTGGCGCACGGCGCTGATCTTCCTGCTACCTGTGCTGGCGCTAGGTGCGATCATCGCGCTCTTCGTCTGGACCAGCGGCGCCGGCCTCAATGTCGCGCCCGTCGCGCCAACCGAGACGCTCCAGTTCGAGCAGACCATCCTGCGTCGCGGCGAGATCGAGCTGCATCTGCGCAACACCAGCCCGCAGGAAATCACGCTCGCGCAGGTCAACATCAACGACGCGATCTGGCCCTATAGCGTGACGCCCGATGCGACCATTCCCCGGCTCAGCTCCGCCACCGTAACGCTCCACTATCCCTGGGTCACCGGCGAGGCGTATGAGATCACCCTCTTCTCGTCCAGCGGCGTCGCCTTCACCACCTCGATTCCCGTCGCGGCGGAGACGCCCGCGCCCACCGCGGCGACCTTCTGGAGCTACACGCTCATCGGCGTCTACGTCGGCATCATCCCGATCCTGCTGGGAATGTGCTGGCTCCCGGCGCTGCGTCGGCTGGGGTCACGTGCGATGCTCTTCCTGATGGCCGCAACAGTGGGGTTGCTCATTTATCTCGGCGTTGACGCGCTCACCGAGGCGCTGGAGATCAGTGGGACGCTCGCCGGCGCGTTCCAGGGCGCGGGGATCATCGCCATTGGCGTTGTCGGAACCTTCCTGCTGCTCAACGCGGTGAGTCAACGCCAGCTCCTGAGCAAGCGCGGTGGCGCGAGCCAGCGTATGACGCTCGCCACGATGGTCGCGCTCGGCATCGGGCTGCACAATCTGGGCGAGGGGCTGGCGATTGGCGCGGCGTTCAGCGTCGGCGCGGCGACGCTGGGAACCTTCCTGGTAGTCGGCTTCATCATCCAGAATCTGACCGAAGGGCTGGGGATCATCGCGCCCATTGCGAAGGAGCGCCCATCACTGCGCGCGCTGGCGTTGCTCGGCCTGCTCGGTGGCGGGCCAGCCATCGCGGGAGCCTGGATCGGCGGCCTCGTCTCCTCGCAGCCACTGGCAGTGCTCTTCCTGGCGATCGGGACCGGCGCGGTTTTCCAGGTGGCGTATACACTGGGCCGCGAGATGGTCTGGGGCAAGGGCGCGCAGCGTGAGTCGCCCTTCACCGTCTTTGGCGGCGTGATGACCGGGATGTTGCTGCTCTACGTCACCGGCCTCATCATCAAATGAGTATCGGCAAATGAGTATCGGCTGTCCTTGACTGAATGACGACAGCTATGTCAAACTCGACCGACCGATAGTCTGAGCGCAGATCCCGATACTCAGCTTCGACGCCTGGGCGTGGACGGACAGGAGAATATCCCCGATGTCCGGCAATGCGCTGCTCCTCTCGCTCGAGCTCCTGGGAACCTTCGCTTTCGCGCTGAATGGCGCGCTCACCGCCGCGCAGGTGGCGCGGCTCGACATCGTCGGCGTCATCACCCTGGGCGTCATCACGGCGGTGGGTGGCGGGATCATCCGCGACCTGCTCATCGGCTCCGTCCCGCCCGAAGCGTTCACCACCTGGATCTTTCTCACCGTCGCCGCCGTTGGCGCGCTCGCCGTCTTCTTCCTCAGCGCCCGCCTCAACCGCTTCACATCGGCGATCACCATCATGGACGCGGCGGGGCTGAGCCTCTTCTGCGTGACCGGCGCGACGAAGGCCCTCACGTTCGGCCTCGGCCCCGCCCAGGCGGCGCTCCTGGGCATGATCACCGCCATCGGCGGCGGGACCCTGCGCGACATGTTGATCGGCAGGATGCCGCCGATCCTCTCGACCGGACTCTATGCGATTCCCGCGCTCGTCGGCGCGACAATCGCTGTCCTCGCCGTCCACATGGGCTTCTACAATCTGCCCGCCGCCATCGTCGCCGTTGGCTCCTGCTTTGCGATACGCATGCTCGGCGTTCGCTACAACCTCAACGCCCCAGCGATGCGCCTTCCCGTCGATACGAATGCCGATACGAATGCCGATACGAATGATGAGGCGCTGCGGCCATGAGGAAACACGCCGCGTTTCCCGCATAGACCTTGCCACCTGCCAGCGTCAGCATCTTCACCGGCGCCCTTATGTAGTAGGTGTGTTGCACAAAAACAGGCCGTAGTGACCGCTTGCATATGGGTATAGAATGGGGGCCAGACGGGCGACGACGAGGGTAAGAGGCGCAGCGGTTGCGTCTTCACAGTGTAGGCATTGCCCAGGTATGCCCGCTTGGGTGAATAGAATGGGGAATTCAATGAGAGCCAGGCTGGACACTGTGAGTTCCTGCCTATCAACCCTGTTGGTGTTAGGCTTGACGCTTCTCAGCGCAGCGCTGCTCTTCGTGGGGATGTTCGCCGCTGCCTATGTCTCCGGCTTGGCGATTCAGCAGAACTCATCCGGCTTGGCAATTCAGCCATATTCGTTTGTACGAGTTATCGTCACCATCCTGGTTATTGCCGTTCCTTTCGGTGTGTTGCCTTTCCTCTTCAGGCTATTTGATCGGTGGATACCAAGCCTCCCTCCCTTTGTCGCCTTGCAACGCAAGGCTGGCGCCAGCGCCCAGGCGCGCAGTCTGGATCGTGCCTTGACGAATGTACACAGCGCCAACCAGCGCGAGCGAGTAGCGGCAGTCGTTGCGCTTGCCCAATCTGCCAGCCCTGCGGCAGTCGAGCCTCTCATTGGCGCGTTAGCAGACCAGGATGCAGGGGTGCGTCTGAATGCGTCCGCAGGTCTTAGCGCCCTCGGGACGAAGCTTCGCGACGAGGCTGCTGCAGCCCGCGCCCGCAGCGCGTTGCAGGAGTATCGCGCGCGCAGTGGCGCATGATCCGCTTATTGGCGTGCGGCGATGATCACCGAGGACCCAGGGATTGGAGTGCATGTCCTCGGCCCAGTCTATGCCCCGTGATCATGAGTCCACCATCGCCGACACATGTACACACGGATCGTCCCTTTCATGGCGAAAAGAGCGGTCACCAACGCACCTTACAGCGCGATGATCTGGATCTGGCCGAAGCGCAGGAGCGCCAGCCCGCACTCGATCGTGAGCGGCCCGTGTGAGAGCGGATCAGGCTTGGTGGAGACCGCCGCGCTCAGCGCTGTGTCAGCCGCGCTCAGCGACGCGTCATTGCGTTTGAACTGCACGCCGTTTCCGCGTACCTCCACATGATATGTCCACATGACGTGGCGCGGCTCGTAGTCGGTCGTGTGGGCGTTACCACCCTGCATGTCACGTGGGTCGAGCAGGACCCAGGCGTGCGGATGATCTCCATTTGGATGGTCGAGGTCTGTGTGCAAGCCTTGCACCTCGGCATGGAAGCCGGGAGATGTGGAGGTCGGCGCGGCGACGAGGCGGAAGTAGCCACCATCATTCGGCTCATCTACCACCTGCACGGAATAAATCACCGCATAGTCGCGCACCGTCGGCTTGTACGGGATGGTCAGCGTGCGGTTGTCTTTGCCGTCGATCTCCAGCATGCCGTCATGCACCGTCCAGCCATCGCTCGCTCCCCAGCCGTCCAGCCCCTTCGACCAGTCCGATTGGAACAGCACCGTCCCCGGCGCGACTGTCGTAAACGCTGGCGTACTGGTGGCAGTGGCGGCCGCGGTGACAGTAGATGTCGCACGCCGTGCGAACTGAGCATAGATCGTCGTCGCCACAATCACGAGGATCAGCGCCGCCGCGACCCCCGCGATGGCCGTCGCGCGCGGACCCCAGCCGCGTCTCCCGGTATCCAGACGCGCCACATCCGGCGTGTGTTGGCCGCTCTGGTCGTGTTCCGTACTCATGGACTCCCCCAACGTATCTTCGAGGATGAACGCATAGTCGTCGTCATCCTCGTCATAGGTCTCGTCATAGCTCGTCATAGGTCTCGCCGCAGGCCATTGGCCGATACGGCAGATAAAGCTCTACTGCGCTGGCCGTGGGCGAGTCGGCGCCAAGCGCCGGGAAGCGCGCGGGTCTCCTCGGAGGATCGAGCGCCTGAATGCGCTCCGAGAGGCGCATCCACCCTTCCGCGCTGGTCCGCTCAGGAGCCGCCTGCGCTTCCTCACGAGCCAGCGCTACCCCAACCGCTCGCCATTGAGCCAGCTCGTCGCGGCAGCGCGCGCAGCCAGCCAGATGCGCTTCAACCAGCGCGCGTTCGTCCGCCGTGACGCGTCCAGCGGCGTACCACGGCAACATGCGTATGCACTCAGCGCAGGAATGTCGCGCGGTCATGGCGTCTCCTCCTCATACGCTGTCGCATGGGCGTATTCCTGAATGAGCGCGCGGCGCGCATAGCTGATCCGGCTCTTGACCGTGCCGAGCGGGACATCCAGAATCTGCGCCACTTCTGGAGCCGAGAAGCCATGCTGAAAGGCGAGCCGCAGCACTTCACGATGCGGTGGCGAGAGCCGCGCCAGCGCGTCGTCGAGCGCGATGCGCGTGAGCACCCCGTTCTCAAACGGCGCCCCGTGATCGCGTCCGGTCTCGAAGCTCTCGCCATCAATTCCGGCGCGATGCGTGTGTTCAGCGCGCCGCACGCTGTCGCGCCGGGCATGGCTGGCGTGATGGCGCGCGATCGCGTAAATCCACGCCAGCGCGCTGCCCTGTGGCCGATACGAGGGCGCTGACCGCCAGATGGCGACGAAGATCTCCTGCAGCAGATCATCGAGCATCGTGGCGTCCACACTATCCAGGTGAGCGAGATAGCGCCACAGCCGTGGACGGCATTCCAGATACAGTTCGCGCATGGCTTCATGGTCGCCCGTGGCAATCCGCGCCAGCAGCGCATCCATATCGTCCGCCCTTGCTCTACACGCGTCTGCCTACAAGCCCTATCTCACACAATAACCATATGCCAGCGCACAAGCGAAAGGTTCAATAGCGCCAGGCATGCGCTTCAGAGTTGCCAGCAAAGGAAGAGATCGGGCGGCGCATCATTGTGAGTCGCCGCTCCTGGCGGCCCTGCGTCGTCTGCCACGCCCAAGCGGGACGATGAAGAAAATGGCAATCGCCAGGTATCCAATGACCGCAATGATTGGCCTGAACAAGCCAAGCCCAAGCAAGACAACGTAGCCCGCCAGACCGGGTGTGAGCCGCCTCGTCAAGGCGGTCAACTCGTCGTCAGTCATATCGGTCCGCGCCAGATGAGCGCGGACGGCGTAGCGCCACAGCACAGACAGCAGGCTGAGGGCGACCAGCAATGTCAGGCCGTAGATGCTCACCGCGACCCGTTCCGCATTGTCCGAGTTGAGATATTCCGCGAGGAGCCTGGTCGGGAATGGTAGGAATGACACCACTAGCAGAAGCAGCAAATTCAGTCGCACCAGGATCGCATCGGCCTGATCCAAATATTCTGTGATCAGACTATGCTCGAGCCACAGGGCGCCAATAGTGGAGAAGCTGACCACGTAGGCCAGATACGACGGCCACTGGTTGAGAAACGCGCCGAGCAAGTCATGTTGCGAACCGGCAGGAACGGTGATCTCCAGCACGAGCAAGGTGACCGCAATGGCGAAGACACCGTCACTGAACGCCTCCAGGCGCTGCGTCCGTATCCGTCGGCGACGGCGCTGCGGCGCCTCCTGTGTTTCAGGCGTTTCATCGCTCATGGCGTCATCTTACTCCCTGGTCGAGTTGACACGTGAGGCCGAAGAGACGCCTTGCCTATTGAATGATCCCTCGGGCACGGATGACCCTGTCAGGACTGCGCCGAAGGGAGCGGGGTGGCCGCAGCCAATGGGCGTCGCGACCCAGTCGAGCGCCAGATGCGCCGGACGCCGTAGGCAAGATAGAGGAGTTGGAGCGCGAACAGTACGACCGTGAACACCAGCTGCGCCTGAAATAACCGCACGTCTCCATCATACATGGAACGCGGACTAAAGATGTCTGTGTTTGCGTCAATCGCGTGACTGATCTCCGAGAGCAGAAAGGGCGCCAAGATGGTGAGCGCCAGGGCAACCGCAGCCCCTATGATCCACCCGCGCTGACGCGACACTGAGGCGAGGACCACTACGGCAATGCCTTGGCCCAGGAGAATGGGCAGTTCAATGAGGTACCAGTAAAACAGTCCAAGAACGACGCCAAGCGACGCCCAACTCTGCGGATCCGCCAACTCCTCATCGAGGCTCTGCCGCATCACTTGCAGTATCACCACCGCATAGTAGATGTAAAACGTTGCGGCGAGGAGCGCGAGGGCTGTGAAGGCGATACCGCGTCCCCACTTCAAGTCCAGCACGGCAATCAGCACATGGACCAACAGCACGACGCCGAGAAACGCGATAAATTTCTGGGGTTGATCGGAGGGAGAGACGATGAAGTTGAGGAAATTGAAGAGTCCGTCAATAAGCATCGTACGATCTCCTTTTTGGACGGTTTCACCCGTGGCTAGCTTATCATACGTGTCATAGTGAGCATGACAGTAGCGCTCAGGCAAGGCCTGGTCGGAGCTGTCTCTGGCCTCGCCCCGCGCCGGACGCGATGTGGTACGCTAGAGATAAGCGCCAGACCCACGAGTATAGGGGGTACCGGCCAACATGGCCCAAACAAGACACTGTGCCCTTCCTGTACAGGGAGAGAGTTAGGACAATGATTGATACATTGCGGAAACTGATTGACTCGCTTGAAGGACTCCCTGAGGAGCAACAACAAGAAGCCGCGCGCCGCATCGAGCCAATCGTTGAGGAACTCTCTAACTCCGCATGGGATGAACTGCTCGCCACGCCAGAATCGCTCGCCTATCTCGATGAACTGGCGCACGAGGCCGAGCAAGAGCGCCAAGCAGGATTGCTCATTGATGTGGACGAGGCGCTGGAGACCGAGGAGTGAAATCCAAGGGTTCGCGGCGCTTCTGGCGACTCTTCCATGCATTATCAGCGGACCAAAGAGTTGAAGCGCGTCACGCATTCAAGGCATTTCAAAAGAATCCCTCTGACCCCGAACTGCATTTCAAACAGGTGGTTCCCACCAAGAACTACTGGTCCATCCGGTTCGGCGACGCCATGCGTGCACTTGGCGTTCGCACTGGCGCGGACATCGAATGGATATGGATCGGCGATCACACCGAGTACGAGCAGATCATCCATGGCACGCGCCGCTAATCAACAATTCGCTTGCCCTGACGCTTTCCTGTCGGTGTACCTAACAGTGAGGTGATAGCAGCCTGCCAGCGTGTCTTATTTCCGTGCGGGCGGATGCACGCCCCGTGTGGTACGCTAGAGATAAGCGCCTCGTATCATGTGCGCAAAGATGAGGCGTGACACCGCTCGTCGCGCATCCCCAGCCTGACGAGACGAACCACATGATCCGAGCAACCATCCATGAGCGAGTGGGATATTTTCTACGGCCCCAACGCGGGCTACGCGCTTGAACTCTACGAGCGCTACCAGCGCGACCCCGCCTCCGTTGACGCCGAAACACGCGCCATCTTCGAGCGCATGCGACCCATGCCCGATGGGGCGTCAAACGGTTCCACGAATGGCGCGACGGCCACTGTGGCGGCGCCACAGCCAGTTGTCAGCCCCACGGCTCCTGCGACACAAGCGGCCACACACGATGTCGTCAAGGTCGTGCTCGCCGCGCGCATGGCCCGCAGCATCCGCGAGTTCGGCCACCTCGCCGCCAAGATTGACCCGCTGGGCAGCGCGCCGCCGGGCGACCCGATGCTCGATCCCGCGACACATGGCCTAACTGACGCCGATCTGGAAGCCCTGCCCGCCGCCATCGTCTGGCCCAACGCTGGACCAGAGGCCGGCTCCTGCCGCGACGCGCTCGAACGATTACGCGCAATCTATTGCGGCAGTATCGGCTACGACTTCGACCACGTACACAACTACGTGGAGCGCAACTGGCTGCACGAGACCGTCGAGTCCGGCGCGCACTGGGGAACGCTTGACACGGACGAGCAACGTGACCTGCTCGAACGCCTGAGCGCAGTCGAGGGCTTCGAGCATTACCTACACACGACCTTCCCCGGCCAGAAGCGCTTCTCTATCGAGGGGCTGGACATGCTCGTGCCGATGCTCGACGAGCTGATCCGCGACGCCGCCGAGGCCGGCGCCAAAGAAGTTCTGCTCGGCATGGCGCATCGCGGGCGGCTCAACGTACTCGCGCACATCCTTGGCAAGCCCTACGCCGCCATCCTCTCCGAGTTCCACCTCGCGCCCAACAAAGAACTCGTCCCCTCCGAAGGGTCGATGGGCATCAACTACGGCTGGACCGGCGACGTGAAGTATCATCTCGGCGCAAGCCGCGCGCTGCGCGAGGGCGTCCCGGCCACAATCCAGCTCACAATGGCGAACAATCCGAGCCACCTGGAGTTCGTCAACCCCGTCGTCGAGGGCTTCACCCGCGCGGCGCAGGATAAGCGCGACGCTCCCGGCGCGCCGGTACAGAACCCTGACGCCGCCTGGGCCATCGTCATCCACGGCGACGCGGCCTTCCCCGGCGAGGGCGTCGTCGCCGAGACATTGAACCTCTCGCGGCTGCCCGGCTACCAGACCGGCGGCACGATTCACCTCATCGCCAACAACCAGGTCGGCTTCACCACCGAGCCGGACGAGGCGCGCTCGACCCTCTACGCAGGCGACCTCGCCAAGGGCTTCGAGATCCCTATCATGCACGTCAACGCCGACGATCCCACCGCCTGCCTCGCCGCCGTGCGCCTGGCGCGGATGTACCGGCAGCGCTTCCACCGCGACTTCCTGATTGACCTCATCGGCTACCGGCGCTGGGGCCACAACGAGGGCGACGAGCCAGCCTTCACCCAGCCGCTGCTCTACGAGCGCATCGCTGCGCACCCCACCGTCCGCGCGCTCTACGCCGATGAGCTGGTCGCGGCGGGCGTTATCAGCGACGACGAGGCCGGCGAGATGCTGCGCGAGGCTGAGGCCAGGCTGCGCCAGGCGGCGGAGGAGGTCAAGGCTGGACGCTATCAGCCGGAGCAGGGCGAGCTGCGCGAGTCCTCGCCGCTCTCGTCCTACCGAACGGCCGTGGCCGCACGCGACGCTGCGCGAGCTGAATGCGGCGCTGCTGGCGCGTCCGGCCGGCTTCACGCCGAACGCCAAGCTCGAACGGCTGCTGCAACGGCGTGGCGACGCGCTGGACCGCGAGAACGGCATCGACTGGGCGCACGCCGAGTCGCTGGCCTTCGCCGCGATCCTCGCCGAGGGCACCCCCATCCGCCTGAGCGGGCAGGACACCGAGCGTGGCACCTTCAGCCAGCGCCACCTCGTCCTGCACGATCGCGCAGACCGGCGCGACGCTACGTCCCGCTTCAGTCAATCCCGCAGGCGCGCGCGTCCTTCGCCGTCTACAACAGCCCGCTCTCGGAGGCCGCCGTCATCGGCTTCGAGTACGGCTACAGCGTCCACGCGCCGGGCGCGTTCGTGCTGTGGGAGGCGCAGTTCGGCGACTTCGCCAACGCCGGGCAGGCGATGATCGACCAGTTCCTCGCCGCCGCGCGCGCCAAGTGGCGGCAACTGCCATCGCTGACGCTGCTGCTGCCGCACGGCTACGAGGGGCAGGGGCCGGAGCATTCCAGCGGGCGCATCGAGCGCTACCTGCAACTGGCCGCCGAGGACAATCTGCGCGTCGCCAACTGCACGACCGCCGCGCAATACTTCCACCTGCTGCGCGCCCAGGCCGCCTCGCTCGCCGACTCACCACGCCCGCTCGTCCTCTTCACGCCGAAGAGCCTGCTGCGCAACCCGCTCGCCGCCTCCAGCCTGCGCGACCTGGCTGGAGGGCCATTTCCGCCCGGTGCTGGCCGACGCGCTGGAGCGCGAAGTAGACGATGGCGAGCGAGACGCAGGTGCGGCGGCTGATCCTCTGCAGCGGCAAGGTCGCAGTTGATCTGATCGGCGCTGCGCAGAAACAGACCGGCGATGGCGCAGGTCGTCGCGGTGGCGCGCGTCGAGCAGTTGTATCCCTTCCCGGAGCGCGAGATCGAGCGCCTGTTCGCCAGCTACCGCAACGTGCGCGAGATCGTCTGGCTACAGGAGGAGCCGCGCAACATGGGCGCGTGGAGCTACATCGAGAGCCCATCTGCGCGAGATGCTGCCGGCGAGCGCGACGCTGCGCTACATCGGGCGACCGGAGCGCGCGAGCGTGGCCGAGGGCGACGCGGAGATACACCTGCGCGAGCAGGCGCGCATCCTCGACGAGGCGTTTGACTAACGGCGTTAGTTAAAAACCGAATCGGATTAGTTAAAAAGAGGTCAAAAAAACGAATGAGATTCGTTTTTAGGCTAACGTGATTAGTTTTTAAACTAACACGATTAGTTTTTAAACTAATGGCATTCGTTTTCAGAGCAGGAAGCGTGAGGCGCGCGAGATGGCCACGGAAATTAAGGTGCCGCCGCTGGGTGAATCCATCGTCGAGGCGACGGTGGGGCGCTGGCTGAAGCGCGAGGGCGAGGAGGTCGTCGAGGGCGAGCCGGTGGTGGAACTTGGAGACCGAGAAGGTCAACATGGAGGTCACCGCCAACGGCTCCGGCGTCCTCGGCGAGATCGTCGAAAGCTGGAGGGCGAGACAGTCAATATTGGCGACACACTCGCCGTGATCGCCAGCGCCGCCGACGCGCGCCCTCCCGTGCCGACGCGGCCCGCGCGCCTGCGTGCGCAACCTGAGCCTCAGCCGCCCACGCAACCAGCAGCTCCGCCAACACAACCGGCGCCCCTACCGCCTGCGCCCGCTCCCGCCGTCACCAGCCAGCCGCCGACGCAGCCAGCCACTCAGACGCCGAATCAGGACGCGGTGCGCGCGACGCCGCTGGCGCGACGCATGGCCGAGGAGTACGGCGTGGACCTGGCGCGGGTGCGCGGGACGGGTCCAGCAGGGCGCGTGACGCACGACGACGTCTCGGCGTACCTCGGCGCGGCGAACGCCAACGGAGCCAGCGCGCCCGCTCAAGCACAAACACCGACGCTGCCAGCCGTTGCGCCGCAACAGCAGCCAATTCCGACGCCAGCGCCCGCCGGGCCGACGATGCCCGCGACCGCTTTGACGCCGTTCGGGCAGCCGGGCGCGCCCTCAGCTTTCAGTTATACCGCGACACGCGGCGAGGAGCGCATCCGCATGTCGCGGCGGCGCCAGACTATCGCGCGGAGGCTAGTGGAGGCGCAGCACACGGCGGCGATGCTGACCACCTTCAACGAGGTGGATATGAGCGCGGTGATGGAGCTGCGCAAGCGGCGGCGCGACGCCTTCAAGGAGCGGCACGGCGTCGGACTGGGCTTCATGTCGTTCTTCACCAAGGCGGTGATCGGCGCGCTCAAGCAGTATCCGCGCCTGAACGCGGAGATTCAGGGCGACGAGATCGTGCTGAAGCACTACTATGACATCGGCATCGCCGTCAGCACGGACGAGGGGCTGGTCGTGCCGGTGATCCGCGACGCCGACCGCCTGAGCTTCGCCGCGATCGAGCATGAGATCGCCGAGTTGGCCGAGAAGGCGCGCGACCGGCGGCTGAGCCTGGAGGACCTGCAGGGCGGCACGTTCACGATCACGAATGGGGGCGTGTTTGGCTCGCTGCTCTCGACGCCGATCCTGAATGGGCCGCAGGTGGGCATCCTGGGCATGCACAAGATCGAGGAGCGGCCCGATCGCGCTGAACGGCCAGGTGGTGATCCACCCGATGATGTACCTCGCCGTCTCGTACGACCACCGCATCGTGGACGGCGCGGAGGCGGTCGGTTTCCTCGTGCGCATCAAGGAGCTGCTGGAGGACCCCGAGACGCTCCTGCTGGAAGGGTGATGGGCGGCGAAAGGGTTTGCGCCTGGGGGAAGCTGGAAGGCCAACTCGACTGATATGCAGGAATATCAGGAATGCGCGGCCGACTCAGGATAAATGACCTCAATCGCGTCTGGGTCGGCGATCTCGGCAAACCACCACTGCCTTCCACCCACAGTGATTTTGCGCACTGCGCCTTCAGCGCGAAGCTCGTTCGGCTCCACAAGCAGCACGCGCTCACCCTCTGTCAGATCCGCCAGCCCTGGTGACTGCGCCTCGCCAAGAAACACGCCAACACCGACATCAGCCGCTGGTTTCTCCAACAGCCATAGGGAGGTTTCAATCGTTCGCATGATCTGACTCCTCTGGACGCACTGCTCGTCGCATAGTCTGAGAGGGCGCTATAAATCTATCTCGAAAGTTGGAGAACCGTGCAGGTATACCGATCATTCTCACCCTGGCGCTGACTTGCTAGGATGTCGAGTTTCCAGTCGCAGGTACCCATTTGATGCGAGGATCCTGGCCGCCAATCGTATTCACCAGGCGCTCATCGCCTGTCCATAACTCCAGATCCTCGAGCTGCGCAAGCGCGAGATACATCATGTCGTACGCCCGGCGTGTCTGGAACTGTTGCGCAAGTCGCCAAGCGTGGATGTGCAGATCATCGCGATCAACTTTGGCGATCCCGAGGGCAGTAAAGGCGTTAAACGCGGCTTCACCTTCGTCAGCCGTCAGCCGTCAGCCGTCAGTCGCCCGGTTGCCACGCGGAGTCGCAGAACGGATGACCAACCTCCATGATATAGTAGGCGTATGCCAAGACGAACGAGCATCCGAGGGGATTTGAGTGGCGAGGAACTGGAGCAGCGCTACCGAGCGGCAGGAGATCCCGTGGCGCGCAGCCAGTGGCAGATCGTGTGGTTGCTGGCGCTGGGAGAGCCGAGCGAGCGCGTGGCGGCAGTGACGGGCTACTCACTCACTTGGGTGCGCACCGTGGCGCGCCGCTACAACGCGGACGGCGCGGCAGGCATCGGCGATCGACGCCATGCCAATCGTGGTGGACCGCGTCTGCTGACGCCGGAGCAGGAAGCGGCGTTGGACCAGGCGCTGGAGGGAGCGGCGCCGGGGGGAGGACGCTGGACGGCGGCGAAGGTCGCGGACTGGATGAGTCAGCAGCTTGGACGACCCGTAGGAGAAGCGACAGGCTGGCGCGTGTTGCGCCGCCTCGACTGGCGGCGGTATCGTCCGCGTCCGCAGCACGCCAAAGCTGATACCGCCGCTCAGACGGCTTTTCGGCAAACGACCTCAGCGACCAGGTAGCGCTCGTGCGCGCAGCCTATCCCACCGCAGACGTCGAGGTCTGGGCCACCGACGAGCATCGCATCGGACTCAAGCCGATCGGGGCTGCGCCCGGTCTGGGCGCGGCGCGGGCAACGGCCCATCGCCCGCGTGCAGCAGCGCTTCCAGTGGCTCTATTTGCTCGCCTTTGTGCATCCCGCCTCTGGGCGCAGCGAGTGGCAGTTCGCCTCCACCGTCAACACGGCGGTCATGAGTGTGGCGCTGGAGGCGTTTGCCCGCGCAGTGGGCGCCGGTCCCACCAAGCGCGTGGTGCTCGTGCTTGATCAGGCGGGGTATCACACGAGTCCGCTGGTGCAGATCCCTGAGGGCCTCCATTTGGTCTTCTTGCCGCCGTACTCCCCCGAGCTCCAACCCGCCGAACACCTCTGGCAATTTACCGACGATCCGCTGGTCAATGCGCACTTTCCCACGCTCGCCGCGCTCGAAGACATGCTTGCCACTCGCTGCGACGCCCTCCAGCGCCAGCCCGCCATGCTCCAAAGCGCCACCCTCTTTCACTGGTGGACTGCTCCATGACACAGCAAGTGATTAGGGCAGTCTGGTATGACTTCAGCATACAAAAGCATCGGCCAATGACTCTGACCCCGGTTGTCGACCAGTTCTGCCAGAGCGCCTCCGTTTGGAGATCATGCTCATCAGGCAACAGCAAGTGAAGGACCAGGCTGGCGTCGATACAAATACGCGCTGGTTCTGTTCCAGAAGAGGACAGTGATGTCATGAGCTTTGGTCTTGCGCTGGGTCACGCTCTACCAACAGGTCGTCGAGAACGGCCATCGCGAATGGCATCGAGATCTTCGTCTATGGAGCCAGGTGGTTGGCCTGCCGCAGCAAGCCGCTGACGGATACGTTCACGGACTTATACTGCGTCGCGGACTGCTTCCGCAGAAAGATAGCCACTTTGACTTCCTGCCCGCAATACCTGAGGCAGATCATGCGCCAGTTCAAGTTGTTCCTTAGGAGAGAGCTGTGAAATAGCATCCAGGATCGCTTCGACGCGCACACTACTCATGCTGCCACTCCCTTACGAACACAATCTCTGGTAGGAGGAGCGATCCTCATCCAGCAGCCGCTTGAGGAGTTCCCAGGTCTCGCGTTGCTCTTCCTGATCCTGCTCATCCCCTTGCGACCATTCGTTCAGCATCTCAATCAACGCCTGATTTCGCTTAATCTGTTCCTGACGGCGCGCCTCACGCTCCTCTTGCGTCAGTTTGCGCGCTATTGGCGTTGTCGATTCTTGTCTCTCCTGCATACGCGTCCTCTCCTTCCAGGTACAGCATGAGCATACCTCTCTCTGCTACCCGATCCCGACTTTCCACTGGTCAGGGTAGGGTTTTTCCAGGGCTTTCAGGTATGCGCTGGCTTTCGCGCAGAAGATCAGGATTGCCTCGTGGTAGATGAGGAACTGGACGTACAGGGACGGGGTGAATCCCTGTCCCCGGTCAATCTGCTTGTTGTGAATATCATCTTCTGATAATCCGCTCAACGCCTCGACCAGTTCCGCGTCCAGCTTTTTGTACCAGGCAGTGAGACCCGCCACGCTGTTCGGCGTTTCCACCTGAGCATCGCGGTATTCCCAATCCTGCTTGAACGTCTTGAACGAATGGATATACACCTGCTGGATGTGGCCCATTTCCTCGCACAATTCGCCGAGCGTGGGGTTCGATCCGGGGAGCTTGTAGGTCAAATCCTGGTCAGAGATCAAGCCCATCAGTTGGTCACGCAGGTTGTGTGTTCCCGGAAGCTCATCCTCGAGAAGGCTGTTCATCTTCATCCTTTCATCCTCCAAAGAGCGGTTGGGGAATAGGATGATAGCATACACAGAGGGCAGCCGGGCCGCTTGGTCACCGAGCGGCAGATCGGCGAACTTCCTGCATAGGTCTTCCCAATCACTTCATTAGATCATCATCCCAGTCAATTACACATGCCCAATGAGCCGCCAGAACTGCTGCGCGTATAATCAGGCGCATGGACCGCTTTCATCATCGCAAGCTGCCAGATTACTCCACCTTGCTGACTGGGCCCCGTCCGCGTGACGGGGTTGGGTTTGCGTCTGAGCGGCTGCAGATCTGGTACAACAACACGGTCGAGACGTGGGCCGATCCCGCGCCGCATATGCACACGGACAGCGATGAGTGTTTTATCGTGCTGCGTGGCTCGCTACTGGTCGAGGTGGA